>DATDGM010000147.1:0-157833 GCA_036522075.1 Candidatus Sulfotelmatobacter sp.
ACCCTGTCATGTTTTTGAAAGAAATCTGAAAAGTCTCAACAGACCACACGGGTGAGCGCTTGAAGGGGTCAAACGGCAGGCCGGGAACTGGAAAGGGACTTGGTGATTCCCATCACGAGCAGCAGGAAGCCGGCAGTCACAGAGATTATGGCCACCTGCTGTGCGTTCGTGAGCCCCAGCCACCCCCGCGGATTGCGGCGGATAAACTCGACCAAGAATCTGGCAACACCAGTCAAGATCAGATACTCCGCAAAGACGCGGCCAGGGGGAATTCGGAGCTGAACCGAGGCACACCCACGTTTCCATAGATACAGAGAAATCAGCGCTGCCCCAACGAACTCATAGATCGGAGTGGGATGAACGCGGGCGTAAGTGGGAACCAGACCATGCGGAAAACTTACTCCCCAAGGCAGCGAAGTCGGAACTCCGTAGTCGCCATCGCCGGCGAAAAAGCAACCCAGTCGGCCGATTCCGTACCCCAGAGCGGCTCCGGGCGAAACCGCATCGAGAAAGGGGAGAAACCCGATTCGGTAATGCCGAGCCAGAAAAGCCGCAGCCACCAAGCCTCCCATGACTGCGCCATAAAAAGTAAAACCCGAGGGGCCCAGCAGCAGAACGGGATGAATCAGGTAAACGGACGGGGTGTCAATGAGCTTGTAGAGCTTGGAGGTAATGAAACCAGTGACGCCGATCACCAGAATGATCGCGTAAGGGTTGCCCCGAATCCGGCGGCGAATCAAGTCCGCGCGCAGCAGGAGGAAGCCAGCGAACAACCCGGTTGCCAGCATGATTCCGTACATACCGAACTTCCACGGCCCGATGTAGATGAACGGAAGCACGGAACTCGGAGAGCAATATAGCGGAAGTCTCAGCGCACAGGTTCGGTAGGCGCTAAATCAACTCATCTGCGGCAGCTTACTGAGCTTGGACTTATCGCGTTCGCAACGGATTATACACTGCAGGTCGCCGCCGATGTGGCCTACAAAAATCGAAGGAAAACCCGCACACAGATGCCGGCCTGCACGCTCTGCGCAATACTTTCCTGACCGAGGCCGGAGAGTACACGGATCCCTTCACGTTGCAGTATGCCGCGGGACACGATAACATTAAGACCACGATTGCGGTACGTTCACCCGCGGGAGGCTGCTGTCCACAAGCTGTTTGCACGACTGGCGGACTTGCAGGGGCCGGAGAGCATCGCGTGCAATGAGTCGGTGCAAAATCCGGCGCAGTTAGAAATACCCTCACACGACGAACTTGCTAGGTTATTGATTACAGGTAGTTTACGAAGTGCGGAAGTGGTGGAACTGGCAGACACACCATCTTGAGGGGGTGGCGCCGAAAGGCGTGGGGGTTCAAATCCCCCCTTCCGCACCAATTTTAGCGACTGTAAATTGAGCAGGTTACAAGCCAGCTGAATTTCGTAGAATTATCGCACGGTGTCTCCGGCGGCTTAGCTTCTCCCGGAAGCATTCCTGCTCAGAGTCGATCCCCGTCATTACCCTCGCCCGCAGGGCTGATCTGAAATTACCGACGATGACGTTGCCCAAAGTGGCTTAGGCAATTCTCGGCGCTGTGGCAGCAACCGTCGACAACGGTCAGCATGCTTTGGAGGCTACGGGGTATGCGATGACGAACGGCTTCGGGTACCTTGATTCGCCTGAAACCTCAGCGAACGAACTTATATCCCATACTATGCACGGTTAGAATGTGAATCGGGCGATGTGGGTCTCTTTCCAATTTCTGCCGGAGTTTTAAGATATGGGTATCTACCGTGCGCGTTTGAACACTGCCCTGATAACCCCAGACGTTTTTCAGCAGCTCAGCGCGGGTAAAAACGAAATCGGCGTTCTGAATAAGAAAGCGGAGAGTTTTGAACTCGCAGGCTGTCAACACGACAGGCCTGCTATCGCGGGTCACCTCCACCTTTTTGAAATCGACGACAACGCCGTCAAAACTTGCCCAGTTCCTCGTGTCGACCCGCCAGGCGTGACGGAGTGCCGCGTGAACACGTGCTAGAAGTTCTCGGGGATTAAAGGGTTTAGTCAGGTAGTCATCGGCACCCAACCCAAGGAGCAAGACTTTATCCGAGATGTTATCGGAGTCACTGACGACAATGATCGGTACGGAAGGCACTTCCGCTTTAATTTCTCGGCAAAGATCTTTCCCGAAGAGCTTGGGTACGCGCAGATCTAGAACGATAACGGAGGGGACTGCGGCATGAAAGCTGTCCAAGGCCCGCTCTCCATCCGGCTGAATTTCAACCGAAAATCCTTCGGCAACGAATAGGCGGTTTAATGCCTTTTGGGCGGCGGGGTCATCTTCCATGATGAGAATACGGTCCATAGGCCTCCCTTAACTCGAAGAACAGTTGCTGATGAGGCGCAGCCGAAACTCGTTGTTTTCACAAAACTGAGCAAGAAGAAAACTTTATTTGGAGGTTCCTGACGAATTGGTCGACCATCGTCTATTCAGGTAATGCGCCTTGAGTTGTTCTAACTTTTGCACGTGGTGGAGAACCGGGAAAGCCCGCTCCGCACTTTTCCGTGTGCCGACTGCTACTCTCGCCGCGCGTCATCTGACTCATCTGCAAATGAACATCAGGCACTTCTACGCCGACCAACCGTAGGCCACGATTCGTCTTCTTCGGAACCTGTGGGCTCGTTCTTCGACGAGGAAGAAGAGTATTCCGAGAGAATCTCGTTGATTTTGGCGCGGATGCGATCTGGCCGGTTCAGAAACAAAGTTGCTTCAAGTTCTTCTAACTTCTTTGCGAGTGTGCTCCAGTCTTGAACAGGACCGCGCGCCCGCTTGATCTTAGAAAACGATGTGCTACCGACCTCTTCATTCTCGTAGAAGAGTTCCTCGATGAGTTTTTCGCCCGGCCGCAAGCCAGTAAACTGAATGGTTACCTGTTTTTCGTTCCTGCCAGAGAGTCTGATCAGAGTTCGTACCAGATCGAGGATCGAGAGAGGCTGCCCCATATCGAGCACGAGCGTGTCGGCCTTCTCGCCGATCACGGAAGCCTGCAGGACCAACGAGACCGCTTCATGAATCGTCATAAAGAAGCGTTTTATCTCAGGGTGGGTGACCGTAAGCGGTTCATTCTTTCGCAGCTGTTGCTGAAGCACCGGAATGACACTGCCGTTTGATCCCAGAACATTGCCGAAGCGGACGGACAGGCAGCGCAGTCCATTCATGGGTTGATTAGCGATAATCAGTTCACCGATCCGCTTGGTCGCACCCATCACGTTGCATGGGTTCACCGCCTTGTCGGAGGAAATAAGAATAAAACTCTTACACTTACTCTCGGTTGCGACCTCGAGAAGGCTGATCAGCCCGAAGATGTTGTTCTGCACAGCCCCCAACACGTTCATTTCCATGAGCGGTACGTGTTTGTAGGCGGCGGCGTGGAATATCGCCTCGGGGGCACTCTCCTGGAGTATGTACTTCATGCTCCTGCGATCTCCTGTATCAGCCACGTGACATCGAATATCTGTCCCGCCTTGGCGCCGCAGCAGCTCGCGATGCAGATAAAACATTCCAGTTTCGTTCTGGTCAACGCATACCAGGGTGTGCGGCTCGTGTTCGAGTATCTGGCGGCAGAGCTCCGAGCCGATGGAACCAGCCGCTCCCGTCACCAGCACCGACCGCCGATGAATTGCGCTTCGGACTGATTGCGGATCGATCTCTACGGGATCCCTTCCTAATAGATCTTCTACATCCACGTCGCGGAAATCGCTGAGGTTCACTCTTTGAGCGATTACGTCACGCAGAGCCGGCACCGTGCGAAATTTCACCGCCGTACGTTCGCATATCTCCACGAAACGTTGCATCTGCTTGGAAGTGGCCGAGGGCACGGCAATTAGCACTTCGTCGATCTGGTAGGTACTCATCAACCGGGGAATCTGGTCGACAGTCCCGAGGACCGGGACGTCTTCGATTTTCAGCCCCACCTTGGAGAGATCATCGTCAACGTATCCGATGGGAGCGTAATCGCTTCCAGGTCGCCGGATTTCTCGAACTACAGTTTGCGCGCCGACCCCTGCCCCAATGAGGAGTACCTTTTTCGAAGCTGCCAGGTCCTGCCGGACCGATTCGGCCAAAACGCGAGAGAGGATGCGTACTCCAATCAGCATTCCCATGGAAAGCAAGGGCTCGAGTACATAGACTGTCCTGGGAAAGTTCGCAACGCGCAGCCCATATCGCATAGCGAAAAAAAATATTACGGAGCCAGAGAATACAGACTTTGCGACATCCAGCGTGTCGCTCAAGCCCGTGTACCGCCACCACCCGTGCAGTAAGCCGAACGCGGCTATTGCAACCATTCGAATGACAATGAGGAGGCATGCGGCAGAAAGCAACAACCGCCGGTCAGGTAAGGTGAAGTCAAACTCCAAGAACCACGCCAAGAGGAGCGACAAACAAATGAGTACCGCCTGAAACGTACCTACGAACCACGAGTTCTTGCGCAGAAGAGCCTGAGCGAGATTAATGATTTTCATGCGGCTGAATGTGATGGGCTTCAGAGGCGGAATGCGAAAATGAATGGACTTCGATGGCCTGGTTGAACGAACACTTTCTCTAGGCGAATAATTCGAAAACGGTTTGTAGCAGGATACGAAGATCCGAGAACAAGGTGCGCTGCCGTTGATATTCGAGCGAGAGCTTGAGCTTAGCGGGAAGAATTTCCTCAACATATTGCTCTTCCATCCGGCTCGCGGAGAACATGTGGTCTTCGCGCCGATAAGCCAGGCTTGCGGGATCCGTTATACCCGGGCGATCATGCAGGATCACTTCATAGCAGGGGCGGAATCTTTCTACGTACTGGGTTAACTCGGGGCGAGCGCCCACTAATTGCATGTCCCCTTTGAGGACGTTGAACAATTGCGGAAATTCATCGAGCTTATATCGTCGCAAGAAACGTCCGACCCGTGTCAGGCGGGCATCTCCGGGAGCTGTCAACAAACCGTAACGCTCGGCATCACGAACCATGCTGCGAAACTTGCAGATCCGAAAGTGCTGGAAGGCCCTGCCGACGCGAGCCTGTTTGTAAAACACGGAGCCGCCATCGTCAAGCTTGATCGCCAGCGCGATCACGCAAAACAAAGGTGACAGAAAAAGGACTCCTAAAGCCGCACAAAACACGTCGACAACACGATTAGGTACACCGGTTCTCGGGAAAGCAGCCCCGCATTCTTTTGACAATTCCGGTTCTTTAGACAGTGGCGGCATCGGCTGGCAGTACCGAGGTTGCGAGGCTGTCTTGGTGAATGATGCTGGTTACAGCGCTGATTACATCTTGCACATCGCCGTCCGTCATACGGGGAGACAACGGCAGGGAGACCATTCGTTCGTATTCTCGCATCGCGATCGGAAAGTCCCCAGGCTTGTATCTGTATTTTTCGCGATAGTACTGGTGCAGATGAATTGGGATAAAGTGCAAGGAGCAGCCAATATTGAGGTCATGCATTTCGCGGATGAATTGATCCCGCGTGACATGGGTGCGGTTCAAGTTCAACCGCACCACATAAAGGTGCCACGCGTGTTCAACCTGATCGCGCTCGGTCGGTATTTCTAACTGCTCATAGGATCGGAAAGCGGCCTGATATCGTTGAGCGATTGCGCGACGCCTCGCGTGGAACTGGGGTAGTTTCTTCAGCTGATGCAGGCCAAGAGCCGCCTGAATATCGGTCATGTTGTACTTCAAGCCTGGACAAACCACATCGTAGAACCAGGACCCGCTTGCACCGTATCGCTTCCAGGCGTCGCGGCTCATGCCGTGCTGGCTCCAGCGCCGGGCCTCGTCCAGCAAGACTTTGGGGCCGACGAGCATGCCTCCCTCGGCCGTGGTTAAGTTTTTGGTGGCATAAAAAGAGAAGCAGGTCAGCACCGGCACACTGTCCGTGGCCGAGGAAGAGCCGATGCGATGGCCTTTATAGACGGCCGGGAGCGAGTGAGCCGCGTCTTCGACTACGGCAAGATGGTACTCGGCTGCGACCTTCAGGATGGCATCGCGATCGCAGGAGTGACCGTAGAGATGGACAGGCATGATGGCCTTTACGTGCAGACCAGCTTTATTTGCCCTCTCGATTTGACGATGGATGCCGTCGGGGTCCAGGTTCAAAGTGTCCGGCTCGACATCCGAGAGGACCGGAGTGGCGCCCACATGTTCAATAACGTGGACGCCCGAGCAAAACGTGAGAGGCGTGGTGATGACGGCGTCACCGGCGCCGATTCCGAGCGCGAGCAGAGAAAGATGCAACGCGGCGGTGCAAGAACTGACGGCGAGCGCATCGGGAGCTTCGACGAACTGTGCGAACTCTTCCTCAAAGCGCTTCACTTTCGGACCGGTGGTAATCCAGTCGGAGCGCAGGGTATCGACGACTTCGTCGATTTCCTCTTCTCCGATCATTGGCGGAGAGAACGGCAGGAATTTATCACGCATGATGGTAAAGTCTCTGGTTGCTGGGATGGGACAAGGCTTGTTTATTAGGCCGCCGGCTGTTTTTGGAGCAGGCAAAGATAGTGAGTGCAAAGGAACCGGATCCTGGAGGCGAGATAATACGTCGCTGGCCCGAAGCGGCCAATTGCTCTACCCAACGGCGGCGCCAAAGTGATTCTGCGGCTGGTCAAAATGAAACTCGGAAAGAGCCGGCGGACTTCGGCAAGGGGGATCCCGCGAACATCTGCGTTAGAGGGATTATTGAAGGCGAAGTCGTACCACAAGAGCTTTCCACCCGGAACCAGGACGCGATCAATCTCATGGGCAATCTGGCACTTGACTTCAGGATTCAGCACCGAGGTGAACAACATAGATTGGGAAACGAAATCGAAGCTGCCGTCGGCGAATGGGAGGCATGAGGCGGTTGCGCAGGCGATCCGCAAGTGCGGTGAACTTAAGCGCGCCTTCTTGGCGAATTCCGGCAAAAGGTCAATGCCCCATAACTGCGATGGATCGGCTTCGTATTCAAGGTATTGACGGAGAGTCGCTCCCTTGCCACACCCGACGTCGAGAATCCGTAGATCAGCCAATGACCTCAGGCCGGCGGAACGCAACAGCGCCGCCATGGTTGCTTCCCGCTCATGGAGTGCATACAAGTGGCCGGGGTTGGTCCGCGAGTATCGTTGTACCAGCGACGGACGATTGCGGCCCTCATAGGTTTGCCGCAGGCGATCAAGCTCGCGGCGCTCATCGCTAACCGACATTAGGTTCGAATCTCGAAGCACTTTATCCATCCACCGGCTGTCCGGCGCGAATGGGCGATGTGGGCGGAGACGTGAAGAGATATCTCAGCCCAACTAGCGTACCCAGGCCATAGGACAAGTGAAAAAGCCAGAAGGCGCCCGGCAGGACGCATAGTACCGAAATGCCGTGCTGGCGGCTTTTGACCAGCGAGACGGCCAAGCCGATCAGAAGATAGATTGCGGCGAGTGAGATCAGACTCAGGCCCGCCAGCGGCGCGAACAACCACGCCACGCTTAAGGCCAAGAATGTTGTGACGAAGAATGCGGGAACCAGGTGACGCAGGCCCATCGCGCGTATATTTTGCCGCATGCTGAACACGTGCCATTGGCTGGTGCGGAAGGTTTGTTGCAGCAGCCCGGCGAAGGTCGCAACCGGATGGTATTCCGTGGTTAGGGCCGGCGTTTGGTAAATCCTGCCTCCTGCATGACGGATGCGCGCATTCAGTTCGTTATCCTGATTACGCACGAGGTTTTCGTTGAAGAGGCCGATCCGGTCAAAGAGTTCCCGGCGGAAGGCGCCGAACGGAACCGTTTCCACATAGCCCTCTTTCGCCGTGGTTCGGAAACTGGAATCGCCGACACCAAAAGGACTGGCCAGGATCGCAGCAACCAGCCGAGCGCCGAATGCGTTGGAGGCAGGAACGGTGCGCCAAGGGCCGCCTACATTGTCCGCACCGGTCTCACGCAGGCACTTCACACAGTTCTCCAGGTAATCCGCAGGGTAGAAGTTGTGTCCATCGGCGCGAATGATGACCTCGCCTTTCGAATTCCGGATGCCGATGTTCATCCCAGCTGGCGCGGTCGCCGCAGGATTGTCGAGGCAGTGGACATTTGAGGCTGCGCTTTCGAGGCGGCGAACGATCTCTCTTGAGCGGTCCGAGGATCGGCCATCTACCGCCAGAATCTCGTAGAGTTCGGTCGGATAGGTCTGCGCCAAGAGTGAAGTCAAACAAGCCTCAATGTACTTCTCTTCATTTCGAATGGGGACGATCACAGAAACAGTAGTTCGCATGTTTCGTTCGAGAGGACTCTCAGGGTTGCGTACGAGATTGTGGGGCACGTGGCTTGAATCCCGTCGTTCAGTCGCGAGCGCGCAAGGGGAAAAAGGCATCGGCGCAGTAAGCTGCGGAAAAAGCCAAGTCGGCGGCCAGTTTGCGCGACTTGAACAAGCGAGTGGACCGATGTTCGTGATGAAACACTTGGAGCTCAGGACAGTACACCACGCTTAATCCCAGTCTCCGGATGGTCTCGGCAATGTAAATCTCTTCTCCGAACAGGAAGCCGGGGAAATCCAGGCTGCCACCCCGGGCGAAATATTCTTTCGAAAGAATCAGGAATGATCCATGGGGTGCGTAGACATCGTCTTGCGAGTTTGCTGGAAGGGGGGACGAACCAACTGGCCCAGCGACTCGACTGAAATAGGTCCGCAGCATTTTGAGGAAGACCGCCAGAGCGTCAGTAAGATTCAGCAACAGACGGCTGCGGTAGACCCACTTATAGATGTGCATTCGCAGAGCGCTCGGGCGATAACGCATATAGGGGTTCTGATCGTGTCCCGTGATGCCCGAAATGATCGACGGGGCCAGCGCGGCGGCGGCCGCCGGGTCTTTCTCGAAAAGCCGCAGCAGGACATGGGGATCAGCAAAGGCGATGTCGTTGTTGCACACGACCACCCAGTCCGGAGTTGACCGGCTCGCCAGGTAGTGCCGCAATGCCCAGCTGGCGGCTCCAAAATAGCCTCGGTTCTGCGGAGAGGCCAGGAGTTCAGCATTGTCGCACCCGGAGAGAGCCCGCCGAATCATGGGACATGAGCCGTCACTGGAATTGTTGTCCACGATCAGGAGACTGCTGGCCTCAAATGTCTCAAGGCTGCGAGCGCTCTTGACAAATTGAACAGTACTTTCAGCCTGCCGGAAATTTACCGTGATGATCAGAGCTTTCGCGCCGTGCTTCACGGTGCCGCCTCCTGACAAGTTGTGCGGGGCAGTCGAAACGCCAAAGGTTGGGGGTTTGCCCTAACAAGCACAAACCAGCCAACCACCCAGGCCAGCATCGCGCCGTTGAAACTAAACAAAGAAACGAGCGGACTGAACAGGAAAGCGGCGTAGAACGCCGATAGCCAGAACAGCGCACCGAACAAATTCTTGAATCGCGGGCGATAAATCCAGCCGGCCAATCCACCGATGGCGGCGGCGACCAGCATCGCGCCAATTTCCGTGAAATCTTCGATGAGGCCGCGGAAGAGTGTGTAGACGTTGGTGACCTCGGTCCCGACCACGTTCGATGTTTCCAAATATTTCCCCGTGATTCTTGTCTTGAGATGCAGCAGATCAAACTCGCCTGCAAATGTCTCCGCTCCCCACTCCGCATCGGAGAGGTTGGCGTGCGCGTACCAGTCTGCGAAAGCGGCAGACGATCCGAACATGTAGTCGTTGATTCTCTGTTCGTTAGGGTTCAGTTCAAACCCCTGGTTCCAGGACGTATCCTTGGCGGCATCGATAAAGACAAACATCCCGACCATGGATGCCGCGGCGAGCAGCAGAAGAGCAATGCGTTTCGCGCTGAATACGCCCATCCGGCCGCGATTTCGAACACACAAAGTCGAAACATACCCGCCGATCCAGCAGGTCAGTCCGAGAAGAATAGCGGCGCGGGCGCCGACAAGAATTCCATAGAAAATCGCGGGCAACAGAGACACACTTGCGATCAACCGATCAAGACGTTTGCGGCTGCAGGCGAAAAGAATTCCTCCCAGCAATCCAGCCGGGTGCAGCCAGGTGATGAGCAATCGCACAGACCAGGGTTCAAGTACCTCGTTGTAGCGCAATGTCCTCCACCGGGCCCCCACTTCCAGGATACCGATCGTGGTGAACGGGAGGCCGAACTCGTCCAAGCTGGTGACCATAAAATACCCGCAACCGGCCACGGCGATCAGAGTACATAGCAGGCCGTACCGCCGGCAGGGGATGATCAAAGAATCGAAGATGTTGGCCTTGCCGGGTCGGAGAGAGGGGCTGCTCTGCGGTTGCAGCTCATGAGCGATCAGCGCTCCGAGTTGAATCGCAACGACGAGCATGACCAGCATCCATAAGCCGCGGCCGGGAATGGGGTAGTCCACGACGAGCAGGGATGCCCCCGTAAAGAACGACCACACCAATCCCACAAAAGCCGCGGGCGCAAACCAACTGCCGCAGCGCAGCCGCGAGGCGACGGTCACGATGACGAGCACCGCGTAGGCCAGCCACGGAGATCCGACGGTATCGATCACAACAGTGTCAGCAGGTTTCTGAGGGCGACAAGTTGCGGAATGCGCGGAAGCGCGTCAGACAAAGCGTGAACAGGATGTAGGCGCAGGCGGAAAACACCAGGATGTAACTTGCAGCCGGGTATCCGAACCGCGGAATAAACAGGAAACACGCGATGACGTTTAGTACCACCACCACAGCCATGGCTGCGAGCATCGCGCCGGTCCTCTGCGCTATTTCCAGCGGCTTGTGGAGAAGCAACGCAAACTGCCAAAGGAATCCGCCGACGAACAGCACGGGCAGCATGCGGGCGGCGATGGGGTCGTTGAATCCCAGAATAAGCCTGGTGATCCGATGCGAGAGAACCGAGACACCGCCGAGTACGGCTACGAAGATGACGAACTGCGAAAGAATGGAATAGCGGATGATCCGGTACGATGCCGCGAACCGGCGCTCATTCCAAGATTGCATAATCCGCGGGTGAGCCGCTTGCGTCAGGGGAAAGACCAGGAAGGAAAACGACCTGATCGCTACTTCGTAGAGCGATGCGTAGGTGCCGGCGCTCCCAAACCCGGAGAATCTGCGGATTGCCCACCGATCAATCACTGGCAGCATTTGTAACAGTAGAAGCCATAACCCTACGCCCCAGCCAAAGTGCCATAACTGGCGAACGGTCTGTGTGGACGAGGAGTCAGGCTGGACTCGCTCGGCGGCGTCGAGAGCGATCTCGTCGTCGTGAGTTCGCATTTTTAAGCTCGGCAGGCAGGCGATGGTGTACGCAATCGCCTGACCCAACAAGATCAGCGCAAACTGTTTTCGCCCTGTGATTAGGACAATCAAAACAGGGAATACAAAGCCGCCAATGGAGCGGACAATCTCACGCTGCAATACCGAGACCGGCTGCAATTGTGCCTGGAACCTGGCCAGCGTGACGGCATAGACCAGCAGCGACAAAGAAAACGCCAGGGAGATGAGCGCAGTCCTTAGGGCGTAGTGCAGTCCTGCGAGGACGGCTGCGAGCACCACACATGTAACAGCAACGGAGGCAATCGTGCTCTTGGTTACGGCGCGGTCAAAAATGATCCAGCGGCCGCGCGCATCGGTGGCCAACGGATGGAAACGCAAAATTCCCTGACCGAGCCATCCTGAACTGGCGCTTGCGAAAGCCATGAGCAATGGGACGATTACGGCGAAATGGCCATATTCATCTAACCCGATGATGCGAATAAAAATTGGGACTGAGATGAGGCCCATGAATCCCGGGACCACCTTGCTGCCGAAATAACTGAGCGAGTCCCACAATAACGGAGATTGCAGGATTGCAAGGCGGCGCTTCGCGGCGCTTGTATTCGCCGGCGCGTCTTGCTCAATATCGGTGACGTCGAGTAGGTCGGCCATTCGCAATCGGAACTAGGAGTGGGAAGAGATGCCCAAGACAAACGCTGGAAGCACTGCGGCCAGCAAAATCTAGGTCGTTTTCGATGGCCGCTTGAACCCGAGGATCTTTTCGCGCACCTGACTCAAGCGAGTTCCATTTCCAGAAGTGAGGTTCAGGTTTGCCCTAACCTTCGTATAGACCTCAAGAGCCAACAGTTTCCCGGGATCCCGAGCATCCAGTTCTTCCCAGCTCGCCCGGCCAAGCACCCACATCGTGCCCAACATCAGCGAGAAGAAAGCGCCCAGAAACATAATGAACAGGCGAGGCGGAAATGATTTTTTCTCAGGAACGACGGGAACATCCAGGAACTTGACGCTGGGAGTTTCTTTGGCCTCTTGCACTTTGGACAGCTCACATTGCTGGGTCAGCAACTCAAATAGCGTTTCCTGGACCTTGGTCTTGCGGTAAAGGTCGGAGTACGTGACGCCCAGAAGAGGCAGTTTGCGAATCGACGGATATTGGAAATCGCTACCACTTTTTCCCGAAGCGGAGTCGAGGTCGCCGCCTCCCATCTCCTCCAGCTTTTTTTTCAGTTCAACGATGCGGGCCTGCAAGGCGCGAACTCGAACGTTGTTCGGAGTGTAGATTTGCCGCAAGCCCTCGAACTCCGATTGTGCCGCGATCAAGCGACCCTGCAAGGTAGCGGCAGCGTCCACCATGGCCCGGCCCTGCTCCTTGATATCGATCGCGGTGTTCTTGCTGGCGAATTCGCTGAATTCCTTGGCGGAGGAGTCCAGATCTTGTTTTACCGTCTTGAGCCGTTCTTCGAGGAAAACGCGCTCGCGATGGGCCGACGAGGTATTCAATTCCACGACCAGGCGGTCGAGCTCGGAGACATACGCTTTGGCGATGGCCGCCGCCCGCTGCGGGCTATGGTCCGTTATGGCGAGGCTGATGATGCCGCTCTTGCGATCTTCCGATATCTGCGTGTTGGCTTCGAGCCGTCGCCGAGCATCCACCATTCGCCGCGTATGGTAGACCGATTTCAAATCGAACGTGTTGACGATTCGATCTTCCACCGTGCGACTTCGCAGAATCCCCATGAATAGCGACCCCGAGGTCTTAAGACCCAACATGTCGCCGGCGAGCATGCCGAGGCTGCTGCCGGTTTGAATATTCATCGACAACAAAGAAGCCAGACCCGAGCCGAACTCGCTGTCGGGCGGCATGAGCTGGGTATGCGCCTCATACTGGAACGGAATGACGAAGGCAAGCAACGTGGATAGGATGAGTCCACACGCTGCCACTCGGAACAGAAAATCACTTTGTTCGAACAGGAGTCGCAGGCGGTTCACGACTGCATGATTGCTCGGCTCCTCATACCCCCGGACAAGCAGGGGTTCCGCGAGAACAGCAGGTTCGGCGATCTGGTTACTGGGCATTGGTCTTTTTGGTCACGACGGTGTTAACAGTTCCCTTTGCCCGCACTTGCGGCCAATAACCCAGTTGAAACCAGGCGGTTATGTTGGATCGCGGATTCACCGCCAGCAGTGGTATCTGCCAGCGCTCGTACTGCAGAGTGCCGGAGAATCGAAAACCGGACTTTGTCAGGAAATCAGCGTTCACGGCGGCATCGTTCTGGGTGCCTCCCCGTGGAAGGAATTGACTGTCCACTTTCCTGTGCCTGAGATCGATTCCAATTTTCTTGGTCGCGGTAAGCCAATAGTTGCTGGCAATCGACTCCCCCTGCGCCGCGCGGCCGATCCAAGTGCCTATGAGCTGTCCGCTGCTGGTGTATCCGCTCACGTATTGAAAATTGTGGTAGAAGCATCCGTTGCAAGAAGAAAAGTTGACCGGGCTAGTCGATCCTCCTTCGAGCCTTAAATCGAGCTTGGGCGCCTTCGGAAATTTGGCGAAGTAAAGTCCACCCTGCCACACGGACTTCCCGGGAGTGTTGAGTGGTGAAATCTCGTCTTCGCTGAAGCCTTCTCCGTACAGAGTTAGCCAGTTGCGCAATTTCGGGATGCGATAAGAGAAATCTGCGACCGAGCGGCCGTCGCCCAGGGGTTCGCCCTTCTCATGCAGCGATAGCGAGCTTTGCAGGAAAGTTTTCGGGGTTAGAGGATTGCCAGGGCCGCCGTAAATCGTAGTCTTCGACATGTTGAATTCGAAGTTTTGGGTGAACTTGAAGCTAACCCGGGCGCCACTCAGGAAAGGCTGAGGATTGAGGCTCCGACCGTATTGTCCCTGTGCCGGCGCCCCAGATACGCCGTTGTTGATGAACTCCTGACCGGACAGCCGCCCCAGGAAGAAGTCGAGCCGGATGTCGCCGAGAACGCCTAGAATCCAGGGCAATCGAAAAGGGCTAACCCGGTTCACGCGGAACATGTTGATCGGATCCGCGTTGTTGGTGAACGCCATCGTCCCGCCTTCGCTGGGTCCCCACCAGAGACTCTGCCTACCGAAGGACATCTCCCAGTTTGCGAAATTCATTCCCACGTAAGCGTCCAGAGCGCGAAAACGACCAATCGCCGAGACGGGCGTGGCGGGAGCGTTGTTCGGCAAACTATCGAAATCGCTGATGAAGGCTAGTGCCGCGGCTGACGGAGCTGGAGCCGAAGGTGCATATTGGTACTCTCCCCTAACGTAGATCACAAAAGGCCCCGCAACCGCCCAGCCCGAAGTTCCAGCTATGGTGTTGAAACCTGCCTGAAAGGGTCTGCCGTAGTCGTTCAGCACAGTCTGGCCGAAGTGATAGCCATCGGTCAGTGGCGTCCCGGAAATTCCCAGCGAGCGCTGATACACGGATTCCAGTTGGGCATGAACGTTCTGTCCGTCTTCGGAGGTTTGGATTTCACTTTCAAATTCGTTAGAGAGGGACGCATACAGTTCTTGAACTTCCGCTGGTCCGTCAACCTCTGGCTGGCGCTCCGACGCCTCGCCCAGCAAGCGGGCGCACTCCAGTCGCGTCCATGGGCGCATTCCAAGAGCGTCGGATTTGACGTAACCTAAGGCGGCGAGTCGCTCCATCGCGGGATAGATCCAGCTGTCGAGCGGAACGTAGGGTGATCCCATGTGCGGGGATGAATGACGGCTCGCCGGCTCCACGAATTCGCGAGGCGGCTCCCATGCTCCTCCGCGTGTCTCGGGCTCGTGGCGATGCGTGTAGAGGCTCTGCGCGACCAAGTAGCCAAGAACGCCGCCAACCAAAACGTCGGACGGAAAGTGCTGCTGGGCGCGAACTCTGGAGAAACTGACTGCCGAAGCCATGCCGTAGGCGAAAAGCCTGGGGAGGGTTCCCGGGTACTCATGCGCGATTACGCCCGCGATGGACCACGCCGCGACGGCGTGCTCCGAGGGGAACGAGGTGCCGCCTCTGAAAAAGGCTCCGCTTCCATTGTCCTGATACGGCCGTTCACGTCGGAACGAATACTTCAGCGCCTCGGTGGCCAGCAAACTGCTTAGGGCCGCCTCGCCAGCCAGAAATCCAGTCTCGCGCCAATGTTGGTTGTGGGTTGGAAAGCTAAACAAATAAAGTCCAGCGCCCGCGCCAACAAGGCTCATAACCCCAACGTTGGAAAACGTCTTGTAATGGCGGAGGGTCATAGGACTCTGCGAGAGCGATGCATTGTATTGGCGATCCGTTACGAAAAGCCCCGCGGTAGCTCCAGCCAGCGGCACCAGCCAAGTTGCATCTGAGAGTCGAGTCCGCGCGGGACTGGTCCAGATCTGCTTCTGATCCTGAAAGAAATCTGTGAGGTGCCCCGAAAAGCCGGATCTCGGCGCGCCGTCAGCGGGGACCGCGAAGCGGCTAGCCGGAGCGGTTGCGGCCTGATGTTCTTGAACTTGAGGGGCGTTGCTTGCGGGGTTGTCCGTCGGAAGGTGACTTACTTCGTCCTGCGTCTGAGCTACACCTAACCTGCTCAACGTCATCACGACGGCCAGAAACAAAAATCGTGCCTGGGCTCTCAACCAGATATCTCGATCCTAGGGATGAATGTAGGCGATGGTGAGCGCCGCGGAAGACGCAACCTGGGCTGCCTGCAAGAGTGCCGCCCAATTCCGCGGAGCAACCTTGGGGGCTCTCTCCGGCACGACGATCGAGTCTCCCGGCTTCAAAACCGCGTTCATGGGATCGCCCGACCAGAATCCGGAATTGTTCCTGGCGGAAAGGACAGACCCGTCCGCGCGCACAACAAAGACAGCACTCTTGTCGGCAATCTGTGTAAGGCCGCCGGACTGGCTCAAATACCACTTGGCATTTCTGCCCGGCAGAAAACTGACGGCCGTTGGGTTGAAAACTTCGCCACTTACAACCACGTAATTGGTTTTCTTGGGAATAATCAGCACATCCCCATCTCGCAGAGGGGTATCCGCGGGAGTCTTTGCCAGCTTTTTGGGGTCTGGAGGAATATGAATCACCAACCGTCCAACGGGAGCTGTGGCCTCCAGTTGGTTGAGCGCCGTTTCCGTTCGCGCGATCGCGGTGAGCTTTGCATTCTTCTGGTCGGCGTCACCTTCAGGAAGAGTTTTCAGATAACCTTCCTCCGCCTTGATTCGGTTCACCAACTCGATATGGGATCTCATCTCCACTTCTCGGACTTCTCGGCGAATGAGGACCGCTCCGTAGGGATAGGCTTCCGGAGTGAAGCCACTGCACCGCATCAGCACCGAGCTAAGCCGTTCTCCGGGTTCAATGCCATATGTGGCTGGATGCTGCACTTCTCCACCTACGGTGACGGAAGCGCCCAGATCGTTCCACTGCGGGAGCCGTCGAACGGCGAGAACATCTCCATTGCGCAGCGGGATGTTTTCGTTGACGTCCCCCGACAATGCGGCCGAAATCTTCACCTGCAGGCGCTCGTTAGAGCCATTACCGGCGGCGAAGCGCGTGAGATCGGCGCTGTCTGCAAACGCGCTCCTCTTCAGTCCGCCGGCGACCCTAACCAAGTCGTCGACGTGCATGTTAGCGGTCAGGGGATAACGTCCGGGTTTGGCGACCTCACCCATGACGTTCACAGTTGGTGCATCTATCTTGGCCAGGCTCCGATGGATGAGTAAGCGGTCCCGTGGCTGCACGAGAATATTGTCCACCGGATTTCCGGCCAAGGCCTCGCGAAGATCGACGCTAAGAATCGTCAAGGTGCCATCGGCCTGCGTGCGGAACAGCTGGGCTGAATCCAGCGCTGCGTCGGGAGTGATTCCACCCGCCTGGTAAACTGCATCCCGAAGGTGAGCCTGACCGGATGTGCGGTACTCCCCCGGGGCGCGAACCTCGCCGCCGACCCACACGTCTGGCGGACGTTCAAAATCGTAACGGCTGAAAATGCGCACGGTGTCCAGAGGCTTCAGCGCCGGCGCGGAGGCTGGGTTTGCCAATGCCGCGGCGATGTCGAAACTTTCGACGCTGGGATGAAAATCTGGAGCGTTCAAGCGGATGATTTCCGCATAATGGGGAGCCGGTTCCGGCAGCAAGTCGCCGTAGGATGAAATCAGATCGGTCAATTTCATTCCTTGCTTATAGGAATAACGCCCTGGGCGCACGACGTGGCCTTGAAGGTAAATGGCATCTTCGTTATAGGAGGCGATCGGGAAGATGCGCACCTGATCTCCGTCCCGAACCTTGAAAGCTTGCAGTTGCTTATCCACCTCCTGTGGATTCCCCGTCGCGGTGAGGTCCAGGGTGAGCATGGTGCGCTTTTCGTGGGCTTCGACGCGTTGCACTTCAATGTGACGTAGTGCCGCCGTAGGCAGAATTCCCCCAGCCAGTTCGAGTACTTCCGCTAAGGAGGTTTCATTCAGGAGCTCATACACTGCGGGGCGGCGCACCATCCCTTCTACTGTCACCTGCGGCCCCATCGGGGGTACCAGCAAGGTATCGCCATTTTCCAGCCGTTTCAGGTCGGAACGTACGCCGTGCAAAAGCAGGTCGTAGGCATCCACTTGTTGCACGAGCTCATTGCCCCGGGAATGCCGGAGGGCACGCAAAGAACCTCGGGCGGTAACTCCTCCCGCCGCAAACAGTGCATTGAGTGGCGTCGAAAGCGAGCTGATGTCATATGCGCCGGGTTCCGCGACGTCTCCCACCACATAAACCCGCACCGTTCTGAGGCGCGAAAGAGAGACATCGGCCGACACATTTTCAAACTGGGTGCGCATGGCACGCTGCACTTCCAGCTGCACGTCCCCGAGATTCTTACCGCTGACCAGCAGGGGACCAGTTTCAGGCAGCGAGACGCGACCTTCCCGATCGACCAGGCGCACCAGCCTCTGGGAAACGCCTCCCCAAAGATCAATGGCCAGACTATCGCCCGTTCCGACCACGTAGTCCGGGCCCACGGGGAGGTCCATAGGTATTGCCTCGGGCTGGTTCGTGGTGTTTCGGAATACGTCAAGTCCGAACCGCTCCGCGGGCCGTTGCGAGGCTCCTGCCTGCACGTACATATCGTAAAGCGACGGAATGTCGGCAAAAGGATTGGCAGGTCGCACCATCTTCACTGCGGTCGGGTCTTCTTCAGATGGCTCAATTCTCGGCCCCTTCCAGTTCGACCTTGTGGACGACACTGGGACGTCGTTTCGAGCAGTAACTTCGCGGGCAAGGTTTCTATCACCCGAAGAGAGCGAGAGATTACTCCGAGCAGCGATCAGGTCATCAAGCGGAGAAGAGTCAGGGGGCTGGGAAGCGAGCGGAGTATCTGTCTCGGACTTAATTGGGTTGGAGGCCAACTCGATTTCCGCCGACGCCAAGCGGTCGGGTTGACTCTCGCCTGCGCCCGCGTCCGTTCGCAGCATACGAGAGGGGGAAACTACGAGCGGCGTATCCGGTTGCGCACCCGGATATGGGTCCGGACTGCGCCGTTCGTTCTCCGTCGGACGAGTTGCATTGCGCGAATTGGTTCTCGGACAAGCACCCTCTCGCGTCGCATTACATGTGTCCGCGCGCTCCACGTTCGCTTCGCTCTTTCCTGGCCGGAGCGACTCGGAGTCTTCCTGAGCTTCGATTTGCACCACGCGTCGGGCGCGTTCTTTCAGCACCAGGTCTTGCTCCTTCGCGAAGCTGGAATCAGGATTTGGTGACGGCAGCAAATAACCATATCGCTGCAGAAGATGGGTGGCGACTGAACGAAACGCCACATCGTGGTCGAGCCGATCGAATATGGCTTGATCCGACAGGTTGGAATCTTCAACGACCTGCCCGTTATCGGTGGCTTCCTTGGCTACCCATCGTTTCATCTCAACTAGTAGCCCGGCGTCCTTGAGCAGAACTTCCCGAATCTGAATTGAGGAGGCTGCTACGTGGTCGAGATTATCCTTGGCAAGATCGGACAAGTCGGCCATACGATTGCCCTGAGGTTCGTCCGGAACGCGCGGCCGCTCTTTCGTCTGGCCGAACATCAACCCGCAGAGGACAAGCAGAGCGATGCCACAGGCCGTTCTACCTTTCACATCGTTAAGGGATAACATATTGGATACGCTGACATTTTGTTTTTCTTTCAACTCGCGACGGACACGAGTTATCGTTCAAGTCAACTCCACATCGGCTTCATCGACTTCGACAGCGATCGAGCGCATGATCAGGTCGATCGAGAAGATGACCCGGCATCGGTCTCTAGTGCGTTGAATGATGCCTTCCAGCCCTTGAAAGGGTCCGCTCCGAACACGAACGCGGCGCCCGACGCGCAAGAATGGATGGGGTTCAATCTTGCCGGGGTGGGAAAGCCGAAGCCGTAGATTTTCAATGTCGCCTCCCACGAGGGGAGCTGGCTGCCCGTTGAAAGTCACGAGTCGAACAGCACCTGGGAGTTGCAGCACCTGCAATCTGTTCTGCAGCGCAATCCGCAGAAAGACATAACCAGGGAACAAGACCAGATCCAATTCCTTGCGGCGGTCTTTCCATCGCCGTACCGACCTGTAGAGCGGCAGGAAGCAGGTGATGCCGCGACGATGGATCTGTTCAGCCACTTTTTTTTCGTGGCGCGGTGCGGTGTAGAGCGCATACCAGTTTGTTCCACCCGATTCGGTTGGCAACGCCTGCGGTGCGTTCATTACCGCTTCTGCAAATGTGCACATCTTGTTCCTACTCCAGACGGCTGGATGCAGCTTCGCCCCCTCACTTACAGGGCTTCTGTGAGCTAAACCCTTTACCTTCATCGACTCACCGAACCAGCAGGCTCTTCTTTCACCCAGCTTAGTTTTGAGCCAAGCCGACTAGGGCGGGCCTCTCCCGCACGGCATTCAAGATGCCTGCCTCCGAACTCTCCAATCTCCTGGTTCGAATGTCGAGAATGGCCCAGTAGAAAAGAGCGCAATTTTGTTCCGGGGCTAACGCCACAATCCTCATCTCGGGATAGCGTCCGAGCAGGAACCCGCACTGAGCAGAATGTTCCTCAGGTTCGTCCAGCGCGAGAATCACCACATCCGGTCGAACCTGTTCGACCGCTTCGTTGAGATCACCCTCGTCCGCAACCTCGCCGACAATCTCGATGTCAGGTTGGTCGGCGATCGTCGTCATAATGAGTTCTCTCATTAGACGGGGGCGATTTGCGACCAGCACGCGGACCCGCTTCACGTCCATCTTCTATGGCTCCAGGCTGTTGTAAGGTACGGCGGGAATCACTTCGGCGCAAGATTCAAAAGAGAGCTAGGAACAACAGTTGATTCCTTATCTTCTGTGTACCGGGCAAGTGAGTATCGCGGTACCGGAGACACTATCGGGCCGGTACTGGAATTCAGTACTGGACCTAAACAGATCCAGTGCTGCCTGCCCAACAACTTTGCATCCCTGGAAAATGTGTAGGCGGCAGTTGCGGATGGAGGGTCGAGGAACTCCACATTTACTGAAGAGCGCGATCAATTTATTACACTTTCTTGACATTTAATGGACAATTCGTCCTGCAGTCCGGAGTTTAATCTGTTGCGTAATCAACAGTCTGGTCGAGTTGAGAGCAAGACCCTTCGATCTGGCGTTGCGGTGTCGACGAGGCGTCAGAAAATGCCTGGCGGACGTTCACTAAATTCGGAGAAAATCGCGGAAGTTTTCCTCCTCGCCGAGAATCGGCTGTTGCGCGAGGCACTCATCCGGCTCCTCGCCAAGAGAAGTGATATCCGCGTGGCCGGGGCCCACCCGTATTCGCCCGCAGTGCACGATGAAATTATTGCCGTTCACCCCGACATTGTAGTTGTGGACTCCAGCGGTCTGGCCTTTTCCGGAGTGAGGCTGATCCCTGCGCTCCAGGCCGCAATTCCAGATCTTCGCATAGTCATGGTGGACATGGACCCGGATGAGAGCACGTTCTTGAAAGCGGTTCGCGAAGGGGTCGTAGGATACGTTTTGAAGGACGCTTCCGCTATGGAACTGTCCGCCACCATCCGCGCTGTCGCTGCTGGGGGGGCAGTATGTGCCCCACCCCTCTCGAGGATCCTGTTCCGTTCCGTGGCTCAGCAGGCTAACTGGGGGGCAGAACTCGGACTCAGCCGTCGGGAGCAACAGACGGTGGAGCTATTGCGCGAGCGCCTCACTAACAAGGAGATCGCGGCGCGTCTGAACCTGTCAGAACAAACGGTGAAAAATCACATTCACCACATTCTTCGTAAGGTGGGGGCGCCGGACCGGTCGACCATTGTCGAGCGCTGCAACCTGGAACGCTCCCGTCCAAGTTTAGCTTAGGGGCAGCGCGCCTTCGCCTGTAGCAGTCCGTGCTGGTATGAGATCGCGGGATTTTCTGCATAAAGACGCCGAGACCCAACTGTGTGAGCATTACACGGTGGCGGGCGCGGTTTGCACTCTGTCGACGAATTGTGAGCAACTGCTCAGCGCTGCGCGTGATAACTTTCTGCCGGTCGAAGTGCCTCCCCTTTCAGTCGACTTCTCACTGCGGTTGTGGGTCGACAATTCTGACCGGGCCCAGCCGCCGTGGCCGCAGCCCTACGTGCGAGGCCTGGACCATTTGGTCTTTGCTGGATTCGATTCAGGAAGCTCGATGCTTGCCGATCTTCGTGCGCGCCGCGTGATCGGGCGGTTTTCGGCGGCGATGGCCTCCGATACCCAGTATTGGGAAAGGACAATTTTCCCCATGCTGCTGTCCGTTTTGGCTGGCGAGGTCGGCTTCGTCGAACTGCACGCTGCCTGCATTGCCAGAGATCGCGGGGGGCTGGTTTTGATTGGGCCGTCTCGTTCGGGTAAGTCGACCTTAGCCATGGCATTGATTGCCGCCGGGTTCAGGTTGCTTTCGGATGACCGCACGTTCTGTTGGGTAAAGCAGAATAAATTACTGGCCTGGGGGATGCCCAGGCCGCTCAAGTTGCGACGCGAGGCGGCAACCTGGTTCGAGGAATTTCGTGATCGAGAACCAATGGAAATTCAGAACGGGGAGCGTGTTTTTCATTACGAACCTGATCGGCGATTTGGGGGCGAACCTCGGTCTGAGTGCGAGCCTCGAGCCCTTGTTTTCCTCGAGAGGCAGCAAAGCTCTGAGTTTCACGTGACCCGGATGCGGCGCAACGACGCCAGAGCTCGAATTGAGACGGACCTAATGGCCGAGGCTCCTGAAGCAGTCCAAAAGCAAGCGGGCGCAATCGATCAACTTCTTGCGCTCCCGTGCTGGCGCTTGCGATACGGCGGACAGCCGCAGGCGATCGCTGAGCAAATCGTTAAGTCATTCATCGATAATTCCGTATGCCAGTCGCCAGGTACAACATAGAAAGCACAACAAAGGACGTGCTGCCGACTCCCTCGAAGGGTGACGCGCAACCCTTTGGTCGCAACCGCCCGACGACCGAACGTCAGGACCCGCTGCGCCGGTTCATGCGGACGCCACTGGCCACGGATTTGCAGCTGATGCAGAGAACTGTGCGGCTCGAAACCAATAACAGTTCTCTGCTAGACCTCGGGCTCAAGTTTTTCGAGCGTCATCAGCATGGAAGCGCGAAGCCGCCTGAGTTCCTCTGGCGCATTGTGTGCGAATCTGATCCGCACGTGCATTCGACCGCCGCGAAGCTCGCGGCTTTTTCCGATCCAGGGCTTCGGTACGTGAACATTGGGCAAAGAGGTTTCCTGGCCGTCGACCTTAACCGGCGCGAAGCGACGGCCTTTATTGCGGATGCGTATATCGGCGGCGAAGCACGGTTTCGACACCGCCCGCCGCTCGATATCTTGTTTTGCTTGACTGCCACGAGTTTGGGACTGATTCCGCTCTCCGGAGGCTGCGTCGGTGTGCAAGACCGCGGGGTTCTAGTATTCGGACCACCCAACTCCGGCAAGACTACTGCTTGCTATCTCGCGGCGAAATTGGGTATGGAATTTCACGCCGATCAGGTTGTATTCCTGGAAATGAGTGGCAACCTCCTCGCTTGGGGGGATCCGTTCCCTGCTGTTTTCCGGCCAGAAACCCTGGATTTTCTGCCAGAATTGCGACAGGCGGCACACCCCTCGACCTATGCCGAGCTTGCGTTTTACTACTTCGATAAGAGCCCTTTGCAGGCGCGCCGGTCCCGGCCGGTCACTCCAGTTTGCAGCCTCTTCCTGGATCGCAGCGGCACCGGTGAGGCGCGGCTCGAGCAACTTAGGCACGCAGATGCCGTTTCGCGACTGCGCGACTCGATGCTTTTTAACGAGGACGCACGATTCGACTCACAAATTAATGTGGCCCTGACTGCTCTTTCTAGCGGACCGATCTTTGAACTCCACTACGGTAGTGATCCGAAGATCCCTGCCGCTTTCATCGAGAAGCTGCTGCGATGAAACAGACGTTCTGGAAAACGTTGGCGTGTTCACTAGGTTATCTGACCATAGCGTTAGCATGCTTGATCCAATGGCATGGCGCCAGCCGCTGGCAGCGCGTCGACTGGTTCGCGGGAAGTTATTTTGCCTTGCGGCTGGCGGGGTCGTTGCATTCTATTGTTTCCAGTCTCGGCGCCTTTCGTTCGGGTCGGCTGCGTCAAGAATGGTGGGCGCTGAATTCTGACCCGGCGGGCCCGCAGTGGGTAATGTTCTTGATGGCTCTCGACCTGGTTGTGTTCCTCGACTACGGTCACTGGCGATTCGCACCCTGGTTGGCGCAACCGGCGCTGCAGGCCGTTGGGCTTGCCCTCTATCTCGCAGTGACAATTTGGCAGATCTGGACCGATGCCTACCTCGCCCACTACTTCAATCAAAGTGAAGCCCCTTCTGTGCCCATGAACATCGGACCCTACAAGTTCGTGCGCCATCCCCGGTATGCAGCTGCGATTGTGGGAAAAGGAGCGATGGCGCTGATCTTTGCCAGCTTTCTCGGATGGATGCTGGCGATCGCCTGGGGCGTGCTACTTCTCAGCAAGATCGCGGTGGAAGAAAGGCATTTGCGGAAATTGTTCGGACCGCGCTACGAGGCCTACGCGCACACCACCGCCAAGGTAATTCCCGGAATCTTTTAGTTTGACGGATTTTTCGTTCGCAGCCGAAAAACTCGGCATCGGAAACGCTGGCTGGCAATACGATAATGACCTTTCTCCAAGGACGTGGGTGCCCCAGTGACGCAAACTAGGCGTGCAGTCTCCGCCGAAAGGATCCTCGCGATTCTTGGCTGTGCGGTCGTCGCCTTGGCTGCCGTCTCAGTCCTCGTGGAACTTTCCTCGTTTGTCATATTGTCCGCTTACAACAGGCGCCACAGCAATCCCCTAGCGCCGCAGAATAGTCCAGCATACGATCGCGAGACGTGGGGGCGTGAATTTTGGACAGAACAGACGTCCTTTACGGCCACAGCGCACAGCAATTACCTGCCTTTTACGGTATGGGGGGCAAGGAAATGGCACGGCAAATACATAAACACTGACGATACCGAGTTGGGAACGTGGCGCAGAACGATTCAGGCAATGAGCGATCGGTGTGGGAAAACGGCTATCCGTAGCATCTGGGTATTTGGGGGATCAACAGTCTATGGAATAGGCGCTCCGGACTCGGGGACCATACCATCATACTTATCCCGAGAACTTAATAGCGATCCCTCCGCATGCGTGGAAGTCACGAACTTAGGCGCCGAGGGTTATGTGACGAATCAGGAAGCGATCTTGTTAATGCAGCTGCTAAAGGGAGGTCGGCGCCCGGATATCGCGATTTTTTACGATGGTGTCAATGAGTCGCTGGTTGGCGGTTTTTCACCTGGAATTCCAACCGCCCATTGGAATTTTGAACTGATCAAGACTAAATTTGAAAAACCTGCTGCCAGCAAGCTGGATTGCCTAAACTTGTCATACTCGTCAAAGTTGATCAGACTGATGATGAGCCCCACCCAAGACAACCAACAGACGATGTCGGATGGAGACCTAGCGGCCAGGGCAGAGGCGACCCTCCTGAACTACGAAGCGAACTTGAAGCTGGTGCAGATTCTGGCAAAGGCGTACGGCTTTCATACCTACTTTTTCTGGCAACCCGTGCTGGCATACGGAGACAAGCCACTGGTGCCGTTCGAGCGGAAGTTAGCAGAGGCGGCTGGCCCGGAGCAAGGAGGTCGAGTCCATCGTGGCCTGAAAGCTGTTTACCGGCAGGCTGAAAGCCGCGCCGCCGTCACCCGGGCTTTTGTGTTCCTCGGCCGCGCATTTGATCAGGTTGGCGAACCAATTTACGTCGACGAGTTCCATCTGGACAGCCGGGGCAACGAGCTTATTGCGCAACTCATCGCACAGAGGGTGCGCCTCGGCGCTAGCTCGGAGTAGATCGCCGTGAAAGAGAGAAGTCTGAAAAACTTCTTAGGGCTAAGGTGGCCGACCCGCATCGCTAGCCAAACCCCGGCGGCTTCCTATGCCTGCGTTTTCTCGACCAGGAAATTTTCCAGGATAAGACTGTCCATCTCGCTCTTGGAGAACGTCTGAAAGGCCTCAGCCGGCGTGTTTACAATTGGCTCGCCTTTCAAATTAAAAGACGTGTTCAGTAGGACGGGAACACCGGTTGCGTGCCCGAAACGCTCGATCAAGCGGTAATACCGCGGGCTCTGGTCGCGAAATACGGTTTGTAGCCGAGCCGTACCGTCCACGTGAGTGATCGCTGGCACTGCGCTCTGCTGGTTCTCTTTGACAGGCACGACGTAGAGCATGTACCTGGCTGGATGATGGCACTTGGCATGCGGCAGATCGAAATACTTTTCTGCGCACTCAGCGAGAACCGAGGGCGCAAAAGGACGATACGGCTCACGAAATTTGATCTTTGCGTTTACGATATCTTTCATCTCCGGGTTTCGCGGATCGGCAAGGATGCTGCGATTGCCAAGGGCTCGCGGTCCCCACTCGAAGCGGCCCTGCGACCATCCCACAACCTTGCCTTGCACCAGGCGCTCGACCACGAGGTCCAGCAGTTCGTCGTCATCTTCGAAATGCTGAAACGGAATGGCGTTCTGGTGTAGAAAATCACTGATTTCAGCCTCGGAATTGGCTCGCCCCCATGCAGAATGCCGCAGACTAAAGCGGCGAGGGTTGCCCAGCAGGCTGTTGTACGCCCACAAGGCAGCTCCTAAAGCACCTCCCGCATCACCTGCAGCCGGCTGCACGAACAACTGCTCAAAGGGAGTTTCTTTGAGAATGCGGGCGTTTGCCACGCTATTCAGGGCGACGCCGCCGGCCATACAGAGCTGCTTCAGTCCGGTTTCGCGTTGCAGGTGATTCGCTATATTCAGCAGCAGCTCTTCGGTCACTCGCTGAATGCTGGCTGCAACATCGGCATAGTGCTGATTCAAATCGCAGAGTTCGTGGTAATTACCGGGCGGAGAACCGAAGTATTTCGGAAACCCTGACTTCCTCGTAAAGAACGGCAGATGATGCGGCCGAGGGTCGCCAAAAAGGGCCACGAATTTGGGGCTATACGTCTGGTCGGTGGAATGGTGAAAGCAGAAATAATCCATATCTAACGAAAACGATCCATCACGGTTCTGCTGCACCACTTTCCAGACCTTGTCGACGTAGCGCGGCACTCCGTACGGCGCCATACCCATCACCTTGTATTCCCCCTCATTCACTTCGAAACCGAGGAATGCTGTGAATGCGCTATACAGCAGGCCGATCGAGTGCGGGAAGTCGATTTGCTTCAGCACGTTGATGGAATTTCCCTGCCCCGTGCCGTAAGTGGTCGTAGCCCATTCTCCAACGCCGTCAACCGTGAGAATCGCCGCTTGGTCGAAGGGCGAACATAGATACGCGCTGGCCGCATGCGAACAGTGATGCTCGCAAAACAGAACTTTCTCCTTACTTACGGAGAGTTCAGTCTGTAGCGTTACGCCGACCCAGAGCTTATCGATCATCCACGAGATCATGGACTCGCGAAACACTTTCCAGGACTGCGGATACGTTTGCAGGGTGGTCATTAAAATACGATCGAACTTGCGGAAGGGTTTCTCAAAAAAAACGACGTAGTCCAGATCCTTCCCTTCGATTCCCGCCTGTTCCAGGCAGAATCGGATCGCGTTCCTGGGAAAGTTGTAGTCGTGCTTGACCCGCGAAAACCGCTCTTGTTCAGCGGCAGCGATGAGCACTCCATCACGCAGCAGGGCCGCTGCGGCATCGTGGTAGTAACAGGAAACTCCCAGAATGTGCACCGTTCACTGCCTTTTGGCCCACGGCAGATCGTGGGTCTCACGAGGATGCTCGAGCCATTGTGTAGGTCGACTCTGAATTCGCAAAGGATCTGAGAACAAGCGCACAAAAATGCCGAAGGGAAGAACCAGAAGCGCGTAGAAGACAGTCAGGAGCACTCGCGCGTGAAATGTTCCCACGGCGCGGGCTGCTCGTTTCCAGGTTTGCCAGGCCCGCTTCAGCATTTGGATGACCTAGAACAACGTGTAGATAAAAGGCGCGACCGCCGAGCTTTGCGCAAGGACGATGATCGCACCGAGCAGAAAAAGGGCGATCAACATGGGCAGAAGCCACCATCTCTTGGCGCTCCAGAAAAAGGAGAGCAATTCGCGGGCGATCCCGAAACGACCCGCCGTGGTGCGTGCAATACCCGCGATGCCCATAGGTCTTCCTCTAATTCTTCTGAATCGGTTGTCCCGAATGATCTCGAACATAATTTGCGATTGCTTGTGCGACGACCTCATTTCCGCGAGGGCCAAGATGGCCCTGATCAATGTATGCGGGTTCTTTCGTTGAATCGAACACCCCACCCAGAAAAACAAATTTCCCATCCCGGGAGGAGCGGCGTTCCGCCTCAGCATAGGTCGCCTCCATCATTAGCAGACAGGCATTGTCCGCCGGGATTTTGCTGGCGTCCGCCTTTGCCAGGTGTTGTTCAAAGGGAACAAGCGGCTTGTGCCCGTAGATGAGGAGTGGCTGCCAGAAAGAATACAGCTTGAATCCGTATGCATCTGCCAGGGCTCGCACCAGGCGCATATTTCCCTGATACTTAGACATTACGCTCATGATCCTCGGCTGCACTTCTGGATCCTGAAGCGCAACCGAGCGCGGATGATGAAATCGCGACAGAAGCTCTCCGGCGAGCCGCACCGCATAGGACTTGTGGAGGAAGTCGACCCTGGCAGAAAAAGTGCCCTCGACCCGGGACTTTATAGTTAGGTATGCGCCGTGGGGAGTGGGAAGTCCAGGAGGGCACTGTGCCATGGAATCGTTGAGTCCGTCATAGAAGATTACAATATCGGGATGCCCGCCCGCTTTGAGTTGCTCCTCGAGCCAAATCAATTCTTGATCTGTGACGTAGCCTTCAACTCCAAAATTGGAGACCATCACGCAATGTTGCGCCCCAGCATTCAAATCACCCGACAAGTACGAGGGAATAGTTGCCCAGTCCGGCACGCCTACCCCATACATTGTCGATCCACCGAACATCCAGATGGTGATTGCGTCGGTTGAGGCGCAATTGGTTGGGTTAATCGTTCTGCGCACAAGCCCTTCCGGGCCTGAGTCGTTGTTAAGGTACCTGCTATGCCACTCAGTAACACCCCAAAGGCGAAATGGTACGTAAGCCCTGGTCTTTCGTTGTCGCAGAACTTCTTCTCTCCAGAACTCAGGTGCCCACTCTGCTCCGGCATACACTGGACTTGCTTGCTGGTTATCGGCCTGCGCCTGCCGCGTAAGAGGGTGAATGGAACAAATTATCCGAGACACGAGTTCGAGAAAACCGGCCAGCAGCACTACGACAACAATCGCGTAGCCCAATAGGAAAACACAGCGCGACAGAAACTCCAGAACAGGAGATGGGGCTCGCCGCGAAACAGGCGGGGTGTCGAGCGGCGTGGAACCAGACAAATGCCGGTCATCGGAGCGCAATCCCTTCTCGTGCTCGACTAAGTTGGTCATCACCTAATCCGGCAGAACCACGCGTGCGATGGCGCTCATGCCCACGCCCCGCCCGCAATCACTCGCATACAGCAGGGTGTGATTATCTGTCCATGCGGGAGAAATCGCATTGCAGGGCGCGTGGGTCAGTTGTTGTTCATGTCCGGTGGCTGATGTTCGCGCGAACAAGTGCCAGGACCCGTCCTCGCGCCGGCTAAACGCGAGTCGCTTGCCGTCGGGAGATATTGCCGGATACCTCAGAGGATCACGAAACTCCGATAGCTGAATTGCTTCGCGCATATCGTGACGGACTAACAACAAATGAGGATCGCTCACTTTTCCCGCCGCTGCGATTACATCCCCATCATTTGTAACGGTCACATCGAGGGGTTGGTAGGCGTTGGACAGAACCCGATGCGGGGCTTCGGGAGAATCTGTTGCCCACAGCCACGCCGTCCGGATTCCTTGCTCTTCCCGAATGAACACTAGCCACTTTCCGTTGGCCGACAGTGCGGGGTCCTGCCCTTCGCCGATGGTGTTGGTAACGCCTGCGACCGGCTGGGTTGGAAGCTTGACCAGAAATGATTTCTGAGTCGCCAATTCAGCATACAGCGCATCGCTACTCGGGGAACCTGCAAGGGAAAGGGCGTCTCCCGGCATTGATAAGGGGGCGTTTGTTGCGCCCTTGATGAGGATCGCCGGACTGTATTTACCGGCCTCCATATCGGTAAACGCCACACCGTTGGCGAGAGCAACAGGATTTGCAAATCGGTATCCTTTGGTGCCGATCGGCACGCGCTGGCTGAAATCTTCTGTGTGATTCGCGAGCCTAAGGTTATAGACTGCCAGAACCATCACAGATATCAGGCCAACCGCCCACCAGCGTTGCGCACGTCGCGTGGCCCGGTCATCCCACACGCCATACAGCAGCAATAGGTAAAGCGCAGTGATACCGACGAGCCTGTGTGGAAGCCACAACGCAATCCTGAACGGCGTTGGCGCAGCGGCCATCACATAGAGGGCGAGCAACCCGAAGGCGGTCTTGTGTCTTCCGATGGCAAGCAGTGCGTCAAAACCAACAATGGCCGTAAAGATCAGGATGCATGCGTGGTCCGAACTCGAATACGTGGAAAGCAATAACATCAACGGAAGCAGCGACGCCCAATGCAGCGCCTCGGAATGGGAACTGTTGTCACTCTTCATCGATACCAGGAACCCGAACAGCAGCGCCGCGACCGTTATTGCCATCGCCAGCGCATACAACAGGAGCGAATTGACCAGGGGCGCCGGATTCAGTTCCGGCTCCATTAGAAATAAGTGGCTCCAGAGAGTGATAAAGGAATTCTGAAATAATGCGTAGGGCCCCAGCCAATCCCCACGCGAGGCCTGAGTCATGACTTCCCGGAGAAACACCCGGTGGACTTCGGCCCCGAACAGGGCGAGGGAACTAGCCACAAGCGCTATGGCTCCGAGCACAAAGCCAGCCAGCGCTCGCCAATTTCGCCGGCGAATAAACAAGATCACCGCGATCGCCGGAAATAGCTTCATTGCTGCGGCGGTGGACCATAGGGCTCCTGCAGCCCAATGCCCGTTGCGGTACGCGGCGTAGTAAGCCGTGCAGATAAGAAAGAGAATGAATACGTAATAGCGCGCAAACAGGAAATCGACCCGGAGAGGAAGAGTGCAGAGCAAAGTGATCAGGATCAGGCGGCGCCAGCCCAACTGTGTCGTTTGGCGAAGGGCGAACAATGAAAGAGCGAGAAGTACAAGATTCAATCCCATCCACACGCGCTTCGCAGCCAGCGGCTTCAACCTCGTCAGTGGTAAGAGCGGCAGTATCGACGTCGGAGGGTTGGGGGCAAAGCTGACCAACCCGTCACGCACCTGCAGGTGGTCGTTTTGACGCTGAAACCAAGCCCATTCATAAACGCGATCGAGCGGTATGCCTTGGTGGTAGAGCTCTGCTGCCAGGTAGTAATTCGGAAATTCGCTCTTCAACGATTGCCATCCGGGCACAAGAGTGAACCCGACGAAAGCCGCTGCCAGTATCACAACTACGCACCATTCGACCGCAGGCAACCAATCAGGATTCTTTCGTGTGGCCGCCGGGCCGGCCAATAAGTGTTCGGTCTCAGAGGAGACGACGCAGAGGCGGCTTTCGATTGCCTGGTTCATGAGGGAAGCGAACGCAATCCCTTGCACGGATGACTCGACGCCCGTCGAACGCCGGCATTCGCTCTATGCTATGGCCGCATCGCCGGCTGTCGCTCTGGCCAAAAGTTCTCGTTCAGAGCAGGTCAGGTACAGGTTGGCGCTGTCTCCGGCTGCAGCCTCTTCGCATCCACACTTGGCTTGGGAAGCTTCACAATGTTTTTCAACTGGCGATTGATCCAGAGCTCGACGGGAAAGCGGTAGAAGTCATAGTTCAGGCGCACCCGTGCCGGGTAGGCCGTGAGGTGCTGAATCGCCTTGGCAAATCGGCCGTGGCCGGTAGTGGCGATGGGAGCGCGGTCGAACGCGATGCGCAAGTAGTCTCGCATGGTTTGAACCTGCTGATGATCGCGCCCCTTGAGCCAGGGCAGAACGGTGTATCGCGGAAAATAGTCGGCCCAACCTTCGAGAGATTTCGGCACTTCGATTCCCAACTGCGCCGTCTGATGAAAAATCGGTGACCCCGGATAGGGAGTAAAAATGTTCGTCCAAAACTCTGCGCCGGGAAACTTGCGGCAGATGTCCATCATGAAGTTGACGGTTTCGCGCCGCTCCTTAGGTCCTTCCCCCGGAAACCCGAAAATAATGTTGAAGGAGGGGATTACACCGGCTTTCACGCAACGCTCCGTAGATTGATAGATATCGCCAAGAACCTGGAAATCTTTGTTCATCAGCTTCATGACCGCCGGAGAAGCAGTCTCGATCCCCTGGCAAATCTGATGGAGCCCGGAGCGACGCAGAAGCGTCAATTCACTGATGCTGAGACGCGCCGTGAGATTGGTGGTGGCTTGAATGCTCCACTTGAAAGTCCCACCCGCACGGATCAGCCCTTCTGCGATCTTGAGAGACCGGTCGATATCAACCAGGAAGTTGTCGTCGGCCAACCACAACAGTTCCAGCCGGTAGCGTCGTGTCAGTTCGATGGTCTCTTCGACCACTTGCTCGACCGGAAGAGCGTTCCATTTGCGCCCGTAGACGCCGGCGTTGGTGCAATATGCGCAATTGAAGGGGCAAGCCAAACTGGAAACGTACATGGTCCAGCGGCGGCCACACACTTTTTCGTATGCGTCGAAGTCCGCCAACTGGTAGGCTTTGGCGGGCATTTGCTCCAGCCTCTTCAGCGGACGATCGGCCGTAAACACTAGTTTGCCATCGCGCTTGAATCCGATGCCCAGAACGTCATCGAGTGGTGCGTCATCTCGCAACCGGTCCGCGACCGCGACCATGCTCTCCTCACCCTGGGCGCGAACCACAATGTCGACGTACGGAGCCTCGAGTGTCTGCGTGGGCAGCAGCGACGGATGCCATCCGCCGAGAACGATGGGGAAGTCGGGATCCCATTTCTTGATCGTCTTGGCGACCTCAACGGTCTCGCGGATCATGGGCCCAGTCACCAGAGAAATGCCCAGGCACAGAGCGTCCTTCACTTCTTCCATAATCCGCTTTTTGTAATCTGGCGTGATCGTGGCATCGATAATGCGGATTTCGTAACCCGCCTCTAACAGCGGAGTCGAGATCGCCAGGATGCCAAGAGGAGCAGTCGCCTCAATGCTTGAAAAGGAAGCGACGAAAAACACGATCTTCTTCGACGATCTCACAGAGTGCCTTTCGTTTCTTCAATCCTGGCCAGAGAATGGCTCCACAACCGGCCGCGTCATTCACGCAATCTCGCATTTTTGCGTCCGCAGGCGAAACCGGATTCGGCAAGTGAGATTCAAAAAGTACCAACCAGACGCCAGGTGTTTGTCTCCGAATTGTCAAAACTCTGCAAAATTCGGCTCGCCGCTGGCGATCGGAGTGTCCGTCATTCCGAACTCATTTTGGCTCTAGCGCCTGGGCAAACTCTTGCCATGATCTGGGGAGTCGAATCCCTTTACTGAACGCCAATCCCATCCCCGCAAGGTAGACGGCTCCCCCACAAGCAATTTGCGGAAGGAATGAACCATAGCCATGACCGGGAAACTCATACTCGGCGAGCAAGAGCACTGCCGCCAGAGGAACGCAAAGAACAACAGGCAACCGATACGCTCGCCCCAGAAGTGACCACACTGGCATCTCAAGCACGCGACAGACATGAAATGGGAGAAACAGCAGACTCGTGCACATCAGCGGAATTGCCGTACCCACAGCGACACCAACCATGCCGAAACGATGCACCAGGGCGAGGCTCAGCAGCAGATTCACTCCCCCTTCGAGCAGCAGGATTGACGCGAGCAACCTGTGCCGGCCCATGCCGAGGAGGACGCGTGTAGAGGTAGATTGCGCGAGATAAATACTTCGGGGAACGAGCAAAACTATCAGAACGACATAGCTGGAAACATATCTGGCACCAACCCAGCATTCGATAATGGACTTTCCGAGAATTACCAGGGTGACACAAAGCGGAAAACATATGAGGGCGCACGCTTGGTTACCCGCCACCAGGGTCCATCGCAGACGAACCAGATCGCCGGCTGCGTGCAACTGGCTGGCAATTGGCGTAACAATTTGAGACATGCTTCGGACTGCATAGCTCGAGTATTCGACGAGCCTGGCTCCGATCGAAAAAGATGTGATCGCGCTCGAAGACAGAACCGCTCCAAGAACCAGCGCATCCGATTGGAACCGCAGTTTCTCCGCCGTAAGGATGGCGAAAGCGAAGAACCCGTAGCTGGCCATCCTGCGAAAAGCCCCAGGGTCGATATTCCGCGTGCTGAGGCGAACCGGGAGAATCACGAAGGCCAAACACGCGAAGGCCAGATAGCTGAGAAGGTTCATGGCGACGGTGATGATCCCAACGGCGATCAAGCCGCCGCCGTTTCTGAGAGCGACTACGATCAGGACAGCGCGGACCATTGTGACCGCCATGTTGCTGAGCTGAAGCCATGAAAACTTTTGCAATCCTTCGAGGACTCCCGCGAAAACGCCGAAAGGAAACGTCAGAGCTATGCTTGCGCCGGATAACAGCAAGAGTATTTTGGCGGGTTTCACCAGCCCAACCGGAATCTTAAACAGTGACTGCAAATGGAAGAATACTGCCACGGTCGCGAGCAGCACGCCCACTGCGACAACGGTATAGAACGCGATGCTGGTGCTGAGATAGCGCGAGAGTTGCTCTACGTCGTTGGTAGCGACGAAATTAGCCGTATATTTCACGATGGAGGATCGGATGCCAAGGTCGAGGAGTCCGTAATAGCCGGTAAAAGCAAAAACTAGAACCCACACGCTGAACGCCTCGTCGCCCAGCTTATGAAGGATGAAGGGAGAAAGAAAAAAGCCCACCGCGGCATGTACCAGAAGTCCCAACCACGTTGCACTCACATTCTTGACGGCTTGTACCTTGAGGCTCATGAATCGGCTTGAAGAAAACGGTCGGCAACCGCGCGACCGCGTTTGGCTTGGTCAACTCACACTTGAGAACTGCCGGTTTTGCCGTCAGCGATGACTGGCAATGGGCGATCGAGCGACTCAACCTCCGCGGAGGACAAGTGCATTCTTGCCCGATTCAGCGAGAGCCAGCGTGGGATTTCGACCAAATATCGCAGCCCTGCCAGGAGATGAAACAGGCTCCGTTGGATCAGAAGGTGCCGTATCCACCAAGTGCGGTGCGAGAGGAGCCAGGGGTTATCTCTTACCGACGACGCAATGCGTGAAAGGCGCGAGGGCGGTAGCAACCGGTTTCGTGGCAATGACTCGCGGTTGCTTGCGTTAGACTTAAATTGCTGGTGGAGGAATCGAACGAGCTTCGCTCCAGGGAACAGGCAGAATTGATGGATCGGCAATTCACCAAAAACCCATTGCCGAGCGTAGTTGTCAATCCATACTCTCGGTCCGGTACGAATCGTTAAACCCCAGTCCTGAACTAACTCAGGAAGAGGCGCTGCGAAGAGTTTCGCCGCCATTTCCGTTACCACTACCACGAACTCGCGCAGTATCAAGCAGTCACCAACCCGAGCCTCGATCCGGCTCCACAATTCTTGGTGGGAGGCGTACTGACTGAGAAAATATGCGATTTCTAATAGGCACGACATGCGCACCCAATGGCTGAACATGTGGTGGCACGTGTGCAAGACTTGAAGAAGAAAGGCGTCCTCGTCTGCAAGCGCAGCGAAAGGAACTCCGTTGAAGTGATGTGTGGTGGCCCGTTCCACCGAGAACAGGTTGGGAGTCAGGGACACTCCATCCAAGTCGCAGTCCCAGATGTCCAGATGCAACTCAACAGCGTGCGGCGTTCGCGCGTAGTACTGGTCGGCCCTGCGGGATGGTTCCCCCATCCCCTGGGGCAAAAAAATAAATTCCTGGCTCGAAGGCGAAGGTTTCGAGCGATATCCGGCTTCGACCAAAACCTGTTGTGCCGCCCCAAGCGATTGTTCATCCACAAGGTAGTCGAAGTCTCCTTGATAGCGCAGAAGTCTGTCCGGGCAGAACTGAGGAATAAGGGAAAGACCCTTGAGCACCACAAATCGGACAGAGGCATCCTTGAGTTTCTGGTTGAGCACTTCGAACTGCTGCTGCATATAGTCGACCCGCTGCTGGTTGGCCTCGAAATTCCGCTGTAGACGAGACATTACGCAGGCAGGAATCGCGTCCGTTGTATTTGTGTTCCTAAGCTTCTGTAAGAAGTAGAACGCTAAGCCCGCGGCATCCAGCCATTTGAAAGCGCGCTCCCACTCGCGCGTTCTGAATTTCTGGAACTCGCCTGCATAGTCGCAGGAGTCGCTCGAGAAACTCATGAACGCGACGATGTATTCGGGTAGAGTTCGCTTCGCCGCCGCACCTCGAGCAATCCGCACTGCAGATCGAGGAACAACGTCAACGCTGGTGGTTGCGAGCCGCGTCTTTAAGTTATTCATCACGCGCTCGGTGCGTCGACCATCGAGTCGAACCGTTTGAAGCGGCAGACAAGCACTGCAGGCAACTGGCAAGCTGCTGCGAACGAGTGAGACTTTCCGGCACGCGCGAAGATCGGCTGTTCCGCGTCGCCGAGGAACAATGACAATTGCGTCCGGCACTCGAAGCCGTTGGAAGCGAACGTTTGGACAATCTCTTCGGCCGGGTGCGGCAGTGTTTCGATTTGAACTGCGGCTCCCTCGTCGCGAAAGCCGACTCGCCAGCCCCGCGTGTAGGCTTCGTGATGAAGATCACTGACAAAGACAGCCGCACCAGGTTTGGTCACGCGAGCCAACTCGCAAACTACCGGCGCCAAGTGGTGCACATGCCCCAGTGCGAACGAGCAGATGGCCAGATCGAAAGCAGCCGCGCGAAATGGGAGGCGGTCGCAGGACGCTCGAGCAAGCCGTCCGGTTATCTCATGTTTAGCTCCAGCAACCCGCAGCATTCCCGAGGAGCAATCAATTCCCACTCCCGACTCGCACCCTAGGGCCGTGAGCCTTGCCAGCCACCGGCCCGTGCCGCACGCCAGGTCGAGCAACCGTTTGTTGGGGAGTTCCCGAAGCAAGGGCAGAAGATAACGTTCTTCGCGAGCAAGAAGCGGATTCGGCTCTTGATCGTAGATCGGAGCCCAATGCTCGTAGCCCTCGGAAACAGAAAGTGAGCGGGAACCATTCGCGAGAGAAATCGCCTGTCTGCAAACGGTCTTAAATTTCGGCTCGACAGTCGCACCGTGGTTCACAGGCTTTCTGCCTTGGGTTTCCGCAGATCGATAAACTGTTGCATCCATTTCAGCTCCCAGGGCGCCCCATAAATACCGAGGCGATAGCGCCAGCTGCTCAGTGCCTGTAATGCCAGCCGACCCCAGTTGGGCAACCGTATGTCCTGGACTGTGGGCCAGCGCGAGGAGATGACCAGTTCGAAATTATCGATCAACTGTTTGGTAGGTCGGCGAAGCCACGGCGTCTGCGGATCTTTCTGCGTGGCGAAGCGTTGCCAGTGTTCCGTGGCCCATTCATCGGGCGTAGTTGGGAACTGCACCTTATCTTCCACGCCACCATACATGCGGGCGCGTTGAGGAACCGGGGTGTAATGTTCGACGATAATTTCGGCGTCCGAATTCAGGCGCTTCAATTGCCGGATAAACTGGATGCAATTGCGGGTATCGCCTTCCGGATCTTTCGGATTCCCGAAGATGATGGAGAACTCTGGGACAATGCCAAAGCGCCGTATGCGCGAAGCCAGGGCCAGTGTGTCCTCGGCGCAAAGATCTTTGTTCATCTCTTTCAGGATCTCGTTCGAGCCTGATTCGGCGCCAAAGAAAATCATGGCGCAGCCAGCGCGGCGGAGGGCTTCGAAGGTAGCGTCCGAATATTTCATCATGATGTCGGTTCGCCCTTCGCACCACCAGCGCAAATTGAGCGGCGCAAGGCGGTCTGCAAGCTCTCGGGTATGATCCTCGCGCAGGAAAAAGTTGTTGTCGTAAAATTGCACGGCATCAACTCCGTAGGTCTCAACCAGATGGCGCAAAATACCCTCGGTACGGTCGGGTGATTCCATTTTTTCGCGGCTTCCGGAAAAGGTAACAACTCCACAGAAGTTGCAGCGATAGGGGCATCCGATGCTGGCCTGATGAACCGCAGTCCGGCGGCCTAAGAAGGTAGGCAGAAGGTACCTTTCCACCGGAAGCCGGTGATATGGATACCAGGGATAGTCATTGAGCCCTCTCATGGGTCGCTCAGGGTTGTGGCGCACAGTGCCATCGGGATCCTTATAGGAGAGTCCCGGAATGTCCTTGAGGTCGCGATGCCCGCGGATGGCCTCGAGCAGGTCGAGGAAGGTCTGCTCCCCCTGGCCACGGACGGCGTAGTCGACATAGCTCGCGTTGAGCGCGGCTCCTGTGTAGTTGGAGGCGAAATAACCGCCCCAAACGACAGGCACGTGTGAAAACCGCGAACGGATTTCACGACAGCTCGCAACTGCGCCGACGGTTTGCGGACCAGGCATAACGGTAACGGCCAGGAGTTCCACGCGGTGTTCCCTGATCAGCGCGGTAAGACTCTCCGTGGGGTTGGCATCGAGGTTGCCATCGACAATGGCGTACTCTTCCTTGCCTTCCAGAACCGCCGCGATGGAGAGTATTGACAAAGGAAAACGGCGATTGCGCGGCTTGGTTGCCTTCGGATTGTAGAAAAGAATCATGTGCCGACAATTACCCTATTCGATGGGCGGGCTCTATCAATGCCACGATGCGGAGAAGAGTACGGCAGGTAAGTTACCAATCGCGCTAATCCGGCTTGTCTCCAGCTTGTCAAAGTTCTGCAAATTTCTGGGCTTTGGCTATGCTTTGGCGCCTCTTCCCCTCCTCACCCATGCACCAAGAAGTGACAGAGATTTGACAATCCGCTGACAAAAGCCGGTGTTTCCCAACCTAAATTGCATTAGCCACTCTGCCGAGCGAAAGCGATTTGTCGGGAACACGCAAAGTCGTGCTGTTTTATCCTCCCTATGACGGCCCGCCGCTGGGCGCGCCGCTTTCGCTGCTTTGCCTCGCATCTCCGTTATTCCAGGCAGGATTTGAAGTCAAGCTCGTGGACAACCTCATCTCCCCGGAGTACGAGAAAACGATCCTGCGGGAAACCGAGAACGCTCTCTGCTTAGGTATTTCCGTACTGACTGGGCCGCATATCGGTGCGGCCATCCGAGTCTCCCGCGCGGTCAAGAAGCTGCGCCCTGGACTGCCGATTGTCTTCGGCGGCTGGCACGCCAGCCTGGCGACGCACCAGACGTTGCTCGAACCTTTCGTAGACGCCGTGGTCAGAGGACAGGGGGAGCTCACGTTGCTCGAATTGGTGCAGCGCATCGCCGAGGGGCGGGATTGGCATGGTATACGCGGCCTGTCCTTCAAAGGCAGCAACGGAAAAATTATTCACGAGCCGGAAAGGCCCGTGGCGAACCTCAACGATCTGCCTCCTCCGGCCTATCACCTGGCGGACCCTGGTATTTACGCTGTCGCGTCAGGCGTGCGGCAGCTGGCCTATACCAGCAGCGTGGGCTGCCCCTACCAGTGCAATTACTGCACCGACCAGGTTTTCTATAAACGGCGGTTCAACGCCTATCGCGTGGACCGTGTGATCGACGAGCTTGCCGATCTTGTCCCGCGCTATGACATCGAGCACGTGCCTTTTTTCGACTCCAATTTCCTGGTGGATCGAAAGCGCGCCGTCTCTATCGCTAGCGGAATCGTCGAATCCGGAATCAAGTTTCAGTGGGACTTCCAGACATCCACAGATTTTCTTGCGCTTATGAGCGAACAGGACGTGCGCCTGCTGGCCGAAAGCGGCGTGCACCACATTGGATTTGGCACCGAGTCGGCTTCCCAGGAAGTACTGGCGATGATGAACAAACGTTTCCAACATGTGGAACAGATGGTAGAGACGGCGCGCAAAACTCACCTGGCAGGTATTCACGTGGTGTTCAACATTATTCTGGGTTACCCGGGAGAGACCGAAGCACATCGCCAGCAGACGTTTCGCATCATGAGCGACATCGCCAAGGAGTATTCCAACGTCAGCTTTTCGCCCAACATTTTTACTCCCTATCCTGGGATTCCCATCTGGCCGCAGCTCAAGGAAATGGGAGTGTACGAGCCGCAGTCTCTGAAAGAGTGGGAGACGCTGGCGCTGGGCACGAATGTTCTGCCCTGGCTGCGCGGGGAAGAGCTGCGGAGATTGCGCCGCAGCCTTGAGTATTTCCTCCTGAACAATCAAATTCGGAAAGTCGCCACCAAGGTTCCATGGTTTCGGCGCGGTGTCCGGCAACTTCTTGGAGCTCCCGTGCGTTGGCGAATTGGTAAGAACCGCTACTCGTTTCCATGGGAGCTATGGTTGTCGCGCGGCGTGGAAAGACTGGTGACCCGGAGATCTCTGTTGACCGGCCGTGCTCTGGCCGAGCGTACGCAGGAAGTTTGCTGAAGTTCTACTGGCGACAGTGAGAGGCAACTGACGTGGCTGATGTACTGCTGACCCATTCGTATCACCTCTATTACGACCGCAAACAAACGCGGAAGATGCAGCCCTATCCGCCCCTCGGTACGCTCTATGCCGCGGCATTGCTGCGTAGCGCCGGCCTTTCTGTGGCGGTGTTTGACACGATGCTGAATGATCCTGAGGAACGATTTGAAGAGGCCCTCAAACAACATCGACCTCGCGTCGTCGCGGTCTTCGAAGACAACTTCAACTTCCTTTCCAAAATGTGCCTTACCCGCATGCGGGAAGTTGCGTTCCATATTCTTGAGGCTTCTCAGCGGGCTGGGGCCGCAGTGCTGGCGAACGGGTCGGATGCATCTGACCACACACTGGATTATCTGCAGAGAGGTTTTCGCTGTGTGTTGCTGGGAGAAGCGGAATGGACGCTGTTAGAAGCAGCGTCGCATCTGGTAAAGGGGGATGAGGAAGCACTATGCCGCGTCCCCGGCATCGCGTTTCTGCGCGAGGGCGGCGCAGAAGTCGTCAAAACGGAGCGACGCGGTCTGATGCGCAATCTGGATCATTTGCCGTTTCCTGCTCGCGACCTCGTCGATGTCGGCCAATACCGGAGGGCGTGGAAGGCAGCGCACGGCTATTTTTCTCTGAACATCGTTGCCAGCCGTGGATGTCCCTACCGATGCAACTGGTGCGCCAAGCCTATTTATGGGGATTCGTTTTCCGTTCGGCGGGCGGCATTAGTTGCGGAAGAAATGCGCCAGTTAAAGCGCGATTTTGGTGCCGAGCATCTCTGGTTTGCCGACGATATTTTCGGCTTGCGAGCGAAGTGGGTTCGCGAGCTGGCGGTGGAAGTGGAGAGATTGGACGCGGCCATTGCCTTCAAGATGCAGTCCCGGGTAGACCTGATGACCGCCGACAACGTCCGCGCGTTGCGGCGCGCCGGTTGCGCGGAAGTGTGGATGGGCGCCGAGTCAGGATCGCAGAAAGTCTTGGATGCTATGGATAAGGGCACCCGCGTGGATCAGATTGCCGCAGCCCGCGAGAACCTGCGGCGGGAAGGGATTCGGGCGTGCTACTTCCTGCAATTCGGATATCCCGGCGAGACCTGGCAGGATATTCAGAATACGATCAAGCTGGTTCGTGACACGCGCCCTGACGACGTTGGCATTTCTGTTTCCTACCCACTGCCGGGTACCAAGTTTTTCGATCGCGTGCAGGCACAACTTGGAGAGAAAACCAACTGGTCCGACAGCGAAGACATGGCCATGATGTTCCAGGGCGCCTACACCAACGAGTTCTATCACGCTTTGCATGACGCCTTGCACGCGCAGGTCGATTCCTGGAACTCACGATCGGCCAAGAATGCCCAAAAGGAAGCGCGCTCCCCAATTCAACCCGACGAACTGTGGAGGAGTGTGATGCGCCTGGAGAAGACTTGTCGCACCCCAAGACCTACGGTTTTGAACAGTTTCGCAGAGGACAAGGACAAGTTGGTACAGCTGCAAGCGTCAGTTTATGCCACTAGCTTTGACGAGCTTCTAAACGTTCTCGCCAGCTGACCACCATCATGGACATCCTGCTCACTCACGGTTATTTCCTTTACGAGGACCCCAAGGAACTGCAGATCATGAAGCCTTACCCGCCGTTAGGGATCCTCTATATCTGCTCTCATCTGCGCAACAAAGGCCTCCGTGCCGAGGTATTCGATTCCACATTTTCGTCACGTCAGGAATTGTGGGATCTGTTGCGGCAAGGTCCCCCCTCCGTTCTTGGCATCTATGCCAATTTGATGACACGACCGAATGTCGTCGAGATCCTGCGCGTGGCCAGGGAATCGGGCTGGCAAACAATCGTCGGGGGACCGGAACCAGGGGCCTATATTAAGGAGTACTTGGCGGCCGGCGCCGACGTGGTCGTAATCGGCGAGGGAGAAGTCACTCTGGAAGAATTGGTACCGGCCCTGCATTCACGCGCGTTCGAGAACTTGCACCGAGTCGACGGAATTGCATTCCAGGCAGCAGATGGTTCGGTCGTGCGGACCAAGCCGCGCGAGCAGATCAGAGACATCGACATTCAGCCGTGGCCCGCACGCGAGTCCATCGACATGGCGCGATATGTCGAGGTCTGGCGTGAGCACCACGGTATGGGCTCTGTCTCTCTGATCACGGCACGGGGCTGTCCATATCACTGCCGCTGGTGCAGCCACGAAGTCTTCGGAAAGACGCATCGCCGCAGGAAACCGGTTTCGGTGGTCGATGAACTGGAATGGCTGATCAACCGCTATCAGCCCCAAATGGCATGGATGGCCGACGACGTATTCACGATTCATCACGGTTGGCTGTTTCAATATGCGGCCGAACTCAAGCGTCGCGGGTTGAAGTTGCCGTTTGAGTGCATTTCGCGGGCTGACCGGCTGACTCCGCAGGTTGTGGACACGCTGGCGGAGATGGCTTGCTTTCGCGTCTGGATTGGTTCTGAGAGCGGCTCGCAGCGAATCCTGGACGCAATGGAACGTGGCGTGACGGTGGAACAAGTGCAGAACGGCGTGGCGCTCTGCCGCTCGGCAGGAATTCAAACCGGAATGTTTCTGATGTGGGGGTACGAAGGCGAGGAACTTTCAGACATCGAAGCCACGGTCGAGCATGTAAAGAAAACCGATCCCGACATTTTCTTTACCACGGTTGCGTATCCCATAAAAGGCACACCCTACTTTTCGGAAGTGGCAGAACGCGTGGACAGCCTTAAACCATGGAGTCAAGGCTCTGACAGGGATTTCCGCATCAGGAACCGGCATTCGCGCCAGTTCTATCGCTTTGCGGACAAGCTACTTCGCAGTGAAGTGGAACTCGAGCGCTTGGCTCACAGACCGGATGCAGATTTGGCTGCAATGGCCGCCCTGCGAAGTGGAATCCACGAGGCACGTTCCGGTTTGCAGGCGACGATTGCCGAAGTCGAGGCTTGATCGATGTCTGCTTCGCCACAGATCTATGCTGCTCCGTTTGATGCCGTCGCCGAGCGATACGACGAGACCTTTACCTCATCCAAAATCGGCCAGGCTCAGCGAGCGGCAGTGCTGAGCGAACTTGCAAAGACATTTCGCTCCGGCGATCGCGTGCTCGAAATAGGATGCGGGACAGGTGTAGACGCCTGTTTTCTGGCGAAGCGAGGTGTACGCGTGGTTGCATCCGACAGTTCAGCGCAAATGATTGCAGTGGCGACGCGCAGAGTTCTGAACAACGCAGTGCAAGAATTTGTGCAGCCGCTCGTGCTTCGTGCCGAAGACATTGCGACTTTGCCGGCGCAGGGCTCGTTTGATGGAGCCTTCTCAAATTTTGGCGCATTGAATTGCCTGGCGGACCTGCGGTTGTTGTCTCAAGATCTGGCCAGATTGCTGAGACCCGGCGCTACCGCGTTGCTGTGCTGGATGGGCCCGTGTTGTTTGTGGGAAATGGTCCGGTATTCGGCGCACGGAAAGTGGGGGAAAGCTTTCCGGCGGATTAATAAAGAAGGGGTCACGGCCAGAATCGCAGATCGGGCGTTCGTTCGTGTGCGTTATCCCTCTGTTCGGTCGCTGGCGCGGACGTTTGCGCCAGAGTTTCGCTTGAAATCGGTCAAGGGAATCGGGGTCGCTGTGCCTCCCAGTTACCTTGAAGATTGGGCGCAACGTCATCCACGTGTGCTCCAGTTTTGCGAGCGAGCTGATTTCTACATGGGACGATTCCCGGGCATTCGCGCTCTCGCGGATCACATTTTGTTGCACTTTGAGCGCAAGCCTGCTGGTTCCGCGGGCCGCTGAAACAATGAGCACCCTAATCCCCATCTCAGAGCTTCAGGATTCTATCGGCGAGGATTCGAGCGGCCCGGGTGCGCACCAGATCCGCGAGCTGCCCGTGCTGGTAATATTCCCGCACAACCAGTGCAATTGCCGCTGCATGATGTGCGATATCTGGCGGATTCGTGAGGCGAAAGAAATCACTCCCGCAGACCTGGAGCACCAACTGAGCTCATTCCGAAACCTGGGTGTGCGCTGGGTTGTCTTCTCCGGCGGCGAACCCCAACTGAACGACAAGTGGAGTTACCTGGCGCGCATGCTTCGTGCTGCGGGCAGCCGCGTCACCCTACTGACCGCCGGATTGTTACTGGAATCGCAGGCCCAGGTGGTCGCCGACAGCGTTGACGATGTGATCGTGTCACTAGATGGACCTCCTCCCATCCACAACAAAGTACGGCGAGTGGCCGGGGCCTTTGAGCAGATGACGGAAGGTGTCAGTGCACTGCGCAAGATTCGCCCTGATATGCCAGTAGGCGCGCGCTGCACTGTTCAAAAAGCAAATCATCGTTCGCTGTGCGCCGTCGTCAAGTCTGCCCGAGAGATCGGGCTGAACTCGATTTCATTCCTGGCCGCGGACCTGACTTCCAGCGCCTTCAACCGTCCCGAGGGCTGGCTACCTGATCGCGTCGACCGTATCGCTCTGGTGCATGAGGAGATCGACGCGTTGGAGGCGGAGGTCGAGCGGTTGATCAGCGAACAACGATCAGAACTGGTGACGGGGTTCGTCGTGGAAACCGCGGCCAAATTGCGGCGCATTGTCCAACATTTTCGCGCCCATGTACAAGAAGCTGAGAACGTGGCGCCGCGCTGCAACGCTCCGTGGGTTTCCGCCGTGATCGAAGCATCCGGCGATGTCCGCCCCTGCTTTTTTCACCCGGTGGTGGGAAATATCCACGAATACACGCTGGCAGAAATCGTGAACGGCCCGGAGGCCTTGGGCTTCCGCGCCAGCCTGGATGTTACCAGCAACGCAGTCTGCCGAAAGTGCGTGTGTTCCCTCCACATTTCCCGGCGAGACGAAGGCGCCGCCGGGTAGAGTCCTCTCCAAATGGACCGTGCGAGAGCTATTGTTTGAAGGTGAAATCAAGCGTCTTGCTTTCGCCTGCACTTACGGTAATCTTCTGGTTCAAGGTACCCAATTTCTCCTGCCACGCTGTAATCGTGTAGGTGCCAGGCGGCAAGTTCTTCACCTCGAAGCTGCCGTTCTTCTCGCTCACGGCAAAATATGGATGTTTGAAAACTGCAATATAGCCTCGCATCCAAGGATGCACATTGCACTTCACGGGAATCGCAATTTCCTCCCGGGCGAATGTCTGTTCGAGGGGAACGCCATGCGGCTGGGTCATATTCCACTCTCGATTGTTGATTGGATTCGGATGGATATTGTGCGTGGTCTCGTCGCTGTTCACCACCTCGAGTTTCTGGTTGGCTTGCATAGCCAGAACGTGGGGCTTGTACTGGCAGCCTTTCTGTTCGAACACGGCTGGTTGCTGCGGAGGTTGAAAAGTGCGGCCGGCCAGCCCGTCGGAGACATAGATGACGACGTTGGCTAAGCCACCTTTGTCGTCGACCACGATATCTTCGGTGGTGGCCGGCGTCGCGTGAGCCTTGGCACAGAGTGGATCTGCCGACATGTCGATACGCGAAGGCTTAGGTGCAATCCCTTCGAACTTTACTACGCCCGTCAACGTCGCGGTGGCATCGGCCGGGCTGGCCACGCCGGAAGGTACCCCGCCTGACAGTGAAAATGTCAGAATGGCCAGCGTGATGATTAGGAGATAAGAATTCCTGTTCATTATTCGATGCTCACTTTCTGCCCCCCGAGTTCTGAGGACCTCCCTATGGTGAAACGAGAGTTGGCTACATGTCGGCAAGCCGTGCACAGAAGGCAATTAGCCAAGCGATTTTGCGGATCCGATAACCATCACTGCCCCTTGGATTCGTTCTTTCCTTCTGCGCGAGTCTTCTTGGGGGCGTTCAAGGTTCGGATGTAATGCACAACGTCCCATCTCTGATCCGAATTCATGGCCGTCGCAAACGACGGCATCGGGGTACCGTCAAGGCCGGTAACCAAGTCGCGGAACATCTCTCGATCCGAGTCCCCACATTTAAAGCGGCTTCCGCTTGTAAAGTCGAAGGGCGTAATGGGATAGCCCTTGCTATCAGTGAGGGTAGCGGCCGATGGTCCATGTCCTCGCCCGTCTTTGCCGTGACATGACCAGCAGTTCATGCTCTGGAAAAGTTCCGCACCACGCTGCACGCTCTCCGGCGAAGACGGCGGTTCCGGGGGAATTGGTACGGGTTCACCCGGCTTCTCCTCCTGGAAGGCCGAAGAGAACGTCTTGATGTAAGCCACGAGGTCGGCGCGCTCCTGGCGCAGCAGCGGCTTCCACGACGGCATCCCGCTGGCGTGTATGCCGCGGCTGATCGTGTCATAGAGGTCGCTGTCGAGAGGAAGCGTCCCACTCGGCGTGGACCGGCACTTGAATACTGCTTTGGTGAAGTCACGCGGCTTGGGGTCAAGATAGGGCGCGCTTTCTCCTGTTCCGTCCCCATGGGGACCGTGGCAGAAAACACAGTAGCGCTGGTAAAGATCCTTTCCGCGTTTCGCTTTGCCAACAAGTTTACCGATGTGGCTCTCCTGTGCCGCCCCGTTGTGACACCAGAAGAAACAAACGAGGATCGCAGCACTGCTGGCCAATCTGAAGTTTGTACGCATAGCCGTGCCCTCGTCAGAAATCAAAGTCAAAGCCCATCAGAAGACTGTTGCGGATGTCATCTTTGCCGGACAAGGGCGCCGCACCCGTATTGATGATGCGGGAATATTCCTGTATCCAGGCAAAGCCCGCCCTCGGACTCATAATCGGATACCAGCGATATCCTGCCGTCCAGGTATCAAGGTTCCCAGCGTCACGGCGAATCGCCGGATTGGCTTCCCGAGACATCCGAACCAACTCATATCTCCCTGTGAGGATGAACCTGGGGTTGGGATTGTAGTGACCCTCGACAAAACCACCATTCCATACCGGCCCCACAGCCCCAGCCGGCAAGTTGAAGGGCTGGTTCGACGGCACGGCGTTGCCGAGATAGACGTTGTCGTATCCATGCATATAAAAAGTGTAGAAATCGAATTTGCTTCCCGCGTACCAGTGTCCATAGGCGCCGGCGCGATAAAAGCTACGATTGCCCGTGCCGGTGCCGGTGATCGGGTTGCCTCCACTGGTCTGGTAGAAGGTGGGCGCCTCGCCGAAATATCCGTAGGCACCAAACTGCTGCCTTCCGAGCCACGGAGCCTCAAAGGCCTTCGTGAAGTTTGCGTAGACATCGTAGGTTTGATTCGTGGGCAAACCCGTTCCCCCGTTGTTGCTGCTGACCACCGCCACCGAATACCGGGTGTGATCGTTGTTGGAGTGTCCCAGCAGTTCAACCCCGAGCTGCGGAAAGCCAATGCCCGAAAAAGAATTGCGGTCGCCGGGTGGAGTGAAGAAATAGTTGTAGTAGACCCCGCCCGTATTGTTGAGCGTAAGCAAACGCTCCTGGGAGATGAGTTCATCCAATTCAAACTTGCCTGCTTTGAGGTTTAACCAATGTGAGCCTGCAAGATTGTCGAGGCGCGCCCATGCTTGATTTAACGAAAAGTTACTGTTTCCAATAAAGGGCTGGACAAACATCGAAATGTTGTTGTAAAGCGTGCCCGCGGCGATCATGTCGACCCCCGCCAGGTCGAAGCCTGAGGTCGTAACCGAAGCCTCGACCTGCGCGCTGGTCGCATTTCCTGGAACTGAATCGACCGCCTGGCGGTTATTGTTTTCCCGGTGCCACTGCGGTGTCGTGCGAAACATAATCGGCCAATAGGCGGGTTCCTGGTATATCGGAGCGTCACGACCGTTGCCCAGCTGATATCCGTTGTCTTTGAAGGTCTGCCCAAAATTGTTGAGCATGGGCCAGGCCTCGTGACAAGCCGAGCACGGCAGGCCGTACTTGCGGGCGAAGGCGGGAATACTATACGCCGGCTGGACAGCGGCCAGGATGCTCCCGAGAACCAACAAGTGCATACCGATCTTTTTCAAAGCAGCCATTCGCACTCCTAACCACCGCTTTACTCGGCCAGACTCTGCCAGAAGGGGCGCAGTCTCTCCTGAGGAACAAATTTGTAGCCGACCCCGTGAACGGTGCGGAGAAACGCGGGGCAGTCAGGGTTGCTCTCGATTTTCTGTCGAAGCTTCGCGATGCAGTTGTCCACACTGCGATGACTGGAACGTTTCCTTCTTGGCCAGAGGGCGCTTATTAATCTTTGGCGCGAAACAACCATTTCGGGCCTAGAAACTAAGAACTTCAACACTTTGAACTCTAGGAGAGTGAGTGGGACGGGCTTATCGGTGCGACAGAGTTCCATCTTTCTGAAATCCAGGGATATCTCACCAAACTGCGCCACCTGACTAATTCTGCTGACTGTAAAATCTGTCATGCTGAACTTGTAGCGTCTGAGAAAATTGCGTCACGCATAACTTAGCGCCGGTGACTCGACGGGCTTGTCACGGAACTGTCACATTCTTGTTAAATTCGTAGACAACAAATGCCCTGTGCGAATCCTTGACGGGTTCCTTGCCGGTTTCATGTTTTTCCGCAAAGCGAAGGCCAAGCAGCCTGTCGAAACATCAGGTTTGAAAAGAAGGTTTCTGCCACGATGTCAGCGAGCCGGGAAAGTGGTGGTTTCGTTTTGCCGATCACAATGTCAGAATGGACGCGCCCGGCACCGTATTAGAACTCTAATTCGGCAATCAATCTTAAGAGGCGAAGAAGCGTCGCGGCATCCTCCGGTGTGAGTTCTTTCCGGACTCTATCGTCGGCCGCTATCCTCGCTTCGATCAGGCGTTTCCGGTAGCGGTGGCCTTTCGGCGTCAATTTAATGTTAATTGCCCTGCCCGATTCAGCCTTCCTCTCCGACAGAAGTCCTTCCTGAACCATTGACTTGATGGCCCGATGCACCACAGTTCGGTCGAGACCGAGAAGCGTCGCGATTTGATTCTGATTGAGCGTGGCATCGCCCCGAAGTGTCGACAGGATAAATCCCCGGGTCGCCGAACACTGGGTCTTTCTCTCCAGCCTCTTCCCCACCGAGAAGTAGGCTGCAGCAATATGCGCAAGCACGGAATCGCTCAAGATGCCTTCAGGAACGCTTTTTTGGGGAACGATGATCGTCCGCTCGCTCATAGGATTGTTACCGTCGCATCGAGAGATCTCCGCCACTGCGGCGGTTCCACGTAGCTACGAGATTTCCTTCCGATCGCTATCACCATCACAATCTCATGATAACGAGGTAACAGCCCGAGAAATCTAGAGAGTCTACAGCCATCGAAGCCTTCCATCGGACAGGTGTTGAGCCCCAAGGCTTCGGCGGCGATCATCAGATTCGCACAGGCGAGCGACGTACTCTTCGTCGCCCACTTGAAGATGTTCTGTCGCGACAGAGGAGGCATGCCCATTACCTTCCAGAAATTCAGCAGCCGAAAAATGAACCATTTGAGAGCGCCGAAAATGCCGAACGGACCAGGCATGAAAATGATCCGGCCGATTTTCGCCATGCGCTCGTAGTCGCGCAGTTTCTGGTCGCTGAAACCGTTCCTGCGCATCCACTCCAACTGACTTTGAGAGGTTGCGGACAGAGAACCGATGTCTGCTACGGCTACCACCAGTGCCGAAGCGGTTTCCGCAGGCATCTGCCCAAGGCAGAGTTTCGCCGCGGCGGCCTTGCCGGCCGATGATTCTACCCAAAAGAACCGATATGGCTGCGAGTTAAAACTGGAGGGAGCATGGCGAGCCGCATTCAGGATTTGCTCGCGCAGAGCTTGGGTGATTTCCACGGGTTCAAAGGCTTTAACCGCCCTCCGGCGGAAGATGGGTGCGAGAATGTCGTGCCTGATGTTGTCCATGTTGCTATTACAACATACATATGTTGCACACGCAACATAAAAATATGAACAAACCGGCAGGGCAATTTCTTGCTGGGGTTACACTTCGGCGCGGTGTATGCGCGGGGCAGTAATACGTGGATCAGGATGCGGAATTGTGAGTCATTTGGCCGTTTTGGGCCAGACGTGGAATGAATAACTTGCGTATTATCAATACTATACGTTAAGTTCACCCCCCTTCTGCACAATTTTCAAGCCGTGTAGAGAATGCGGGGAAACTGGTGTTGTGCGGAGATCTCTCGTAGCCGCCACACGCGCGCGGCAAGCGCGCTCAGCCGCGCCTTTGCGGGCTCCTCTGGGTGAAAGGGCGGCTCTTAGCTAACCAATTCCGCTATATAATCATCCCACTTCTTTAAGGTGGGAGTAAATGTCGCCTTATTGGCGTCCGCGAAGCAGCCGGCATGGAGCCATGTGGATCCATGCGTTGGTCGCGGGGGCGGCCATGTTTGGGCTCCTGATTGCGCGCAATGTCCCGCTGGATTTCCATAAAACGCTTCTTCTCCATCGTCCGACCATTTCTGCCGTCTCGAATCATGATCAAAAGATGCGTTTTGATTTCAACGAATCCCAATGGAGCGCTCCGGCAAGCGTGTTTCTACCCTTCCCGCCGGCTGCGGAATCTGCGTCATCAACGCCTTCTTTGCAGTTGTTATCTGCGCTACAGGCTAAAGGCTTCCACTACAATCGTCCACCGCCCGCCAGTTAATTTTTCCCTTCCACGGTTCGTCACGAGCGACGAACCCGCAAACGTTCACGCGGCCGCGCAAGTACAGAGACCAGAGGCCGCTCATAGTTCATTTTCGCTGCGCGACGCGCCGGTCTAGAAAAAGACACAAGCCTCTCCCATCGCCACGTGGCGGCAGCGCGAATTCGGAGGTTCCCATGGCACATTCTAGGCAAGAAGAAACAGACGCCCGCACGAATGGTTCCGCGAACCTGAGCGCAAGTCCACGGTTAGCGCTGGTTTCAGTCGGAGTGGGGCTGGTTGCCTTTCTGGCGACGGAGATTATGCATTACCTGCTGGTGCCAGACATTGGGCGGGTTCGGGAACGCCTGCTGGCGGAGGGCGTCTCGGCGGTGATTGTTGCGCTCCTGACGGCGAGGTTGATGTATATCGCGAATCAACGGCGAGAGGCTGCGCTGGTGCGGATGCAGGTGGTTTCTGAAATGAATCATCACATCCGGAATGCTCTGGCGGCTATCTCGTTGACTGCCGAATCGTTGAATAACCAACAGTGCATTCGCGTAATCTCGGAGAGTGTGGATCGCATCGAATGGACGCTGCGAGAGATATTGCTTCTAAGGAAACCGCTCAAAGAAAAAGATCTGGACCGCTTGCGCTACTTCCAATCGCCGTCGGGAGGCCCGGCATTCAACCGGGAGGAGCAGATTCACGTCCGCGAGCCAGGAGAATAGACATGCGTGGAGTTAAAGTTCTGTGTGTTGAGAACCAGGTCGAGTCTCTGGATGCTCTGAAATACATGCTGGAAACGGCCGGCTATGACGTTGTGTCCGCAACAACGGGGGACCAGGGACCTGCGATGCTGGCGCGGAACCCCATCCAAGGGGTCCTTCTGGAATACGACTTACCGGATGCCAATGTCGCCGCTGTGCGAGCCAAGATGAAGCGGATCAAGCCCGAAATTCCGGTGCTGCTGTTTTCCGGCGTGGGAAGCCAGACGCCATTTCTGCTGCGGTTCCTCGACTCCTATTTGCGCAGCGCAGAAAAACCCGAGTGGGCCTTTCAGGACGTGGATAGGTAGACTAATGACGTTGGACGACCGCGGGCAAGGCAGTCGCCAATTCCAAGAGTCGAGGATAGACGCGACTCGCCCAAAAATAAATCATACGCTCTATGAGGGAGGTCGCCGTGAAACAACTGATCGCAGTGTTGTGTTGGATTGGCATGATGGGCGTGCCCGTTTTTGCGCAGCAACTTGATCTCGCGGTCGGCGGAGGAACACCTTCGTCTCCGGGCAGCAGCGGCTCGGTCAATCTGGCTAACTTTACTCCCAGCTTGAGAGGCGGGACCTACGCGGGCTTCGGAGGAGATGCCCTGTTCTCGAGGAGATTTGGAGTAGAAACTGAGGTCAACTGGAGGGCAAGCCAGGGTTCCTATGCCGGACAACTTCCCTACCGTCCACTTTTCTGGGACTTTAACTTGATTTATGTCCAGCGGTTACACAAACACGTGGCCGCAGAGGCGCTGGGAGGAATCGGGGCGGAAAGCGTGAGGTTCTACGAAAGCACTTACAACTGCGATTTTTACCGAAGTTGCTCCAATTACGTAAGCAGCACGCATTTCATGGCCGACGTGGGAGGGGGAATTCGATTCTATCCGTACGGGAACTTTTTCGTCCGGCCGGAAGCTCGGCTTTACTTCGTGCACAACAATGTGGAATTCAGTTCCGCCTACGTGACCCGGTACGGCGTGTCGGTTGGATACACATTTGGCGGATCGAAGTAGAGGCACCAGCAGGTAGCCGAAGTTCGGGAGCTGGTGGTGGAGGTCTTTCCATGAAGAAGATAGCTTTGATCGCAGTGCTGGCGTTTGCCTCGGCATTGAACGCGCAGGAGGCGATTCCTGGCGGCACGATTCTGCCGGTCCAGCTGAAATTCTTCGGTGAGGTCGAATAAGGCGAGCCGTGCAGTACATGAGGGCGCGCGTGATGCAGGACGTACCTTTGAAGGGGTCTTCCAGAATTCGTTCCCGAGCTAAAGTGACTGGCCGCGTAAGATTCCAGGGCGGTGATGGATTTTATGGATGCGGAGGTGGGGGGGCCCATGGGCGGTCATCCGGAGCATGAGCAATTGTCGCGAGCGGGGGGGCGCGGGCCCCAGCTGGCCATGAGGCTTGACCGATCAGAGGGCTGGGTGTGAAACTATTGTAAGGAAGAAAGATCGCCGGCTTCCACCTTCTGCGGCAGATTCGGAAAACGCGCCCAGGACACAATTCTAAATTTATGATGCATGTCTTCATTGTTGTGGTTCACATTCTCGTTTGTTTCTTCATCGTAATGGTGGTGTTGCTGCAGAGCGGCCAGAGCGGGGACATTTCGGCCGCATTCGGCGGACAGGGCAGCCAGACGGCATTCGGTCCGCGGGGAGCGGCCAGCGCGCTGGAGAAAGCGACCACCTGGTCGGCAGTGCTGTTCATAATCACTTCGATCACACTTTCGATTTATGCCTCGGGACATAGCGGTCCGAAGTCCGTTCTGCAGGGGATTAAGACGCAGCCAGTAAAGACCCAACCGGCAACGCCGGCGCAGCCGGCCAGCCCAGCAAAGAAGTAGTGTCATCTGGAACTGACCGGTTTTGGGGCGGAGTCTCCTCTCCCCACGTCCGCAAAAGTTTTGACAAAGTCATCCCCCTACTGCTGGTTAAGCCTCACCGCTCTCAGGGATTTCAACCCTCCTAACAGGAATTCGCTGTAATTGTATTTCGCCACATCGGGTGCTACCATCCGATTTAGGCAATGGCAATCATAGCCGGGAGGTATGCACATGTCGGAGCGCGATGGCAATAGTTTTGCGTGGTTTTTGGCGGGCTTGGGTTTAGGAGCGGTCGTAGGAGTGCTTTATGCGCCGCGTTCGGGAAGTGAAACCCGAGAAGTTCTGCGGGCACGCGCCGAGGAAGGCCGCGATTATATGCGCAGCCGGGCGCGCGAGGCGCGCGAGCATGCGGCGGACTGGGCCGACCGGAGCCGCGATATGATGAATCAGCAGAAAGAACAGTTCCGCTCTGCATATGAGGCTGGCCGCCAGGCGTATCGTGAGGCCACGACCGAGACTGGAACGCCGAAGAGTTAGGCAGTGGCTGGGCGCCGGCGCGTTCCTCCCGCGCGGGCTGGTTTTGAGGCGGTTGGCGGAGGCTTGCTTATGGGAAATCTGACTCCAGTTTTTATTGCCCTCACCGGGGTGGCGGTGGCATTGCAGGCGGCTGTGCTCCTCGCCATGTACCTGGCGATGCGTAAGAGCGGCGAGCGCATGGAAGCGCTGGCGGCGGAAGTGAAAGTGAAGGCCCTCCCCACGATGGAACTGGTGCAGTCGGTATTGACCGATATTCAACCCAAGCTTCAGGTGATCACCGACAATCTGGAAGAGACGACCACGCTGCTGCGATCGCAGGTGCAGCGGGTGGACGCGACCGTGACCGACGTGGTGGATCGCGCCCGGTTGCAGGTGATTCGCGCCGACGAACTGCTGAGCCGCACGCTGGATCGCGTGGAGCAAACCTCCGATCTGGTGCATAACACGGTGATCTCGCCGGTCCGGCAACTCTCGGGATTGATGCAGGGGATCACGGTTGGGCTCGAATTTCTGCTGGGCAGCCGGAAACGGCGCAACGGCGGCGACGCGCGGCGGCCCGTGCCGCAGGATGAGATGTTCATCTGAAGTCGATTTCAGATTTTTGATTTTCGAGTGCAGATTTTGGACGCGTTGGTGGCGGGTATCTAGTGTTCGGTCGAGAATTGGCGATCGGATACGCAGGTCCTCCAAAGCATTTCCTTTCTATGCGTTACCTGGTGCGAGCTCGCGTGAAACCCGGCCGCGAAACCGATCTGCTTGAGGCAATTGAAGAACAAACTCTTGGTCAGGGATCGGTGGCGGAGGGAGAATATCTGCGCAACATGCAGGAAGCGCGGATTGCCGCGGACCAGACCGCGCGCTGGGTGGAAGTTTGCTATTGCCCTACGCCGCTGCGGGAAGAGCGGCCGTACTGGGAAAAATATTTTGACCTCGCGCGCGTGCAGGATGCGCATGATCGACGTAAGTGCCGCGACCAAAACGGCACCCAGCCGTGGGCCTGCGGCGATTGCGATTGCACGGTGCGGCTGGAGCAGAAATTGACCGCGTCGGGCAAACACTTTCTTGATTGGCTCCGTAGTTCGGCTCCGGCGACAAAGTCCCCACTTCTCGCAAAGAAAATCCGTTGAACGCGATTTACGCGATCCAGCCGCCGCCGACCACAACGTCTCCATCGTAGAACACCGCCGCTTGACCCGGAGTGATGGCGCGCTGCGGCTGATCGAAGGTGACCAGAATCTCGCTGTCGGCGGAATCGGCGATAGCAATCTTTTCAATCGTGGCTGCAGCCGGCTCGTGGCGATGGCGAATCTTTACACTGACGCGCAGGGGCTCGCGCAGATCGTCAATTGAGATCAGATTCGCGCGGCGGGCGTGGAGGGTGCGGGAGTAGAGATTCTCTTCGCCGCCGACAACGACTTGCTTATCCGCGCCGCTGATCTGGATGACGTAGAGCGGCGAACCGGTGGCCACGCCGAGTCCCTTGCGCTGGCCGACGGTGAAGTTGTGAATGCCGTGGTGCTCCCCGATCACCTCACCGGTGGTGGTGACCAATTCGCCGGCCGTGTCGGGCAGAGATAAACCTTCGCCCTGGTCGGCGAGATAGGCGTCGATAAAGCGCTTGTAGTCGCCGCCGGGGACGAAGCAGATTTCCTGCGAGTCGGGCTTCTCGGCCAAGGCTAGACCGTGCTGGCGCGCAAGTTCGCGGACCTGGGGCTTGGTCAGGTCGCCGAGCGGGAACAGGGTGCGGCTAAGCTGCTCCTGGGTGAGGCCGAAAAGAAAATACGTCTGGTCTTTGCTCTTATCGGCGGGGCGCTTTAGCAGCCAGCGGCCGCGAGCATCGTCGTAGGCCACGCGGGCGTAATGGCCGGTGGCCACGCTTTCGGCGCCGATCTGGCGCGCGACCACCAGAAGCTGATCGAACTTCAAGTGATTGTTGCACAGGCTACAGGGGATGGGCGTGCGACCGGAAAGGTACTCGGCCACGAACGGGCGGACCACCTCGCGCTCGAAGCGCTCCTCGTGATTGACCACGTAATAGGGAATGCCAATGTGCTCAGCGACGCGACGGGCGTCGTAGACATCGTCGAGCGAGCAGCAGCGTCCCTGCACCGACTCAGGCATGCCTTCGTGACCGGCAAGGCGGCGCTGGTTCCAGAGCTGCATGGTGAGGCCGATGACGTTGTGGCCCTCGGCGCGGAGCATGGCCGCGACGGTGGAAGAATCCACACCGCCGGACATGGCTACGGCTATGGTCTGCGACGACATGTGTCTAGGATAACAGGAGAGCTTTCGGCTTTCAGCAGTTAGCAATTGGCAATTAGCCGCTATCGCCGATGCCGATAGCGCCGAGAACTTTTCTTTCGGACCTGCATGCGCCGGCCGAGCATTCGTCGTGGGACAAACGGACCCTAGGCACACATCGTCGCAGACCTACCGGCTGAATGCTAAATGCTAATTGCTAAGTGCCGAATTTCTCAGTGCTTAAGTGCTGATTTCCTGGCGCTTGTATGCGGGTGACAGCTCTCGCAAGCGGGCAACGGTTTCCGGCACCAGCGCCAGCGCAAAGTCGATGTCTTCGGCGCTCGTCTGCTTGCCCAGACTTAAGCGGATGCTTGCGCGGGCGCGGGCGTGGGGCAGGCCCATGGCGGTAAGCACGTGGGAGGGCTCGATGGCTCCCGAGGAACATGCGGCACCACTGGAAATTGCAAGTCCCTTCAGATCGAGCGCAATGACCAGAGGCTCTCCGTCAATGTGATCGAAATAAATGCTGGCCGTGTTGGGGACGCGTGCAGCGCCATACCCGTTGACGCCGGCTTCTTCGACCTCCGCGAGGATTCCTTGCTCCAGGCGATCGCGCAATTGCGCCAGCTTCCTGTCGTCGCCTCGCTGAAACCCTTGCTGGGCAAGCTGAGCGGCCTTGCCTAATCCGACGATGCCGGGAACATTTTCGGTTCCCGCCCGGCGTGAACGTTCGTGGCGTCCACCGTGGAATAAGGGTTGAATGCGCGTGCTTTTACGGACATAGAGCGCGCCGACGCCCTGCGGCGCATGGAACTTGTGGCCGGAGATGGAGAGCGCGTCGCAGCCGATCCGACCGACGTCAATTGGAATTTTGCCAGCAGCCTGAACGGCGTCGGTGTGGAAGAAGACGTCGGCTTCGGCGGCAATCTTTGCAATTTCTTCGACTGGCTGCAGCACGCCGGTTTCGTTGTTGGCCATCATGACGGAAATTAGCTTCGTATTTGGGCGCAGGGCGCGCCGCACGTCGTTGGGATCGACCAGGCCGCGACCATCCACGGGCAGAAGAATGACTTCGCAGCCTATTTTCTCCAGATGCTTCACTGCGTGCAGTACCGCGTGATGCTCGGCGCTGGAAGTGATTATGTGATCCCCCGGCGCGACCAGACCGGCAATCGCCAGATTGTCAGATTCGGTGCCACCGCTGGTGAACACTACTTCCGACGCGCGGCAGCCGAGCAATGCGGCTACCGACTCGCGAGCGGCTTCCACCGCGGCACGAGTGTCCTGACCGTGATGATGGATGGACGAAGCATTGCCGAAGCGCTCGGTGAAATACGGGCGCATGGCTTCGAATACTTCCGGGAGAACCGGAGTCGTGGCGTTGTTGTCGAGGTAGGCGCGGTGCATACTGAACCGCTCCTATTCTACTCTGCGTCTAGAATCATTCGAGCTGCTCACCAGGCTTGGAAGTTGCGGGCGGGCCTTGCCCGGCCCGGACAGCCGAGGCGGCTGTCTCCACATGGGTTCCTGCGCAGCGTCTCTTACCTTTGCTCGATGGGGATGTATCGATTCGGATAATCCGGGCCCATGTATTCGGCGCGGGGGCGGATCAGGCGGTTGTCGTCGAGTTGCTCGATCACGTGGGCCGCCCATCCGCTGATGCGGGAAGTGGCAAAGACAGGAGTGAACAGGTCTTCATCGATGCCGAGCGTGTGGTAGGTAGAGGCAGAGTAGAAATCGACGTTCGCGTTGAGCTTCTTTTCGGCTTTGACGAAAGCCTCGATTTTATCCGACATCTGGTACCACTCGGGGTGGCCGCTGGCTTTTCCCAAATCGCGAGACATGGCGCGCAAGTGCGTGGCGCGCGGATCTTCGGTGTGATACACGCGGTGGCCGAAGCCGGGGATCTTTTTCTTTTGCGTCAACATGTTGCGAACATAGGCGACGGGGTCGGTCTTCTCCCGGTCTACGGTCTTCAGAATGCGAAAGACAGCTTCGTTCGCACCACCGTGCAGCGGGCCTTTCAGTGCGCCAATGGCCGAGGTAATGGCGGAGTGCATGTCGGAGAGCGTGGCGGCCGTGACGCGGGCGGCAAACGTGGACGCGTTGAGCTCGTGATCGGCATGAAGGATCAGGGCGATATCCAGGGCGCGCTCGGCCGTTTCTGAGGGTTTTACGCCGTTGAGCTGCAGCAGTAGATTTGCAGAATGCGAAAGTGACGGATCGGCGTCGACCAGACTTTTGCCCTTACGGATGCGGTCATAGGACGCGACGATCACGGCGATCTGGGAAGTGAGCCGTATCGCCTTGTTGATGTTGGCGTCGTGATCGTTCTTTGTGTTCTCAGGATCGTAGAAGGCCAGGGCAGAAACCGCGGTGCGCAGCACGTCCATGGGCAAAGCGGAGCGGGGCGCCGTGCGCAGAAGGTCAATGATGCCAGAATCGAGATGACGCTCCCGCGCCAGACGGTGACGAAACTCCGTGAGCTGGCTGGCGCTGGGCAGGCGTCCAAACCAGAGCAAGTAGCAGGTCTCTTCAAAATTGGAGTGATCGGCGAGCTCGTGAATATCAATGCCCCGGTAGGCAAGGACGCCACGCTCTCCGTCGATGTAACAGATGGTGGAATTTGTGGCGACGATCCCCTCGAGGCCTTTAGGGGGGAGATTTGTGGTCACACTGGACATGCGCTGGCTCGCTCGATTCTGACTAATTTGCTTTGCCCGACCGAGGCGAACTGAGTGCCCATTTCTCGCTGCTTTCGCGAGACGCAGGGAGTTTGCCGCGGCAGGAGCTGCGTGGAAACCCAACCTTTTCTTATACCGCAAATGGCGACAAAGTTCCAAACGCATGAGGGCCGGAGAGTCTGCGCCCGAGGCGCGCCGAAAAGCGAAAACGCGCGGCTCTGGATAGACTCCCGCTGCAGACGACTCTCAGGCCGGCCAAATACTCAGCGCGGTTCGGCTGAGAATCTGGTGCTGAATTGCCGGGCTGAGCGGGAGGGCTCGGAATTCTTCCAGATTTTTCTTGACATCCGGTACGCCGGGGCCGGGCCAGTCCGTGCCGAATAAAGTCTTGTGGGCGATCTCTTCGAGGCGCGGAAAATATTTCAACAGCGTTTTAGGTGGAATCCCGCTGATATCGAGATAAACGTTGGCGTGGCGGCGCACGAGGAAAAATGCGGTCTGCATCCACAGGGGACGACCGCCGTGAGCCAGCAGGATTTTGAGCTCGGGAAAATCGACGGCGACGTCATCGACATAGATGGGGTCGCCGTACCGGTTGCGCGCACCAGGAAAAATCGATGTGCCGGTGTGAAACATGACGGGGACGCCATTCGCTTCAGCAGCGCGGTAGATAATTTCAAGTTCCTTCACGCCGCTCAAATAGTCGTTGGGAAAAAGCAACTGATGCGGAGGGTGAATCTTGATCATGCGAATGCCGAGACGCAGAATCTGTTCGACGTCGGCGAGCACGTTGGTAGTATGGCGCGGATGCAGGCTGCCGCACGAAAGCAGCCGCTTGGGGTCAGCCTTGACGTAGTCGGCGATGTATTGATTCACTCCGTTGGTAAATCCAATCACTTCCGGCGCAACGTAGTTGATGAGTACGGCGCGGTCCACGCCACAGGCGTCGAGATACTTCAGGAAAGCCTGGGGCGATCGGCAGAACTCGGAGATCTGCTCGAAGTTCGGGCGCCTTTTTTTCATCAGCTCCAGCGCCTGGGGCTTGAGCATTTCCATGGGCTGGATGTGAATGTGGCAGTCGGTGATCATGTTGGCATTCGGCAGATTCGTCGTGAGGAAGGATAACAGACGAATCAGCCACTGGCTGCCGCCAACACGGCGCGCCTGGTAAACACGCGCATCATCTCGCGGCGGTATTCGGGGGTGAGGGCCGAGGTGGTGAGCGGTTTCGCCGTTCTGGCCACCAATTCGCCGACAGCTTCGGCCAAGGCTGCGTCAAGAGTTCTGCCCGCAAGCATTTCACCAGCGCCCTCGACCAGAAGGGGCGCTGGGTTGACCGCGGTGATTGCGATCCGAGCGTCGGCGACATGGCCGTTCGAGCGCTTCATTGCGACGGCAACGCCGGCCAGAGGATAGTCAATGGACCCCCGGACTCGGAGCTTGCGGTAGACGCCGCGATAATCCGCCGAACTCGCAGGCAGGAACACGCGCGTGACCAGTTCATCGGCTTTCAGCTTGCGGTAATTTTCGCCGTCGCCGGTGTAGAAGTCGCGCAGCGGAAGGCGCCACGCACCGGAGGGCCCGGCGATTTCGATTTCCGCATTCAGGCAGAGCAGGGCAGGAGGAGTATCGCCTGAAAATACGGCCCAGCATTTACTTCCGCTAGGCGCAACGTGGCAGAGGTCGCCATCTTTCTTGATGCAAAAACCGCAGCCCTTGCGCCAGGTGAGTGACTGGTTGTACCACAGGCAGCGCGTGTCGAGACAAATGTTTCCGCCAATTGTGCCCATATTGCGCAGCACGGGCGAAGCTACGGTAGAAGCGGCTTCGCTCAGAACGGAATAATGTTGAAGCAGGAATGCGGACCGTTCGATAGAGCGAAGTGACGTAAGCGCACCGATCTCGACGCCGCCGTCGGGATACGCCTTGATGCGGCGCATTTCGGCGACGGCGCGCAAATCGAGCACGTACTCTGGCTCGAATAGTCTCTGACGCATCGAGGGGATCAGGTCAGTACCGCCGGCGATGATGCGGATCGGGATGCTGTTCGCGGGCGAGGCGCCCGCGGCCGCTCGTGCCGAGTGGCGGCCCAGGTAACCGACAGCCTCTTCGATGGTGCGCGGGCGAAGCAGTTTGAACTGCGGCAGGCTCAATCGGCACCTCTTGTGGAGGGTTCGCAACGCGCGGGATCCAAAGCGTGCCGCTCCGGTCCCTTACCCTTGAAGCACAAGGCGCCGCCATGCTCGCGAAAACGTTCGGGTGCAGTGGGATCGATTCCTTCGGTCAGGTTCAGAACTTTGGCATTCCGTTTTGCCCTCAGAGCGGCCAGCACGCGCTCAGGGGTGAAAGGAGATTCATGCAGGCGCACACCAACAGCGTCGTAGATGGCGTTTGCGATTGCTGGGATGGTGGCGGCGAGGGAGCCTTCACTGCACTCTTTGGCTCCAAACGGTCCTTCTGGATCGATGCTTTCCACAATGATCGGTTCGACCTCAGGGGACTCGATGGACGATGGGCTCCGGTATTCGAGCATTCCGGGGTTCATCAGCATGCCATCTTTCCAGACCATTTCCTCGGTAAGCGCCTGGCCCATCCCCATCCAAACCGAACCGATAATCTGTCCTTCGACCGAAACCGGATTCAGCGCGCGACCGCAATCGTGCGCCGCCCAGACTTTGTGGACCGTGACTTCGCCGGTTTCTTCGTCCACGCTGACTTCGGCAACCTGCGCCGAATAGGAATACGCGGGCGATGGTCCTACACCCGCGCCCTTGTGCTTGCCGCCACGGGCTTCTTGTGGAGGTGCGTATGAGCCAGTGCCCGTTAACGCACCGTGGAAATCGATCGCCGCGACGACCGCTTCTTCGAAGGTCATGCGATCTTTCGGGCCTTCCTCTTTTCGCTTCTGCTGCAGCGATCCGCGGAGGATTTGGCCTTCGACGCGGCCGCTGACGGAAGCCTGCGAGACGTGAAGGGATGCGGCATCGGCATGACTCGAGTCCGCGCTCACACCGCGCGGGCCGGACGGGCGAGGGCGCCCGTCCCCGCGCGGTTCGCGGTGGTCATCGCCTGCATCGCCGCGGGCGTTCCGAACATTCTTATTCTTATTCACTTCATCATTGCGGAAGACCAATTCTTCTACAGCGCAGTTCATCTTCTTCGCTGCCGCCGCCGCAATCAGTTTCTTAACTTCTTCCGCGGCCCGCAGCGTGGCGTTGCCGGCCATGAAAGTGACACGACTGGAATACGAGCCGATATCGATGGGCGTGAGGTCAGTGTCGGCGGCAATCACACGCACGCGCGAGAGCGAACACCCCAACGTCTCAGCGGCGATCTGCGCAGACATAGTGTCCGATCCCTGGCCAATTTCCGCGGCGCCTGTGTAGACCACGACGCCGCCATCGCGATCGATCTTGATGTTCACAGTGGAGTGCGGCATGTCAGACCGGATAATCGAATTGGCCGCGCCGCTCACATAGTGGCTGCAGGCGATGCCCAGGCCGCGGCCTTTCGGCAGCTTACCCTTACGCTGTTTCCATCCGGACCGCGCGACGGTTTGCTCGATGCACTCGGGCAGGCCATAGCTCTGCACGCGCAAGCCGTTGACGGTAATACATGGTGGCCTTAGGAGGTTACGTTGCCGGATTTCAGCAGGGTCCATGCCAATTTTCGCGGCGAGTTCATCGAGTTGTGATTCAAAAGCGAAGCGCACGTTGACCGTGCCGTGTCCTCGCATTGCACCGCAGGCCGGCTTGTTGGTGAGCACGCGGTAGCCGTCATATTGAATGTTGGGAATGTCGTACAAAGCGCCGAGAAGCGCCCCGGAATAGAGGATGGTGACCACGCCGTAGGAGCAGTAAGCGCCGCCATCCTGCACCACGCGCGCCTTCACGGCTGTGATGCGGCCATGGTTGGTTACGCCCGTCTTGAGATCAATGATGGTACGCGGGCGTCCGCGATGCGCCCAGAAGACTTCCTCGCGCGTGTACGTGATTTTCACCGGAGCTTGGGCTTTGCGCGCGGCTACGGCAGCGATGATTTCGAGAGGAATGACTTCGCTCTTGCCGCCGAATCCTCCACCAACCAGAGGCTTGATGACGCGAATCTGCTGCATCGGCATTTCGAGCACGAGCGAAAGTTTGTGCTGCAGATAATAGGGCACTTGCGTGGACGACCAGACGGTGAGGCGGCCGAGCTTGCCGGTGTGGGGATCGAGTTCGAATGAGGCCAGAGTGGAGTGGGGCTCCATGGCGGCGTGCGTTACTTCGTTGGCAATAAAGCGCGCTTCGGCTACCTGATCGGCTTCGGCAAAGCCCTTGTCGGGGTCGCCGAAAACGTGATGGTAGTCCTTTTCGAGATTGCCCGGCTTGTTGTCGTGGATGAGATTGGTCTGGGCTTTCATCGATTCTTCGGGATCGAAGTAAGCGGGAAGGATTTCATATTCCACATCAACAAGTTCCATCGCTTTCTCGGCAATGGCATCGGAAACTGCAACAATGCAGGCCACGTTGTCGCCCACGTAGCGGACTTTATCGACGGCGAGCGCGTGTTCATCGTGTCCGACAGGGAGAATGCCGTAGGGATTCGGTGCGTCCTTGCCGACGACGACTGCGATGACTCCGTCCAGTTGCTCGGCTCGGCTTGTATCGATGCGCTTGATGCGCGCGTGCGGGTAAGGCGCGTGCAGAATTTTGCCGATAAGCATCCCCGGCAGACTAAGGTCGTCGGTGTACTTGCCGGCACCCGTCGTCTTCTCCGCCGCGTCGATCATGGCGGTGGGCTTGCCGATGATGGAGAAGTTATCCATTTTTACACCGTGTCCACTGCCTCAAAACCAGTACTCACACATTTGGTGCAAGAACTCCGTTGTGATTGGAAACCCTGAAGCCGATCCGATGACGGAGTCGATTCCACACTTCGGGCAGAATGCCGTCTGCTGATCATCCGTCCAATCACAAACTTCGTACGCCTGAAATGTTCTTTCGCAATAGAAGCATCCGCAGAGTTCGCTTGCGACGATTTCAGCGCGATGTTTCGAGCAATGGTTGTGGGCGTCCCTGACGACTGGCGGCATCTTCGATTTCGCAAGCTCAAGACGCGTTTTAGTTCTTTCCAGACCGCCCTGATCGTTGAAGAACTTGGCCATTAGATGACCGCCTTTAGTCGTAAGGCAGTTCGCCTTACCTCTCGAAACCTAGTCCCCTCGTTCCGCGGCAACCGCCGACCGGATCGCCGCATACATCTGGTTGTAGCCAGTGCAGCGACAGAGGTTGCTACTCAAGGCTGCACGGATATCTGCTTCCGATGGATCGGGATTTTCCGCCAACAGCGATTTCACGGTCATGACAAATCCCGGCGTGCAGAAGCCGCACTGGGCGCCGCCCCAATCGCCGTAAGCTTTTTGAATCGCTGCAAGACAGCCGTGCTCGCTGACTCCCTCGATCGTCGTGATCTCCTGGCCTTCGCAACTCGCAGCCAACAGCGTGCACGCCATCATGGCGACCCCATCCACCAGAACGGTGCACGCGCCACAGGAAGAGTCGTCGCAGGCGCGTTTGGAGCCGGTGAGGCCGAGATCCTGCCGCAACGCGTCGAGCAGCAGCGTGCTGGGCTCGAGGGCGAGTTCGTGAGTGCGACCGTTGATGTGGAGCTCGACGAGTTCTTTTTTCATGCGAGCAGCTTCTGGCTGCTAGCTCCCAGGGAACCTCATGCGTGCTGAAACGACAGTAAGCGTCTTGAGCACTACTTCCCTGTCCACTTTGGCGCGCGCTTTTCCATAAATGCGCTGATCCCCTCTTGCGCATCAGCGGTCTTGATCAATTCTTCCAGATAGACTCTCTCGGCGCGCGCCAGGCCTTTATCGAAGTGCATGGAGTCCCAGGCGTAAATGGCTTTTTTCGCCGTCGCCAACGCTGCCGGACTCAATTTCAGCAACTGCTTCACACAGTCGTCGACGGCTTGCGAAAGTTTTCCCTCCGCGAGCGCATGATTAGCCAGACCAAACTCGGCAGCTTCCTCGCCGGTGATCATGCGCCCAGTCAGAATCAGTTCTGAAGCGCGTTTCTGGCCAACTAACGCCGCCAGCGCCGTGCAGGCAACTGGGGGATAGCATCCCAGTCTGATTTCCGGAAATCCCCATTGCGCGGAGTCTGTGGTGTAGACGATGTCGCACATCATCGCGAGCTCAGCACCGCCGCCCAGGCAATGGCCATGAATAGCGGCCACGGTCACTTTGCTGGTCGAGATCAATGCGAGGATTACAGCGTGGAACTTCGCCAACATCCCTACGACCTTCTCTGGAATGTGCGCCGCAACATCCACACCCGCGGAGAATGCCTTGCCATCGCCTCTGAAGACCACAACAGAAATGTCCGAACGCGATTCAGTTCCTCCTAGCGCCTGCGCCAATTCTTCCATCATCGGAACGTCGATGACGTTGAGAGGAGGATGCTGCAGGGTAATCCATGCGACCGGGGGCTTCAGGTCGACGGCCAGCAGAGCTTGTTTGATCTCCACAGAAGTGTTCATGTTGTTTTTCTCTGCGTCTCGCCGTCGGCCCCGCAGACGTAAGAAGGACTTAGAGGTTGATCGCCGACTTTCTCACCTCGCCGATGGACGCCAGAGGATCGCGCGCCCCGGTCTTTTCGGCGATCCACTTCTTTTCGGTGTCGAGGATGTCAAGCAGCAGCTTCTTGTCTGCGGGGCCCGGTAAATATTCTTTCAAGTGTTCTTCGTAGTATCGGTCTTCGATCGGCTCGCCGGTTTGCGCATGAAATTTCTGATTCGCATGGCGTCCGATAAATCGATTGAACTTGATATCGGGCGCATAGAGCTTCGGCTCACCCGGCTTCAGGGCGTTGTTGAAACGCTCAATCAACCCAGAAACTTCATCGCGATAAAGATTACGATTGTAGTCATTGAGGTCGTCGAGATCGGGAGCTTTGTCATTCTTCGGCTCGTCATATCGGCCTTTCACGCCCCACACGTAGGCCCAGTGAGCCGACGAGGAATGATCGGTGCCGAACAAGTCGTAAGAACTGGAGATCCATTTGTTGAGGTATTTCTGAATCAGCCACGCCGGAATCACGCCGGCCTCCACGATGCGCCGCAGGCCGTCGTTGCCCGTGCCCATGTGGAAGGCTTCTTCTCGCAGCATGTACGACATCGAGCGACCTAACGGCGCGAATGCGGAATACTTCAACATCTGCAATTGGAATTTTCCGTCACGATCGACGAAGTCGGTGTAGGTGAAAAAATCCATCCAGTTGTCGACGTCGACATTGAACGCGCCCAGCAGGCGCTTGTTCTCAAACGCGCGCCGTTCCAGCATCTTCTGTGCTTCCACCTTGCCGGAATAACCGAAGTGGTCCACCAGCAGAGCGCACATCTGCCACCCGTGGCGCATCTCCTCGATCATCACGCGCGTGATGGCGCGGCGATCCCAGTCTGTGGGCGCATTCTCCAGCAGATTGCGCTGCTGCTCTACGCTGGCAAATTCGGTGTCGCCCTGGTAGACGATCATGTTCATCAGGGCATCGCGCATCTGTTGCGTGGGAATCTGCCGCAGGTTCTCCCACTTGCGGCGGCCCTTGTACGAGCCAAACTGAATTTCATCGGTATCGATCGCGCCGTAGAGCGTATCGAAGTGAAAGGCTTCAATGTCCGCCGTGTTGACGCCGATGTCCTTGCGCCAGTCATTGAACATTCCTTCCCAGTCGCTGAAGGTTCCGATTTTCGCTACTTTGCCCGGCATAAAAACCTCATCTCTGATCTAGCGCCCGCGACGGTGCGAGATCCTTCGCTGCGCGCAGAATGACTGCGGCAAGCTCCGGCCTCGCTCACGCCAGCAGGGCATGGTCACTTCGCTTTGAATTCGGCCGGACGCTTCTCAACGTACGCCGCTAGCCCTTCCTTCGCATCCTCACTCTGAAAGAGCAGTTGCTGATTTTCACGTTCAACCGCCAGAGCAGACTCCATCGGAATCTCCCAGCCTGTCTGCACAGCGCGCTTGATGCGCCCGACGGCCTTGGCCGCTTTATTGGGCGGGCAAAACTGCTTGGCGTACTCCATAATGCTTTCCATGAAACCGTCGCGCTCGTAAATGTCGTTGACGATGCCGAGTTCTTGCGCTTCTTCGAACGAGAACGTGTTGCCCGTGACCATCAACTCAATGGCTTTGCTCTTACCGACCAGGCGCGAGAGCCGCTGCGTGCCACCCGTGCCGGGAAGCACGCCGAGGTTTACTTCCGGCAGTCCGATTTTGCCCGCCTCTTTGCGCGCGATGCGAATGTCGGCCGCCATGGCGATTTCAAGTCCGCCACCGACGCAGTGGCCATTGATAGCGGCAATCACAAGCTTGGGCGTATGCTCCAGGCGGAGCAGCATCTCGTTCGCGTGCAGACAGAAGTAATACTTGAACGTCGGATCGACGGTCGACAGCATCTTGATGTTAGCGCCCGCGGAGAAAAACTTTTCTCCGGCGCCGGTGAGCACGATCACGTAAACATCGTTCTGCATGCGCGCCTTGAGGATGGCCTCGTCGAGCTGGCGATTCATCTCGTAGGTATAGGTGTTGGCCGGCGGGTCATTCATTTCGATTATGGCGACTCCGCCGTCGGTGCGGTAGTTGACGAGTTGTTTGGTGGCTTCGCCGGCGGCCGGCTGCACTGTAGTTGCCATGGATGTTGACTCCTTTATTCCTGAATCTATGACTTTCGCACTCGTCCCGCTAATACGCCGCGCAGAAACAGGTCGCCCATTTCGCGGGCGATCTGTTCGGCATCGGCATCCACGCGGGGATTGTGCCAAGTGTAAATCCAATTCATCATGCCAAACAGGCTGAGCACCGCGATGCGACTGGAAAGCTGCAGGCCGCGCTCGCGCCTCAGATCTTCAATGAGGCCCAGGCAAATCCGGTAATATTCTCGCTTGATGGCAGCCAGTTCCGCGCCGAAACCGTTTTTCAGTACCTCAGCTTCGTGCGACAGCACTTTCATGGCAGCCTGGTTTGCGAGAAAGTATTCGAGGTGATTGAGAATGAAGATGCGAATACGCTGTTCGGCGTCGCTTACGTCTGGGAGGCGCGCTTTGAGCCGCTGCACGATCGTGGAAAAGGTGTGCTTCTGAATGAGGAAGAGCAGCCGCTCCTTGGACCCGAAGTAATAGTAGAGCCCTGCGAGAGACATGCCGCTGGCGCGCGAAAGATCGCGCATGGATGCGCCCTCGTATCCTTTTTTGCAGAAAACTTCGGTGGCATGGGCGAGGATTTGGGCCAACCGCAGGTCATATCGTGACCGCGGCTGAGCAACGGTTGGGCGCGTGGCACGATGCCGCGCGGAAACGCGGACTGGTGTAGCAGGAGTTCCCAAGGTCCCGATCCTTACGAATGATTCGAACGTTCGTTAGAATTTAGTATACTCCAGGACGCACCCGAGCCACAACTCGACCTTCAGTTTCGAATGTCTGCTAGGAGGCGCTCGATTTCTGCCTTCATATCGGAGGTCAGGGGCAGAAGCGGCAGCCGCGCGGTGCCGCCGAAGTAGCCGTTGTAGTCGATGCCGTGCTTCAGGCCAGGAATACCCAGGTCGCTGCCCACGCGCGGCGCCGCCTGGATAATACGATCCTGCTTCAGGCGGGCCAGTTCGGCGTCGCCTTCTTTCCACGCAGTGTAAATCTCGTAGCACGCGGTCGGCGCCACGCATGCGAATGCCAGGATCGCGCCCACCGCGCCCGCGTCAAGCGAAGGATGCAGTTTCTGCGCCGAGCCCACCAGCACCTGGAAGCCAACTTCTCTTTGCCGTGTTTTCAGATTGCCGACGAAGGTGACGGCTGTGGAGGATGGCTTGACCGGCTGCGTCTTTCCATTGGCCCCCACCAGCGCCTCGACCGTGACCAGTTCCCCGCCCTCATTTGAGCTTGCGGCCGTCGCGAGCATGCGCGGAGTCACTGCTTCGAAGGTTTCCGTGACCGTAGCGGTGCGCTTGATGTGCCGCGTGGCCGCAACCATCTTGCGGACTTTCTCCACGTCGCCGCTGGACTCTTTGATGGCGATTACGTTGGGATGCTCGGCCAGTTCGATCACGACTTCCGCAGGAATGTCATAGGCCGTGAACGGCGGCACGTTGTAGAGCATAACGGGAAGTTGGGAACGGTCAGCGACGGTGCGGTAAAACGCCAGCAGATTCGCCGGGTGCATCTGCTTTCTGTAGAAGTGCGGCGTGCGCACCAGCGCCACGTCATAGCCGAGTTCGGCCGCGTATTCGGTGAGGCGGAGCGTCTCGATGGCCGATTCAATGCCGGTGCCGGCGACCAACACCTTGTTGGGCGCGGCGGCTCCGCGCGCGGCCTTGAGCACATCACGCCGCTCCTGGTCGGAAAGCATGATCGATTCGCCGGTCGAGCCGAGCACGACCAAACCTGACACGGGAGTACGCGAATAGCGCTCGACGTTCGATTCAAGCTTTTTGAAATACAGATTGCCGTCAGGATGGAACGGCGTGGTGATGGGCGGGAGAATGCCGTGTAGCAGCATAGCTAATTCTAACTGCAAATTTGCTGCCCGGAGCGATCAATCCGACTAGCGGCGGACATTCGTACCGCGCTCTGCGTGTAGATGTTGGAGGGCCTTCACGTTGATTTCCCCGCGTTGGAGAGCTGCGATACCCTCTGCTGCAGCGCGCGCCGCGGCAAGCGTTGTGATCGTTGGAATGCGAGCAGTCACGGCGGCGCGGCGGATGGCCTTTTCGTCAAACCACGGCTCCAGCCCGGTGGGCGTGTTAACGATGAGCTGAATGCGCTGGCCTTTGATGAAATCGACTACGTTGGGGCGTCCTTCTTTTACTTTGTAGACCCGCTCCACGTTCATGCCGGCGGCTTCGATCACGTCGGCCGTGCCGGCGGTGGCCACCAGCTTGAATCCCATTTCCGAAAACTTGCGGGCCACCGCTACAAGATGGCGTTTGTCATGGTCGGTTACGCTTAGAAACACTGTTCCTTGCGTGGGAAGCTTCTGCCCGGCTCCCAGTTGCGCCTTGGCGAACGCTGCGCCGAAGTTATCGGCCACGCCCATCACTTCGCCTGTGGATTTCATCTCCGGGCCGAGCACGGTATCCACGCCGGGAAACTTATTCCACGGGAACACCGGGGACTTTACGTAGTAGTGGTGCCCGGTGTCGAGGTCAGAGCGGCGGTCGACGTTTTCCGGCAGAAATTCGCGCAGCTTGCGTCCCGTCATGAGTCGCGCCGCGATTTTCGCCAAGGGCACACCGGTTGCCTTGGAAACATAAGGCACGGTGCGCGAGGCGCGTGGGTTCACTTCCAATACATAAACTTTGCCACCTTCCGCGCCATTTCCTCCCGAGCCGCCATCGCCGCGCGGAATGGCAAACTGAATATTCATCAGGCCAATTACCTTCAACGCCCGCGCCAATTTGAAAGTGTATTCGCGCATGCGGTCGAGCAAAACTTGAGGAATATCGACCGAGGGCAGCACGCAGGAAGAATCGCCGGAGTGAATGCCGGCCTCTTCAATATGCTGCATGATGCCGCCAATCACTACGTCTTCGCCATCGGACAGCGCATCGACATCGACTTCGATCGCGTTTTCGAGGAAGTGATCGATCAGCACCGGGCGGTCGTGAGAATACTCAACTGCCTCCTTCATGTAACGAACGACGGATTCCTCGTCGTAGGCGATGACCATGGCACGCCCGCCCAGCACGTAGGAAGGCCGCAGCAGCACGGGATAGCCGATGCTCTTTGCTCCCTCGACGGCTTCGTCAATCGATGTGGCCATCACGCCCGGCGCCTGTGGAATATCGAGATCGACCAGCAGCTTGTTGAAATGTTTGCGATCTTCTGCGAGGTCAATCGACTCGGGCGACGTGCCGATGATGTTGACGCCCGCAGCTTTCAGCGGCAGGGCCAGGTTCAACGGCGTTTGTCCTCCGAATTGCACGATCACTCCGACGGGTGCGCCCTTGGCGGTTTCGTGCTGGTAGATCGAATACACGTCTTCAAATGTGAGCGGCTCAAAGTAGAGGCGGTCACTGGTGTCGTAATCGGTCGAGACAGTTTCAGGATTGCAGTTGATCATGATCGTCTCGTAGCCGTCGTCGTGGAGAGCGAACGAGGCGTGGCAGCAGCAGTAATCGAATTCAATTCCCTGCCCAATGCGATTGGGGCCGCTGCCGAGAATGATCACTTTCTTTTTGTCGGTGGGCGCGGCTTCGTCTTCATCTTCGTACGTCGAGTAAAGGTAGGGCGTGTAGCTTTCGAACTCCGCCGCGCAGGTATCGACGCGTTTGTAGACGGGCATCACGCCGTGTTTCTTGCGCAGGTGACGAACTTTTTCCTGGCCTTCGAGTCGCCAAACCCCGGCCAGGCGGCCGTCGGAAAATCCCATGCGCTTCGACTCGCGCAGTACTTCCGTGGGGATGGATTCCATGGGATGCTTTTCGAGTTCGAGTTGCTGATCGTTGATTTCTTTGAGCTGGTAAAGAAACCACGGATCCATCGAGGTCATCTTGGCAATCTGTTTGACGGTGTGGCCCTGCCGCAGCGCGAATTGCACATAAGCCAAGCGCTCGGGGTGAGGGGTGACTAATCTTTGCGTCAGGATCTTGGGTTCGAGCTTGGCTCCGCCTACGCGTTTGCCGGTATCGAGCGCGCGGATGCCTTTCATCAGCGCTTCTTTGAAGGTACGGCCAATGGCCATCACTTCGCCCACAGATTTCATCTGCGGGCCCAGGTTTTCGTCCGCACCAGGAAATTTCTCGAACTGCCATTTGGGAATTTTCACTACAACGTAATCGAGCGTCGGCTCGAAGCAGGCGGGCGTCTTGCGGGTGATGTCGTTGGGAATTTCGTCGAGCGTGTAGCCTACAGCCAGTTTCGCGGCAATTTTGGCGATGGGGAACCCCGTGGCCTTCGACGCCAGTGCCGACGAGCGCGAGACGCGCGGGTTCATCTCGATCACAACCATGCGGCCGGTCTCGGGATTCACGCCAAATTGAATGTTCGATCCACCGGTGTCGACGCCGATCTCGCGGATGACGGCGATGGAAGCGTCGCGCATGGCCTGATACTCGCGGTCGGTCAGCGTTTGTATCGGTGCCACGGTGATGGAATCTCCCGTGTGCACGCCCATGGGATCGAAATTCTCGATCGAGCAGATGATGATGACGTTATCTTTGGTGTCGCGCATCACCTCGAGCTCGAATTCTTTCCAGCCAAGGACGGATTCTTCGATCAGCGCCTCGTGCACGGGAGAAAGATCGAGTCCGCGGTTGAGGACTTCCCCGAGTTCCTCGCGGTTGTAGGCGAGGCCGCCGCCGGTGCCGCCCAGCGTAAATGACGGCCGCACGATCACCGGGAAACCGATTTTACCGGCGAACTCCAGTCCGTCTTTGGCGTTGTTCACCAGCGCGGACTTGGGGACATCGAGACCGATGCGCTGCATGGCATCTTTAAAAAAGAGACGATCTTCAGCCTTTTTTATGGCTGCAACGCTGGCACCGATCAGGATGACGCCGTATTTTTCCAGCACTCCGCCGTCGGAAAGTTCGATCGCCAGATTCAGCGCCGTCTGGCCGCCAACTGTTGGCAGCACCGCAAATCCAGCGCCCGGAGCCATCTCCCGCTCGATGCGAATGATTTCTTCCAGGTATTCAAGCGTTAGCGGCTCGATGTAAGTGCGGTCGGCAAACTCCGGGTCGGTCATGATGGTGGCCGGGTTCGAATTGGCCAGCACGACTTCGTAGCCCTCGGACTTGAGAGCCTTGCAGGCCTGCGTGCCGGAGTAATCGAACTCCGCCGACTGCCCGATGACGATGGGCCCGGAGCCGAGAATCAGAATTTTTTGAATGTCAGTGCGTTTGGGCATTTATGCAGTTTTATTCTTGGGCTGAGTGGAAACCGGACCAACCTTCTCGTTGGCAATCTTGTTTTGAAAGGGCACGCCTTCCAGGCGTGCCGTATCAGACTCCTCCAAGGAGCCGGGCTTTAGCCCCTGAGGTACAGGGTCGAGATCGAACCTGCCGTGCGCGGATGAGTATGGGTATTCTTCTGCTCTCTCGCACAGATTCTTCCGCACAGGATTCTGCCGGATATAAATCTGGTGCAGCCGATAGTCGCTCGCATCCCGAATCCGATGATCCGAGAATCCTTTTTGCCAGACCTCCATGTTTGACCCCAGCTCTTTCTTGGCGCGATACGAAAATCCGCCCTTAATGAACTGAATCGCTTTCTCCAGGCTCGTGGTCGGAGTTAGAAGCACGTGGATATGGTCCGGCATGATGACGAATTCGTGGAGCAAGTATGCGGTTCCACGATAGTGATAAATCGTGTCGATTAGAAGGTTCGCCCAAGCGTGGCGCGAAAATAGAGAGCGACGGCCCCACGTCGATGATGTGACCATGTACGTCTGGCCATTGTTCGTCGCGTGCTCTCGGCTCGGCTTCATCGTCCGACCTCAGCGGCTAAAGCCGCGATTCCCTGGTCACGTCTTACGGCGCGCCTTGAAGGCGCGCCCTTTCAAAGCTCTTCAATCTACAGTTATCGTTGCCCACCAACTAGCATCTCCGTCATCTTCGATCTGAATTCCTTGATCTGAGCACAGAGTCGGCGATTTGGTTTGCGGCTGGTAGACAACAGGCACCTTATAGTCCCTGCCGTTCCATTTTGCGACGAGCCAATAGCGACCGGAGCGCTCGGGTTTGAACCCAAACTGACCATGGCCAGCTGACACGACCGAGCCCGCGATTCTCAGTCCCTCGCAGCAGGACGCGGACCCACTCGATTCGTAGAGTTCGAGCCGAACATCTCTCAGGTCCTCCCTCTTGTCCGAGTAATTATTGGGTTGTTTCTTCTCAGGAATCCTTTTCAGGTGTTGAACGCGTCCGCACAGACGATCCACATTCCAGGGCTTGGTCTCCTGCCCAAGGGAAACTTGTGCCGCTAGAAGGAGTCCGATGAGTGAAATAAAGCGTTTCACCCTTTCCACTCCTCCATCATCTTCGTGAAATCTTTGAACAGATAATGTGAATCATGCGGGCCCGGCGCGGCTTCCGGGTGATACTGCACGCTGAACAGCGGCAGGTTGCGGTGGCGCAGGCCTTCGAGCGTCGAGTCGTTCAAATTCATGTGCGTGAACTCGACTTCACTCTGCGCCAGCGAATCCGGATCGACGGCAAAATTGTGATTGTGCGCCGTGATCTCGATTTTGCCAGTCTTCAGCTGCTTAACGGGATGATTCCCGCCGTGGTGGCCGAACTTCAGCTTGAAAGTTTTTCCGCCGAGCGCGATTCCCGTCAGTTGATGTCCCAGGCAGATGCCAAAGATCGGCAACCGTCCCATTAATCGCCGAATGCTGTCCACCGCGTAGGTACAAGGCTCCGGGTCTCCCGGACCATTCGACAGAAAAACTCCGTTCGGCTTTAGAGCCAGCACATCTTCAGGAGCGGTCTGCGCCGGAATCACCGTTACGCGGCAGCCTTCGCCCCGCAGTTTGCGCAAAATATTCTGCTTGATGCCGAAATCGTAGGCCACCACATGGAAGCGGGGCGGCTCGTCCTTTACGCCAACCACGGCCGTGGGTTCGTGCGAGCGCTCGCCGACTTCCCACACATAAGGGCGCTTGGTGCTCACCTCTTTCGCCAGGTCCAGGCCATCCATCTTCGGAATAGAGCGGGCTTTCGTGATCAGCTTCTCTACATCGGTCTCGATCGTGGAAATCACGCCGCGCATCACGCCGTGATCGCGCAAGTGCCGCACCAGGGCGCGCGTGTCGATATCGGAAAGAACGGGCACTTTAAACTGTTCGAGATACTCTTCGGCCACCTGTTGCGAACGCCAGTTCGAACTGACGCGCGAAAACTCGCGCACGATCAGACCTTCGATCCAGGGGCGCGTAGCCTCGTTATCGTCGGTGTTGGTGCCGTAGTTGCCAATTTCTGGATTGGTCAGAACAACGATCTGGCCGGAATAGGAAGGATCCGTGAAAATTTCCTGGTAGCCGGTGATGGAAGTATTAAAAACGACTTCGCCATAGCATTCGCCTTTGGCGCCGTAGCCTTTGCCGCGGAAGACTCGCCCGTCTTCCAGCGCAAGGATAGCCTGCATTCTCGCTCCAGGGAGTGGATTTCAAGGATTTTATCAGGGAACCGGGCAGCGGCCAAGCACCGAATGCTCAGTGGAACGAATAAGAATTTGCGACACGAATTTGCCAGGCGAATTTTCGCTACTACCGCACCCGCCCCATCTTATCCACGGGCCAATAACCGAACACGGCCTTGCCGTAGATGTAGCTCTGATTCACCGGGCCAAAATCGCGGCTGTCACTCGACATCGAGCGGTGATCGCCGAGCACGAAATAGCTTTGCTGAGGCACGACGATCTCCTGATAGGAGCGTGCGTCCGTGTAAGCCGGGGGAACATAGTCTTCGTCCAACGAGTGATCATTAACGTACACCTGGCCGCCATCGATGCGGATGCGGTCCCCTGCAACTCCGATCACGCGCTTGATATAACTCTTCGAAGGATCGCGTGGATAGCGGAAGACCACGATATCGCCACGCTCGATCGGCTCCAGGCGATAGACAAACTTGTTCACGAAGATGCGTTCCTGATCTTCGAGCGAAGGCATCATACTGACGCCTTCCACCTTCACCGGCTGGTAAATGAAGACGATAACAAAAGCAGATACGGCCAGCGAGATGAGCAGATCGCGAAGCCACACGCCCAGTACGGGCCGGGAGCGCGGCGCGAGGGGCGGCTCGACAGGAGCAGACGTCGCGACCACTCTGACGCCCGACCCTGCACCGGCGCGATGCGATGAATCTTGGGGTGGGCCCTGGAAGGCTGGCATGTTTCCCTATTGTATACAGAACTTAGCTCTGCGGCTGCGAGTTGCTCGCCCGTTTCATCGCACACCCATTGTCATCCCCTTCGCTTCCAGACTGCGCCGCCGGCGGGGTACAATAATTCACACTGAGGAATCCACAGGGGCTTTATGGACCGACGTCGGCTCTACCGCAGCAAGTTCATCGACCGCGGCCTTTTGTTCGCCTTCGTCATCGTAATGGCGCTGACCGTGTCTGCGCAGTGGGCGACCACCCAGGACGAAGGGGTGATCCCCGCCTACAACACTGGCCCACCGGCGAAAGGCACCAAGCTTCCCGCGATCCTCACCCGGGATCAACTCTGGGGCGCGGACGCGCAATACACTTACCAGACGCATGCCTATGATCTGGCCGCCAAAATTCCGACCGTACTGCATCAGCAGCCCTGTTATTGCTATTGCGAGCGTATAGGGCATAACAGTCTTCATAGCTGCTTTGAGGGCACTCACGGAGCGCGGTGCTCCACCTGCCTGAAGGAGCTTTACTATTCCTACGAGCAGCATCAGAAGGGCAAGACGGCCAAGCAGATCCGCGCCGGCATTATTGCCGGCGATTGGAAGCAGATTGACCTGCTGGCCGCTTCGACGATGAACTAAGCAAACAAGTACCGCGTTGCGAGTACCGAGTACCGAGTACCGAGTACCGAGCAAAGAGCAGCCCTGTGCCGAGTTGCGTGGACGGAGTACCGAGTGAAACCCTTCTCAGTCCCGCCCGGGACTCGGTACTCGCGACTCGGTACACTTCCCGACATTGCCCTCAACCCATTGTTTGAGTGATACTTTATAGTCCTTAAACCTTAGAAGCTCGATTACAAGGAGCCTCCTATTCCAAAAAGTACAGGAAGAGTTTTGCACATGGCTCAGAAACCTACGGCAAAGAAAGCGATTCCAGAAGACCCTCGTTATACGCAGGCCCTGCAGAACTACGAATCCGGCCTGCGCGCAATGCAGGAGCACAAGTTCGATCGAGCGAAACCTCATTTCCAGAAGGTTCTGGCCGGTCCCAGCAAGGAACTGTCAGACCGTGCCTCGGTCCATCTCAATACCTGCAACAGTCAACTGGAGCGCTCGGCGGCCACGCAATTCAAAACTCCGGAAGAGCATTTCGACTACGCGGTTTCGCTCATGAATGTAGGCGATTATGTAAGCGCGCGAGAACATTTGGAGAAACTGTTCAAGCAGGCTCCCAAGGCCGACTACGTGATCTACGGAATCGCTGCCCTCGACTGTCTCACCGGGCATGTGGAGGACTCACTGCGCCGTTTGGATGAGGCCCTGCGGCTGAATCCGCAGTTGCGCTATCAGGCCCGCAACGATTCCGATTTTCACAACCTGGCCGAGGATCCCCGCTTCACCGAGCTTCTATATCCCGATCCTGGCGCCGATTTAGACTCGCCGGACGCGGGTTTCTCTGACGACGAACCTGCATAGTGCCCGCCTGCAAGGACGAATCTTGATGGAAACAAAGACCACGGCGCTCCCGAGGGCAGAAAAGAGCGTGCGTGAGCGTGGTCTGCGCGTAGTCGCCATCGGTGGCGGGACCGGGCTTTCCACGCTGCTCAAGGGACTGAAGCGGTTTGTGCTGGCCCCAGCTGAAGTTCCAAGTGGACGGGCAGACTCCGCAGTGATCCGCGATCTTTGCGCCGTGGTCACGGTCAGTGACGACGGCGGCTCCAGTGGCCGCTTGCGCAAAGAACTCAACATGCTGCCGCCCGGCGACATCCGCAACTGCATTGTCGCCCTCAGCGAAGACGAAGCGCTGCTGTCAAGACTTTTCCGGCATCGCTTCGAGAAGGGTTCGGGACTTGAGGGCCACAGTTTCGGCAACCTTTTTCTCGCTGCGCTCACGTCCATTACTTCCGATTTTTCCGAAGCCGTGCGCCTGTCGTCTGAGATTCTACTAACCCGCGGACATATTCATCCTGCCACCACCTCCAACATCGAACTCGAAGCGTTGATGGAAGACAGCACGCGCGTCCGCGGCGAAACAAAAATCACCGCCAGCAAGGGACGCATTCGCGAACTCTCTCTCGTTCCTCCCGACGTTGAGCCCATACCGCAAACGCTCGATGCCATCGCTCACGCCGACCTCATTACGATCGGTCCGGGCTCGCTTTTCACCAGCCTGATTCCCAACCTGCTGGTGCGGGGCATTTCCGAGGCCATCGTGGCCTCGCCCGCGATCAAGGTCTACATCTGCAACCTGATGACCCAGGCCAACGAAAGCCTGGATCTCACCGCGGGCGACCACATTCGCGCTCTCAACCGGCACGCTCAGCAGCAGCTTTTCGATTACGCGCTCATCAACCAGACGGCTGCTTCCCCGGAACTGGTAGCCAAGTATGCGCAGGAAGGCGGCTGCCAGATTGTCAATGACATCGATGCCATCGAGGGCCTAGGCGTTATCCCCGTCCTGGGCGATTACCTTGAACAAGCGGGAGTGGCTCGCCACAACACTGCCCGGGTCGCCCGCGACCTGATGGACCTTGTCGACCAGCATCCCGCTGCTCCCGCCACGCCTAAATAGAGCTTGGAGCGCCGGCCGACGCCCCGAGAGCAGCGAATCTCGCGCCATCGCGGGCCGCCTAGTTGAGGGAACTTTTCTGCTTCCCGATTCGTACATTGAACTGTGAGACAGGAATGAAGACCCATTTCAACAATCTGTCGTCAACGGCGTGGGCCCTGGTGGCGATCCCGCTGATAGCCGTCGCATATCCCGTGGTGACGATCGTAGTGCCGGCTGTGCTCCGCGCGGTGGTTCCGGAATCCGTGCGGGCCGTCTTGAGCATGCTGTAATGGCGCTCAAATGGCGATCACAGCGCAAAGTCTCCTGCAGGACATGACGCGGGCGCTCGTGATCGGGCAACCACCGACCTCGTATTGACTCAGAAACCGCGATCTCCACACTCGCGCTTTTCGTTGTGACAAGCAGCTAGAATGTTGCCAGAGCGACGTTGAAAGCGAAAACGAAAAAGGATTCGGCGAAAGCCGCCAGCGACCACGCGACCTCCTCCTCCGATGAACTTTGGATGGAGGAAGCTCTCCGCGCGGCTCAGCGCGCGTTGGAAGCCGGCGAGGTTCCGGTCGGCGCTATCGTGGTCTGCAACGGACGCATCGTTGGTCGCGGCTGGAACCGTAACATCGCCTCCTCCGACCCCACCGCGCACGCCGAAGTCCTCGCCTTGCGCGAGGCTGGAGCTGTCCTCGGCAATCACCGTCTGGGAGAATGCGACTTGTTTGCCACGATTGAACCCTGCGCCATGTGTGCCGGTGCGCTGCTGCATGCCCGTATCAAACGGCTGGTTTACGGTGCGGACGATCTCAAGGCAGGCGCCGTCCATTCCGTTTTGCACGTATTGAATCATCCTCAGTTGAACCATCGTGTGGAAGTCCGCCGGGGCGTTCTGGCGGGGCGTTGCGCTGAACTGCTGCAAGCATTTTTTAGAGGACGTCGTTAGCGCTCCTCGTTAAGCCGTTTACCGCGGCCGGTTTGTCAGCTCCTTTGTTTCACGCACATTCGGAAGGCTGCGCCGAGAGACACACGCCGCCCAGGTCCACTCCAAATAATCTGTGAGTTCCTACAATATTTGTCTCGCTCATTCGTCTACAAGAGTAGATGGAAGAAGCGCTGAGAAAGCAGTGGATGATGACCGAGCAGGACCGGCGGATTTCTGACGCGGTCGATCGGGAGCAGACTCGGCTGCGCAATTTCATCCGCCGTCGCGTGACCGACGAGAATGACGCGGAAGACATTCTGCAGGAAGTCTTCTACGAACTGGTCGAAGCCTATCGCATGGTTAAGCCAGTGGAGCAGGTCACCGCCTGGTTGTTTCGTGTGGCACGAAATCGCATCGCTGATCTGTTCCGACGCCGGAAACGGGAGTCATTACGAGGCGCACCCGCGACTGTCACCGAGGAATGTGAGACGCTGCAATTGGAAGATTTGCTTCCCTCCCCTGATGCCGGGCCGGACGCAGTTTACGCACGAACTGTATTGCTGGAAGAGTTGGACGCTGCCCTGGAAGAATTGCCGGACGAGCAGCGCGAAGTGTTCATCGCTCATGAGTTGATGGGCCAGGCCTTCAAGGAAATTGCGATGCAAACGGGCGCGAGCGTGAACACTCTGCTTTCACGCAAGCATTACCGGTCGTGCATCTGCGGGAACGGCTCCAGGCCATCCGCAGCGAGTTCACGAAATCATAATTTACGAGGTCATTGAGGATAAGAAGATGAAAAGGCATTGGGTTAAAAGAGGACTGAAGTTCGCGCTGTTTGCCCTGATTTTTGTCACCGTGTTCAGCTTTGTGATCATGCAACTGTGGAATTGGCTGGTTCCCGCCGTCTTCGGGTGGCACGTAATCAGCTTCTGGCAAGCGGTGGGACTCCTTGTTCTGAGCAAGATTCTGTTCGGCGGATTCCGCGGCCGCCCGAAGCGGCACATGTGCTGGCAGCGCCGCATGAGGGAGCGCTGGGAGCAGATGACCCCGGAAGAGCGTGACAAATTCCGCCAGGGCATGGGCGGGAGTTGCTGTTCGTTTGGAGCTCCCGCTGCGGCACCTAAGGTCTGAATGGACTCGAACGGCCGTTTCTTGATGCTTGAAATTCGCTTTTTATTCGTCTCTCATAAAATCGCAACCCGCCAAAGCCGTTCACGCAAATGCAGGCCGCTCCGATGCCTCCCAGGGGCATGCCGACTTGGGTGGCGCGGTCACCGGCGAACGTACTCTGCGGACACTTCTGCAGCAGTTCTTCCAGGGAATATATATTCTCACCGGCCGCCGGACGCCAGGCAGCTCAACAGCGGGAGTGCCAGAGATTGCTGGCGCCGGCTCAGCGCCGGCCAAAGGCACAGCAGCTCCCAGTGCCGCCGATGACGTAGTAACCAGAAACTCCCTGCGAGTCGACTTAGCAAGAGGCGCCATAAAATTCTCTGAGAACGGTACCCGAAATCCTGGTGCTATTCTCTTCGAGATGTCCGATTCTATCCTGACGCTTATGCCGCCCCCCGCTGATGCTCGCATCGCCTACGGGGCGGACCCGAATCAATTTCTCGATCTGCGGCTGCCGAAGGACGGTTCACGGACCAGGCAGCAAGTAACAAGAAGCTTCCCTCTCGTCATCGACATTCACGGCGGCTACTGGCGAGCCCAGTACAACCTCGATCACGCCAGCCATCTCTGCGCGGCTCTCACGGCCAAAGGCCTGGCGACCGCCAACCTCGAATACCGCCGCGTGGGCAATGAAGGTGGAAATTGGCCGAACACTTTTGCCGACATTCGCAGCGCCTATCAGTTCCTCCGTCAAAGCGCGGACCGGCACTCGCTGGATGCAAACCGCGTTCTCGTCATAGGCCACTCTGCGGGGGGCCAGCTGGCCTTGTGCCTGGCAGCTCAAGAGCCCAGCGTAACGCGGGTCGTCTCTCTGGCCGGTGTCGTGGACTTGCAACGCGCTTACCAACTCCACCTGAGTAACGATGCCGTCGTCCAGTTCCTGCAAGGCACGCCCACCCAGGTTCCCGACCACTATCGCGAAGCCGACCCTATGCGACTTTCGATTCCTTATGCCTGCCAGTGGTTAGTTCATGGCTCGGCTGATGACATCGTCCCGCCCGCCTTCAGCCGCGATTATGTTGTGGCCAAACATAAGCGAACCGGCAAAGAAAAAAAAGAAGACGTGCACCTGCTGGAGATCGCAGGCGCGGATCACTTCGATTTGATCGACCCGCGCACGCAGGCCTGGAAACAGGTCGAACAAACCATCTTGCACCTCCTCGCGTAGCAAAGATCAAGTTGTGTTGGGCGTGGTCAGGTTCCCTGAACGTTTCGTTGCCGTTTAGAATCCGCGAAAATCCGCGTAAATCTGCGGCGAAGAAGTTCTTGCTCTTCGCAAATCCCTTATAATCGTCGGTCACCAGAGAGGAATCCTTTGCCCTTCGACGACCTTCGCCAATGGATTGCTGCCCTCGACCGCGCTGGCGAACTGAAGCGCATCCGCACCGAAGTCGACCCCATTCTGGAAATCGCCGAAATCACCGACCGCCTAAGCAAAGGCGCGGAAGCTGGCGCAAGGCATGTGGCCACGGGCGCCTCGCCCGTGCCGCCAAGCGAAGCGAGGCAGAGTCGATCACCGGCTCCAGGCGGCTCCGCACTTCTCTTCGAAAATGTAAAAGGCCACCCTGGCTCCAAAGTCCTGATCAACCAGTTCGGCTCCGAAGCCCGCATGAAACTCGCACTCGGCGTCTCCTCGCTCGACGAAATCGCGGACCGCATCCGCGTTTTCATGGACGTGAAATCGCCGCAAGGCTTCCTCGACAAAATCAAAATGCTGCCCATGCTGGCTGAGATGGGTAAGTTCTTTCCCAAGACCGTTCCCACTGGCCCCTGTAAAGAAGTGATCAAGCGCGACAATTTTTCCCTCCTGGATTTCCCCATCCTGCAATGCTGGCCCAAAGATGCCGGACAATTCATCACGCTGCCCTGTGTTACCACGCGCGATCCCAAGACGGGCAAGCGCAACCTGGGCATGTACCGCATGCAGGTCTACGACGAGCACACCGCGGGCATGCACTGGCAGCGCCAAAAAATCGGAGCCGAACATTATCGCGAAATGCTTCGCCTCGCCGCGGCCAACGGGGAAGATGGCAGCAGCACGGACCAGGTGGGGACGGCCGCCCCCGGACGTCCAGTGCGCGCGGAGTTCGCGCGCGCAGCCGTGGATATAATGGCCCGCAGCTCCGGCGGATCGGTTCTCGTCGAAGGCACCCGCCCGTCGGGCAAACTCGAAGTCGCCGTCGCCATCGGCACTGACCCTGCCGTCACTTTCTCCGCCATCGTCCCCGCACCGCCCGATGTCGAGGAATATCTCATCGCCGGCTTCCTGCGCGGCGCTCCGGTGGAACTCGTCAAGTGCGAAACCCTAGATCTCGAAGTGCCCGCCTCCAGCGAGATCGTCCTCGAAGGGCACGTCCACCTCGACGAACTCCGCACCGAAGGCCCGTTCGGCGACCACACCGGCTTCTATTCACTCGAAGATCTCTATCCTGTTTTTCATCTCACCTGCATCACGCACCGCAAAGATCCCATCTACGCCACCACTATCGTTGGTAAGCCGCCGCAGGAAGACGCCTACATGGGCAAAGCCGTCGAGCGTATTTTTCTGCCGTTGATGAAGCTGACCATCCCCGAACTGGTCGATATCAACCTGCCCATCGAAGGCGTGTTTCACAATCTGATGATCGTCTCCATCCGTAAGTCGTATCCGGGACAGTCTCGCAAAGTGATGAACGCCATCTGGTCGCTGGGCCAGGCCATGTTCACCAAATGCGTCATTGTGGTCGATGAAGACGTCGACGTGCAGGATCTCGCCGACGTGACGCTGAAGGTGCTGAACCACATCGACCCGGAGCGCGACATCCAATTCACGCTGGGACCCGTCGACTCGCTCGACCACGCCAGCCGCCTGCCGAACTACGGCTCGAAGATGGGAATCGACGCCACTCGCAAGTGGGCCAGCGAAGGCTTCACGCGACCGTGGCCGGATGAGATTGTGATGGACGCGAAAACCAAAGCCCTGGTCGACAGCAAGTGGAAGGCTCTGGCGAAGGAGTTGGGATTGGAGTAGGCCGCCTTCCGGACACCATAGAAAGCCTTTAACCGCGGAGACCGCAAAGAAAGATTCGCCGAGGACGCGAAGAAAACCAAACGACGTCTCCCTTTGCGTCCTCAGCGCACTCCTTTGCGACCTCTGCGGGTTAGCCTTTGATCTCACCGCCGCCAGCGTCGTAGCCTGGGCACTGAATCACCGGCAAGCGAGGATATTTCGGAAAGCTTGCATCCGTCGCGGACCGCTCGCACAAGTAGAAGATCGATCCACGGTCGGATTCAATCCGCCGCATAAAACGGCAGTCGGCGCACAGGCCGATGGGGCTGCGATTGCGGTCCGGATCCTGCACGGCGTTGTTATCTTCTGCAGACACGATTCCCCTGGAATCCCGCCAAAGGGCACGAAAGCCGCCCCTTTCGGTATACTAGTTGAGTATGCCGGTTCTCAAGAACGTCGCCGCCATTGCCAAGGGCATGAGCATCACCTTCAAGGAGATGTTCCAGCCCACGACTGTGGAAAATTATCCCGACGGCAAGGGTCCGCTCAAGGGCGCGCGGTTCGAGGCGCGTTTCCGCGGAGCCCACGTGCTGCAGTGCGATGAGAATGGCCTGGAAAAATGCGTCGCCTGTTTTCTTTGCGCCGCCGCTTGCCCCGCGAACTGCATCTATATCGAGGCCGCGGAGAACACCGCCGAACACCGCGTCAGCGGCGCCGAGCGCTATGCCAAGGTTTATAACATCGACTACAACCGCTGCATTTTTTGCGGTTACTGCGTGGAGGCTTGCCCCACCGACGCCATTACCCACGGACACGGATTTGAGCTGGCTACCTTCAACGCCAGCAACCTGGTTTACCGCAAGGAGCAAATGCTGGCCCCCCGGCCAGCACACATGGGAGCCAACGTGGTATTCAATCAGGCCGACGTGGATGGGGGAGCTCCGGCGCAGTTCGTGGCAGGGAGTTAACTTCGAGCGAGCTTCAAGTTTAAAGCACCATCACACGCCGGTCCCACGGGCCGGCGTTTGTGCATAGCAGGGTCGGGGGTCAGAGGAAAAACTCTCTCATTAACGATCCACCACAGACGATCGGTCACACTTGTTGAGATTTTGCTGAGGGCAGATAGCTGAAAGCTGATGGCTGACTTTCTCCAACTCGTGAAGCAACGCGTCGTAGTCTACGACGGCGCGATGGGCACCAACATCCAGAAGCGCAATCCCACTCTGGATGACTATTGGAACAAGGAAAACTGCAGCGAAGTGCTGGTGCTCAGCCGTCCCGACATCATTCGAGACATTCACGCCGATTTCTTCCGGGTGGGCTGCGACATTGTCGAGACCAACACATTCGGCGGATCACGGCTGGTGCTGACTGAGTTCGACCTGGCCGACCGGGTGCGCGAGATCAACGTGAAGGCTGCGCAACTGGCGCGTGAAGTCGCCCAGCAGTTTTCCACCAAAGACCATCCGCGTTTTGTGGCCGGATCGATGGGGCCAACCACCAAGCTGCCGTCGCTAGGGCACGTCGGCTTCGAGGCCATGGTGGCGGCGTTCGAAGAGCAGGCCGCGGCGTTGATCGAAGGGGGCGTGGACGTTCTGCTGATCGAGACTGCGCAAGACTTGCTGCAAGCCAAGATCGCAACCATCGGCGCGCTGGAAGCCATGCGGAAAGCCGAAAAGCGGCTGCCGGTCACGGTGCAAGTCACGCTGCAGGAATCGGGCACCATGCTGCTTGGGACCGAAATCGGGGCCGCTCTCACAGCGCTCGAACCTTTCGATGTCGATATCATCGGCCTCAACTGCGCTACCGGGCCGAAAGAAATGAACGACGCGGTCCGCTACCTGGCGTTGAATTCGACGAAAGAAGTGTCGGTTCTGCCCAACGCCGGCCTCCCGCAGAATGAGGGTGGACATGCAGTCTACAAGCTCGCGCCGCAGGATCTCGCGGGGTATCACAAGCACTTCGTGCAGGATTACGGCGTTCGCATTGTCGGCGGCTGTTGCGGAACTACTCCCGAACATCTGAAGGCTGTGGTCGACGCCGTCTCCGGCGTGGAACCGGCTAAGCGCGAGGTCAAGCGCGTGAGCTCGGCGTCGAGCGCGTATACCACAGTTCCTCTCGACCTCGAGCCCAAGCCCCTGATCGTCGCCGAGGAAATGAACACGACCACACGCGTCGAGCATTTCCGCAACCTGGTGCGCGGGAAAAAGTACGACGACATTTTGGCCCTTGCCAAAAAGCTGGTGAACGACGGCTCGCACATGCTCGACCTGTGCTGCGCCATCGTCGGTGAAGATGAGAAGGGTTACATCAGCACGATTCTCGAACGAATCGCCACGCGCGTGCCTGCGCCGATCCTGGTGGACTCTACCGAGGCCGACGTGGTGGAAGAAGCGCTGAAACGGATTCCGGGCCGCGCGATCATCAACTCGATCAATTTAGAAGATGGCGAAAAGCGCACGTCGCAAGTTCTGCCCATGGCCAAGAGGTACGGCGCTGCCGTGATCGCATTAACTATCGACGAAGACGGCATGGCCCTTACCGCGGAAAAGAAAGCGGCCATCGCGCATCGCATCTTCGATTTGGCAACAAAGAAATACGGCCTCGACCCTACCGATCTGATTTTCGACGCGCTCACGCTGCCGATCTCGACCGGGCAGGAAGAATACCGTTCCGCGGGCATCGAAACGCTGAACGCCATCGAGCGTATCAAGAAAGAATTGCCGGACGTCAAGACCATTCTCGGCGTGAGCAACATTTCTTTCGGCCTGGATGCTTATCCGCGGCGCGTCCTGAATTCGGTATTCATGCACGAAGCGGTGAACAAGGGCCTCGACATGGCCATCGTCAACTACACCAAAATTTATCCGCTTTACAAGATCCCGCAGGAAGAAGTCGACCTGGCGCGAAAGTTGATCTTCCGCGAAGGCCAAGGCAGCGATCCTCTGCAAACCTACATGGCGTACTTTGCAGGGATGAAAGGCAAGCCTACGGCCTCCACGACGGCACACGTGGATACGCTCTCGATAGAAGACAAATTAAAGTTCGCCATCATCAACGGCGAAAAATCGGTGGGCGAGGGCGCTCACAAAAAGCCGCTCGAAATGTTACTCGAAGAAGCGCTGGCCAACTATTCGCCGCTGGAGCTGATCAACACCGTTCTGCTCGACGGAATGAAAACGGTCGGCGATCTTTTCGGCGCGCGCAAAATGCAACTTCCATCCGTACTCGATTCCGCCGGCGTGATGAAGACGGCGGTCGCGTATCTCGAACCGAAGATGGAAAAGAAAGCTGGCTCGCAGAAGGGCACCATCGTGCTCGCGACGGTGAAGGGCGATGTCCACGACATCGGCAAGAATCTGGTCGATATCATTTTGTCGAACAACGGTTTCAAGGTGGTCAATCTCGGCATCAAGCAGCCGGGAGACTCGATCATCAAAGCTGCGCAGGACCATGGTGCGGACGCCATCGGCCTTAGCGGTTTGCTGGTGAAATCGACTCTGGAGATGAAGTATGTGATTCAGGATTTGCAGCGCCAGAAGCTCGAGTTTCCGGTAATCTGCGGAGGCGCCGCGCTCACCCGCAAATATGTGGAAGATGACTTGCGCCGCGAATATGCCAACGCCGTGTTCTATGCCGACGATGCGTTCGCCGGTCTCCACATCATGGAAGACCTCATCACCGAAAATGGCAAGCGCCTGGCGCGCCTGACCGAAGGCCGCACCGTGAAGGAATACTCGAAGGCCGCCGCTGTCGACGAAGAAACCGGCCCGGTGTTTGCGGAACGAAGCGCCGTGGTGGTGGACGCGCCGAATATTCCCGCGCCTCCGTTCTGGGGCGTGCGGGTGCAGAAGAATTACGATCTGCAGGAAGTTTTCCAGTACATCAACGAGACCGCGCTGTTCAAAAATCAATGGCAACTGAAAACCGCCTCGCAAGAAGATTACGTGCGTCTGGTGGAAGAAAAGTTTCGACCGATCAAGAAAAAGCTAGAGGATGAGGTTGTGGCGTCGGGCTTGTTTGAGCCGGCGGTGGTTTACGGATATTTTCCCGCGCAAGCAGATGGGAATGATGTGGTGGTGTATGAGGCGCCGGATGACGCTACCAGCGCCGAGCTTCGCTCGGCTGGACAGCCGAGGACGGCTGTCCCCACAGGAGCAAAGGAGCTTTTGCGTTTTACTTTCCCCCGGCAGCGCGAAGGCCGGCGACTTTGCGTCTCTGACTTCTTCATGCCCAAATCGTCAGGAAAAATGGACGTTCTCGGGCTTTCGCTGGTCACCATCGGCCCGAAGGCTTCCGTGGAGACGCAGCACTTGTTTGAAGGCGGCGAGTATACGAAATATTTATATCTGCACGGCCTGAGCGTGGAAACGGCGGAGGCACTCGCCGAATTCCATCACAAGAAGATGCGCGAGGAATTGGGCATTGCCGGCGACGATTCGCCACACGTTCGCGACCTGTTCCACCAGAAATATCGTGGATCGCGTTACTCCTTTGGCTATCCGGCCTGCCCAAATCTGGAGGATCAGACGAAACTGTTTGCCCTGCTCAAGCCAGTCGAGAATGTTGGCGTGCGCCTGACTTCGGGCTTCTTGCTGGAGCCCGAGCAGTCCACGTCGGCGATTGTGGTGCATCATCCGGGCGCGAAATATTTCGTGGTTTAGCGTGGACGCCATGAACCCCACGCCAATCTAGAATGTCGCCGCCAGGCGGAGGAAGTAGCTTCTCGGCGAGCCGATCGCATTGCCCGAGAACAATCCTCCGAAATCGATCAGGTCCAGCCGGTCGCTGATGTTCTCGACAGTCGTGCGGTCGGGGTCAAGCAGCTCGAAAGGTCGGCGGTCGCCTTGATCGCCAGGCCCTCGGGATCGGTCAATGAGGCGAAGTTCTCCCGTACTACCCTGCCCCAGGAGCGGCAGAGTCCACAGCAGGAAGATCGCAATCCCCTCGCAGAACGAACGCGTGGTCGACCACGCGAAAAAAACAATGCTAACAGTTTCGCAGAGAACATCTGCCGCCGGCTCCCGAACCGAAGGGGGCAACGCGAAGGTCGCGCCGGCCGCTTGATTTTACAAATCACTGACAAGCCGATGACAAACTGCTCAAATTCGCCGGGCATGCTAGTTTGCAGATCCGAGTCTCGATGTCAACTTCGGCTGCGCCGTTCGCGCCGCCCAATCGGGTCGACGTCTTCACGCCCTCCAGCGGGGGGAATGAGGGAAGTGGGCGCTCGCACCGCAGGGGGTGCGAGTGCCCGTTTTACTTCCAAAGCCAGGCTCCCCCACACGGGTGCCTGCCTTGCAACGGTATGGCGAAGGTTCGCCCATTCCGCCCCATTCCAACTGTTACAATCCGTGGTACCAACTGGACCCAAATTTCTTTTCTTGGCCCGCGTTCTCGGCAGCAGCCTCGCGGGCAGAGAGGGAAACGTCCTGCGGAACCCAGACCAGCGCCATGAAATGCCCTTTTTGCGGATTTGCCAATGATAAGGTCGTCGACTCGCGCGAAAGCAAAGAGGCCGAGTCCATCCGCCGGCGCCGCGAGTGCCTGAAGTGCAGCAAGCGCTTCACCACCTACGAACGTATCGACGAAATCCCCTACATGGTCGTAAAAAAAGACGGCCGCCGGGAAAAATTTGATCGTCAGAAAGTGTTAAACGGCCTGCTCCGCGCCTGCGAAAAGCGGCCTGTGCCTATCAGCAAGCTGGAACAGATCGTCAACGAAGCCGAGTCTTTCGTCATTGAATCGGCCGAGCGCGAGCGCAAGACCAGCGAGATAGGCGAGCTCATCATGAACCGCCTGCGCCGCTACGACAAAGTTGCTTATGTGCGCTTCGCCTCCGTCTACCTCGATTTCAAAGATGTGAAGGAATTTATGAACGAACTGAAGGATCTGGTGAAAACTAAGACGGGATGAAGCAAGTGGCCAGTGATAGTGGCTGGTGGCCAGCCGCGCAGTGGCGATTCCGATCACTGGTCACGGGCCACTACATGCAGGTCCCTAACCCCTGGCCTTTCTGCACACGGTCGGCACAACCTATGAGCCACAAAGTAACTCTCATCCCCGGCGACGGCATCGGCCCCGAAGTTGCCAAGGCCACGGTGCGCATTCTCGAAGCCACGGGAGTGAAGTTCGAATGGGAAACATTCGCCGTGGGCGCGGCGGCGTATGAGAGTACCGGCGAATATATTCCCAAAGAAGTGATCGAGTCGATCGAGCGCACGCGCGTGGCGCTCAAAGGCCCCGTGACCACTCCCATCGGCGGCGGGTTTTCCAGCATCAACGTCGCCCTGCGTAAAAAGTTCGAGCTCTATGCCAACTTCCGACCGATCCGCAACATGCCCCACGTCCCTACGCGCTACCCGGATGTTGACCTCATCATTGTGCGGGAGAATACTGAAAGCCTGTACTCGGGCCTGGAGCACGAAGTGGTTCCGGGGGTGGTCGAGAGCCTGAAGATCATCACGGAAAAAGCGTCCACCCGGATCGCGCGCTTCGCTTTTGAATACGCCCGCAAGAATCAGCGCAAGAAAATCCACGCCGTGCACAAAGCCAACATCATGAAGCTCTCGGACGGTCTCTTTCTGCGTTGCTGCCGCGCGGTGGCAAAGGAGTTTCCTGAGATCACCTACGGCGAGCACATTGTCGACAACTGCTGCATGCAGCTGGTGATGAATCCGTATCAGTACGACATGCTGGTGATGGAGAATCTCTACGGCGACATCCTTTCCGACCTGTGCGCTGGCTTCGTCGGCGGATTGGGCTTTGTCCCCAGCGCCAACCTGGGAGCTGACTGCGCTCTGTTTGAAGCCGTGCACGGGTCCGCGCCCGACATTGCCGGCAAAAACATCGCCAACCCGACGGCGTTGCTACGTTCCGCGCTTCTGATGGTGAGGCATCTGGGCGAGCATCAGGCCTCCACCCAGATCCGCAATGCGCTCGAACGCGTCTATCGGCATCGCGAAAAATTAACGCGCGACATCGGCGGCTTGGCTGGAACGTCGGAGTTCGCCGACGCGGTCATTCAAGAGATGGAGAAAGGCGATCGCGCCGGAGAGGCTGCCACCTCGCCGAGTCCATCAAGTTAATTTCGTTTTTGTCCGGCAGTTCAGAGTTCGCAGTTCAAATCAAGAACTTGAAGGAGAAGAACATGAAGCCAAGAATGCTAGCTGGGGCGCTGGCCGGCCTTTCATGCTTGCTGTTATTTGCGGGCTCGGCCGCGGCGCAAGGTGGGCAGCTGGTCAATGCCGAATACGGCCTTCCCGGCAGTCACGTCGACGTCACCGCGCGGGTGCGTTCATTCGTCAGGGACGGCGTTCTGCAGTTCGAGGTGAACGATCGCAACCTGGGATTTGATCCTGCCCCGCATCAGGTCAAAGAGCTCTTGATCCGGGTTCGCCACTGGGATGGCGACACCAAGGAGTATCTCTTCCCGGAAAAAAGCGTAGTCACGCTCGAACTCGACCCCGAGGCCGGTTTTGAATGGCACGAGCGCGGCTTGCACATTATGCGCGCCTATTGGGGAGCGGAAGGCCGGTTCGTGAATGTAACCGAGGCAGTTCGCGCTCACAAGCAAGAAGGACGGGTGTTTATGCGCGTGGAGCGGACCGAACTTGGAGCGGACCCGCTGCCCGGCCGTCGCAAATGGCTGCGCGTGCTCTATTACTTCGACGGAGAGCGCAGGAACGTGGTGGTGGAGGAGCACGGCGAACTGCACCTGCCGTAGGTCGTTGTGGAAGGCGGAGTTGTTGGTGCAGTTTGACTATTTGTTGCGGTGTCGTGCTAAGCGCAGCCGCTCATCGTCGCTTGCTGTTCGCTTTTTCGCATTTTCTGTTCACCGCCGCTTCAGCGCTTCCAGTTCTTCCAACGTGCGCGGCCAATCCGATCCCAGCAGGCGCGACAGACTGCGGTCAGCCAAGACCTTGCCTGCAGTCTGGCAGCGGGCGCAGTAGTTGGTTTCTTTATCGGCGTAACGAATGCGAAGGATCTTGTCACCACACCTCGGACATGGCTTGCCGTAGCGACCATGGACTGCCATGTCTTCGCGAAACGCTGTCACTTTTTCCGGGAAAGCAGACTCTGCCTCGGTCCTCAGCCGGCACACCCAAAGCTGAAGCGTCTGCCGCGTCGCTCCGAACAATCTCTCCCACTCTTCGGGCTTAAGCTTTTGCGTCAGAGTTGTGGGAGAAAGTTGCGCCGCGTGCAGAATCTCATCGGAATAAGCATTGCCAATGCCGCTGAGCAGGCGCGGATCGGTGAGCGCCCGCTTGAGGGTATGGTTCTCCGCGGTAAGCACGCTGCGAAACGAATCGAGGTCAGCGGCGAGCACGTCGATTCCTCCCGCATCAAAAGATTGCAAGCTTTCCTCGCCACTCACCACATGCAATGACGCCCGGCGCTTCGAACCGGCCTCGGTGAGAACCAGCGAGCCCTGGGGGAAATCGAACGCCGCCAGACTCTGCCGGCCTGCCAGCTTTGCCTTCGCAGCGCGCCAATGCAGCCGGCCGGCGATCATCAGGTGCAGCACCACCCAGAGTTCTTCGTCCATGCCAATCGCAATGCGCTTGCCGATTCGCCGTAACTCTTTTACAGTGCGGCCCTCCGCGCTGGTTAGAGGGGGCTGCGTCGTCCGCAGCAAGAACGGGCTCGCTAAGCGTATTTGCTCCAGCGACTGGCCAACGATGCGCGTTTCGAGGGCCGTGATATAGGCGGCGATGTCAGGCAACTCCGGCATACATACCAGCTTGCACGGTGGTGCAGGAATTTTGCAATCTCCGTAATTTCTTAGCGAGGGTCATATTCCACATTGACTCCCGCCGCGGATGGGAGTACATTCGCCCGTTCTGGGGAATCAGGGGAATGTCGCGCACATCACGGCGTGTAGGGATAGTTCTATTCCAGCTGGGCGGACCCGACAGCCCGGAAGCGATCGAGCCTTTTCTTTACAATCTCTTTTGTGACCCCGACATCATTGATTTTCCCTTCGCCCGCATCGGTCGCAAAGCGCTGGCCAGGCTCATTTCCACCACCCGCGCGCGCAAGGTGCAGCATCACTACGCCACCATCGGCGGTTGCTCGCCCATCCGCCGCAACACCGAGCGGCAGGCGCAGGCTCTCGAAACCGAGTTAAATAATTTAGGTTTCGATGCCCGCTGTTTCGTCGCCATGCGTTACTGGCATCCCTTCACCAGTCAGGCCATCGCCGGCCTGTGCGAAGCGGAGTGCGATGACGTTGTGCTTCTGCCTTTGTACCCGCAATATTCATCCGCGACTACGGGATCGAGCTTGAACGAGTGGCGGCGGCTGTTCCGCGGTAACGCTGAAGTTCATTGCATCGAGACTTTCTATCGCAATACGATGTATCTCGACGCCGTGGTCGAAAAAATAGACGAAGCCCTGCACCGGTTCGCGGCTCAAGCCCGGCCGGAAATCGTGTTCAGCGCGCACAGTGTTCCTCTGTCGGTGATTCAGAGGGGCGATCCTTATCAGCGCCAGATCGAGCAAACGGTGCAGTTACTCATGGAGCGCGGCCGGTGGAGCAACCGCCACCGCCTCTGCTACCAGAGCAAGGTGGGAGCAAGCAAATGGCTGCAACCCTCCCTGCATCAGACTCTCCATGCGCTGGCCTTGGAGCGGGTCCGCGAGGTGTGCGTGGTCCCCGTGGCGTTTGTTTCCGATCATGTAGAAACGCTGGGAGAAATCGACCACGAGGCGCGTGCCCAGGCACGACGCTTAGGCTTTACACAGTTTGAAATGAGCGCCGGTCTGAACGATGCACCGAAATTCATTTCTGCGCTGGCCCAGATTGTTTTAGAAGCCATGGGCGCGAGAGAACGCGCGGTCGAAACCGCGGTAGAAACGATGATGGCAGCTGACTGAGGCTAGCGCGATGCAGTCGTAGGACCGCACAGATTGACACGAGATCAGGAGGAAATACATGGTGGAACCGGAAACCGGTAAGGCCAACCCGAATCCGGAGGCGGCGAAACCTGCTGCCAAGCCGACCGTGGATGCCACCAAGTACGTAGGCACACCGGCGGTCGGAACATCGAAAGCGGCCCCCGCTGCGGGCGTTGGGCGTACGGCTCCGTTCACGGAGGTCGACCGCCGCCGCCGCCGTTTTGTCTGGACCCTGGTTACGGGCTTCCTGACCGCGTGGTTCATTGCCTTCTTCCGTTTCTTTCTGCCGCGCACTCTTTTTGAACCCAACACCGTTTTCAAGATTGGCTATCCTTCGGAGTTCGCTCTCGGCGTCGACACGAAGTTTCAGCAGAAATACCGCATCTGGGTTGACCGCACTCCCGATCGACTGTTCGTGATTTATGCGCGCTGCACACATTTGGGTTGCACACCGGACTGGAAGCCCAGCGAGAACAAATTCAAGTGCCCTTGCCACGGCAGCGGATATGACAGTGAAGGCATTAACTTTGAAGGGCCGGCGCCGCGTCCCATGGACCGGGCGAAAGTCGAGTTGGCACCGGATGGGCAAATTATCGTCGATACCGCCCGGCTGTATCAGTGGCCAAAAGGACAGCCGACACATTTCAACGACCCGGGAGCATTCTTGACGGGAGTGTAGGAAGTAGCGCCGGCGTCTCGCCGGCTGTCGCGACGGCATCTTGCCCTCGCCACCACGGACCAAGAGGCAATCATGGCTGACGATAATAATCCGAGCAGCGGCAACGGCGGGAGCCCGAAGAACGGCAATGGCAAAGTGGGCTTGGTCGAGCGCGTCACAACCGGCGTCAAAGACGACATTCAAGCCTTCAAGACTGACATTCCTTCGAAAGCAAAGGAACAGATCGATGGCCTGAAGGATCCCACCAAGACCCAGGTCTACACTTCGATCTTCCGCCACAAGCACGACGACACTCCGCGCAACCGCGCGCTGGGCGTGCTTTCTAACGTGTTTCTGCATTTGCACCCGGCGAAGATCAATCGCGATTCGGTGCGCTACAGCTACACCTGGGGTATGGGCGGGATCACGTTTTATTTGTTCATCATCCTCACCTACACCGGCGTGCTGCTGATGTTTTATTACCATCCCAGCAAAGTGCAGGCCTTTCGCGATGTGCTTTACCTCGAGCACGACGTACCCTTCGGCAAGATTCTGCGCAACATGCACCGCTGGGCCGCTCACTTGATGGTCATCGCCGTGTGGCTGCACATGTTCCGCGTATTTTTGACCGGCTCGTACAAGAAACCGCGCGAGTTCAATTGGAACATCGGCGTGCTGTTGCTGGTGTTCACCCTGTTGCTTTCGTTCACCGGATATTTGCTGCCCGACGATCAACTCGGCTTCTGGGCCGTCACCGTCGGCACGAACATGGCGCGAGCCACGCCGCTTTTGGGGCATGAGGGTCCGTTCGGTTCGATGCTGGGGATGACGCCCTACAACGACGTTCGCTTCGGCCTGCTGGGCGGGTCGATTGTGGACGCCAACGCGCTCTTGCGCTCCTACATCTGGCATTGCATCGGAATTCCGATCGTGGCGTCCGTGCTGATGATTGTGCACTTCTGGCGCGTGAGAAAAGATGGCGGCATTTCTGGTCCAGCGCCGGTAATGCTGGAAGCGGAAGCTGACAAGCCACGCCGCGGCCCGAAGGCAGCCGGAGAGTAGAAGAGATCATGTGGGGACAGCCGCCCTCGGCTGTCCGCCGGGCGCAGCCCGGTATTGGTTATGGTGGGCACAGAAACCCAGTCGAGCTTGCGCTCGACCGGACAGCCGAGGGCGGTTGTCCCTACACGGTTCGCGGAGAGATTATGGACTGGCGACAGCTTTGGGAAATCTGTTCGGCTCCCGACAACGTGCCCATCGTGGGCTTGATCCCGCTCCTGGTGTTCTACATTTACCTGGCGTGGAGGCAGGCGCATGCCAACGACGAATTGGTCGCGCAACTCGAAGGCGACGCCGCGCTGGCCAAGACGCATCATCGCAAGACCTGGCCGTTCAAGCCCGGCTGGCAAAAGGAAGTGCACGTCTGGCCGTTCCTGTTGCGCATTGAGTTCCTCGCCGCCATCATCGTCACCATCATTCTGATGGTTTGGTCGATCACGCTGAACGCTCCACTCGAAGAGCCAGCCAATCCGAACCTGACCATGAATCCCGCGAAAGCCCCGTGGTATTTCCTGGGACTGCAGGAAATGCTGGTTTACTTTGATCCCTGGATCGCGGGCGTGGTTATGCCTACCGTGATCATCGTCGGCTTGATGGTAATTCCCTACCTCGATACCAACCCGTTGGGCAGCGGCTATTACACATGGAAGCAGCGTAAGTTTGCGATTTCCGCTTTTCTCTTCGGTTTCGTCATTCTGTGGGTCTCCATGATCCTGATTGGAACATTCATACGCGGGCCTGGCTGGCAATGGTTTTGGCCAGGGCAAACCTGGGATCACAACCGGCTGATCTATGAGGTGAATCGCGACTTGCCTGATCTGTTCGGCATTGTGTCGAATTCTGGCAAGGCGCTTTTCGGCGCGATCGTAGTGGGCGGATATTACTTGATCGGCGGCGGGGTGGTCTATTCGCTGTTCCGCCGGCGCATGAAGAAAGATTTTCAGCGCATGAGCCTGCTGCAGTTTGGGATCATGCAGTTCTTGCTGCTGACCATGGTGGCTCTGCCCCTGAAAATGGGGCTGCGGCTCCTGTGGCACATCAAGTATGTGTGGATTACGCCGTGGTTTAACGTGTGAAGTAGATTGCAGATTTCTTGATTTTAGATTGCAGATTTCGGATCTCGGGCTTCAGATGATCGCCACCGTCGCGTCTCCGGCGGGGTTGGATTTTCCATCTGAAATCTAAAGTCTCAAATCTGAAACTGTTTCCTTAGGCCGTTCTAGAGCTCTACGTCGAGTGGGAGGATCTGGTGGCAGAGCAACCTATCCCCGAGCAGGATCCGATAACCAGCAAGTCTTACGCCGCATACTATGTCATCGCGATGGTGCTTCTGGTCGCGACTTTGTTCTGGGCATTGTGGGATGAGGCTTGGGGGGAGCGGCCATGGAAGGCGTTTCAGGAGCAGTGGAAGACTCGCTACAGCGCATTCCTGAATACCGCACGGTCGAAGTCAGCAACTTCCGAAAAAGACGTGGAACAGAATCCGGATTATGCCGCGCTCAAGCAGACTTACGACAAGGCGTATCAGGATTCGAAAGCTGCGGGCGAAGAGGCGCGGACGAAACTGGACGACGCCAGCGCCCGGCTGCTGGCGGTGCAAAGCGTTTTCACTGACCGGCGCGCCTACGTGAATGCCCTGAACTACGAACTGGAGACCAGCACCAGCCCGTCGGCGAAGGCCAGCAAGCAAAGGGAAGTCGACGCATACAAAGCCGAACTAGCGACAGTGAAGTTCCCCGATGGCACCAGGAAGCAATTCAACTTCCCGCAACTGGAACAAACCTACAACGGAATCCGCGACGAGCGCACCAAGCTCGGCCTGGAACTCGGCGATGTCCTCAAGCCCGTGACTGCCGCCAGGGCGAAGATGGATGAATACATTTCCGACCACATGGTCGACCTTACGCCGCAGCAGATCGACGGCCTGAAGAAGAAGACGGCGGATTGGGATCCGGCGATTGTGCAGATCAACGTGGCCGAAGCGAATATTGTGGATCGCTGCGAATCCTGCCACATGGGATCGCGCGAGCCTCTGAAGATTACCGAAACGGCCATGACGCTGAAGGGCGAGAAAAAGCCCGACGAATATGCGGCGGCGTTTGTCAGCCATACCGAACCGGAGTTGTTGCAGATTCACGATCCCGAAAAATTCGGCTGCTCGCCCTGCCACCAGGGCAACGGGCGAGCGACCACCAGCGTGGAAAAAGCCCACGGAACCTACGAGCACTGGCTGTGGCCGCTGTTTCCGAAGGAAAACGCGCAGGCCGGTTGCCAGACTTGCCACGCAGCCGACATGGTGCTGGTCAGCGGCGATGCGCAGTGGCAAACTATCAACGATGGCAAGGACCTCTTCCGGCAAAAAGGCTGCATGGGCTGCCATCGCTACGAGGGATATGACAAAGAACCTGAGGACTTGAACGCAATCGGCCAGCAGATCAAGCAGATCGAGACGCAGAAAAAAGACAACATAAAGCAAACTGCCTATCTCATGAAGCAGGCAGACGCGGCGGAGTCGAACGAGGAAGCAAACCGGCTGAATGCCCAGGCGGTTGACCTGAGAGTGGCAAACAGCAAGCTGGACGGGCATTTGCAGCAGCTCGATTACCAGTCGCACAGCCTGATGCAGGATCAGAAGAAGGTTGGGCCGAACCTGAAAGATGTGCGCCTCAAGCTGAATAAGAATTGGATTCCGGTCTGGTTGAAGAAGCCGACCGATTTCCGGCCCACGACCAAGATGCCAAATTTTCGCCTGACCGATCATCAGATCCAGGCGATCTCGGCGTATATCTGGCAATCCGGCTTCACCGACCCTCTCCCCAAACACAAGCCGGGCAACGCCGCGCGTGGCAAGGAATTATTCGAGACGCGCGGGTGCCTTGCGTGTCACTCGATTGGCGAGGGCGACCAACTGCAAGGTGGGGTGTTCGCCGCGAATCTGTCGCGCGTCGGGGAAAAAGCAAACTACGATTATCTGGTGCGCTGGATTCACAACGCGCGCCAGCGAACGCGCCCCTACTGCCCGTACGAGAAAAAAGACATCGGCCCCGAGGATTACGCTAAGAAGGGACTCCCCTACCAGTTCGATCTCGATCACAGTCAGTGCCCCAACGACGGTCATGAACTGCAAGTGCAGAATATGACGGTTATGCCGAGCTTGCGGCTCGCGCCCGAAGACGCGGAAGATATCGCCACGTATCTGATGACGCAGAAGAAACAGGAGCCATCTTCTTATGCCGATGCTTCGTTCATGGACGATCCTTCGCTGAAGGACGAAGGCAAGAAGTGGGTGCGGCATTTCGGTTGTTCGGGTTGCCACGAGATTTCGGGCTTTGAAGACGAGGGCCGCATTGGCACCGAGCTCACGTTCGAAGGCAGCAAGCCGATCGAGCGTCTCGACTTCGCTCTGTTCACCACCCCAGCGCAGCGCGGCGGCAAGAATTCCGAACCAATCACCGACAAGGAAGATCTGGCGCGTCTGCCCGACGGCCCCGCGAACCAGCCTTGGTATAACCAAAAAGGATTCTTCGAGCACAAGCTCGCCGAGCCCAATGTTTACGACAAAGGCAAGGTCAAGGGCGAGCTGGAAGCTGCGCGTATGCCCAACCTGCACCTGACCAAAGAGCAGGTGCTCGACATCACGACTTTCCTGATGGGGAGCGAAGAGACCTCCTTGCCCGCGAACTATCAATACAAACCTGGCGACGCACGGCACGACATTCAGGAAGGCTGGTGGATCGTCAAGAAATACAATTGCATGGGCTGCCATCAGTTTATCCCCGGCCAGCAGACGATCCTGATGGGAATGAAGCAATATGAGGGCGTGCAGGAGCAGTTGCCGCCGAAACTGCTGACTGAGGGTGCGCGCGTCGATCCCGAATGGCTGCGGAAGTTCCTGTCGAATCCGGCGTTGAGCACGACCGACACAAATCGTGACGGAGTCCGGCCCTATCTGAAAGTTCGCATGCCGACATTCTCGTTTTCGGACAACGAACTTCGCAAGCTGGTTCGCTTCTTCCAGGCACTGTCGCAGCAGCCGATGCCTTACATTCCCGAGGAAGTGCCGACTTTGACCGCGAAGCAGACGGACATGGCGCGCAGCCTTTTTTCGAGCACAGCAGCGCCTTGCCTGAAATGCCACGCCACGGGCGATCCCACGCATGACAAGATCGCGACCGCCCCCAACTTCCTCCTCGCCAAAGAACGCCTGAAACCGGATTGGGTGGAACGGTGGATTACCGATCCAGCGGCCATCAGTCCTGGGACATCGATGCCCTCGGGATTGTTTAAGCAGCAGCCAGACAACCAATGGGTGTTTGCCGGGCCAACACCGCCTTCGTTCCAGGGTTATACGGGCGATCACCGGAAGCTGTTGACGGATTACATTTTCCAATTGACGCCGGAGGAACAGCGGCGGGTGGCTTCGGCGATGCCGCGCGCGAAAACGGCGGTGCAGCCCAAGAGCGATCACAGGCGGGCTGCGGCGGAGTCGCGTCCTGCGGCGAGCGGCGGGTCGCGGTAGAATTGTCAGGTTGGTAAAATGCTCGAGCATTTCTCGAACATTTCATGGACTTCGCGCTGCGCGGGCGAGGACGCCCATGTGACAGCGGCGGGCTTGCCCTGAGCGAAGCGGAAGGCACACCAACTCTACGATGCTCGCGCCACAAATTCTAAGGAGAGAGCGAACGTTATGAATAAGAAGACGTATTTTGCAATGATTGCGGTGATCGCAGCCGGTCTGCTGCTCGCCGCGTGCAACAAGAAAGAGGAAGCGCCGGCTTCCAGTTCCGCAGCAGAACAACCGGCGGCCGCGCCAGCAGCGACCCCCATCGATCCGGCGACCGTGGCCACGCTCAGCGGCACGGTGAAATTCAACGGTGCGGCGCCCAAGCAAGCGAAGATCGATATGAGCCAGGATCCCGCCTGCAAAGGCGTGAACGACGCGGAAAATATCGTGGTCGATAATGGCGATCTTGCCAACGTATTCGTCTACGTGAAAGACGGCCTGGGCAACCGCACGTTTGACGTTCCGAAGGATCCGGCCGTGCTCGACCAGCAGGGCTGCAAGTATCATCCGCACGTGCTCGGTGTAATGGCCGGACAAACGGTCGAGATCAAGAACGACGACCAGACCACTCACAATATCCATCCCACGCCGAAAGATAATCGCGAGTGGAACGAGTCGCAGCCGCCGTCTTCTCCGGTCATCGAAAAGAATTTTGCCCGTGAAGAAATCATGCTGCCCGTGAAGTGCAACCAGCATCCCTGGATGAAGATGTATATCAACGTTGTGAAGAACCCGTTCTATGCGGTCACCGACAAGAGCGGAAAGTATGAAATCAAGGGCTTGCCGCCGGGCGACTATACCATCGCCTTCGTCCAGGAAAAACTGGGCGAGCAGGATCAGAAGGTCACGGTTGCAGCCAAGGAAAGCAAGACCGTGGACCAAAGCTTCAAAGCGGCCGCCGAATAAGGGATTCAGCGCGTCTGGTGGACGGACGAGTTTGATAACATAGACGGTTCAAAAGGGCAGCCTGCTCGAGCCTTGCAGCCTGCTCTGCCCTGAATTCGGGAATGTCTGGCGCGGTTTCCCGAATTTAATGGCTGCAATCTTCTTGGCCCCTGGGAGCGCTTTCTGAGAGCGATTGCAATTCGGTACAACCGGGCGCACCACGCATTCGCCGTGTTTACGGCGTGCGCCACGTTGGTAGTGATTACCGCAGGTGCGCTGGTCACCAGCAATGATGCCGGGCTGTCGGTTCCCGACTGGCCCACTTCGTTTGGATACCTGGTAAAGGTGCCGCACTTTGTTGGCGGCATACGCTACGAGTGGAGCCACCGCATGGTGGCGGGCACGCTGGTATCACTGACTTTGGCCATCGCAGTTTGGACTCTGTTGGTGGAGCGGCGCCGCTGGATGCGCTGGCTGGCGATTGGCGCTTTTTGCACGGTAATCGTGCAGGCCACTCTCGGCGGTCTTACCGTCTTGCTGTTTCAGCCGCCCTGGCTGTCCACGGCGCACGCCACGCTGGCACAAACATTTTTCTGCATCGCAGTCGCCATCGCGCTTTTTACCGGACGCAACTGCGTGGAGGAACAGCCGCACGTGGAGTTCGACTCGCGCCGCCCTAGCCTGTTCACTCTCACTTTGTTTTCGATCTTCGTGCTCTACGTGCAACTTATTCTGGGCGGAATGTTCCGACACCATGGTATGAGCTGGTGGCCGCACGTGGCCAATGCCGTGATCGTAATGTTTGTGCTGGCCTGGACCACAATCCGCGCGATTTCAGTGTATTCGAATATTGAGGCGGTAAAGCGGCCGGCGATTCTTATGCTGTCGCTCTTAATCACGCAACTTTGCCTGGGATTCGCCGCTTTTGTTACTCGTGTGGACTGGGGCAGAAGCGCGGCGCAGCCCGAGTTGCCCATGGTGGTTTCCACGGTGGCCCATGTCGCGGTGGGAGCGCTGCTGTTGGCGACCACCGTGATTCTGTCCATCCAGGTGTGGCGGCACGTTCCGGTCGCTTTTGAAGAACGCGTGGCACAGGCGCACCGGGATCCTTCGGCGGCATAAATACTCCTTTGTTTCTGTTTGCTCGTGAAGATGTAGTACGGGATGTCGTAAACTGCTTGTATGTCGAGCCAATTCAGGGATCGTCGTGGGATCTAATATTGCTGCCTTAGCAGATGCTGCCCCGGAAGTTGAGCGGACTCCTTCGTCGACAGTTATTTCGGTCCAAGAAATCATTCATCGTTATGAAAGCCGCACCGCACTGAACGGCGTGTCGTTCGAGGTGCGTCCGGCCGAGCTGTTTGGGTTGCTGGGGCCCAATGGCAGTGGCAAGACGACACTGTTCCGCATTCTTTCCACGCTGATGATTCCCACTGCCGGCCGCGCCATGGTGATGGGGCAGGACGCGGCGAAGGATGCATCCGGCGTGCGGCGGTTGATTGGCGTGGTGTTTCAGGCGCAGAGCGTCGACCCCAAGCTCACCGCGTACGAAAATCTTTGGCATCAGGGGCATTTGTATGGACTGCATGGCGCAGCGCTGAAAACCCGCGTGGAAGAGATTCTCACGCGCGTGGGCTTGTCCGACCGCGCGAAAGAACGCGTGGAAACTTTTTCCGGCGGCATGCAGCGGCGGATTGAACTGGCGAAGGGGTTGCTGCATCATCCGGGAGTGTTGCTGCTCGACGAACCGACCACTGGGCTGGACCCCGGCGCGCGCCGCGACCTCTGGCAATACTTGCAAATGTTGCGCGATGAAGAGCATGTGTCGGTACTCGTGACCACGCACTTGATGGAAGAAGCCGAGCGCTGCGACCGGCTGGCCATTTTGAACGAAGGAAACCTGGTAGCGCTGGGCGCGCCGGCGGAATTGAAGAGTGAAATCGGCGGTGATGTGATTATTCTGGAAGCGGTGCGGGATGCGGCTTTGCTAGCCGAACGAATACGCGAACGTTTCCTAGTGGAGACTACAGTTCTGGAGAATCAGGTGCGGATGGAACGGGAGGCTGGCCATCGTTTTGTCACCGACGTGGTCGAGGCATTTCCCGGAGAAATCCAAGGCGTCTCGGTGAGCAAGCCGGCGCTCGAAGACGTGTTCATTCGCCGCACAGGACACAAATTTTGGAGCGAAACCGGCGAAGCGGAAGCCGGTAACGAGAGCTCTGAAAAGGGCCCGTCGAAAAAAGATCGATCCTATCGATAAAAGGAGATAGCTTGCGCGCCATGATGCTTGTGCTTTCTCTTATGCTCGGAATTATCCCTCTATTGGGCGTGGTCTGGATCCTGACCAGCGGCATGATCACACTGTGGCCGTTCTCGGCCACGGTAGACGGGCTCTTCATGAGCCTGATCCTGCTCGCGCTATCGGGCACCTTCCTGCTCAACGCCTACTGGGAGATGAACGACCGCGGTATGCTGGCTTTTCTGCATAAGAAAAAAGAAGCCGCTGCGCCAGCGAAGACAACAGCTGCGGCGCCGAAAGCGAGTTGAATGGATGGCGACGCAGAGCACAGTTCTGGCGCCACCCCTTGCGGCACCATCATCGTCCGCGGGTCTGCTGCTGCCGGCGTTTACGCTGTGGTGGCGCGAGATTGTGCGCTTCTACCGGCAGAAAACGCGCGTAGTCGGCGTGCTGGCATCGCCGCTGGTGTTCTGGCTGGTGATAGGCTCTGGGTTTGGAACGTCTTTCCGTTCCGGCGGCGGCCCGAGCCAGCAGCATTATCTCGATTATTTTTATCCTGGCGCGCTGATCATGACGGTGCTGTTCACCTCGATCTTCACCATGATGTCGGTGATCGACGATCGCAAGGAAGGATTTCTGCTTTCCGTGCTCGTCGCGCCGGTGCCGCGGTCCGCAATTGTGCTGGGCAAGGTTTTGGGCGGCACCACCCTTTCGGCGATCCAAGGGATGATATTCCTGATCTTCGCGCCATTCACGGGAGTGCATCTCGGGGTACGCCAGGTTCTGCTGGTGACGGTGGTCGTCTTTCTGGTTTCGTTTGCGCTGACGGCGCTCGGCTTCGCCATTGCCTGGCCCATGGATTCTTCCCAGGCTTTTCACGGGATCGTGAATCTTTTTCTGATTCCGATGTGGCTCTTGTCTGGCTCGCTGTTTCCGCTGACCGGGGCATCGCTCTGGATTCGCGTGCTTATGCGCCTGAATCCGCTCACTTACGGAGTGGAGGCGCTGCGCGCTCTGCTCTATCCGGAGGCCGTCGCGGCGTTCCCGCTGCCCTCGGCGATGGCAACTCTCACTTTGTTTTCTCTAGTGATGTTTGGACTCGCCTTGCTCATGGCCAATCGCCGCTCCAGATCTTCCACAATATGAGGCGGGCTGCGTGATCCCTGCACAATACGCTTACTTCCCTGCCCTCAACGCAACCTTGAACGGAAGCAGTGCGGTGCTGCTGCTAACTGGCCGGGTGCTGATCAGCCGCGGGCGCGTTGCGCCGCATCGCACCTGCATGATTGCGGCCGTAGTGACGTCCGCGTTATTTTTAGGATGCTACCTGTTTTTTCACTACGAAGTGGGCAATGTCCGGTTTCTGGGGCAGGGATGGCCGCGGCCGGTTTATTTCACGATCTTGATTTCGCATGTCACGCTGGCCATCGTGATTGTTCCACTGGCCATCATCACGTTGAGCCGCGGATTGCAAGCTCGGTATGATCGCCATCGCGCCATCGCTCGCTGGACTTGGCCCTTGTGGATGTATGTTTCGATCACGGGAGTGATCGTGTATTTCATGCTCTATCAGTGGTTCCCGCATAGTTAATTTTCACCACGGAGGCACGGAGAAAACCAAGCCAATTGTCTTATTCCTGAATCGCGGCGAGGTTCGTGAAGCACCAAAATCCCTGAGGGGTTATTCTGAATTGGGCTTCCCCGTGCTCCGTCTCTCTGTGGTGAAATGATTTTATGTCAGTCCTGAAACTCAAAGTCGACGTCTCCGGCACGGTCGGCGACGAAGCCTGGCGCCAGATCAAGCAGTTCGACCAGATCCAGAGCGCCGACTTCGGACCGCAATACGGCAGCGGTGGACGCTGCAACCACGCCGCCGACGCCCCCCACGGCAAAGGCGAGTGGGTCGGCGCCGAAATCCGGCTGCAGACGCCGCTTCTGGCACAATACGCCATGTCGCACTATCTGGAACAGGAGCGCGTGCTGGACGCGGATGTAGAGGACTAGCGGTTGTGCTCCTTATACTCCGATCACAAATTGTTCTGACTGAGTCGAAACACCCGTACCCGTCGGCGGCATTTGTGTGGATTTTTTCTCCTCGCTGTTAACCAAATCTCCGCTGGGACGTTATAGGAATCGAGGGTGCTGGAGGTTGCCGTTGACGAGCCGCCCTTAGGGAGTGGACGATGAATTCCGACAATATCGTGGCAATCATGTTGCCGTCGTTGTTGGCCTGGATCGCCTGGTTGATCTTCAGTACCATCCGACGCTACAAGATTGCCAAGCTGCAGGCCGATGTCCAGAGCAAGCTGCTCGAAAAAGTTGGCTCCGGCCAGGAGCTTCTGGCCTACGCGCAGACCGAAACCGGAAAGGAGTTGCTGCAATCGCTTCGCGTCGAGCGAGTGTCTCCCTACGGGCGCATTATCGGCGCGCTGCAAACCGGAATCGTTCTTATCCTGTTCGGCGTAACCATGCTCATGCTGCACAGCCATGTCGATGAGGCGGGAAACGGCTTCGTTGTGCTCGGCTCCCTGATCACCGCTCTAGGGTTCGGCTTTTCCCTGTCGGCCATCGCTTCCTATTACCTGTCAAAATCGTTTGGACTGCTGAATGGTGCGCCCAGCCAAGGGCGATAAAGACTCGAAATGCCCTGGGACCTCCCCATTTTCGCGTCGGACCTTGATCTATTCAAGGACGATCTGTTCAAGGACGATCGGTTCAAGGATGATCGGTTCAGGGACGACCTTTTCGGGCGCAGGCGAGACGAGAGCGCCCGGGCTGTCATGGGAAACGCGAACACGGACGAGGCGGCCTTCGGCGCATTCTACGAGGAGACCTGCCGTCCGTTGTTCGGTTATCTCCTGCGGGTCTCGGGAGAACGCGCCCTAGCCGAGGACTTGTTGCAAGAGGCCTACTGCCGCCTCTTGACCGCAGACCTGCCACCGATGGACCGATCCCAGAGCAGGAGTTACCTGTTTCGCACCGCCAGCAACCTGCTCCGCGACCGGTGGCGAAGTCGCAAAGAGAGTCCGCTGCCAGAAGACGTGCCTGAGGTCGCGGCTTCCGCCCCGCATCCTGACGTGAAGCTGGAGATGCGGCAAGCTCTTCAGCAGTTGAAACCTCGTGAACGAGAACTGCTTTGGCTGGCTTATGTGGAAGGTTCGAACCACAAGGAGATCGCCGATTGTACGGGACTGAGGGCGGGCAGCATTCGCCTGTTGCTTTTTCGGGCGCGCCGCAAGCTGGCGAACTTGATGGGCGGAGGCCGTTGACAGCGCGGTCGCGTCGGAGCGTGGAGTTGAAATATGAATAGAGACTACTGCGAGAAGGAAGAATGGGTGGTGGCGGCAGTACGCGACGGCATTCCTGATGCTGAGATTCTACTTCATGCCCGCAATTGCCCAGTTTGCTCGGAGGTTCTTCTCATCACCGAGCTGTTGCGAGAAGAGTCGAATCTGGCCGGGCACGAACTCGGCACCCTGCCCGGCGCGGGTCTGATTTGGCGCAAGGCTCAAGCGGCGACCAGGCAGAAGGCGATCGCCGAGGCAACCCTCCCCATCCGGTTGGTCAGGACGTGCGCCTACGTCGCCGCGATTCTTTCGGCAGCGTGGCTGGTTTTCCAGTCTTTTCAACTGTCGCCTGAAAGGGCAAGTTCGTGGCCTAGGCTGCTGGTGGATAAGGTCTGGGCCACTGCTTCGAATGAGGCTGCTCTCACGGCCGGGATGGCAGGAACGCTTATCTGCATTGCTGTGAGCTCCTGGTATATCCTGCGGGAAGAGTAAACCGGATGCTACATAGGCTATCGCGTCTGGTATAGTTCGTTCCCGGAATCCATGTTTTTCCGACCAGAGACTTCCTCTCCAACTCCCGAGCCACCACTCGATCCCGAGGCTGGGCTCCAGGCTACGCCTAAGCGCCCCATGTCGCGCACGCAGAAGATTCTGTTCTTCGTTACCGGCTGGCTGATTGTGCTGATGCCGTTTCTGTTCTGGTGGAACACATGGTTTGGGCGGCATCTTTCCGACCAGCAGTTGACCGAGTACCTGCACGACGACAAGAAACCGCGGCACATTCAGCAGGCGCTGGTGCAGATCAGCGAACGCATGTCGCGCCACGATGCTGCGGTTTCGCAGTGGTATCCCGAACTGGTGCGGCTGGCGGCCGATCCGGTGGAGGAAGTTCGCAACACAGATGCATGGGTAATGGGGCAGGATAATTCTTCGGCAGGTTTTCACGAGATGCTGCTGAAGATGTTGAACGATTCCTCGCCGATGGTACGGGGAAACGCTGCGCTGTCACTGGTGCGCTTCGGCGATGCCAGCGGACGCGAGCAGATCGTTGCTTTGCTGCAACCCGTGCAGCTCACCGCGCCGCAAGCCGGGCGCATCGCCGACTCCGACCGGCCGGGAACAGCGGTGCACCAAGGCGGGCTGATCGCACAACTCGCGCCTGCAGGGTCGCCTACGACCATCGAGATTCGTTCGCCGATTCCGGGGCGCATTCGTTCTGTAGCGGCCACCGGCGCGAATGTTGCGCCAGGGGCGGAGATCGCTGTGGTCGATCCCGGAACCGAGCAGGTTTGGGAGGCGTTGCGGGCGTTGTATCTGGTTGGGCAGTTGGATGATCTTCCCGCCATTCGTCCGTACGAGCGCGATGTGCCGGATGTTTCGAACGACGTGCGGAAGCAGGCAGAGGAGACGGAGAAGGCAATCGAGCAGAGGGCGAAGTGAAAGCCGGCTTTCGCCTTCCGGCCTCCGGCGTCGGAGCTCAACCGCGGTGGGTGCTGGTTCGTCCGGCGGGCTCGCAGGCCGCCAGAAAATAGGCTAAGTTCCGACGCCCGAGGTCTGATAGCTGAGTGCTGACAACTGACAGCTAAATTGCCATCGGGCCGACTTCTTTTTCCACTTCCACGGTATCGACCATCGCGATCGCGTCCCAGGGGCAGCCATCTAAGAAGCAGCCGTCGGGGCCTTTGCTAAGGCACTTCTTGCAGCCGATGCACAGGATTGGATCGATGGCGATGCGGCCGAAGGGGGCGTTATCTTCGTCGTCGACCCAGAACATGCAGTCTTCCACCGGGCAATATTCCACGCAGGCGGGCGAGCCGGCGCATCCCGTGCAGCACTCGGTGATCACGGCAAGTTCTTTCGGTTTTTTCTTGCGGGGAGTGGCGATCCCTTTGGACCGGGGTTCGGATTTCTGCTCGTCGGGAACCATCCCAACGGCCTTGGTGGCACCGGGTGCAGCAGGCATGGATGGGATTATAGCGCAAAACGGGCGTCGGACCTCGGCCGTCAGACCTTCGACTTTAAGACCTTCGTTGTTGGCCTTTTGCTCATACTTTTTAGCGCTTCGGGGGCCTTCAACGTCATGCCTCATCATCGCTTTTTGAATTTGAGCGTGGCGTCGGAATCTGGTTTGAATGCGGCCTTGTCGTCGGCATACTTCCGGACGAACTCTTTCAGTGCTTCCGACGTTGCCGTGAGCACGACTGCGTCGTCCGTGGAGTTCTTGGATGGCAGATGCGCAAGCCCAACTTTCCTTTGATTGATAGCTTGCGATAGCCACTGTACATCAATCGGAATAAGCGCCAGACTGTCATTCTCCTGGGAGACCAGAAAAAACGAGTGCAGGGGCAAGCACAAATCGCAAACCTCGCCGGACTCGGGAGAAAAATCGAGAAAACGATGATTGCCGAGCTTCACCAGGTGCCCGGCGTACTTTGTAGTCTTTTCATCGCTCTTGCAGCCGGTCGACGGGGTCATGGTCATTCCATAAGGCGCACCACCGCCGCCAACCGTCAAAATCCACAGGCAGCTGTCGTCCATGTGTCCCCAGGAGCCAACCAGGCTCGCGTCGAACACGAGATCCGGATCGGGCTTCGGGAGATTGTCCTCGTAAAGAGGGTTGACGGAATAAACCCAACAGCCGGAGAGCGCGAGCAGGGTCGCGAAGACCGGAAGAATTGCGGCAAATCTCCGACTCAAAAGCTTTCGCTTGCGGGGCGAACCGACACAATCGTCGACGGCCATAGAACTTCCTCCCACGACCGGGCGCGGCCGCCGCTCTTGAGGATGCATCGCGTCGCGACCTACGCCCAAAATGATACTCCGGCCTGTTAGTTGTGACATCACCGAGCTATCCACCGGGCTGGTTCTGTTATAGTGAACCCCGGCAAACCACAGGGTGTATGCGTTTAGCGGGCAGGAATGCCCTCCACACAATCGCCGTGCACATTAGGGCACGGGCAAAGGAGCTCCCATGGCAGGAAAAAGTCTGAACCGGGTTCAGTTGATCGGCAATCTGGGCAAAGATCCAGAAGTGAAATACACGCCCAGCGGCACGCCTGTGGCCAAGCTGACGATCGCCACCAACGAGCGCTTCAAGGATAAGAGTGGCGAGTGGCAGGACCGCACCGAGTGGCACAACGTGGTCCTCTGGCAGCGGTTGGCCGAGATCGCGGGCGAATATTTGAAGAAGGGCGGCAAGGTCTACATTGAAGGCCGCCTGCAAACCCGCTCGTGGGATGACAAGACCTCCGGCCAGAAGAAGTACATGACCGAAGTGGTGGGCAGCGACCTGATTCTACTGGGCGGACGCGGCGACAGTGGTGGTGGAGATTCCGCCGGAAGTTCACGCGGCTCATCATCGTCGAGCGGCGGAAGTCACTTCGACCAGCGCGTGCCCGAAGGCGAGCCCGCCCCAGCTTCCGGGCCGATTACGGATGAAGATATTCCGTTCTAGGGCATCGGCGCGAGGAAGACTGTTTTCGGGGTAGGGGGCTTCTGCCAGCGGTTCCTAAACACTCGCAGCCGGCGGGCACGACGAATCCCGTTTCCGCGGCCGCCCTGCTAAGATAGGCCTTCTCTCGGGAGGCGCCAGTGGAGACCCAACTACCACCAGATCCCGCATCGCCGCAGATTGCCGCCACTCCGCTCTACCGCGACCGCAGCACGGGGCTGATCATTTTTGGCATTCTCGAAATCGCCTTCGGCGCGCTCTGCGCTCTGATGATTCCGTTTATGCTGCTGGGAGCGGCGTTCTCGCACAAAATACCGGGCGGAGGAATGCCTGCAGGCACCTACGTTTCCGGCATCTGCACCTACACCTTTATCGCCGCGGGATTGATCACGCTGGGCATCGGTTCCATTCGCGCGCGGCGCTGGTCACGAGCACTCAACCTGATCCTAGCTTGGGTCGGCTTGGTCGGCGGAACGACCGCCACCATTGCGATGTCCGTTCTTCTTCCTTCCACTTTCGTTGCTGCCTTCCGGCAGGCGGCGGAGAGGGCACCGAATCCGCAGCCCCTTTCCACCGGCGTAGCCGCAGTCATACTGACGGTCATGATCGTGTTCTTTGCGGTCTTCCTGGTGGTGGTTCCTCTGGCTTTTCTCCTTTTCTTCCGCATGAAGGACGTGGAAGAAACTTGCAGGCAGCGTGATCCCATCGAGCGCTGGACTGACCACTGCCCGTTGCCGGTGCTCGCGGTGAGTCTGCTGTTCGCTTGCGGCGCAACCTATTCCGTGCTGGTGGGGATCACCACACCGGTGTTCCCGTTTTTTGGCACTTACCTCGGTGGCGCAGCCGCGGGGGCCGGGCTTATCGCTGTCGCCGTACTGGATGTGTTTCTGGCCGTCTGGCTTTATCGCTTGCGCGCCCTGGGCTGGTGGATTGCGATGGGTGCCTTTGTCTTTCGGCTGTCTTCGACCGTTCTCACTTACCGCCGCGCCGACCTGCTGCAACTCTACTCGAAAATGGGCTGGTCGCAAGATCAGTTGCAGATGATGAACAACAATCCCATGATTCACAGTAGCTACATGTTGTGGTTTACCCTGGTGGGAGGGTTAGCTTTTCTAGGGTACATGCTCTGGATCAAGCGATATTTCGGCGCGCCGGTCACGCCTAACCTGGTGGGGCCGCAGACGGCGTATGAAGCGCCCTCGAGCGGAACCATCTGAGAAGAAGATGATCGGAGGTTGCGAGGTCAGCGGTACGCTTTGATCGCTGTACTCTTGGTGACAGCCCGATCGCCCCGGAGGAAACCACCATGCCTGAACTGGCCGAAAAAACATGCGTTCCTTGCCGCGGCGGCACGCCGCCGCTCCAAGGCAAGGAACTCGAAGCGCTGCATAAGTCAGTCCCCCATTGGACTGTGGCAAACGAACATCACCTTACGCGCGAGTACAAGTTTCCCGATTTCCACAAGGCGCTGGAGTTCGTCAACAAAGTAGGCGAGGTCGCGGAAGAACAGGGGCACCATCCTGACATTCTGTTGGCCTGGGGAAAAGCTGGGATTACGTTGTGGACGCACAAGATCGACGGTCTCACCGAGAGCGACTTCATTATGGCCGCCAAGATTGACCGCATCTCCGGCGCCTAGACGCGCGGTCGTGTTGTGACCATCGGCGACCATGCCGGATTTGGTTCACGGAAACGGCTTCAAGTTTCGGAACCTTGCCTGCTTGCTTCTGACTGAATCTGCGAGGCACGCCCTGCCTGTGCCTGAGCCGCCGACACGCGCTCACACTCCCTTATCAACCCTTCCGTAGTCAATCGAGTAGCGCGCTCGATCGCGGGGCCCAGGGCAAAACCGAAAGCAAAGGACGCGATGCCGACGTATTCTCGGCGGACTTGCACTTCCGTCGCGTAATCGGAAACGGCAAGGAAGGTGAGGCGAGTTTCGAGAGTCATGCCGAAGAAGTGACTCATGTAGGCCAAGCTGCGGGGAGGCTCGAAATGCAGAAGCACTTGATCGATGGTTTCGCGGGTGTTGCCGTATCCTTTGATGCGAATGCGGCTGCCTTCTTCCCACGGCTTTCCCAGCCACTCGACTTTCGTGATCTCCGTGGAACGCTGCCACGCATCTGTGTCGGTGAAAACGGCAAAGACCGTTGCCAGCGGACACTTCACCGGGAGCCGGAACTCAAAAAAGCCCATTTCGTCCTAACTGCATCGCTTCGGATATGGCAAACGAAGTACTCCGGTGCCTTGGAGGGTATGCGAAAACCGAGCGAAGGGCAACTACTTAGGAGGGTACAAATTCGTAGGGATCCGAGTTCACAAATTGACTCTTTATAGTGGTCCGGACTTCTCCGCGCCGCATGGTAAGCGCCCACCAAGCGGCCGGGACCATCCACGTTTGGGAGTCGACTTTTGGAAAGTGGAATGGCGAATTGATTTTACGAACCAGGCCGCAGCTTGTGTTTAAGGTCTTCGGCAATCTGCTTGCCGTGGAAGCGGCCATTCTCAATGAAAATCTCGTTGGTGCGAGATCCGGCCACGATTACGCCCGCCACGTAGATTCCCGGCACGTTGCTCTCGAGTGAGACCGGATCGCAAACCGGACGATGCTGTTCCGACGAAAGCTCGATACCCATGCTGCGCAGGAAATCATAGTCGGGATGATAGCCGATAAGCGCGAGCACGAAATCGTTGTTCAGGCGAAGCGGGCCGCGCGGCGTGACCAGCACCACGTGGTCGGTGCCAATCTGCTGCACCGTGCTGTTGAAGTAAGCCTCGATCTCGTTGTTCTTGATGCGGTTTTCGAGGTCGGGCTTAATCCAGTATTTGACATGGTGGTGCAGTTGCGCCTCGCGATGCACCAGCGTTACCCGCGCGCCGTGCCGCCACAGATCGAGCGCCGCGATGGCCGCAGAATTCTTGCCTCCGATCACCAGCACTTCGCTGTCGTAGTAAGGATGAGGCTCGCCGTAATAATGCGAAACCTTCGGCAAGTCTTCGCCTGGAATTCCGAGTTGATTGGCCAGATCATAGTAACCGGTGGAGACAATCACTTTGCGTACGTGGTAATCGTGCGGACGGCCTGCGCGGTCGGTGGCGGTGATGCTGAACCTGCCGTCTTCTCCGAGCACGGTCTTCACCCACTCATATTGTCGCAGGTCGAGGTGGTAATGCTCGGCAACCTTGCGGTAATACTCCAGAGCTTCTTCGCGGGTAGGTTTTTGGAGCGCGGTGGTGAACGGAATGTCGCCAATCTCGAGAAGTTCGGGCGTGGTGAAAAAAACCATGTTCGCTGGGTAGTGAAACAGCGAGTTGACCAGGCAGCCTTTATCTAGAACGACAACTTTGAGGCCGAGTTTCTGCGCCTCGATGGCGCAGGCGAGTCCGGTAGGCCCAGCGCCGATGACGAGAACGTCCGCGCGCACTGCTCCATGAGGTAATGCCTTGCTTTGCGGCTGAGTTTCCAGGTCTACGGCAGCGAGAAATTCGGGCATGGACCTCCGGGAGATTTGCGTGGCCACTACGTACGAACCCAGGTCAGAGCCGATGATTCTAGCATGCGGGAATCGCTGCTAACTTCCCGTGTCTTGCGTTGTTATAATGCAGGGTTCTTTTTCATCCTTTGCACCAGTCAGGAACAGCATGTCGAGTTCTGGCGACAAACCTATCCGTATCGAATCCGACAGCATGGGCAGGATTGAAGTCCCCGCCAACGTTTATTGGGGAGCGCAGACGCAGCGCTCGCTGCTGCACTTCAATATTGGCCGCGACACAATGCCGCCCGAACTGATCTGCGCCTTCGGCATTCTAAAAAAAGCCTGCGCACTGGTGAATCAGGATCTGGGTAAACTTCCCGCCGACAAAGCGAAACTCATCGTGCAGGCCGCCGACGAAGTCATCTCCGGCAAATTGAACGATCAGTTTCCGCTGCGCATCTGGCAGACCGGCAGCGGCACGCAGACCAACATGAACGTGAACGAGGTCATTTCCAACCGTGCGATTGAGATTGCCGGCGGAGAAATGGGTTCAAAGAATCCGATTCATCCCAATGACCACGTCAACATGTCGCAGTCGTCGAACGATACATTTCCCGCAGCCATGCATATTGCGGCGGCACAACGGGTGAGGACCGCTCTGATTCCGGCGATCAAGAGCGTTCACGATGCCATTGCCGTCAAGGCGAACGAATTCCATGACGTGGTCAAGATCGGCCGCACGCACTTGCAGGATGCTGTTCCTCTCACCTTTGGACAGGAGTTTGGCGGATGGGCAAGTTTGCTAGAACGCGACATCCACCGACTGGAGCAGGTGCTGGACGGCCTTTACGATCTCGCGATCGGTGGGACCGCCGTGGGGACGGGCCTGAACACGCATCCAGAATTTGCGGAGCGCGCCGCCAAAACCATTGCCCAACTCACCGGACTTCCCTTCCGCTCGCATGGCAACAAGTTCGCAGCCCTTTCCGCGCACGACGAAATCGTGTTTGCCCAAGGCGCGATGGAAACGCTGGCCGCTTCGCTCATGAAGATTTCCAACGATATTCGCTGGCTGGCTTCCGGCCCGCGCTGCGGACTGGGCGAAATCTCGATTCCTGAGAACGAACCGGGATCTTCCATCATGCCGGGCAAGGTGAATCCTACACAATGCGAGGCCATGACCATGGTCTGCGTGCAGGTTCACGGCGCAACCGCCGCAGTCGGGTTCGCCGGCTCACAGGGCAACTTCGAGCTCAACGTTTTCAAGCCGGTAATCATTTACAACTTTCTGCACTCGGTCACACTGATCACCGACGCCTGCCACGGCTACGTCGAATACATGGTGAAGGGCATTGAAGTGGATCGCGCGAAAGTCGACTGGTGTGTGAAGAACTCGCTGATGCTGGTGACGGCTCTGGCCCCGAAAGTCGGCTACGACCAAGCCGCGCAGATCGCGCACACCGCCCACGTGGACCACAGCACCCTGCGTGAAGCGGCGCTGAAGCTGGGGCATCTTACGGGCGAGGAATTTGACCAACTGATGAAGCCGGAGAAGATGACGCGGCCGTAACCGCATTTAGCGGCGCTCGCTACTTTCCAAGTCCGAGAAGCACAATCAAACGGCCCTGCACTCGGCTGATGACATCCGGCGCTGCGGTCTCAACGAAAGGCTTAGGCAATCGATCAGGGATGCAGTCTTGCGGATACAAAATGCGGCTTTTTCAATGTTATGGAAAGCGGTATGCAGCGCGCCCAGAGCGAAGCTGCGTTACTTTTTTACCAGGCTGGCATGGCTGGCCACACATACCCATTTCCCGCCCTGGAATACCCAGGTGTCGGTAAAGCGGCCGACGTGGTCATAGGGCTTGCCCTGATAACTGCCTTTGGTGTGGTAATCGCCAATCACGATCGCGGTGGTCTGATAGAACGTGACTTTCATCCCCTCCACATTCATGGCCGTGGGCTTGAAGCGGGGGTCTTTGATGTCGGCCAGAAACTTTGCCTTGTCGCTGACTTCTCCGTCGTATTCGGTATTAGTGAACGTGTCGGCAACCAGTGCGTCGAGCACGGGCGCGTCGCGGTTGACCTGCGCCTCATTCCAGATGTGCTCCAGCACGATGAGCTTGCTTTCGGCATCCGACGCCTGGGCGACAGCCTGCCCGGCGGAGCCCAGCACCAGCAGAAGGAAACAGCAAACAGTTCGAGTCATACGCGTACGCATCCATCTCATCCCGACGTGAGGGGACACTGCGGAAACATAACAGTACATGGCCGGTTCTTGCCACGGAAATGCGCGAAGAAGACATTACGAACGTCATGAAGAGTTCCGCTTTCGGCTTCCTGCTTTGGGCCTCCGGCCTTCGGCTTCCGAACAAACATTTTGATATTAATCTCGACCCCGCCATCTGAGCAGGGAGAGCCGCATGACAGGCCAGGAAGTGACCGAAAGCCGACAGCCCGAAAGCCGGGCCCTAGAATGCCCAACGCATCAAAGTGGCGCCGATGGTGAAGCCTGCGCCCACTGAGGCCAGCAGCACCAGGCTTCCCTTTTTGAGTTTGCCCTGTTCGATGGCGGTGCCCATGGCCAGCGGAATTGTGCCGGCGGTGGTGTTGCCGTATTGCTCGATGTTAACGATCACGCTTTCCGGCCGCAGACCGAGACGATCGGCAGTGGCGTTGATGATGCGAAGATTGGCCTGGTGCGGAATAAACGCGTCGATGTCGGAGCCTTTCAGTCCGTTACGCTCAAGCAACTTCTGGCATAGTTCGGTCTGCTTGCGCACCGCAAACTTGAAGACCTGCTGGCCGTCCTGGTGGACGTAGTGCATTTTCTTCTGGACCGTCTCTTTTGTGGACGGATTCAGGCTCCCGCCGCCGGGCATATAGAGATAGCACCCCCCGGAGCCGTCGATCTCGTGGATGAAATCGATCAAGCCGACGGAATCTTCTTCGGCAGGTTCGAGGATTGCGGCACCAGCGCCGTCGCCAAAAATCACGCAGGTAGCCCGGTCGGTGTAATCGATGATGGAAGACATCACATCCGAGCCGATCACCAGCACGCGCTTGTGCATGCCGGCGGCGATGAACTGCGCTCCAGTCTGCAAGGCATAAAGAAAGGCGGAACAAGCGGCGGAAACGTCAAAACCCCAGGCTCCCTTGGCGCCCAACTTGTGCTGCACCAGGCAGGCGGTGGAGGGAAAAAACATGTCCGGGGTAACGGTTCCTACGATGATGGCTTCGATGTCGCTGGGGGCGAAACCGCGTCGAGCCAACGCCTGCCTGGCGGCCTCAACTGCGAGATCGCTCGTAGCCACTCCTTTATCCACGATGTGACGTTCGCGGATGCCGACGCGGCTCATGATCCATTCGTTGGTGGTGTCGACCATTTTCTCCAGGTCGGCGTTGGTGAGAAGGCGCGGAGGCACGTAGGTGCCCAGGGCGCTGATTTTGGCGCGGATCGGTTTGGACAAACGCGGGCTCCTGAGGAGGGCTCTGAGTATGAAACTCAGTATTGTGAAGGATCGGACGCAGAATGTCTAACCGAGTCCCTGTGGCGATAGCCGCCCCGGCTGGCCAGCAAAGGCGCTGCCGAGCCGCATCACCTTAGCGGAATCTCCGCGGCGGAAGCATGTCAGCAGAATCCACCCTGGAACGAGCAGTCCGGCGCTTCAGGCGGCGGCCAGGCCCCGTTCACGATCCATCCAATCACGAATGAACTTCGGGCACGAGGCCAAGCCGAGCCCCTGCCCTTCGCCGCGCATGAGATACAGCAGCGCAGAGCGGTCCACTTCTTCCAGGTGTGCCAGGTCGAGCAAGGCCCACAAATCGCAGGCTCTCGCCGTTTGCACGAGCTGATCCAGATAGGAAAGATGACCTTCAAATAATTTGCCGGAGACTCGAATGGTGATATGGGGAACGGTTGAACCTGGCGTAATCTTGCGCATTTTTCCCTCGCTCGCTGTGGCAGGAAATCCCTGTTCTCAGCGTCCGTATATTGGACGCTTGCGGAGCGCCATCTTGCGCAAAAGATCCGTAAAAGAAGTGTAAAGATTTGCGGGAGCGAAGCGACCCTGTGGATAAAATTCCGGGCGGCCTAGAGGGTAGTGAGCGCCGTCACCGACCGGAAGACGGAGAACGGTCGACAGGAACAAATAGCCAGGCACCGGGGGCTCACTGCACACGCAAGAGCCCGTTACCGTTGCTTCCTTCCGGACCTGGCGGGGTTGGCGGGAGTACGTCGCGTAAGACCGATGCCTGACCTAAATGATTCTAGCATTTCGGAGTCCGGGCTCTGGCCCAACGGCATGTGACTTTCGATGCAAGAACGCGGCGGCAGGGCCTTCCCTTCTATGCCGGATTGTCGAACAATAGGGACCGAACTGACGCATTTAGATGTGTCACAAAAATGTGACACAATCAGGATTGCGCCGGTCTCAGCAACAGGAACTACGTTCTTCTCCCAAGCACCCATGCCACCGACCACCATCCAACCCGGCGTCATTCCCATCCCCAAGGCGATTGACCATTACTTCCAGCTCTCTCTATATCTGCTGGTTTTAACTGGCTTTGGAACGTTGGCGAGCACCGGAGGGCTGGATCTGGCATCGGTCGTATTGGTGGGCGCGGCGCTGGCTATCCGCGGCTATTGCCTGGCGGAGCGCAAGAACCTGGTGATGCCTGAGACCTGGACCGCCCCCCTGGCGGTGGCCTACGTCATTTTCCTTCTGGCAGATCTTGCCTTTCTCTCGCGCAGCTTTCTGCCTGCAGCGATTCATCTGGCGTTGTTCGCGGTGGTGGTGCGCATGTTTTCGCTGCGGCGCGATCGCGACCACGTACTGCTGGCGATTCTCGCCTTTCTCATGGTGCTGGTGTCGGCGATTCTGACCGTAGACAGCGTTTTCCTGTTTTTCTTTGCCGCCTTCATGCTCACCGCGGTTGCGGCATTCGTACTGATGGAAATGCGGCGCTCGGGCCGCATCGCCAATATTCAGGCCCGCCATTCCAACGATCCGCAGGAGCACCGGCATTTGGCGTTTGCGCTGGTCCGCATGGCCCCCGCGCTCATGGCGATGATTCTGTTGGGCGCGGCGGGAGTGTTCTTCCTGCTGCCGCGCATGTCGGCGGGCTACATGGGCGGATACTCGTTCGGCACGGACCTTTCCACAGGCTTCAGCGATCGCGTGCAACTGGGGCAGATCGGACAGATTCAGCAGTCGAATGCCGTAGTTATGCATGTGCAAATCGATGGCGACAAAGTCGGCCGCTATGAACTGCACTGGCGCGGCGTATCCCTCTCTGTATTCGACGGCCACGGTTGGTCGAACCCCCGCCAGCAGGTGATACTCGACCCGCAACTGGGCACGTTCGCGATTCCGTCGTACGGGACCCGAGTCCCGCTGCGACGGACCGCGCAGGGAGCCGTAATCGCGACCAGCGAGCGCGAACAGATGATTCATTACCGCGTGCTCATGGAGCCGATCGGGACCAACCTTCTCTTCCTGGCTCCCTGGGCGCAAAGCGTGAAGGGAGACTTCAGAAATCTGGCGATCGACCCGGGCAGTGCGGTGTATGACGAGGACATTGAGCACCCCGTCACGCGCTACGAAGCGGACTCGGATATTTCCGTCCCCACTCCCGATCAATTGCGCAGCGCCGCGCAGATTTATCCTCCGCAGGTGGCAACTTATTTGCGCTCTCCGACCCTTGATCCGCGCATCGCCCGGCTAGCGGCGGAGGTCACGAAATCAGCCCCCAGCAATTACGACCGAGCGGCCAAGATCGAAACCTACCTGAAGACGCACTACGGCTACACCTTGCAGCAGCCCCGCACCGCCGTGCGTGATCCGCTGGCCAATTTTCTTTTCGAGCGCAGGCAGGGCCATTGCGAATATTTCGCTTCGTCGATGGCCGTGATGCTGCGCACGCTGGGGATTCCGTCGCGCGTAGTAAACGGATTTCGCAGCGACGAGTTCAACGACCTTACGGGCAACTATGTGGTCCGGGCCAAGGATGCGCATTCCTGGGTGGAAGCCTATTTTCCGGGATACGGCTGGCAGACTTTTGATCCCACTCCGCCGGGGGCGAACAGCACACCGCAGGGCTGGGATCGCGCCATGCTCTACCTGGATGCCATGTCTTCATTCTGGCGCGAGTGGGTCATCAGCTACGACGCGGCTCACCAATTCTCGCTGGGGCACGCAGCCGTCAGCGGAACGCGCGGGGTTTGGGAACGGGCGCGCCACTGGTGGCGGGAGCATTATGACGTGATGCTGCGCTGGGCCAGTCGCACGCAGGAGCGCGCCGAGCGCGCACCGAAACAATGGATCGGCCTGGGCCTGGCCATGGGATCGGTTCTGCTGATTATCTTTCTGGCTCTGGGGAATCTGCCCTGGATCGCACGAATGATTCACGAAAGCCGCCTGCGCAAGCATCCCGAACGGTCGCCGGAACAGGCTGCAGCCATGTGGTATGAGCGCATGGCGCACTCGTTAGCGCGGCGCGGCGTGCGGAAGGGGACAGCGCAAACGCCCGGGGAATTTGCCGGGGCGATCCCCGAAGGAGTGTTAAGGGTACGGGTGCAACAATTCACGGAAGCCTATGAATCGGCGCGCTTTGGACAGTCGCAAGAAGATGTGCAGCGTCTGCCTGAACTATATGACGAAGTAGAGCTGGCTACGCGGAACTAGCACCTTCGCCCACGAATGCTGGGTGCGCGGGACGTTCGGGAATCGCGCGCCGGTTTAGAACTTGTAGACCACGCCACCGCCCACAAAATAATTATGCTGGCGCGACTTTCCCGTAGGAGCGTTCGGGAAGTCTGGCTCGCCCGACCAGAAATCGCGCACTTCCCCCCGCATGCTAAACCTTCCCTTGAACTTCACGTCGAGACCGAACCCACCTTGAATCACGCTGGTTGAGCCACCCTTGCCGGGATTGGTTCCGCCGCCGTAGACCAGGGTGTTGTTCTGGCTGAAATAGCCGAAGCCGGCGCCAAAGCTTACCCATGGCGAAAACGCGGTGGTAGGAAACAGGTTCACGCGCGCCGATGGGGTGATGAAATACTGCTTGTAGTCAATCGGGACGCTGGCTTGGGGACCGTTCAGATCCTCATCAAGATTGACCAACACCGGGACCTCACCGGAAATGGCGTAGATCGGGGTCACCCAGATGTGACGGGCGTAATCGATCTCAAAGCTTGTGCCCTTGCCAGAACGGATAACGGCATCGGGTACGGGTGGGTTAAGAATTCCCTGGTCACTTACGAAAATACGTCCAACGCTTCCGTCCAGTTCGTTTTTCTCATCCTGGGCGGCGGCCGACGCTGCGAGAATCGTCAGCACTGCAAGGGCCGCAACCAACAATCGTCTTTCCGACATTTCCCCTCCGGAGAAGTGGGAGTTTGTCACTATGGCGGTAGCAATAGCCTAGCACGACCGGTATCCTTTTGAATCCACAACTACTATCTTTTCTGGTCCGGCGGCTCTGGCGGCGAAGGGGCCGGGTGGGTCTACCGAAGGTGGTAAAATGGCAAGATTGCATGGCCTCGAAGGACTCCACTATCACCGCCTCCACTGATGATTTGTGCACGGAAGGACACACCCACGCCGCAGGAAGGGCTGGGGAACCCACAGGTGCGGAACCCACAAAGGTGGGATTCGTCAGCTTAGGGTGCCCCAAGAATCTGGTCGATAGCGAAGTGATGATGGGCCTGCTGGCGCGCGCCGGGGCCGAACTGACCACGCGCGCCGAAGACGCCGATGTGATTGTGGTCAACACCTGCTCGTTTATCGCCAGCGCGCAGCAGGAATCGGTGAACACAATTCTGGAAATGGCCGGCCACAAGACGGCGGGCCGGGCGAAGAAGTTAGTGGTGGCCGGATGCCTGGTGGAACGCTTCCGCGATCAGATTCGCAAAGACATTCCTGAAGTCGACGCCGTGGTTGGAACTGGCGAACTAGAAGGCATTCTGGCCGCAGCCGGGATCGCCCCTGCGCCGCCGCGCAATGGTCCGAGTAATTTCCCGTTTGTGGTGCTGCCGTCCCGTGCGGAAGGGGATGCCCGCGCCGCGCAGGGCAGATTTTCGCGCGAGGCGTGGGCACGCGAATCGTCGTCTGGAGAATCGTCTGCCGAATCATCATCTGCGGAATCATCGTCTACCGAAAGATGGACCGGCGTCGTCGGCGACCTGCCCAACTATCTTTACGATGACGCCACGCCCCGCGTTCTGGCTACGCCCCGGCACATGGCCTACATCAAGATTGCCGAAGGATGCGACCATCCCTGCAGCTTTTGCATTATTCCGCAGTTACGGGGACAGTTCCGCTCGCGGCGTTTTGAATCGGTAATCGCCGAAGCCGAACGCCTGGCGCAATCAGGTGTGCGCGAGATCACGTTGATCGGGCAGGATACGACCTGCTACGGCGAAGACTTCGGGCTGAAGGACGGCTTGGCGCTGCTGCTGGAAAAGCTGTCCATGATCGAAGATCTGCGCTGGGTGCGTTTTCTGTACGCCTACCCCAACAAGATCACGGGCAAGCTGCTCGAGACCATCGCCGCGCACGAAAAGATTTGCTCGTATATGGACGTGCCGTTGCAGCATGCTTCGGCGTCGGTGCTGAAGCGCATGAAGCGCGGCGGCGGAGCCGACATCTTTTTGCGATCGATTGCGAGGATGCGCCGCACAATTCCAGACCTGACGCTGCGCACTTCGTTCATCGTGGGCTTTCCCGGCGAGACCGAAAAAGAATTTGAAGAGTTGTGCGACTTTGTGCGCGAGGCGCAGTTCGACTGGATGGGCGCGTTCGCCTATTCCGATCAGGAAGGCGCGGACGCATTTGGTCTCGACAAGAAGCTCCCCCTGCGCGAGATCGAGCGGCGGCGTAAGCATGTGATGGGCATCCAGCGCCAGATCAGTAAGAAAAAAAAGAAGGCGCTGGTGGGGCGGGAGTTCGATTTGCTGCTGGAAGGAACGTCCGACGAAAGCGATCTGCTGCTCGAAGGCCGCACCGCTATGCACGCGCCCGAGATCGATGGCAAAGTCTTCGTGAACGATTTCGCCGCGGAAAATTTCCCCGAATCGGGGCCGCAATCAGGCCAGTTCTACCGGTGCGCGATCACCGAGGCGCATGATTACGATCTGGTAGCGAAAATTCTCTAGCGGGATCGGCGAGCGCGGCTGATGCCAAAATAGCGCCTTGTTGCGGTCAAGCGCGAATTACAATATTTCCTGTCATGCCGCGTAAGGGCGTCGTCAAACTCCGTTGCCCCATCTGCAAGAAAGCCGTAAAGAGCAGCGACTCCGATTTTCCTTTCTGCAGCGACCGCTGCCGGACCATCGACCTGGGCAAATGGGCAAGCGGAGCCTACGTGGTTTCGTCGCCAGTGACGGACACCGACGAAGGAATCGGCGACGTGAATCCTGAAGATCAGGAAGGAAATTCGTGACGAGGGCACCTGAGGCTTGGGTGTGAAGAAAGCTGAAACCGAGAACGTGCTCGATCGTAGCGCCGGCGTCCCTCCGGCTGTCGCGGGGGCGTCTCGCCGGCGCTCACCCCTGTGGGCAACGCTCATTGCTACTTTCTTCGGTATCGGTCGATTGCATCCGGGGCCTGGAACCTGGGGATCGGCTGCCACGGTTCTGCTCTGGAGCGCGCTAGCCTATGGCCTCACACCCGCCCTGCGAACGCCGGTCGCCATTGTGCTGGCAGCCCTGGTCACGCTCATTGGCATCCCTGCCGCCACGCGAGTTGCGCGGGGCTCTGGAGTAAAAGACCCTCAGTTTGTAGTGATCGACGAGGTCGCCGGGCAGCTTATCGCGCTGATCGGGGCGCCCTTCGGATGGAAAACTTTTCTGGCCGGTTTTATACTTTTTCGAGGGTTCGATATTCTGAAGCCTCCGCCGGTCCGGCAGCTGGAAGCGCTTCCGGAAGGAACCGGGATTGTGGTGGACGATGTGGCGGCGGGCTTATACGCGTTCGCAGTGATGCATCTTCTGTTGCACTTTGGTCTTCTAAGATAGTATCGAGTCGCGAGTACCGAGAACCATGTCATTGATTCTCACACTCCGTACTCGCTACTCAGTACTCGGTACTCATATGTCATTCTCCGACCGCATCCTCGGACGAAAGAGCGTGAACGGCGAACCGCATATTGACGCGGTCGCGCCCGCGCTGGCCATGGCTGGCGGCGAGGTACGCATCACTGGCTCAGGATTGCGCGCCCACGACTTGCACCGGCCGAAGGTACAGTTCGGTGATGTGGAAGGCTCGGTGGTCGTCGGGTCTGAGGCGTTCCTGGTTGCCCGTGTGCCCGAGGGCGCCACTTCCGGGCCCGTTGTGGTGGCAAGCGATGGCCACGTGAGCAATCCCCAAACTGTTAGGGTCGCTGTGCCGATTGCCGAAACTCTGCATCCAGTCAGCAACCCGGCGCTGGACGCGGAAGGCAACATTTACGCTACGTTCTCGGGCCCTCGCGGCGAGAAGGTTCCGGTTTCGGTTTTCAAGATTGACACCAATTACGCCATGAAGCCGTTCGTCTCGGAGTTGATGAACGCGACCTCCATCGCGTTCGACCGCGAGGGGCAGATGTACGTTTCATCGCGTTTCGACGGCTCCGTTTATCGCGTGACGCCGAACGGCGCCATGACTACCTATGCTGAGGGCATGGGCATAGCCACCGGGATTGCCTTTGACCGTGAACAGAATCTTTACGTCGGCGACCGCAGCGGCACCATTTTTAAGATTGGCCGCGATCAGCAGGTTTTTGTTTTCGCCACGCTCGAGCCCAGCGTCTCTGCCTATCACCTTGCCTTTGGCCCGTCAGGCGACCTGTTCGTCGCCGGACCCACCACTTCCAGCTTCAACGCTATCCACAAGATTGATCCGCACGGCTCGGTGAGCACTTTCTATCGCGGCTTGGGCAGGCCGCAGGGGTTGGCGTTCGATGTTGCGGGCGACTTGTACGTGGCGGCTTCGCTCGCGGGCAAGCGCGGCATCGTGAAGATCACGCCCGATGGCAAGGCCCAGATCGAAGTTGCCGGGCAGGGCCTGGTGGGACTCGCGTTTGCTCCCGGGCGCTCCGTGATTCTGGCGACTACCAACGCCGTGCATCATCTTTCCTGGGACATTCAGGGGCTGCCGCTGCTGCCGGAGTAATCGCCTCGGCGTGTCATTCCTGACAAGCGTCTTTTGTGCAGTGAAGGATCTGGGCGAGCCGGGCGGGGCGTCGCGTTCTTTGCGACGCAATAATCGCGCGTTTGGCTCGGTTCCTCCTATGCTCCGGCAGCACCGTCCCGAAGTTTTTCATTTACACTTTTACCGTGAACGCCGAGATCATCGCCGTCGGGTCTGAGCTGCTCACGCCTTTCCGCAGCGACACCAACTCGCTCTACCTCACCGAGCAACTCAACCAGCTGGGCGTCGAGGTAATCTTCAAGAGCATTGTGGGCGACCATTTGCCGCGGCTAGTGGCTGCTGCGCAACATGCTCTGTTCCGCTCCGACATTGTGATCTTCAGCGGCGGCCTTGGGCCTACAGAAGACGACCTCACGCGAGAAGCGGTAGCTGAGGCACTGGGCATCGGGTTACAGCGCGATGCCGAGATTCTTACGCGGCTCGAAGAACGGTTCGCTGCCCGCGGCTGGAAGATGGCACCCAACAACGCTAAGCAGGCCGACGTTCTGGAAGCCGCCACGGCCTTGCCCAACCCGAACGGAACTGCTCCCGGCCAGTGGCTGAGCGGGAACTTTGACGGCCGCGAGCATATTATCGTGCTGCTGCCCGGGCCTCCGTTCGAATTGAAAGCCCTGTTCGATGCGGAGGTTCGCGAACGTCTGCGGGCAAAAGTTCCCCCCGCTCATCTCGCGACCAGAGAGTTGAAGATCGCAATGCTGGGGGAATCGCAGGTGGATTCGCGCGTGTCACCCATCTACAAGCGTTTCCCTGACGTGGAAACGACCATCCTGGCCGGGGCAGGCGAGGTTCAGCTGCATTTCAAGAAACGCGCCGAAAGCCTCGAACTAGCCCAGCGGCGCGTGGACGAAGTAGCGGGTGAAGTCGAAGACGAGCTCGACGATGCCGTTTTCTCCCGCAACGGCGAGTCGCTCGAACAGATCGTCGGCTACTGGCTGCAGATGCGCAACGCCACGCTGGCCGTGGCGGAGTCCTGCACCGGAGGCTTGCTGGCTGAGCGCCTTACGTCTGTGAGCGGAAGCTCACGTTACTTTTTGGGTGGCGCAGTGGTGTATTCCAATGCTTTGAAGACAGAGTTCGCGGGAGTGCCCCAGGAGATGATCGAGCGCCACGGCGCCGTCAGCCGCGAAGTAGCGGCCGCGCTGGCGGAAGGCGTGCGATACCGCTGCGAGGCGACCCTTGGCGTTGGCATTACCGGAGTGGCCGGCCCCACGGGAGGCACGCCGGAGAAGCCGGTAGGCCTGGTGTTTCACGCCGTGGCCGGCGATCGCGGAACGGAAGTGATCGAAAGAAGGTTTCCCGGCGATCGCAAACGCATCCGCTGGTTCGCCTCGACCATGGCGCTGGATATGGTGCGAAGGAAACTGATGTGAGCAACTTCTAGCTTCGAGCTCAACCCTTCGATTCAGTGCTTGAGAAGATGCTGTTAAGCAGAGATCAACGCGCGATCGGCAATCTGGTGCTCCAAGCTAGCAGCTAGAAGCTGCCTTTATGCGCCTCTTCATCGCTCTCGATATCGACGACGCCATCCGCGAGCGCATTGCGCGCTTCGTGGAAGGAGTGAGTGGCTTCGCCGCGGACGCGCGCTGGGCCAAGCCTGAATCGCTTCATGTCACGCTGAAGTTCATTGGGGAGCAGCGGGAATCGGCGGTCGAAGAAATCAAACGCGCACTGCGGACTGTGAGCGCTGGCGTAGTCGAAATTCATTTTCACGGATATGGATTTTTTCCGACTGCGAAAGCTGCGCGGGTTTTCTGGGCTGGAATTGAATCCGGACCTCAACTGGCTGCCCTGGTCGCGGCCGTAGACGAGCAAACGGCCCGTCTCGGAATCCCCAGGGAAGAACGCCCCTTCAGCCCGCACCTCACGTTGGCACGTGGCGGGACTCGCGGAACGCGTAGTTCGGGCTCACCCCATTGGCGCAACGGCGACAGCCCCAACCGCACTTTTCAGCGCCTGCAGGAAAGGCTGGCTGCCCTGCCCTCGCTCGAATTTGGTACCATGACGGCCCGCGAGTTCTTCTTGTATCAAAGCCAGCTGTCGCCGAAAGGATCGAAGTATACAAAGCTGGCGAGGTTCGAGTTGCGGGGAAAATCAGCAGTCAGCCATTAGCGGTTAGCATTGAGCCACTACAACCTGAAGCAGGCCCGGCTAAATGCCAACTGCTAAGTGCTGGCATTCATCATGTCTTCTCTCTTACTCACCGTCGCTCTAAGTTACCTGCTGGGGTCGATCCCATTCGGCTATCTGCTGGTGCGCACTTTTCGCGGCGAAGACGTACGCTTGAGCGGCAGCGGGAATATCGGCGCCAGCAATGTCTCTCGCAAATCACCCGTGCTCGGCATCCTCACGCTACTGCTCGATGCTCTGAAGGGATTTGCAGCCGTCACCATTGCCATTCTACTTAGTCCGCAAGTTTTCCCGGGCGTACCGCTGCCCACAGTTCTCGGGCACGAAACGCTGTTGGCTTCGCTGCCGCCTACCTCCGTCCATGCGGCCGTGGCGGCCCTGGTTGCTGTGCTTGGCCACATGTTTCCAGTGTGGTTAAAATTTCGCGGAGGCAAAGGTGTTGCCACCGGGCTCGGCTCATTCGTCGTCATCGCTCCTCTGGCAATCCTGATCTCGGTTGCCATCTTTGTCGCGCTTGTCTTGCTGTTCCGTTATTCGTCACTGGGCTCAATGACGGCGGCCGCGGCCTTCCCGATTTCGTCGTGGACGCTGCACGACTACGGCCATAGCGCGGTCGCACTGGGGCTGATGTCACTGACTTCGTTGCTTATTATCGGCAAGCACCACGCGAACATTCGGCGTCTGCTGGCCGGAACGGAAAATCGGTTCGGAGCGAAACGGCCATGAGCCGGATCGCGGTAATCGGCGCGGGAGCGTGGGGCACCGCAATTTCAATTGTGCTGGGACGGAAGCAAGCGCATTCGGTTCGCCTCTGGGCTCACGAAAAAGAAGTCGCCGAATCCGTCGCTCAGCGTCACCTGAACGAGAAGTTCCTTCCCGGACAGACGATTCCTGATTCCGTCACAGCGACCACCGACCTGGCCCAGGCGCTCGACGGCGCGCGGATTGTAGTCAGCGTCATGCCCTCACAACATTGCCGGCGGGTGTTTGAGCGCATGCGCCCGCATTTGCCCCCGCAAGCCTTAATCGTAAGCGCTACCAAAGGGCTGGAGGAAGGTTCGCTGCTGCGCATGACGGAGATCATTACTCAGGTTCTAAGCAGCGGCGTTCTGGTCGGCAGCGGCGCGACCGGCTCTCGCGTAGGCGCGCTCAGTGGACCGACGTTCGCTATGGAAGTGGCGCGCGGAGATCCGACCGCGATTACCGTAGCATTCCGGGATCCTGAACTCGCGCGCACCGTGCAGGACGAGTTCAGCGATCCCAGCTTTCGGGTTTACACCAACCCCGACGTGGTGGGAGTGGAACTCGGAGGCGCACTGAAAAACATTGTTGCCATCGCGGCCGGGATTTGCCACGGTCTGGGCCTGGGTCACAACTCCATTGCCGCGCTAATCACGCGAGGCTTGGCCGAGATGACGCGTCTGGTCGTGGCCTGCGGCGGACGTGCTGAAACCATGGCCGGCCTCGCTGGCCTGGGCGATCTGGTGCTCACCTGTACGGGAAGTTTGTCGCGGAACCGCGGCGTAGGCGTGGAACTCGGCTGCGGACGCAAGCTTCCAGAAATTGTCACCGCCATGCGCGGCATGGTTGCAGAAGGAATTTTCACCACCACCGCGGCGATCGGCTTAGCGCGGACCCACGCAGTCGAAATGCCGATCACAGAGCAGATGAATGCCATTCTCAACCAAGGCAAGGCTCCGCGCGAGGCCATCCGCGACTTAATGACGCGCAGTGGCAAGAGTGAGAGCCGCGGGTCGTAGCTCTTAGCTTTTTGGCTCTTAGCTGCTGAACTCCTGGCACGCTGTCTTCAGTCCCACTTGGAATAGAGATGAAAAAGGCAGTACTCTGGGTAGTCGTTCTCTGGAGTTTTCCATGTTTCGAAATCACGGGTGTTTGGGCAAATCGACGGTTGCTGCGGTTTATCTGTTCTTCTCACTGACCACCGCGATGGGTCAATCCAAGACCATCGCGGAGCGCCTAGGCTATGCGCCAGACGCCAAACTCCTCATCGTCCACGCCGACGATCTCGCGGTCGCGCACTCCGAAGACGCGGCAAGCTTCGATGCGCTCGACAAAAACGCCGTCACCTCGGCCAGCATCATGATTCCCTGCCCCTGGCTCGATGAAGTCGCTGCCTACGCCAAGAGCCATCCGGACGCCGACCTGGGTTTGCACTTGACGCTTACGAGCGAGTGGAAAACCTACCGCTGGGGGCCGGTCGAATCCAAAGACAAGGTTCCGAGCCTGCTCGACCCCACCGGCTATCTTTGGTCCGACACGCCCGAGGCCGATCGGGCGCTCAAGGCAGACGAGGTAGAGCACGAAATTCGCGCCCAGGTCGAACGTGCCATCGCCATGGGAATTCATCCCACACATCTCGACAGCCACATGGGCGCGCTTTTCTCGCGCCCCGATCTTTTCGTGGTGTACGTCAAAGTCGCTCACGACTACCGGTTGCCCTTCCTCGCCTTCATCGCTCCCAATACTCCGCCGGAGCTCGCATCAGTTCTGTCGAAAAATGATCTCGTGCTGGATTCTGTCGTCATCGCCGATCCTTCGATTCATCCTGCGGACTGGAAGACTTTTTATGCGAACGCGATCCGCAACTTGAAACCCGGCGTCACCGAGATCATTGTCCACCTCGGGTACGACAACGCCGAACTGCAGGCCGTGATGGTCGATCACGACGACTACGGCGCGGCCTGGCGCCAGCGCGACTACGATTTCGTTACCAGTCCCGAATTCAAGAAATTACTGCAAGAAAATCACGTTATTCTCGTGAAATGGAGGGACTTGAAAAAGCTCCTGAATTAACCGCCTGGAAGGCCCGGCGCATGAAGTGTCTTGAGGGCCTGAGCGCCGACGGCTGCGGGCCGAACTCCCGAGGTCGAACTCCCGATTTCCGAAGCTGTTCCTTGCCAAACCCTTGCCGGAAGCCGGATTTCGGTCAGGTACTTTGGTAATGACGATGTCCCTCGGTATCGCTCGCAGCAACGTCCCTACCTATTAGAATTTTCTGGATAGTTTGAATAAGCCAGCTTGAACAACGCCGTCACTTCGACTCCGGCGCCCGCGATTCTACGTGAAGGGAAAGACTTGTCTTCCAAGATATCCACCGCCGCGCGCATCCCGATCTTGTACGTGATCCTCGGGGTCCTTCTCGTCATCAGCATTATTCCGATGTATTTCTACTCCTCGCAGGTGGAGTCGATTAATCGCGACCGGCTGAAAACCAACGAGATGCTGCTGCAGAATACGGTCACGCGCTCGCTGGCTGACGATCTTTCTCAGCACGAGCGATCGTTACGCATGATGCTGGCGAACTTGTCGTCGGCGATCCAGGTCACCAGCGGCGGCGATATCGGGGAAAAAAATATTGAGGCGCCGGAACTGCGGGCGCTGGTGGAAAACTTTGTATCGTCTTCCGACGAAGTCGCTTACGCCACGCTGTTGAATTCTGACGCCAAGGGAATCTCAGCGGGCCGCATCGCACCTGACATTTTCCTGCAGCGTGAACTGGAGCGCGCCTTTGCCGCCGCCCGCGACGGACGCGTCTACAACGGACAGGCGCTCGCGGTGGGCGAAGGCAAGTCGGCTCGTACGATTTTTCTGGTCAGCACTCCCGTGATGTACGGCCCGCGGTTTCTGGGAGTGATCGCGGCCGTCGTGGACCTGCAATTCCTGATTCGCCGTCTGCAGGAAGTCAGTGGCGGCGGCTTGACACCCTACGTAGTAGACGCGCAAGGCCGGCTCGTGGCTGCAGCGACCCCTGAGTTCGCCACCGGTCAGGATATGAAAAACCTGGAGATCGTGCGCAACTTTGTGGATAGCGGCAACAAAGGTCAGTTGGCTGCCACCAAAGAATTCACGCTGCGCGACGCCAAGAATAGCCAAGACATGCTGGGCACCTACAGTCCCGTGACCGCGCTCGATTGGGCCGTAGTGGTACAGAAGCCACAGCGCGAAGCCTATCGCGGAGTCTTTGAGATGCAGCGCACGGCACGCCTTTTGGCCCTGCTGGCGGTGTTGCTGAGTATCGGCGTGAGCATTTTCGCAGCTCGACGCATTACCAATCCTCTCGAGGTGCTGACTCAATCCAGCCGCGCCATCGCGCGCGGAGATTTTTCACAGCGCGTCCACCTCTGGAGCCGCACCGAAATTGGAGAACTGGCCGAAACCTTTAACAGCATGTCTCAAGAACTCGAGCATTTTGTCGAAGACCTCAAACGCGCCGCCGACGAAAACCGCGCCCTGTTCATGGGCTCGATTCAGATGTTGGCCGGAGCCGTCGACGAAAAAGATCCCTACACTCGCGGCCACTCCGACCGCGTGACGCGCTATTCCCTGCTGCTGGCGCACGAAATGGACCTGCCCACTTCGTTCATCGAGACGCTGCAGATTTCCGCGCAACTGCACGACGTGGGTAAGATCGGCATTGAAGACCACATCCTCAAGAAGCCAGGAGCACTCACGGCCGAGGAATTCGAGGTGATGAAGACTCACACCACGCGTGGCGCAAATCTTCTGCGTCCTGTTACGCAACTGGCGGAAATGCTGCCCGGCATCGAACTGCACCATGAATCGCTTGACGGCCGCGGCTATCCCTACGGATTGCAAGGAGATCAGATTCCGCTGCTGGCGCGAGTGATCGCCGTCGCCGACACGTTCGACGCGCTCACCACCACGCGTCCTTACCAGAACGCACATACGCCCGATCAAGCGCTGCAGATCATTCAGAACTTGTCTGGGAAGCGACTGGACCCGGTCGTGGTCGCGGCGCTGCTGGCGGTTTACGGCCGAGGAGAAATCAAGTTGCAGAAATTTGTGATCCGGCGCCCGGTGCCCGCGGCAGCCAACGCAACGGCAGCCGCAGCCGCCCCAGTTGCGCCGATTCCTGCACTGCCGCTGCCCACTCCGGCCCCGTCGATCGCCGTTGAAACCGCCGAGTTGGAAAGAACCCGCGTCTAAACATCCGCTGCATCAGCAGTCTAACGATATCGATATCTTTATGACTGCGATGCCTGCGTGCCCTACCAGATGCGCACACGTTCGGGCGGAGCGAGGTAAAGTTTCTCTCCCGCCTGCACATCGAACGCGGCATACCAGGCGTCGATATTCCGCACCGTGAGCGCCCGGTACTGGCCGGGAGAATGTGAATCCGTCAGCACCTGTTGCCGCAGCGCCGCTTCGCGGCCCTTCTCTGCCCAGCTCTGAGCGAACGCCAGAAAAAACTGCTGGTCGCCCGACAATCCGTCCAGCGCCGGAGCAGCCTGCCCGGTGAGCGAGGCTTTGTAGGCGTCATAGGCCGCGCCGAGTCCGGCAAGATCGGCAATGTTTTCCGCCAGCGTCTGCTTGCCGTTCAAAGCGAGATCGGGGAAGGGCTTGTAAGTATCGTATTGCGCCACCAATTTTGCGGTGGCGGCTTCAAAGTGAGCGAAGTCTTCAGGCTTCCACCAGTTCCGCATTCGCCCTTTGGAATCGAACGCACTGCCCTCGCTGTCAAACGTATGGCTGATTTCGTGTCCAATGACGGCGCCGATGCTTCCATAGTTGGCCGCCGCCGGTGCTTGCGGATCAAAGAAGGGGGGCTGCAGAATGGCGGCAGGAAAGTTCAACGCGTTTTGCAGCGGCAGATTCACGGCGTTGATCGTCTGCGCGGTCATGGACCACTCCTTGCGGTCAATCGGCCCACCCAGGCGCGCCACCTGCCGGCGGTACTCAGAAAGCTTGCCGCGCCATAGGTTGCCGAACAGGTCGTCCGCCTTCACTTCATAGCCCGCATAGTCGTGCCAGCTCTCTCCATACCCCACGCCCACGTAAAGAGTGTCGAGCTTGGCTTGCGCCTCCGCTTTGGTCGTGGCGTCCATCCACGTGAGCGCGTTGATTCGCTTCCGGAAGGCTGCCACAAGGTTCACCACCATGGCCTCTACCTGCGCTTTGGACGCAGGCGGGAAATAGCGCTGCACAAAGAGTTGCGCCACATCGTCGCCCAGATAGGCGTTTACCACGTCTACTCCGCGCTTCCAGCGCGGCCGCTGTTCCGGCGTACCCGAGAGTATCTTCCCGAAGAAGGCAAATCGTTCGTCGCTGAATGCTTTCGGCAACGCGGCGGCGTAAGCTTCAATCAGGTGGAACGCCAGCCAGTCCTTCCAGGTCTCCAGAGCAGTGGAGGCCACGAGGGCCGATTCTCCGGCAAACGCCGTGGGCTGCCAAACGATGAAGCTGCCTTGCCGGCTGAGGCCCGCCCCACGGAAATATTCCGCCCAATCGAGGCCCGGGGCCTTCGCGGCGAAGTCGGTCATCTGCCAGACATTGTTGGCTTTGTGAACGTCGTCATTCTCCGCCAGGCTTATGTGTTTTTCCGCAATCGCATGCTCCAGTGCGACAATTCCGGCCGCCCGCGCTTCAGTGTCGGTGAATCCGGCGAGCTTCAGCATGGTCGCCACGTGCGTCTGATATTTGCTGCGTATCTCGCGATTCTCGGGGCTGTCGGAAAGGTAGTATTCACGATCCGGCAGTTGCAGTCCGCCTTGCAGCAGATAAGCCGTATAGTGCTCGGGTTCATTGAAGCCGGGGGCGACCCAAAGCCCAAAAAGATTTGCGGTGTGGAAGTTCGTGTTGTTCAGCGCGTCCACGTCGGCCCGCAGACTCTCCCCCAGAGCCCTTGCCAGTTCCCGCTTATCGTGGATCGCCGCGATGGCGTCCAGATGCGGCCGGAGCTCACGGAACCCATTGGCTTCAATGCCGGCCTCATCCATATACGAGTTGAACAAATCGGCAATTCGACGTGACTTATCGCCGGGTGGGCCTGCTTTCTTGGCGGCCACGGCGATCAGGTCTGATACGCGCTTTTCCGTTTCCTCCACCAGCCCGATAGCCGGGGCCGTCATTTCGCGGTCGGGAGGGATTTCCGCGTGCTTCAGCCAGTTTCCGTCCGCGTACTGGAAAAAGTCGTCCCCAGGCCGCACCGTCCGGTCCATGTAATTCAGGTTGAGGGCGGGGCCTTGCGGCTGCGAGGCTCCCTGCGAAAACGCCGTAACGGCGAGCCCAAGGCAAACGAGAGTGTACGCGACAGCATTTCGAGACAACAATCGAAGTGTGGATCTCATGAGCATTACTCCAAGGGAGTTGCCGCTTGGGAATTCCGGCCAACCGGATTAAACCGGACAACAAAAGAGGTTAGCACGGCCACCGGTCTGGCAAGGCCTCTCCGTTTAAAAACGTATAATCATTCTTTGACCCTCTTATGATTCAGACCCTGTTCGGCAGCACGGAAGAAAAGAAAACCGGCCTGTTTGACCGCATGAAGCAGGCGGTTACGCGCACCCGCGAGAACCTGGCCGAGCGCATTGAAGAAGTCGTTTCCTTCGGCAAGGAAATCGACCACAATACGCTCGACGATCTCGAAGCCACGTTGATCGCTGCCGACCTGGGCAACACCACCACGCAGGAAGTCCTCGCCAAGCTGCGCGACAAAGCTGATCGCAAGCAGATCAAAGACGTGCAGGAACTCAAACGGCTGTTGAAAGAAGAATTGCTCGCGATTCTGAGCACAGCCAACTCGCGACCCGTCAAGAGAGTTGATAGCGGGCCGGAAGTGATTCTGGTAGTCGGCGTGAACGGCACGGGTAAGACCACGACCATCGGCAAGCTCTCTCAGCTATTTCGATCCGAGGGAAAAAACGTGCTGCTGTGCGCCGCCGATACGTTCCGCGCTGCCGCCATCGAGCAACTCGAAATCTGGGGCCAGCGCACCGGCACCGAAGTGATCAGGACCAAACCCGGCGGCGATCCTTCGGCCGTGCTGTTCGACGCGTTACAGGCCGGGGTGGCGCGCAAGTCCGATTACGTTATTGTCGATACCGCCGGCCGCCTGCACACGAAAACCAGCTTGATGGCGGAACTGGAAAAAATGCGGCGCACTGCCCAACGCATCATTCCCTCAGCCCCTCACGAAACGTTGCTGGTAATGGACGCCACGACCGGCCAAAATGGTTTGCAGCAGGCGCGCTTATTTACCCAGGCGGCGGGCGTGACGGGCATCGTGCTCACCAAGCTCGACGGAACGGCAAAGGGCGGAGTCGTCGTCGCCATTTCACGCGAATTGGGCCTGCCGGTGCGCTTTGTCGGCGTCGGCGAGAAAGCCGGCGACCTGCTGCCTTTCGCCCCGCAAGCATTTGTGGATTCGTTGTTCGAATAAACGCCGATTATCACCGCGGAGACACGGAGGAGAACTTGGCATGACTTTCTATCTCGAACTCCTCACGGCCCTTGCGCTGGTCTGCCTTTTCTGGTGGTTGTTATATCGGCTGCTTCGCCCGAAGGCCCCCGCCGATCCAGCTGAAGAACCGTTATCATTCGTTCCAGCGTCGCTCAGAAAAGGACCAAAAGGAAGACCCGGTGCGGTCGCGCTCGAAGAACCAGAGGAGGACAATCCGGCTGACGCTTTCCCGCCACGCGAGGCTTAGCTTATCGTTACTCGCCTTCGTGTCCGTGACCAAAGCTGGATTCCATGTCCACCCACTCCGATGACGAACAGTTTTTGCAGCGCGCGCTCGACCTGGCGCGAGCAGGCATCGGCCTTGCGTCTCCGAACCCGCGTGTAGGAGCGATCATCGTTGATGCGAAGGGCAATGTTGCGGGCAGCGGCACCTACACTTACGAAGGCGTGAAACACGCCGAGATTGTCGCCCTGGAAGCCGCCGGCAGCAAAGCCCGCGGCGGAACGCTCTACATCAACCTGGAACCGCACGCGCATCAAGGGCGCACGCCACCATGCACGGATGCGCTGATGGCGGCTGGAATTCGTCGCGTCGTAGCCTCGATGTCCGATCCCAATCCTAAGGTTAGCGGGCGCGGCTTCGAACAACTGTGCGCTGCCGGCGTGCGCGTGGAGGTCGGCGCCCTGGAAGAGCAGGCGCGCCGCCTGAATGAACCATTTGCCCGCTACGTCCGTCACGGAGTACCGCTCGTCACGTTGAAATCCGCCATGACGCTCGATGGCAAGATCGCGCCGCCGTCGGCAAAAGCGCTGGGCGGCAACGCCTCGGCTCCGGCCGAGGAATTTTCCGGCCACTGGATCACCGGCGAAGCCGCGCGCGCTCACGTGCACGAACTCCGCCGTGAACACGACGCGATCCTCGTGGGAATCGGGACGATACTCGCTGACAATCCTCTGCTCACCGACCGCAGCGGCCGGCCCCGTCGCCGTCCGCTGCTTCGCGTGATTCTCGATTCTCATTTGCGCCTGCCGCTCGAGTCGCGCCTGGTTCACGACGCAGCCGAACAACGTAACCACAACACACTCGTTTTTTGCTCATCGGCAGCGGGGCGGGAAACCACTCAGAAGAAATCCCAGTTCGAGCGCCTTGGCCTCCGTGTGGAAGAACTCCCCGCGAATCCCGGCCGCCGGCCAGACATTCCTGCCGTTCTCCGCCGGCTGGGTCAACTCGAAATCACCAGCCTGATGATCGAAGGCGGATCTAGAATCAATGGCGCCACGCTCAGTGCCGGCGTAGTCGATAAAGTTTTTCTCTACTACGCGCCCACGATCCTTGGCGGAACCGGATCAGTTCCCTTCGCAACTGACGCAAACTCTGAGCACAGGCTCGAAGCCGCTCAGGCAAAGCATCTGCACCTGCATCGCTTCGGCGAAGATTTCGCGATTGAAGGCTATCTCCGCGACCCCTACGGAGAATGAAGCAGCCAGTATTCAGCAGCAAGCGATTAGCAATCAGCAATTGGCACTTAAAACCTCGGCCTCAGTGCTTAGACAAGGATGCGATCCTCCCTTTGGCGCAGGAATCCGGAAGCCCAACGGCCAAATGCTAGTTGCCAATTGCTAATTGCTGAATGCTGAGCACTGAATACTGAATGCCGGTTGCCGCGCGCTGGGCCGCATCCAGGCATACAATGTTGAGTTCCCCGGAGGCCCAATGTTCACTGGCATCGTCGAAGAAGTCGGACGCGTCACCGCCATCGAACAGCGCGGCGAAAACCGCCGCATCACCATCACCGCCGGCCGCGCACCGAAAGAATTGAAAACCGGTGACAGCGTCTCGGTCAGCGGAGTCTGCCTCACCGCGCTCAATATCCAGCCAGGATCGTTCTGCGCCGATCTTGCCCCGGAAACCTGGGAGCGCACTTCTTTCTCGCGCATCCGCGAAGGTGCACCCGTCAACCTCGAACTACCCATGAAAGCCGACGGCCGTTTCGGCGGCCACATCGTCCAGGGACACGTAGACGGCGTCGGCAAGCTGATCACTCTCGATCGCATCAGGGACTCGGAGAACTGGTGGCTGCAGATTGAACTGCCGCGCGAGGTCGAGAAATACACCGTCTATAAGGGATCGATCTCGATTGAGGGCATCAGCCTTACCGTGGCGAAACTTGAGGAGAACATCTGCACTCTCGCGATCATTCCGCACACAGTGGAGGCGACCAATCTCAATTCCCTGAAGCCCGGCGATCCCGTCAACCTCGAAGCCGACCTGATCGCTAAATATCTCGAGAAAATGATGAAGAGCGATTCCGGTCAACGCGCCTTCACCATCGAAGAATTGGTGGAGCAAGGGTTTTAAAAGCAGTTGCGGTTGCCAGTACTGAGTTGCCAGTTCGTAGCGCCGGTCTGACAATCTACGGCTGTTTGTGGATATCGTCCTTCACGACGGCTCCCCCCTTCATCACGAACTTCACGTGCTGCAGGATCGTGATGTCTGCCAGCGGATCGCCCTCTACCGCGATCAAGTCCGCGTAGTGCCCGGGCTCCAGCGCACCCACATTGTCCTGCCAGCTCATCAGTTCCGCCGCATTGACGGTCGCCGCCTGAATCGCTTCCAGCGGAGTCAGCCCACGCTTGGTCATCGCCGCCAACTCGGTGGCATTCTTACCCTGCAATTCAGGATTGCCCGCGTCAAAACCCGCTGCGATTTTTACTCCAAGACTTTTCGCCGTCTGAACCGATTGTTGTATCCCCTGCAAAAAAGGTTCTACCCACTTGCGGTCTTCAGCGGAATTAGCATCGTTCTTATGCCGTTCGATCATGGCGTCGACCACGCCGACGGTCGGCACCAGGAAAGTTCCCTGAGCTTTCATCATCTCGAGATCCTCGCGATTCGCCATGTGCCCGTGCTCGATCGAGTCCACCCCCGCGATCACGGCATTCTTGATTCCTTCCGGGGTGGTCGCGTGCGCGGCAACTTTTCGTTTCTGCCGGTGCGCCTCTTCTACGATGACCCGAATCTCCTCGACCGTAAGCGTGGGATTTCTCCAGTCGGCATACACCTTGATCAAGTCAGCTCCGTGGCCAATCTGCTCCCGCGCCGCGCGACGCGCTTCCTCAACGCCGCTCACCATCTGAGCTCCCGTAGGAAAATTCGTGAGATCCGGCGAAACTCCAAACGGGTTGTATTGTCCTACAGCCGCGATCGCACGGGTCGCGACTTGCATGCGTGGACCTTCGGCCAGGCCCTGATTGATGGCATCACGTAGCGCGACATCGGCGTAGCCAGAACCTTCATTCTCCACGTCGCGAATGGTCGTATATCCCGCTTGCAGCGTAATGCGCGCATCGTAAGCGCCCTCGAGCGCGCGAACCGCCTCGGACTTGGTGGCCAGGTCGACAATGTAACTGTTGTCGGTTTCCGGCATGCGCGACATGATGTGCGTATGGCAGTCGATGAGGCCGGGCAACACCGCGGCGCGACCCAGGTCAATGATTTTCGTATCTTTCGGCACACGAGACTGAACATCAGACGCGCGGCCCACTTCCTTGATGCGCTCGCCCTCAATCCAGACAGCGGCATTCTCGATGTAGCTGCCTTTGCGCACATCGAGCACCCTTCCCGCCTTCACCAGAATCGAAGCCGGCGGGGATGGCTCAGGTTTTGCTTGCGCAACCGCCAAAGCAGAAAACAGAACAACCGTGGACACAACCAGAGCCAGCGTCTTCATGGCCAGCAAGGTTATCCGAGACCGGCCGCGCAGGCAAGGCAGGGCAGTTGTCGGTTGTAGGTTGTAGGTCAGCCCTCATTCACGATTCAGGAGTTGGTGGAGCAAGGGTTCTAGAGGCAGTACCCAGTTGCCAATATTCAGTACCCAGTTAACATCAAAGTCGCCTTGGCTTTTGATCTTGAATCTTGATCCTACTGGGTACCGGCAACTGGGTACTGCGCTTACGCTTCTATCCGCAACTCATCCAGCTCCAGAAATTCCTGGATGATGGGCGCGGGCGATTTCTCCATCTCGGCATAGGTGCCGAAGAAAATTGCTTTGGCATCGTACAGAAATACCACGCGGTCGGCGAGCTTTTTCGCCAGCCGCATATCGTGCGTGACCACAATGCTGGTGAGGTTCAATTGCAGTTTGAGCCGCTTGATCAAGTCGCCCAGCAGTTGCGCCATCAGCGGATCGACCATGGTCGTGGGCTCGTCGTAGAGCACACACTCCGGGCGCGCCGCCAGCGCGCGGGCGATCGCGACCGAGCGCTTCATCCCGGTCGAAAGATCAGACGGCAGCAGGTCGCCCATCTCCTGCACACCCACCATCTGCAGCAAACCGTCCACGATCTGGAAAATCTGTTCCTCGCTGAGCTCGCGGCTTTCGCGCAGCGGAAACGCAACGTTCTCGCCCACGGTCAGCGAATCAAAAAGCGCCCCGTTCTGGAAGACCATGGTCACTTTTTTATGAATATGCTCCAGTTGTTCCTCGCTATAGTCGCTAATGTCCTCGCCCGCGACTATCACGCGCCCCGAATCCGGCTTGAGAAAACCCATAATCTCATGCAGAGAAACCGACTTGCCCACACCGCTGCGCCCGAGAATGCATACGGTCTCAGCGGGCAACACTTCGAAGGTGACGTGGTTCAGCACCACGTTGTCACCGAATGCCTTGGAGACTTCGTTGAAGCGAATGTACGGGCTGGGTTGCGGATTATCGGGCATGGCTCGGCTCTTGGCTCTTGGCTTCTAGCTTCTGGTCTCTAGTCTCTAGCTTCCAACGGTTTGCATCCTGGGCGACGCGAAGGATCTATGCACTCCGCCGCCAAACTCCACAGACCATGTGGGGACAGCCGCCCTCGGCTGTCCGGCCGGGCAAAGCCCGGCAGCGGTTTCCGCTTGAGTCATCGACACTCACTCATCGAGGCGATGCCTCAGCAGCCGCCGTCTCCAACTCCTCCCTCGTATTCAAATTACGAAACACGCCGCCTGCAAACCCCGCGTCCGCCAATTCCTTCTCTTCGATCACCTCCACCGTCACAGCAGCGAATAATGCATCAATCTTGTAGCGTCCCTCGCGCAGCGCTTTCTCGGCAGCCTCGGCGAACTCGCGGCGATAGACGGCGCACAAAGGCTGCCAGCCTCTACCGGCCCGCGGCACGGTCACCAGCGCATCGCAGTGGCGCGCTCGCCCGATCATAAACTCCAAGAGGTCTCGCGATACAAACGGCATATCCACCGCGAGCATCAAATTCAACTCCGCCGCCGAAGCCCGCAAGGCCGCGTGAATCCCCGCCAGCGGCCCGCAACCCGGAAATACATCCTCCACCACCGGAGCGAATGCCGCAAACCTGGCGGCATCGCCCACGATCTGAACATCGTTGGTAACCAAGCGGGTTACCTCCAAAGCCCGCGCCAATAGCGTGCGCCCGTCGAATTCCACGAAGGCTTTGTCCGCGCCCATGCGTGCGCTCTTGCCGCCCGCGAGCACGAAAGCCGCGAAAGAATCCTGCAAGAAAGCTCCCTCGCCGCGATCATACATCAGCAGGCAAACGGAGGCCTTACATGTTGCCGGAAATCAAAATTGCATCGCCGTGCTCGGTCCCCTGGGAACAAATGACCGGAGACAATCGCTCGCGCCACTGCGCCCAATGCAATTTAAATGTCTACAATTTTTCCGAGATGACCGCGGCAGAAATCGAGCAACTTATCGCCGCCAGCGCCGGCCAACGTTTGTGCGGACGCCTCTACCAGCGCCCCGACGGAACCATCCTCACCCGCGATTGCCCGGTCGGCCTGCGCGCCCGCATTCGCCGCGTCTCGCCCCGCCTCACGGCTGCGCTGGCCGCGGCAATCAGCCTGGTCTTCGCCACGCAGGCCTGCTCCTGGCAAACATCACCGCTGCAAGGTCAACTGCTGCCACCGACGCCGCAGCAGACAACGCCTCAACCCGGCACAGCCGTGATGGGCGACATTGTGCCACCCGTTATCACTGGCTTTAACCTCACGGTTGTGGCCTCTGGTGCTCCAGTTCCGCAAGCGCTGGTTACCGTGCTTGACCGGAAAACCGGCAAGTCGATCGCGCAGGGCACAACGAACCAGGCTGGAGCGTTCAGCCTGACGCCGGTCGCCGCTGGAGACTATGAAATCCTGGTGCAGACGAAGGAATACACTCGCGGAACCGCATTCATCTCAGTCAAGCCCCACCAAATGCAAAACCTCACTGTAGGACTGCACACCGCCGCGGACGAAGCCAGAGCCTTCACCACCGGAATCGTCGCAATGACGGCGGTTGCGAATCCGTCGCGCAAGTAGCGCCCGGCCCCCCTTGCACGAAAGTAACCTATCCAAAGTTCGCCCTTCGCGCGATGATGATTTTGCCTCCGAGGAAAGTGATCCGGAAGTAACCATCATGCCGCAAAAACTCATGGATGTTCTTATGCTGGGGCGTTGTTCTCACGAATTCTCCTGGCCGCGGCGCGGCACTGACGGAAACTATTATCAGGTCTGCCTGATCTGTGCCGCAGAATACAAATATGACTGGACCACCATGCGCCGCACCGAGCGCGTGGAGCATGCCAAGCCCGAGACCGGCATCAAACGCGGCCACACGCGCGAAAAGCGTCCCTCGTGGGTTCCGCGCGCGCGCCGCCTGAAGCTCGACGTTCCGCTGCGTTTCCGCGTGAACAAAACCGCGACCTGGTATGAAGGCGTCATCGAAAATATCAGCCAGACCGGCGTGCTTTTCACCGGACCGCAACAGCTGCCCGTCAACGCCCTGATCGAGATGGTGTTCGAGATGCCGGAGGAAATCTCCGGACAGAAGAACAGCAACGTAGTATGCCAGGGCCGCATTATGCGCTCCAAAGAAACGATCAAGACCGATGACGGCATAGTCCTGGCCGCCTCCATCGTCGACTACAAATTCATCCACTAAGCTTTTTCTCATATGCCAAAGCAGGCCCACAAGGGCCGGCCCTGGGCCAGCTCCCGTTCATCCGTGCGGGGGTGCGGCACGGGTGAGCCGTGCCCTTCCCAAAACACAGATGTGAAGCCGTTCGCTGCCTCCGCTTTCGCGTACACTCTTTCTCGGCTTGCTCTGACGTCGCGTTTCTCACTCCATGCCCGCCATCACGGCACTCCTGCATGCCCGCAATGACGCTCTGCGCCTGGGCCGCGCCCTGGAAACCTTGCTGCCCTGCGATGAAATCCTGGTGATTGACCATGCCTCGCAAGACGCTACCACGCGCATCGCACGCGAATACGGAGCGAAAGTAACTGCCTCAACCGGCTCGTCTCTCAGCCAATATTTGCAACTCGTCCGCCACGAATGGATTCTCTGCCTCGAAGCACGCGAGTCGATCACCGAAGCGCTGTCCGCAAGCCTCTTCGAATGGAAGTCCCAGTCGCAGCCGGGGATTGCGCCCTTTTCTCTCTTTCTGCGCGAGGAAACCGCCGGAGGCTGGGTGCAAAACCCCGTTCCCCAAACCCGCCTCGTGCCCCACACTTGGAATCGGTGGCAGGGCGAGTTACCGGCCCCGGAGCCTTCCGCCATTGCGCTGGAAGGGGCGTTGCTGCGATTCTTCCAGCCGTGACGCCTCGGTCCTTTCGCATCCGAAGGGAACCATCCTCGTTAGCGCGCTCGCTGTTTCCTCCAGACCGCCAAGTGCCGCCTGGTCAATGTCTTGCCGCCCATCGGCCTATCGGACAGTGACTTCGGTACCTTAGTCCGTGCCCGCACGATCGACTTATAATTCAAGTTAAGACTAAGGGCGGCGCACGCAGCGATAGGCGCGTGCGGCCCTGAGGAATTCTTCGCAACTTTGCGTTGCGACTTGACGTTCGATTTAAGACAGACATCTTTTTCAAAAAAACGTGGACCCGCTTTTCGCATCATCGATTTTTCTCTTCGGGCTGTGCTTCGGCAGCTTTCTGAATGTGTGTATCTACCGCCTTCCGCTGGATTTGTCGGTGGTCACGCCGCGGTCGGCTTGCCCCAAATGCAAGCACGCGATCGCGTTTTACGACAACATTCCGGTGCTGAGCTGGCTGATGCTGGGCGGACGCTGCCGCAATTGCAAGACTAGGATTTCTCCGCGTTACGCCCTCATCGAACTGCTCACCGCTTCGCTGTTTCTGGCGTGCTACTGGCATTTCGGGCTCACGCTCGCCACTTTGAAATACTGCATCTTCGGCTTCCTTCTGCTCGGCCTGATTTTCACCGACGCCGAAACCAAGCTGCTCCCGGACAAGCTGACCCTGCCTGGGCTGGCGCTGGGCCTGCTGTTCAGCCTGCTGGTTCCAGTCAACGATCTCGCATCGCAATTCATGCCGGGAATGCTGAGCCTGCCTTTCAGTGGCGATGTGGAGGCCCGTCTGCTGTCCCTGGTCGATTCCCTGCTGGGTGCGGCCGTAGGCGCATCGTTCATCTACGGCGCCGGAGCAATCTACTTGCGCTGGCGCGGCATGGCAGGCATGGGATTCGGCGACGTCAAGCTCATGGCCATGGCGGGCGCGTTCCTGGGCATGAAGCTGACGGTACTCACGATTTTTTCCGCTTCGCTCGCCGGGTCGTTTTTCGGACTGACCACCGTTCTTGTGGTCTGGCTCAAGCGCACGCATCGTTTTATGCGCCGGCTGGCCAGCGCGCAAGCGGCACGGCGACGAGGATGGCAGTCGGCGCAAATGGTCTATCGCTATTATCAAATGCCGTTTGGCGTGTTTCTCGGCAGCATGGCGCTGTTCGCATTTTTCTTCGGCAACCGGCTGCTGGGCTGGTATGGGAGGCTCTGGTGAAAATCCTGACTAATCCCATTGTGCTGCATGCCGTGGTCGTGCTGTTTCTTTCTGGCCTCGCGTTCCTCATCGGCCTGGCGTTCATCCGCAAACTGCGCCAGAGCATTGAGGACGAAGCTGAAGTTTCCTCGACAGGCACGCCCTCGCTTGAGACTTTGCCTCTGCACGTTTACAACACGGTGATCCAGCAACTCAAGCAGCAGAAATATGAACTGCAGGTGCAGACTCAGACCGAGCAGCGCCGCCTGCGCACCAGCGAAAACTTCAGCCAGGCCGTGCTCTCCAATCTTTCCTGCGGTGTGCTGGTCTTTGGAAACAATGGGCTGGTGCAGCAGGCCAATCCCGCGGCCAAACAGATTCTTGGTTTCGCAACCAGCACTGGCATGGGCGCAGACGACCTTTTCCGCGGCGAAATTGCCGAAGAAGTCCACTCGGTGCTGCGCGAAGGCAGCGGCCGTCGCCAGCTGGAAGCTGGCTACAACACCCCGGGCGGCGAGCATCGCCACATCGCGGTTACGGTATCTCCCGTGCCCGCAGTCGATGGCAGCCTGCTGGGCGCGGCCTGCCTGGTGAATGACCTCACCGCCCTGCAGGAAATTCGTCGGCAACAGGAACTGCGCGGCGAGATCTCGGCGGAACGCGCGCTCGAACTGCGCACTTCGCTGACCACCATCTCCGGCTTCGCGCAGCAGCTGGCCACCAATTGCGATCCCGATTTAGCCCAGCAATTGGCCGCGGACATTGCCAATGAAGCCGCGCGCCTCGATCGCAGCCTGGGCGGATTTCTGACCGGGAAAAACACGACCGGCAGCGGCACGTCGCAAGCGGCTTCCGCCGGCCAGGCATGAAAGACGAGAGACGAGAGACGAGAGACGAGAAGAGATAGACGAGAAACGAAATACGAGAAACGAAAGACGAAAGACTAGTGACCGAAGCTGGGATTCGATGGCGGGCGCGACCCAAAAAAGGCCAGGCCCGCTAGCAAGCACTCTGAGAACAAGGTGGGACATCATGAGTAGAAATCTGAAGCGCGTAGCATACCTGGGGTTCGGATCCGTGTTGATGAGCGTGCTCAGCTTATCAGCGGTTGCGCAAAATCAGCCGTCCAGTTCACAAAGTCAGTCGGGATCGTCGCTGGGCGACTACGCCCGCCAGATCCGCAAAGACGGCCCGGCTCCGGCCAAGGCCCGGCCCAAAGTTTATGACAACGACAATTTGCCGGCAGGTGACAAACTTTCGGTGATCGGCGAGGCCAGCCAGGCCACCACCGCGCAGACCGGCTCCGAGAGCCAGGCCGCTGCAGCGAGTGCCAGCACCGCTCCCGGCGCTCAGCCCAAGACTCCGGAGCAGGAAGCCGCGGAGAAGAAAGCCGCCGTAGCCAAGCAGTGGCAGGACAAGATTAGCGCGCAGAAAGATTCCGTCGACCTGCTGGGCCGCGAGCTCGATGTAACCCAGCGCGAATATCAGCTGCGCGCCGCCGCCATGTATGCCGACGCCGGCAACCGCATGCGCAACGAGGCGGAATGGGACAAGCAGGACGCGCAATACAAGCAGCAGATCGCCGATAAGCAAAAAGCTTTGGACGACGCCAAGGCGAAACTCGACGACATTCAGGAGAACGCTCGCAAGGCCGGTTCAGACCAACCCGCCGCCCCCGCCGCCGCTTCCCCTGCTCCCGCTGCGCCGGCGCCGCCACAGTAACCGGAATGGCGAATCCAACGCCGCATCCGGCGCATGTCAAATGGATCAAGCTCGAAACCGCCGAGATCGCCGAAGCGATCGCTCATGAGACGGCTGAGCAATGCACAAGGACGCAGAGAAAGCCTTAGGTTTTCTCAGCGTACTCTGCTTTTCTGTGCGCCCTCTGCGTTTAAAAGCTTTTTCGCCCTCTACGGGATGATCCAAAACCGCCTTCCCGCGAAACTTTCCCGCAGCCAGTTCGCGATCGCAGCGCTCGATCATCGCATCCATTTCCGCGATCTTCGCGCCAATCTCGTCCCGCACCTTGTCCGCGGGCCAGCCGCGCGGTTTCACCGTTTCCCCGAGGGCTTGTTGCAGCTTCGTGAGGTGGGAATCCATTTTGCTTCTCTCGCGTTTGGCCCGCTTCGGTTAGAATGATGCCCGACAAAATAGATTTACGAAAGTTATAACAGGAAGGATGCCATGAAGAAGCGGAGCCTTGCCCAAGCTCGACCCGCGCCGCATACCCGTGAGAAGTTGCCGCGGGTTCTCGGCCGCGGCGCGCGCAACCACGTGCGAACGATTCTCGCCGCCGCAATGCTGCTGGCCATGCTGAACGCTTGCAACTCGGAATCGAGCAAGCCCGCCGAGTCCAAGCCCGAAATCAAAAGCCCCGAACTGCTGGGCGGACGTTCCGCGTTTCAGAAGGCATTCGTGGCCGCTCGCGGCTGGGCTCCCGATGCCAAGCCCTATCGCATCGATTCGCAAGTCACCACCGATGGCGGCAACGGCCAGGACGGCAAATGGGCCATCTGGCGCGGCAGCTTCGCTTCGGCCGCGCAGCATGCCACCAAGTCCTACACCTGGTCCGGCAGCAACGCCGACGGTGCTCCCTCTCGCGGCGTCAACCCCAACCCCGAGGACAGCTACAATCCCTCGAATTCCACCACCCAGGTCTTCGACGTCGCCTTTCTCAAAATCGATTCTGATCAAGCCTTGGCCACCGCCCAGAAACACGGCGGCGACAAGATTCTCGAAAAAGACCCCGCCACCCCCGTCACTTACGTCTGCGACTGGAATCACAACACCAACGAACTGGTCTGGCACGTAATCTATGGCGCCAGTCGCGACTCCGCCAAGTTGACGGTCGCGGTCGACGCCTCCACCGGCGATTTCATCCGCGTGGAAAAATAGCGGGTAAAAAAAAATATCCGGCAAAACACCTTCCTGGGGATGACTCGAATTGCGCTTAACCCCGCGGGGGCAGCCGGAATGTGATCTTATTTCTTGCGTTCTTGCCGCTTGAGCTGGGCTTCAATGGCGTCGAAAAAACGGCTCACCGCCCGCGCCGAAGCCAAGGCTTGTTCCAGGGCCTGGGGGTCGCCGAATGAAACGATGTATGGGATGGGATACTGCAGCCGGAGCCGGTCGATGGCGCATTGTGCGCTCAACAGCTCCACTTTGGCTTTGCGTAGGTCGGCAGTCAGTTTGGCGATTTCCGCAGGTTTCTTCTCTTCATCGGTGAACATCTATACTCCATTGTGTGCCGAAAATTTTCCTCGGGCGGGTCCCGCCGGGCCGATTGTGGGAAGGGCTGCTGCTCGTCCGGCGGGACGCGCTTTCCGAAGCCTTAAGTTGTTCGCGTGAGTATTAGTATACACTGTTAGTTTAACGCTGTGCAATAAATTTCCCCTTCGTACGGTGGAGGCAAATCGTTGCCCAGGCATCCCGATCCTGAACTCGAACAACGAATTCTCGAGGTCGCCTGCCGTTTATGGGCACGGGGTGGCACCAAAGCCCTCACCATGCGGGCCGTCGCTCGGGCCGCCGGCACTACTACACCCACCGTCTATGAACGCTATCGCGACCGCGAAGATCTTCTCCGCGGCGTGCGCCTACAGACTCGCCGCGACCTGTTTGCCAGCATGAGCCGCTCCCGCACTCTCGCCCAGGCTTGCGAACGCTATCTCCATTTCGCTCTCGATCATCCCCACGCCTTCGAAATGCTGTTTGACCGTTTCGCGCAGCCACCCTCGTTGCATGAGCCTTGGCCCTCCTTCAATCTCATGCGCCACCGCCTGGCCCAGCGCCTGGGAGGCACGCCGCACCAGCACACCCGCCTCATGCTCTCCCTGTGGTCTCTTATGCATGGCACCGCCATGCTCATGATTCGTGGTGAGGTGGAAGGCTCGCTGCGCACCCAGATGTTCCACGCCTGCCTCGATGCCCTGGAAGATCTCGTCCGCCGCAAAGGACGCAACACCCACTCCGGCCCCAAGTGGCCCTCCCACTTGATTTTGGGCGAGGCAGCACAAAGCCGCGTGGGAGAATTTGAGCCGGCGGATCCGAAGCCCGCCCTCCGCGAGCCGCCGAAGAAGCGGCCCCGAAGGCGCCTGCCCCCGCGCCACGGCTGAGTTTTTCTCTGCGTCCTCTGCGGTGAAGGGCTGGCAGTTGCCTTGTAAGCAGAGAAGTCTGTCGTCCTCCTCCGCCCCGTCGGCAGCGAGACGCTGAGGAATGCCGTTCCTTCACTTCGCCGGACCGGCCTTGCCTGGCGTCTTGAGAAGTTCAATCGCCTCGCGCGTCGCCCGCGCGTGCGGCCCCGAAGGCAGGACCTTCAAATAGCTTTCGTAGAACTGGAGCGCTTCCGCCGGCCGTTCCATTTTCTGCAGGCACTCCGCCAGATGAAACATGGCCTCGGCATCGTTCTCTTTGAAAAACAGCGCCTCACGGAAACGATCTTCGGCCGCCTTGTAATTTTTGCGGTTGAAATAATACTCGCCCACCTCGATGTCCTTCGCCGCTTTGTGCGGATTCCAGGGATGAAACTCGGTGACCGAAGTTGCGGCCCCAGCGGACGCAGCTGCTTCCGACACGGCCTCCGCGCTGCCCGGATGGGCGCGCGCGTCATTTTCCGGCGCACCCACATCGCTTTGCGAATCTTTGCTCGAACTTTGTCCCAGCTCCTGACCCAGTTCGTTGACATTCACACGATCCGACCGCGGCGGACTCAGGTCCGGCCCCTGCGCCTTGGCCGTTTGTCCTGCCTGTGACGAAGCATCCGGAGTCTGCGAATTCCCCGCCGGAGCAGATGGAGAAGGAGTAGATGGAGAAGAAGTTCCCGATTGTGCGCTACCAGATTGAGCGCTTCCAGATTGCGCACTTCCGGATTGAGATCCGGATTGAGAACCCGCTTGAGAACCAGACTGCGACCCAGACGCACCCTGCGCCCACACTCCCACGCTTCCGGCAATCAAAATAACGAAAACGAAACGATGCATAATACTAATTGTAGTACCGCCGGCGCACGCCGTAACGCCGCCCGGTAGTGGGTCACTTTCGTTGCGTAAATGACGGAGTCATCCTGAGTGCAGCCGCTTTTCAGGCGAAGCGAAGGATCTCCCGCTTAACGAGCCTATCGCGCAAGCCTAACCGCCGCGGGGAGCCTGCCCTGCGCGATGTCGAAGGCGCGGGCGTCCCCACCCCTCCGTCGAAAACGCCAAACCGTCTCGGGCTCCTACGCGATTCCCCGGTGCGCACTGCGAAACCCCTCCAAACATTTCCGCCCGGTCTCCAGCTCCGGAAACCGGCTGCCTTCCTGCTCCACCAGGTAATACTCCACGCCGCCCACGCTCTCCGCGGCCGAAAAAATTCCCTTCCAATCGGCCACCCCCTCGCCAAACAAAACCTTGTACCCCTGCTGCGGCGACCACTCCTTACAATGGATGGAGCGAATCCTCCCTGGGTTGGCTCGAATCCAACCCACCGGATCGCCGCCCGCTTCCAGGCAAGTGCCCACATCCAATTGCAGCATCACCGTTGGCTTGGTGTCTGCCGCCAGAATCTCCATCGGCCGTTTCCCCTCCACCGCCTTCCACTCCGCCTCGTGGTTGTGATATCCCACTTTCAGCCCCGCTGGCTCCAACTGATCCGCCGCCGAATTTAACTCACCAGCCAGAGCCTTCCACCCATCCGCGCCGTTCTTCGGGTCCGACCACGCCAGCACCGCATACTTGCAGCCCAGAATCAAATTCAAGTCGCGGACGCGCCCAATATTCTTCGCGCTGAAATAATCCTCGTCGTTGTGCGTCGAATAGCACCGGATGCCCAAACCTTCCATCAACTTGCGCATCTGCTTAGCCTGCGCCTCGCTCCACTCGAAGTACGGCGCATAAAATTCCACGCACTCGTACCCCATCTGTGCGACGGCACGTACGGTTCCTTCAGCATCCTTCTTCAGCGCCTCGCGAACCGAATAGAGTTCCAGCCCCACGGGAATGTTGCGAGCGGAATTCAAACCCCGCGCGAAAGAACCCAATGCCCAAGGCAGTGTGCCGGATATGACGAGAGATCGACGAAGAAAGGACCGCCGGGAAAAATAAGAGGATGGCATGGCTGCCATCTTACGCCCCAAGCAAGCTGGGGACGATGATCGAACAATCACCCATTGACCGGTCGAGCCAGTTTTGAGGATTTTCGAAGGGAGTGTAATCGCCTGTGAGAAATATCGGGTTATCGGGTCACCTTCAGGCCCGGTGTTCTTTGGCCAAGCCTTGGTGAATCAGGTTAACGCTGTAGGATGAAATTACTGTTTGTAGGGTATCGGACAGTCACATTCTTACACATAGACTCTTTATGGCCCATTTTCATGCCCCTTCAACGCAGAATCGAGGACCGCATACGAGAACTCTGTGCGAGGGCGGCGGCCGCAACTGACCGCGATCTGGAACCGGCTCTGGCAGAGCTATCGCAACTCCTGCGTGGAACCATTGATCACATGAGGAAGCGGGCCACAAGCCTGTTGGTCGAGAGGAAGCGCTTGTTGGAGCCTAGACGACGAGCAAACGATACGGCGTGTGAAGACCCATCACTTGCCCAGGCACAGATTTGTGAACCACGCGCAAGCCGACGTGACCCCAAGTTCCCCGGCATTGGTTAAACATCCCATAACCCGCATTGACCCGATGCGCTTCTTCGGAACCCTCGGCCGTGTGCCGCCTGGCTATTGCTCACCCATCTCGGAACTGCAAGCTGGGAGCAACATCTCTACCCGTACGCCGTTTTTCGGACTTGCGCAGCTGAGCGATATTTCTGGTGTCAGTTGTTTGGCCGACCTGAAACGTTGCGTTCAGGAAACGCAGCCAATAGCTTGTGCGAAGTCAGTCGTGCGACAGCACACTCTTCGTGCATGGCTTGACCGTACTCATCGATCTTGCAGGTTTCGAGTGAAATCGGCTTTCCGCACAGGCAACACGTTGGTGTCACGCTTGTGGATTTCATGGAAAGAGCCTTTCCGCAACGGTCGATCGTTACTTTGACGTTTTCAGTTTTCTGACTCTAGTTTTGGCAGTCACTCCAGCGGGCTTGCTCTTCTCGAGAGCTTGCTCGGGGACGATCTTCTTGACGACCTCGATCGGAACCAGTTCGAAATGTGTTTTCGGTTTTGCCATTAAATAACTTCTCCTTCAACTTCACTTCCAACGTAGCAGTTTGCAGCCCGTACGGGTCATATCTTTTGGGTCGTCTTTTGGGTCGCAACGTCTCGAATTACGTTATTCAAAATATTCAAATAAAAGAACTTATGGCGCCGGGCCTGTCAGGGGACGTAAACGCGGTTTAACGGATGATGTCGCGACGAATTGTTTTGCTTGACAACTTTATTACGTGTTGATACGATAAGGCTACGTAAGCTTAACGTTTCCAAGGGGCGGCGATGACGAACTCTATCAAGAAATCTCCGATGAACTTCAAGACCATGTCCCTGCCCGAGGTACCGCAAGGGCGAAACGGAAAGCACAAACAGATCGTTACCCGGATTCTTTCTGATCTCGATCAGGTGCAGCAAGGCATGGCTCTGAAGGTGCCTTTGGCAGACCTGGCCGAAAGCAAGGAAAAGGTGCGTTCAGCGCTAAATCGCGCCACTCGGAAAGCAGGTCGCAACGTCTCCACTGCCACCGATGCCGCGTTCTTATACATCTGGAATGAGTAACGTTAAGAATGTGAGTTCAATAGAGATTCGCTGATTTTGACAGGATCAAGCTGAGGATTTGTTTATGGCTGATGCTAGTAAAGACTGGAGAGAACTCGCAGAAGCGATTACGAAAGAAACCGATGGCGAAAAGCTCATTGGTTTGGTCAATGAGCTTTGCGCCGCCCTCGACCGCGCCAAAGCGCCCGCAGCGGGGTCACACAATGGGCCTGAGCTGAGACGCTTCAGCAATCACAGACCATGATTCTGGAAGCACCGCGGTTACATTTGCTGACTCCAGCACTTGTTCGGGCCTCGCACTGTTCCGTATTCCTGATTGCTTACGCTTTATTGCCCACCCATCCGCAAAAGGCGACACACGGGCGTAGACTCTGACGAGCCAGGTGCGGAACGCCTCGGAGCTACCATTGGCGTGCAAAAAAGCAGGCCGCTCAGGGGGAGACTTTGAGCGGCCTGGTTGGCGAAGTCCTCCGGGGAGGAGGGTAAACTTGCTGCACTTAGAAGGCGTGAACTCGCATCCTTTGCGCGTGCCTTCTGCCGAACCCTAAGCCCGCGTTTTGCGCGGGCTTAGGATCTCAAGCTTGTTTCTTACATCGACGACGGGGTCGCCGTCGTGGCCGTCGCGGGCTTGGTCGTGTCGCCCGTGGTGTTGGTCATCAGGCGAACGTCCACACGCCGGTTGTCAGCCCGGCCAGCGGAAGTCTTGTTCGACTCGACCGGCTTATCCTTGCCCAGTCCGATCACATAAATCTTGTGTGCCGGCACGTTGTACTTTGACGCCAGGTACTGAATCACCGAATTCGCGCGGCGCTGGCTGAGGTCGTAATTGTAATCCTCTGGTCCCGCCGAGTCGCATCCGCCTTCGAGCGCCAGGATGTAGCCCTTGGTGCTGGCCAGACTTCCAGCCAGCTGATCGAGCGCTTCCTTTGCTTTCGGCGTCAGTACGTCGCGGTTGAACCCGAACTTCACTGACGTTTCCGCCACCGCGTGATAGTTGTCCAGGTTCGCCACGGTATCGCTCAGCACGCCCACGCGGGTGTTCGCCGCGTCGGCCGTCTGCTGCGCCGAAACTGCGTTCTGGTCAGCCGTCTGCGCCTTCTGTTCAACGTCTGCCGTCTTGACGTTCACGGCCTCAATGCCGGCCTGAGCGCGCGCGTCAACGTCTTTGATGTCCTTGGTATTCTTCGCCGTCAGGTCATCCAGTTCGTTGGTCTTGTTGATCAGCGGCGTGGTCTGCTGTTTCACATAGTTCTTGCTGGTGCAACCTACCGAGACCAGCATGCTGGCTGCCAGGAGAATGCTCAACCTGGTCTTGCTGAACGAAGTCTTCGTTAACGAAGTGTGAGTCATAGAAAAAGGCTCCTTTTTTGAATCCTGCCCGGCTCTGCACGTTCGCGCCGGAATCCTGAAACTTGGCCTAAGGCCCTGGGAAAAATGCTGCAACCTGAGCACTACGCCTTTATCCTGTGCACGGCACGTGCCAGTTTCCTGTGCAGATAAGGGACTCCCTAAGTATATACGGTTTCAACCGCTTAGAGCGCCAACGCTGATCCTTAGAGCCACCCGGCCCACCCCCTCGAACGCAAACCCCACATACGGGAAGGGAAATTTTATACGGTTCCTTGGGGCTTGGCCTTCTCCAGCCAGCTTCGCGGACGATGGCCCGGACAGAGGGGGTGAGATTGTGTGGGCAGGGTCGGATCGTGTGGGACCGGGTCCCCGACCCGATCGCCCAGCGCAGCCCGGCTTTGGCAGCACTCGACTTCAACTGGGCCGGGGAGGGCACAAAAGCGGGATAGCCTCCCTCTTGTTCCGGCGGTAGACCCTGAAATCGCTTTCGTCCACGGTAATGATTGTGTGCCTCGGGTAGAGTTCACTCATCCGAATCACACAGAGGTCGGCGAAATCTGGTTTTCGATCACGGTAGCGCTCCGCTAACTCCGCCAGTTGCTCAAGATTCCGGTTGCAGTCGAACGCGATCCGGAGCATTTCGTCTTCCACCAAAGACAGCACATAGGAACTCGATCGCAAATGATATGCCGCTTCACTCAGAACCGCCTCACACGTGAGCAAAGGCTCAGTGATGGAACCGGCCAGGGCGGCCGCCCACCCGTGATGGCGGTCGCCCGCATTGCCGACAGCCACAATGAAGCCCGTATCGGCGATGCCCTTCATCGCGGAGAATATCCCTTACGAGACGAAAGATCCGGAGCTCCACCCTTGATGGCGCCCACGTGTCGCAGAAACTTCTGCTTCCCTCGGCTGGCTTTGGCGCTCTCCAGCTGCTCTCGAACCAGCCGTCCCACCGGCACGCCGGTCTTCCGCGAGGTCTCCTTGAGCCAGTTCAGCAACTCTTCTGTAAGACGAATCGTCAATGTGTGACTCATATGACAATATTGTAATACGCCAGTCAATATCTCCAGAAGTTTCCTCCGTCGATTTTCTCAGCGCCCTCTGCGCCTTCCTCTGCGACCTTTGCGGTTAAAAGCTTTTGTCCCCCGCGGTAAAGCCATGCCTCCACCCCAAAATCGCCAACTCGCGGGACAAGTAAAATAGAAACTGATCCCGCCATGGACCTCCTCCAGAAAATCCGTACCATTCCCACCGAGCCCGGCGTGTATCTCTACAAAAACGCCGAGGGCGAAGTCATCTACGTGGGCAAGGCGAAGAATCTGCGGAGCCGTGTGGCCAGCTACTTCCACGAAGGCCGCTGGGAAGATTCCAAAACCGGCACGCTGGTGCGCGAAGCCGTCGACGTCGACTACATCGTGGTCGCCAACAACAAAGAGGCGCTGGCGCTCGAAAATAATCTGATCAAGCAGCGCAAGCCGCGTTTCAACATCCTGCTGCGCGACGACAAGACTTACCCTTACGTGAAGCTCACGCTCGCCGAACGCTGGCCGCGAGTCTACGTCACCCGCCGCTTGTTAAAAGACGGCGCCGATTACTACGGCCCTTACTTCCCTGCCAATCTCGCCTACCGCATCGTCGACCTCATCCATCGCAACTTTTTGATTCCTTCGTGCAAAGTCGACCTCACGCGCTTTCATCCGCGTCCCTGCCTGCAGTACTACATCAAGCGCTGCCTCGGCCCCTGCGTCGAGAACTTGACCACGCCGGAGACCTATCAGGAAGCCGTCCGCGACGTGAAACTGTTCCTCGAAGGCCGCCCCACAGACCTGGCCCGCTCGCTGAACCAGCGCATGGAGCAGGCCGCCGACTCGCAGGAATATGAACGCGCCGCGCACTACCGCGATCTGATCTCGACCGTGGAGCAGTTGCAGGAACGCCAGCGCATGGCCGCCGCCGAAGGCGACGACGCCGACGTCTTCGGCTACCACAGCGAAAACGGCATGCTGGCCGTAAACCTGTTCCACATGCGCGCCGGAAAAATGGTCGACCGCAGAGAATTCTTCTGGGAAGACTTGCCGGAGTCGGTGGCAACCACAGACCATCAGGAGACCACAAACCATGTTGAGACCACAGACCATTGGCAGCCCACGGACCATGTGGGGACAGCCGCCCCCGGCTGTCCGGGCGAGCAAAGCTCGCCGTCCCCCGTCTTAACAGACGCATCCCTTTCAGGTTGTCATCCTGAGCGAAGCGAAGGATCTATGCACGTTGCCGGCAGCGCTGCAACTGTCAGCGAGTCCACAGATCCTTCGGCCCGCAAACCCCGCGGGCCTCAGGATGACAATGCCGTCGCGGGGACGAGCAACGGGGTCGATGACAATGCACCCGCTGACTTCCATCCCGGCGAATTCTTCTCTGCCCTGCTCAAGCAGCTCTACATCGGCCAGCCCTACGTGCCCCGCAACATTTACGTGCCGGTGGATTTCGAGGACCGCGAAGCGCTCGAAGACTTGCTCTCCGAGCAAGTTGCGAACCAGTGTGCCCGCCCCGCGCGCGTGAACATCGTCGTGCCGCAGCGCGGCGACAAGCGTTCGCTCATCGACCTGGCCGGCAACAACGCCAAGCAGTCCTACGATCAGCGCTTCCGCGTGCTCAAGCCCAACGCTCGCAAGATTCAGGAAGAATTGCAGGACGTGCTCAGCCTGCCCGAACTGCCCAAACGCATTGAGTGTTTCGACATCTCACACATTCAGGGCGCGGAGACGGTCGCGTCGATGGTGGTGTGGGAAGACGGCAAGATGAAAAAGTCGGATTACCGCAAGTTCATCATCCGCACTGTCGAGGGTGTGGACGATTTCGCTTCCATGCGCGAAGTAGTCGCCCGGCGTTATAAACGTATTCAGGAAGAAAAGAAACCCATGCCGAGCCTGGTGCTAATCGATGGCGGCCTGGGACAACTGCACGCCGCGGCTGCAGCTTTGGAGTCGCTCGAGATCATCAACCAGCCCCTTGCTGCCATTGCCAAGCGGGAAGAGATTCTCTATGTCTACGGACAGGAGAAGGATCCGATCGCACTTGACCATCACTCGCCGGTGCTGCATCTCATCCAACTGATACGCGATGAGGCCCACCGCTTCGCCGTAACCTTTCACCGTAAGCGCAGACAGATGCGCGACCGCTCCACCGAACTGCTGGAGATTCCTGGAGTTGGCGCGAGCACCACGCGGCGTCTGCTGGAACATTTCGGCAGCGTGCAGAAAGTAAAGCAGGCCGATGCGGCGGCGTTGTCGGCGGTAGTGACTCGCGTGCAGGCGGACGCGATTCGCAATCACTTTCGGAAATAGTTGATTCTAAAGAGCGGCGATTTTTCACTTCCGGCGCTTTCAATCACTTAGCGTGATCGGGGCCTGCGCCGGAACGGACGAGCCAACGTCCATGGCAGGTTCCGCCTCTAAACTCGCTGCCTTGTGGCCTGGAATCGCACAGGAGCGTGGATCTACACCGCGGACGACCCGAAGGGCGTCCGGACCGCAGATGCCGCCAAATCGACTGGAAGGCGGCCCAGCGTTGAGATATATCTTTACGATATAGTACGCACCGGCTACGCAATTCTTAACTTCATGATTCGCAACGCGATGGGCTTCGATTGTAAGTTTTGGCTGTAACCGATTGATTCCACGCACGAGGGCAAAAGCCGCCAGGAATAAACCGCGGAGTTCTCCCGAAAGACTCAGGAAAAAGGCCGTGTGCCGCCGTGGGCAACGGTTTTCGCGTGCGCGCCGGTGCAAGCGATTCAGGGCAAGAGCTTTGCGCATCGCAGGGTCTGCCTCCTGGTCGAAAACCCAAAAGCTCTTGAACGCAGAGAACGCAGAGAAAAACCGCAGAGGGCGCAGAGTAAAACTAAAACCTGGCTTTCTCCGCGACCTCTGCGCCGTTCTCTGCGACCTCTGCGTCTAAGGGCTTTTCTGGCTATGAAAACCAAAAGCTCTTGAACGCAGAGAACGCTGAGAAAAAACCGCAGAGAGCGCAGAGTAAAACAAAAACCTGGTTTTCTCCGCGACCTCTGCGCCGTTCTCTGCGACCTCTGCGATTAAGGGCTTTTCTGGCTATGAAACCAAAAGCTCTTGAACGCAGAGAACGCCGAGAAAAAACCGCAGAGGACGCAGAGTAAGACAAAAACCAGGTTCTCTCCGCGACTTCTGCGCCGTTTTCTGCGAGCTCTGCGGTGAGGGGCTTCGCTTAGCGCACGATTGTGACTGGTTGTTGCCTCTGTGGCGGCGGCTTTTCTGCCCTAGCTTTTTTCACAGCCATCGCTTTATCTACCCACTGATCGGCGGTTTGCAAGTCTTCTTCTCGGGCGCTCAGGTTGTCGCATTCTACATCGGCTTTCTCGCGGTACATCAGGTTCATGTAGGCCATGGCGTCGTCGTAGTCGGGACGCAGTTGGATAGCCTTGTTCAGATCGGTGATGCCTTCGTCGATCACCGGCTTGTTCTCGACGCTTAATTCCTCACACACTTTTCGCTGATCCGGGTCGTACGTATCGAGATGGTCTTCGGGCTTCACGCCGAGCTTGGCGCGGGCTTCCATGCGCGGCCCGTAGGTTGCGGTCCAGTCGATAACGCCAATGGAGTAATAGGGCTCGGGGTCGTCGGGGTCGAGCTCGGAAGCCATCTGGTAGAACTTCTTGGCGTCGTCAAATTTCTTCATGTTCAGGTCGAGGTAGGCGATGCCTTTGGCGCTGTTGATTTTCTGCTGAGGGTTGGCGTCGGAATCGACGATGTGCTGGTATTGAACAATGGCCTTTTCGGCGTATTGCAGGTTGTCCGGAGTTTCGACACCGGGAATGTATTGCGAGGTGCAGGCTGTGGCCAGGTAAAGACGCGCCTGGAGGTTCGTGCCGTCGAGGTCGACCGATTTTTCGAAATGATAGATGGCTTCTTCGTAGTGGGCGTTCTTGTACGCGTCGATGCCGAACTGCAGTTCGGTTTCGCTGGTTACGGGGCGCGTTTGCGCGGCCGTGAACAATAGAAGCACGAGCGGAGTCGCCAGGATCACTAGGATGGATGGCTTCATGGAGACCTCGGCAATCGCCCGTTCGAGACTACGAGCGAATTGTACTCTGCGGGTATTGGACACCGCGGGCAGGGGAATCGGGTGCGGAATATTTGCCTGGGGGGGGAAACGCAGGGCGTGGGCTAGTTGGGGAATCGCCGGGGAGATCGCCGCGATGATCGCTGGAAGGTCACTGGAAGATCACTGGGATTACCGCTGCGTCGGTCGCTCGCAAGATCGCTGACGAAAATCCCCAAGTCTCGCAAAGGCGGCGAGACGTGGGGCACTCGGCAGGATTCGACGCGACGGTCATTTCATTTGGTCATTTGGCGGGAGTGGATGGGCGAGGCTTGCCGGGGTAACGCTGCGCGAGCGGTATGGCTGGCTTGGGAAACGTGATTGCAGGCGCTTGCTCCGCGTCTGCCACTCCTGCCCGGCTGGCCAGCCATGCGGTGATGGCGATCATTCCGCACCAGCCCAGGATTCGGACTGCCATCGCGATCTGAGTGTCGTGGTCTAAGAGGCCAAGGCTCGAGAAGATGGCGTGGAAATCGTGCTCGGCGAAATCGGGATCGCCGGTGGTGACCAGGGGCAGATCCATGGCGCGAGCGTCAGCCATGTAGGTGGCGGTGTAGAGCCAGTTTTCGAAAAAGAAAAATGCGGCGAAGACGAAGCCGGTGGTCTG
>DATDGM010000148.1:0-74828 GCA_036522075.1 Candidatus Sulfotelmatobacter sp.
AGCGTAAAGATCTGCTGTATCAGCTCGTCATCATTCCTCTGTGGGTCAGCTACCTGGTGCGGGCCTACGCCTGGAAAACAATTCTCGGTTCCGACGGCGTGCTCAACACCCTGCTGCAGTATGTGCACCTCACCAAACATCCGCTGGAGTTCCTGCTCTACAGTCCATTCGCGGTGGTGCTGACGCTCACGCACATCTACACTCCATTTGCGTTCCTGCCAATCTACGCAGCGCTCGAGCACATTCCGCGCAATCTGGTTGAGGCGTCGCACGACCTGGGCGCAACTCCCGTGCAAACATTTTGGAAAGTAATCTTCCCTCTCTCGATTCCGGGCGTTGTTGCCGGCGCAACCTTCGCTTTCGTTCTGAGCCTGGGAGATTTCCTCGCGCCTCTACTGCTCGGCGGTCCCAGCGGCATCATGATTTCGAACATCGTGGTCAGCCTGTTCGGCGCCGCGTATAACTGGCCGCTGGGCGCGGCGATTTCGCTCTGCATGCTGGCGCTGGTGGTGAGTCTGCTATTTCTTTCGGAGCGGCTGGAAAAGAAATGGAGCTTCGCGTGAGCGCTGGCGCATCCGCAATTCCCCGTTCGCGCTGGTTGCTGGCCCATGCCGTGATTGTTTTTGCTTTCCTCTACCTCCCCATCGCAGTCCTTATTCTTTATTCCTTCAACGGCGAAGGCGTCGGCGGATTTCCCCCGCGGCACCTCACGCTCGACTGGTATCGCACACTATTTCAAGACGGTCTTATCTGGGATTCCGTCTTCAACAGCCTGCAAGTGGCATTAGCCGCGATGGTGATCTCGCTGACCTTCGGAGTCCCGGCCGCGCTGGCCCTCGATCGAGCGCAGTTTCCTGGCAAAGCGCTGTTTCGGCGTCTGGTACTGTTGCCGCTAATTCTGCCGGGAATCATCACCGGCCTGTCTCTGGCCATGCTGTTCAACGTGATGGGCACGAAACTGAGCCTGCTCACGATTGTCCTCGGGCACGGCACGGCGCTGATTTCTGTGGCAACGACCGAAGTTTTTGCGGGGCTGCAAAAGCTCGACCGGGCGCAGGAAGAAGCCTCGCTCGACCTCGGCGCAAATTATTGGCAAACCTTCTGGCGCATCACCGTGCCCAACTTGAAGCTGCCCATCATCGGCGCGGCGCTCCTGATCTTCACCCTCTCCATGGACGAAATCGCCGTCAGCTTCTTCCTGATCGGCCGCGCCAACACGCTCCCGCTGGAAATCTGGGGACGCCTCCGCCGCGGCATCACCCCCGAAATCAACGCCGTCTCCACCATCATCTTCGTCTTCTCGCTGGTCGCCATCGTCTTCTGGTATCGCCTGCGCGTCCGCGGCGAAAGTGGTGGCGCGGTCAGAGGTGAGATCTCCGAAGCGGCCGAGGCCGGTCGGCAGCCCTAGGGTTCTGATGCTCCAGTCTCTTTCCGGTACGACGAGCTCAGGGTACCCTTGCTGGTCGCAATGGGCAGCAGCGTTGGATAGAACTGCACAAACGTTGTGTCGACGGCCGCGTGTGCGGCATGGCAGCTGTAGCAATCGGCGCTCTGTGGAATCATTTGCGCAACTTTTCGGTCGCCGAAGGCAAAGAAGGCCCACTTGCCGGGAAAGCGCGCCTCATCTTTCACGTGCACTTCGACCCCCATCAAGTCGGTCCCCTGGTAGTTGCCGCTCTTGTTAATGGATCCTTTGCTCTCGCCCTTTCGGCCTTCGAGCACAAGCATCGTCTTGTCGGGCCAGGTTCCGGTTTTCAAAAACGTCTTGTACGCTTCGGGATTTACAAAGACGTTGTCGAACATGTGGTGGTCCATCTGCATAGCGGGGTTGTAGCTCATGTCAAAGCCAGTAGTCAGATACACCCATTCCCGGTAATTCTCCGGAAGTTTCATCTGGCCGTCGCCGGTATATTCCGGACCGGCAGTCAAGGTGGGGAACGCCATCCATGACGACAGAACCATGGCACTCAGCAGGAGTGTTTTTGCCTGAGAAATCATGTCGCCAGTATGTGTCTCGAGTCTCGGCAAGTCCAGACCACCGGCTGCAGCGGGCCGGGGATTCGCTGCTTTTTTGGCCGTCCCCGCCGACGATGGAATACGATCTCTCTATGGAAGCTACGCTCATCGGTTCTCAATCGCCGCGATGGCGCTGGATTGCATTGATCTGGTCCGGCGTCGGGCTATTCGATGCGACTCAGACCGTTTTCGGCATGCGCGCGGAAGGCATGCACCACGCATGGCCGCAGCTATTTGTGAGCGTACTCCTTTCGTGGTTGCCCTGGGGCTTGGTAACGCCGTTCGTGTTGCGCATGGGGCGGCAATACCCTCCGCTTCGACTCGAGCCGCTGTCAAATTGGCTCAGGCACGTTGGCGTCTGCATTTCCATAGGTTTGATTTCCACGGCCTGGGGCGCGGGTTTGGAGGAACTGCTGAACCCTTGGGCAAATTCCCCAGATCCGGGGTCATTCCTGCATCTTTGGGTCGTCAAGCTCTACGGCCAGGTGCTCTCGTCGCTCATCTTGTACAGCTTCATCCTCCTGGTCGGGAACGTGTTTGATTCGCGCGAGCGCTTAGCCCGTCAGCAAACCGAGAGTGCCCGCTTGAACGAGCAACTCTCGAAGGCGCAACTTGACGCGCTGCGGCGGCAGATTGAGCCGCACTTCCTTTTTAATACGCTGAATTCCATCGCCGGGCTGATACGCGAGAACAGGAACGAAGATGCTGTGACTATGATCGCCCGGCTGAGCGATTTTTTGCGCCGAGTGGTAGACGACTCCAATCGGCAACTGGTGCCGCTGGCAGAGGAAATGGAATTCATGCAAAAGTACCTGGAGATTCAGCAGGTGCGATTTGCCGAGCGCCTTCGGCTGAGTGTGAATGTTCCGAGCGAACTCTTTCCCGCACAGGTGCCGAGCCTAATACTGCAACCCATGGTCGAGAACGCAATTAAACATGGCATCGCAAAACGGGCGCAGGGAGGTGCCATTCGCGTTTCTGCTTGTCGCAACAACGGTCGGCTCACAATCACGGTCGCTAACGACGGACCCAGCCTTCCACCCGACTGGGAGAAGACCCACTCGGGTGTGGGCATCTCCAACGTGCGGACCCGGTTGCAGAGCTTATACGGGAATGCATTCGGATTGAGCATTCGTAATCAAGCTCAGGGTGGCGTCGAGGTATCTGTCTCCGTGCCTTTCAAGGAGAATTGATTCGTGTGGCCGAAACCCTCCGCAAGATACGCGCGCTGGTGGTGGACGACGAACCTCTCGCCCGCAGCAACCTGACCGTGCTCTTGCGGCAGGACCCTGAGATTGAGATCGTAGGCGAATGCGGCCGTGGCATGGATGCGCCGTCCTATATCCGCAAGACCAGGCCGGATCTTGTTTTCCTCGACGTTCAAATGCCGGAGTGCGATGGGTTTGACGTGCTCGAACTTCTGGGCACGGATCTGCCTCCCGCCCTCGTGTTTGTGACGGCCTACAATCAGTACGCGCTGCGAGCATTCGAGGCTGGCGCGCTCGACTATTTGTTAAAGCCTTTCGACAATGCCCGCTTCGCGCGGGCGTTGCGCCGCGCCAAAGAAAGGGTCGCTCAAGGAACAGACTCGCCGCGATACCTCGACCGCCTGGCCATCAAGAGCGCAGGGCAAGTGGCGTTTGTGAAAGCTTCAGAGATCGATTGGATTGAAGCCGCCGACTACTATGCCTGCGTGCACGTGGGCGCTCGGACGCACCTGTTGCGCCGCAGCATGTCCGAACTCGATCGGGAATTAGATCCTCGCACCTTCTGCCGTATTCACCGTTCTACGATCGTTAATCTCGATCGTGTTCGCGGCCTGAAGCTCAATGAGGAAGGCGAATACGAAGTCGCGCTGGATCAAGGAACCAGACTCCGGCTCAGCCGGCGTTACCGCAAGCAACTCCAATCCAGGTTGGGCGTTCGCCACTCGGCCGGGTCCTGACTTATTCCGCCTGCGATGCTCGCCGGGAGCTCCACCGGCCGCGCTCTCGATCTCTTGCTGGATTTCGTTCCCCGCATAGTAAATTAGTAGTAGCCATCAATCAGGGAAGGACCACTTTTTGAGTTCAGGCATTCGCAATATCGCTATCATCGCGCACGTCGACCACGGCAAGACCACGCTCGTCGACGCCATGCTCAACCAGAGCGGCACGTTTCGCTCCAACGAACACCACGTCGAACGCGTGATGGACTCGAACGAATTGGAGCGCGAGCGCGGCATTACGATCCTGGCCAAGAATACGGCCATCTTTTATCACGACGTAAAAATCAACATCGTCGATACGCCCGGCCACAGCGATTTCGGCGGCGAAGTGGAGCGCGCGCTGAAAATGGTCGACGGCGTTATGCTGCTGGTGGACGCGAGCGAAGGCCCGCTGCCTCAAACCCGCTACGTGCTGGGCAAGGCTTTGGAAGCGAAGTTGCCGCCGATTGTCGTCATTAACAAGATCGACCGCGCCGACGCGCGTGCGCAAGAAGTGCTGAACGAAATCTACGACCTGTTCATTGATCTCGACGCCAAAGAAGATCAGCTCGACTTTCCGGTGCTCTACACCAACGCAAAGACGGGCACGGCGACCACCGACATCAAAATCGCGGGCGAAGATTTGCGGCCGCTGTTCGATGCCATCGTGGAAACTATTCCGCTGCCTAAGGGCGACCCCGCGGGGCCCTTGCAAATTCTGGTGGCGAACCTCGACTACAGCGACTATCTGGGACGGTTGGCCATTGCGCGCGTTTTCAACGGCAAGATGCATACCGGGGAAGAGGTGGCTATCGCCCGCCTCGACGGCACTCTGCACAAAACGAAGATCACGAAACTTTTTTCGTTCTCCGGCCTGAAGCGCACCGATATCACGGAAACCGAGTTGGGCGACATCATCGCGGTTGCCGGCGTGGAAGGCATCACCATCGGCGAGACCATCACCGATGTCGAAAACCCCGTGCCCCTTCCGCACATCGCCATCGACGAGCCCACCATCGCGATGCTCTTCACCGTGAACACTTCTCCCTTCGCAGGCAAAGACGGCACCTACGTGACCTCGCGCAACTTGCGCGACCGGCTGCAGAAAGAGTTGCTCACCAATGTGTCTTTGCGCGTGGAAGACACGGGCACCACCGATTCCTTCAAGGTGCTGGGCCGGGGCGAGCTGCAGCTTTCCATCCTGATTGAGATGATGCGCCGCGAAGGCTACGAACTGATGGTGGGCAAGCCCGAGATCGTGACCAAGCGTATTGACGGCAAGCTGATGGAACCGGTCGAGCACCTGACTGTGGACGTCCCTGAAGAATTTGTGGGCGTGGTGATGGAGCAGTTGGGATCGCGCAAGGGCGAAGTCACCAACATGCACAACCATGGCTACGGGCGCGTGCGCATCGAGTTTCGCGTGCCCAGCCGTGGCTTGATCGGCCTGCGCAGCCAGCTGCTCACCGACACGCGCGGAACCATCGTGATGAACGCCCTGTTCGATGGCTACACCGAATGGCAGGGCGAAATTCCACACCGGCTTACGGGCGCGCTGATCGCCGACCGTCCGGGGCCTTCCACTGCCTATGCGCTCTGGGGCTTGCAGGAGCGCGGCGAGCTTTTTGTGGGGCCGGGCGTGGAACTCTACGAAGGCATGATCGTCGGCGAGAACGCGAAAGACAACGACCTCGATGTTAACGCCGTACGCGAAAAGAAGCTCACCAACATGCGTGCCTCCACGGCGGACGAAGCGATTCGCCTGGTTCCCTTCCGGTCGCTGAATCTGGAGCAGGCCATCGAGTTCATTGCCGACGACGAGTTCGTGGAAGTTACGCCCAAATCGCTGCGGCTGCGGAAGAAGACTCTGCAGTCGAACCGGCGCAAGAAGCACCAACTGGCGGCGGTGGAAGAGTCGTGAAGCCCCGGCGGCAACGCGCATCTCCTCGCGACTCCGGGAAAGACATTCCCGCCCTGAAAATGTTTCTCGTGCCCTGTAGTTGTGGCACAACTTTCGCTGTCGCCGAAAATTACGACCGCAAGGGCACAGCCTGGAGCCGGTACCTGCCCTGCCCGAACTGCGGCAAACGTCACGATCCCAAAAACCGGCTGTTGCAGATGGGCTATCATCGCGATGGGTTTTGGGCTGTGGACGAGTGTTGAGAGGCCAGAACGGCGGGCCAAGACCCACTTGTCATCCCGAGCGCATTGTCATCCCCGTCGCATGGTCATCGCGAGCGCAGCGAGGGATCTGGGGTTTCGTCGATAGTACCGGTCATGTCGACAGGTACCCAGGTCCCTCGCTTCGCTCGGGATGACAGTCGTGGTGGGCCGCAACAGTAGCGGGCTACGACAACTCCGGAAACTGTGATCGCCTCGGATCGACTCGATTCCCAAATTGAACAAGCACCCCTGAGGAAACCTGCTATACTTCGTGCCGCAATTGACTGTTCGCCAGCTCCGGTCTCGATTTTCAGGAAGGTCCTCCCGACCTGCCAGTCCGCCGAACTGAGCTTGCTACTTCTGACAGCTCAATGCAGAGGCAGACGCGTGAAGAATATTTTCGTGGGGAACTTGAGCTTCAGCACCACTGAAGACGAGCTGCGGCAGCTGTTCGAACCACACGGGCAGGTCGACCGGGTGAGCATCATGACCGATCGCGATACCGGACGCTCGCGCGGGTTCGGCTTCGTGGAGATGGCCAGCAACGAGGACGGCGACAAGGCCATCACTGCGCTGAACGGCTCGCAGATTGGCGGGCGCACCTTGAACGTGAACGAAGCTCGGCCCAAGACCGAGCGCAGCGGCGGCGGCGGACGCGACCGTGGCGGAGATCGCGGCGGCGACCGCGGTGGACGCGGCGGTGGTGGCGGCGGACGCGGCCGCTGGTAGAATCCAGCCTAAGATACTGTTTCCAGGGCGAGCGGCGTCTTCTGTGCGCAGATGCCGGTCGCGGCGCCGCGTGTTCGCGTTTGAGCAACGGTTCTCAAAGAGACCAAATGCTTTTGACCGCAGAGAACGCCGAGGACACGCCGAGGGCGCAGAGAAAGGCACGTACTCTCGCATGTTGAAGAGGGTCCGCCTGCCCATGTAAACTGACCAAGTGCGCGCCCGTAGCTCAGCTGGATAGAGCGGTTGCCTCCGGAGCAACAGGTCGGGAGTTCGAATCTCTCCGGGCGCACCAGACTCCTCTCTTTTTGAATCCGCTCTGCCTGATCCGGCGGCAGGCCGCGGCGTTGGTGTTATAGCCGCACCGTCAGTAACAATTCACGACTCATGAATTACGAGGCAATCCTGGTGGTTTCCTTCGGCGGGCCGGAGTCGCCGGAGGATGTAATTCCCTTCCTCGAAACCGTGCTGCGCGGACGCAATGTGCCGCGGGAGCGCCTGCTGGCGGTGGCCGAACATTACTACCATTTCGGCGGAAAGAGCCCGATCAACCAGCAGACGCGAGAACTCATTGCGGCGCTGGAAGCGGAGCTCGCGGCGCATGGCCCGAAACTGCCGGTCTACTGGGGGAACCGAAACTGGCATCCGTTCCTGGCGGAAACTTTGCAGCAGATGAAAAAGGACGGGGTGAGGGGCGCGCTGGGGTTCGTGACCTCGGCTTACAGTTCTTATTCAGGATGCCGGCAGTATCGCGAAGATATCGCGCGGGCGCGGCAGGAAGTTGGCGAGGGCGCTCCCGAAGTCGATAAGCTCCGCGTCTTCTTTAATCATCCCGGCTACATCGACGCGACCGCGGAACGCCTGGCGGAAGCTTTGGCGGCGGTGCCGCAGGGCGCGCGAGAGAATGTTCAAGTCGTTTACGTTGCGCACAGCATTCCTATTTCCATGGCGGCAACGAGTGATTATGTGCGGCAACTGGAAGAAGTCCGGGAGCTAGTGTCGCAAAAATTGGGCGTCAGCAATGATGCGCTGGTCTATCAGAGCCGCAGCGGCGCCCCAGGCCAACCGTGGCTGGAGCCGGACATTCTGGATTACCTGCGCACGGTGAGGGCTCGCGACCTGGCGAGCGCCGTGGTGGTGGCGCCGATCAGTTTCATCTCCGATCACATGGAAGTGCTTTATGACCTCGATATCGAGGCGCGGCAGCTTTGCGATTCTCTGCCCTTAGCGATGACCCGCGCCAAAACAGTCGGAGTGCATCCGAAATTCGTGGCCATGATTCGCGACTTGATTATGGAGCGTGTGAATCCTGGGTCGGAAAGACGAGCGCTGGGCGCTCTGGGAGTTCGGCCGGATGTTTGCGACCAAGATTGCTGTCCCGCTCCGCCTACGGGGAGGCCGGTGGAAGTGGGCGAGAAGCCGATGGCCTCACGATTCCGGGGAGACGAACCCAGTTAGAAACTGCGAGGCCGGGGCGCCTGCCAGGGGTTCCTCGCTTCGCTCGGAATGACAAATTAAAAACGACGGAACCAGAAGAAATGATTAGCTCGTAGCCGGAACCCGCGGAGGCTCATAAGCCGTGGCTTTCGGACGGCCCTCCACCAGGTGCATGGTCGCGAGAATGGTTGAGATCACGGCTTCATTGCCCACGGCAGTGTTGAGCATCACGTGGTAGAGAGAGCGGGTCGGCCAATCGGCATTGAAGTAATATTTGACGTAGGCGGCGCGCTCGCGGTCAACGGTATCCACAAGATCTTCCGCTTCTTCCAACCGGTGGCTTTCCTGGACCAGCCGGCGGATCTTCTCCGCGCGGGGCGCAAATAGAAAAACATGGAAGGCATCGGGGCGCTCGCGTAACAAATAAGGCGCGCCGCGTCCGACAACCACGGCGTTCCCTTCTTCGGCCACTCGGTTCATAATTTCCTGCACCATCGACATCATGCGGTCGCCATCGAAGGCCTGGCTGCCGATGGCCGCGCTGCGCTCATAGCTCCCGCGCCAGAACGATTTCGCCAATCGGTAGAGGCGCCCGTCTACTCTCTCGTCACAGCGCTTCACGGCCAGCGGCGAGACGTGAGCAACACGGGCAATTTCTTCGGTGAGCAGGTGGTCCCATAACTTCCACCCAAAATGCTTGGCCAGTCCCTCGGCGATGGCGGGGCCGCCACAGCCATACTCGCGCTCAATGGAAATGAGGCGAAACATATTTGTACTTCTAGTGTACCGCGATTCCTCCGCCCGCCTTAGCGTTTTTCATCAAGAACACCGCCGGGATCATCGCCAGAATGCAGACCCCCAACAAGGCAAAACAGTCCATATAAGAGAGCATGGTCGCCTGCCGGATCACCGCGCCTTGGATGAACGCATAAGGCGCAGGGGACGAACCGGGAGGGCCTCCTCCATGCGACTGTATCAAGAGGCCCAACGCCTTCAGCCTCGCCTGCAGCGCGGGATTACTGGCGCTCAGGTGACTGGCAAGAAAATTCTGGTGCACCTGGGCGCGGCGGTCGAGCATGGTAGTGACCACGGAAATTCCCACACTTCCGCCGATATTACGCGCCAGGTTCATCAGGCCCGAAGCCGCGTTGTTCTTGTCTCTGGGCAGGAAGGCATAAGCCGCGGTATTGATCGGAACAAACAGAAAAGCCATGCCCACAGCCTGAATTATGCGGGCCACAGCCGTCGTCTTGAAATCGATTTCCAGATCAAAACCGGTCATGTGGAACAGCGAGAGCGATAGCACCGCGAGTCCGAAAATCAAAAGCCAGCGCGGACTGTAACGAGAAAGCAGGAATCCCACCAGCGGCAGCAGCAGCATGATGCAGAATCCACCCGGCATCAGGGCCAGGCCAGATTGCTCTGCGGTATAGCCGAGCAGGGTTTGCATAAACAGCGGCAGCAGCAGCGTACTGCCCAGCAGAGCGAAGCCCAGCATGAACATCAGGAGGTTGGAGACGGCGAAGGTGCGTTCGCGGAACAGATGCAGATCGATGATGGGATCTTTGTGTCTCCACTCCCAGATGATCACGAAGATCAAAGATGCGGCAGCGATGAGGGACAGAACGAGGATGAAATGCGACTCGAACCAATCGTCGCGCTGGCCCTTGTCGAGCACCACCTGCAGGGTACCCAGGCCAAGCCCGACAAAACCCAGGCCGACGTAATCGATTTTGGTTTCCTTGATTTTTCTGCGCTTGAAATAAGGCGGATCCTGAATAAGCCGCGAGGTCAGCAGCAAAGAAAGAATGCCCACCGGGATGTTGATGAAGAAAATCCAACGCCAGGTGAAATTGTCGGTGATCCAGCCGCCGAGTGTGGGACCGATGGCGGGAGCGGTGACCACAGCGATGCCGTAAACAGCGAATGCCATGCCCCGCTTGGCTGGCGGGAAAGTGTCGGCGAGAATGGCTTGCTCGCTGGGCTGCAAGCCGCCGCCGCCCACTCCTTGCAGCACGCGGCAAAGGATCAGGACTGCCAAGTTCGGCGCCAGTCCGCACATGAATGAACTGACTGTGAAAAGAGCCACGCACCCCATGTAGAAATTCTTGCGGCCGATGATCGAAGAGAGCCATCCACTCAGCGGTAAAACGATGGCGTTCGAAACCAGATAGGAAGTGAGAACCCAGGTGCTCTCATCCTGACCCGCGGAAAGGCCGCCAGCGATATGGGGCAGAGCCACGTTGGCGATGGAAGTGTCGAGCACCTCCATAAAAGTGGCCAGCGTGACCGCTAACGCGATGATCCAGGGGTTAACTGCCGGACGCCAGGCGTCGGCCTGGGCTTGGTCCAGCGTGAGCGACGCCGCGCTCATTGCCGAATCCACACCTTAGATGTGACCGACATGCCGGGCCGCAGCGAATGGTCTTTGTTTTCTCCCGGGTCAAGCACGATCTTCACCGGAATCCGTTGCACGACCTTCACATAGTTGCCCGTGGCATTCTCAGGTGGCAGCAGGCTGAAACGAGATCCACTGGCGCCGGCGATGCTTTCAAGCTTGCCGTTATAAGTTCGGCCGTTAGCGTCCACGTCGATGGTGGTGCGCTGGCCCACTTTCATGTTGCGGAGCTGAGTTTCTTTGTAGTTGGCGGTGACCCATACATCGTCAAGCGGGATCAGCTTCATGAGTTCCTGGCCCGGAGCCACGTTTTGCCCAACCTCCACGGTGCGGCTGCTGACCACGCCACGGACCGGCGCGATCACTTTTGTATATTGCAGGTTCAACTGCGCCTGATCGAGATCGGCTTTCTTGCGTTGGGCCACGGCCAGCGCGGAAACCGCCCGGGCTTTCACCATCTGCACCTGCTGGGGAGCGGTCTGGGCATAGCGCGCACTGGCTTCGGCCTGAATCAGTTTGCCTTGGGCTTCGGTCACCTGCTCCTGGGCAGCTTCGGAGGTGGCCCGCGCTGCTTCCACCCCGGCTGCACTGGCTTTTGCGGCAGCGGTCGCGGTGTCATATTGCTGCTGCGAAATCTCCTGCTTGTCAACCAGTTGCTGGTAGCGCACCAGATCATTCTGGGCTTTCACATTGTTGGCTTCCGCTTCCTGCAACTGCGCTTTGGCCGCTTCGAACTGCTGTTTCGCGGCCTGGATTCCGGCGCGGGCGTTTTCTACGTCAGCGCCTGTCACCGACACCTGGCTGGTGGTGTTCACCGACGTAATCGGCACGTCCACTCCGGCAGCCGCCGCCGTGGCCTGGGCATCTTCAAAATCGGCTTTCGCGCGGTCGTAGGCCACTTGATAATCCGCAGGATCGATTTCCACCAGAACCGTGCCCGCTTCCACGTACTGGTTATCCTGCACATTCAGGCTGATCACATGACCCGAAATACGCGCGCTGATGGAGTTCAGGTGGCCGTCCACCTGGGCATCATCGGTGGATTCATAGCTGGCGACGTAGCGGTAGACGAAAAGGCCCGCCACCAGCAGAACCACGATGGCTACGCCCACGCCGATACGAAACACTCCACCTTTCGGCTGTGGCCATTTTCGAAAATCTTTCTCGGTCGCCAGCAGCGGCGTCGTCTGGGTCGCGCTCACCGGCGGACCTCCGCTCTTTTCCGCTACCGGGGGAGGACTTTGGGTTGTCTGCTCCATAGGCTATGGACTGCCTTTCAAATAACGTTTGACGCCCTCTTCCGCATCTCCAATGGCCCGAGCCAACTCGATTTTGGCCAGATTGTTGCCGTACAGGCTCTGGATGTAATTCTCATGGGCAGTAGCCACCGATTCCTGGGCTTGCACCACTTCCAGATTGTCAGCTACCCCAGCCGTGAAGCGGTCCTGCGACTGGGCCAATGCCTGCTCGGCAAGTTCCACTGAGCTGCGAGCCACTTCCACCTGGTCCGCGGCGGCCTGCAAGTCCAGGAGCGAGGCGCGCACCTCGTAGTCGATGCGTCCGCCGAGATCGCCCAGCTGCGAGCGAGCTCGTTTCAGCTGTGCGTCCGCTTCCAGAACATCGCTGTGAGTTTTTCCACCGGCGAAAATGGGGATGTTAATGCCGCCCTGCACTTGCCAGGTACCGTTGGACTGCCCGGGAGTTACACCGATATCGCCATAATTCGCATTCATATCGACCGTAGGATAATGGCCGGCGGCGGCAGAGCGCCGCGAGAGTTCTGCGGCGCGCACTTGCGCCAGAGCGGCCTGATAGTCCGCCCGCGAAGCGTAGGCGCGCTGTAAATACGTCTCCAGCGGCTCGGGAGTGTATGACTGGTAAGGCGTTTTCTCGGTAAGAACAAACTCCTGCCCCGCGGGCAGGCCGATCACGCGTGCCAGACTCAGCTTCTGTTTCGCCAGGTCGTTATGGGCGGCGATGAGCTGCTGCTGCCGGGTTTGCAGCTCCACCTGGGCGCGTAATGTGTCAATGTCCGGACTCAATCCTGCCTTCTGCTGATCGACGGCTTTGTCGTACAAGGCTTGCGCATTTTTCACCTGCGCTTCCGCGGTTTCTACGCGAGCCGCTGAGGCAATGGACAGCAAGTAGGCGTTTCCCACCGCCAGCACTACGAACTCCCGCGCGTCCTTATAGCTGTACTGCGACGCCTTCAGGCTCTCCGCGGCGGCGCGTTCTTTTTCCAGATCTTTGAAGTTGAAAAGCGATTGGCTGAAGCTGGCGCGCATGTCGAGATAGTTGAACGGTCCGATGACTCGCGGGACTGGGAACGGGAACACATTGCGCTTGAAACCCAGCGCGGTAAGGCTCTGAGTTTGGACATCTTCGTGAATTCCGGCCGAGAAGTTCGGCAGAAGATTGCTGAGTTCTTTCCATCTCTCGCCCCGAGCCTGAAGCGTCTGGTCTCCGGCAAGCAGCAGACCCAGGTTGTTGCGCAAGCCGCGGTCGATCGCGTCCCTGAGGTTAATTTGCAGGACCGTGCCGGTAGCCTTGCCTTCAGGTTCGCTGCCCAGGAATGGACTCTGCGAGCCGGGCAATGAAATAGAAGGTGCGGGAGTGGACGACGCCTGTGAAAAAAGCGCAGGAGCCCCCGCGACCAGCAGCGCGACCGTAAGAAAAATTGTGAAGTCTTTCGAACGCAGCATCTTTAGCCGTGGAAACGTCCCGTTCGAGGCCGGTTTCTGGACGCCTCTGTCTTGGAGTGTGCCTTAATAATGAAATTATGATTCCATTTGCCCGCCAAGCGATGCAAACCATTTTGCCGGCGTGCGCCTTCGACGTGAGTTCGTCAGCCCCACAAGGCGACCGGATTCTATGGTTTGCCCAGCTGGGCTTGCACGTTCTACTTAGCACTTTCGGTACTTTTTCTTCCAGATGTCCCCCCTTTAAACTGAAAAACAAAGGATCAGACTTGATACAACGCAAGCTCATTACATTGTTCGGAATAATGACTCTTTCGGCAATTGTGTTACTGCCGGCAGCGCGGATGTCGGCGCAGGATCGTTCGGCCGATCGCAAAGTACTAACCCGAGTCGCCCCCAACTATCCGGAGCTTGCCAGGCGGATGCATATTCGGGGCGTCGTGAAACTGGAGGTCACGGTCCGGCCCGATGGTGACGTGAAAACCACCCGCGTGGTGGGCGGGAATCCGGTGCTGATACAGGCCGCCGTGGATGCGGTGGCTAAGTGGAAATTCGAGGTTTCCCCAAATGAAACCACAGAGGTCTTGCAGCTCACATTTCAGCCCTAACCCAGGACCGCTCTGCCGATTATTGTAGAGACCGCTTTCAGAAGGCGGTTAGAAAGCGAAAGCGTATGTGCGCCCAGCCCGGAAGAGCCTTCCTGAACACGCCGGGCCGCCGCCTGCGAAGGAACGCGCGCTACCGCGCCAGTTTTCAGGTACTGGTCACTCTGCTGGCCGCGGGCCGCTACCAGACCCTGGAAGCCCATTGCAAAGACGTTTCCAAAGCCGGCCTCGGGCTGATGATCGCAGCCGAAATCGCTTCCGGAGAAGTCGTCTCCCTGAACTTTACCCTCCCTGGTCTCTCCGAACCCTGGGAGGTTCGGGGGGTGCTCCGCCACCGCCGCGGCTATCACTACGGTTTCGAGTTCCTTTCGCTTTGCCCGGACCGCAACACTATCCTCAAGCAATTTATCCAGGGGTTAGAACGCGCCGATTTTGACCAGGAGTCTGCGGTCCCCGGCACGGCCGAACGCCGTCCGCACGGCCGGTAAAGTGAGAGGTAACTTCCGTCATCTTGAACAGACGTGACTTTCGCGTCAGCATGGGGCCCAGCACTTAAGGCACATCTTAAGGCAGATCTTAATTAAGGCAGATTTCAGGAAAGCGGCGTTGAAGTATGAGCAATGTGAAGTCAGAAGCCATGGGAACGGATTGGACCCGGCTACTCTCTGATCCGGACCTGGTCCGCCATGTGGGAGCCCTGCTGCAGGCCTACCGCGAAGCTCCTCCAGAAAAGCGCGAAGAGACCCTGCTCAAGACCATGCGCGAGATCAAAATGCAGGCCGCGAGCGGGAAAAAATCTGCACCTTCGTCGGCCGCGGATGCCTCGGGCATCGATCCTTTCGAAGCGTCGCACCCAGTGCCTACACCGGCCTCCGCCACGCCGCCTTTTCAGCCCGATGTGTTCCGCCCCAGCTCCGCCGACGATCGCCGGCGGCATCCGCGCATCAAGTGCTTCGTTGCGGTAGAACTGCGGGTGGACGAGGCAACCACCCCTGTATGGGGCAACCTCGCCAATACCAGTGTGGGTGGCTGCCTGGTGGAAACTGCCAGCCCGATTCGCGCCGGCGCCAAGGTCGAGATCGGATTGTGGGTCGCCAACGGAAAAATCTGGGTGAAAGGCTTCGCCCTGAGTGGTGTCGTCACTCGCAGCGCCTCTGCCGGGGTCCGCGTACGCTTCGGAAATATGGTGCCTACGGAACGCGAGAGCCTTCGCCAGTTCCTCAGGTACGCCACGGAAGCCACGCAGAATTCCCGCAGCGAGAGCACTTATCTGCAAATGCTGAAATAGGAATCGGTGCCTATCTGGCCCTCTTGCCACACTGCCTTTTCGCCGTGCCGTAACCACTCCTGCGCTGAAAATTGATACACTTTCTGCATACTGAACCCTTTCTTTGCCCGGGAACTCTAATTAATCAATGAGTTGCCGCCGCCTCACACGGGAGAAGCGGTTCGGCGGGAGGAGCCAAGCCTCATGGTAGCCAGTGAACAGACGTTGCTCATCGAGAAGCAGACCGGGAAGCAACTGGACACGCTCTGCATCAACACCATTCGAACTCTCGCCATTGACGCCGTGCAACAGGCCAACTCCGGCCATCCCGGAGCGCCCATGGGCTTGGCGCCGGTCGCTTACACCCTCTGGCAAGATTTTCTGCGTTACGACCCGCAAGCTCCTCTATGGCCCAACCGCGACCGCTTCGTCCTGTCGGCGGGACACGCCTCCATGTTGCTCTACGCCATCTTGCATCTCGCGGGGGTCAAGGACGCAAATGCAAAAGGCGAAGTGTCCAAAGATCTTTCGGTCTCGCTGGATCAGATCAAGCGCTTTCGCCAGCTGGACAGCCGCACGCCAGGCCATCCCGAATCGCATATCACCACCGGTGTGGAAACTACTACCGGCCCGCTGGGCCAGGGCGCGGGAAACAGTGTGGGGATGGCCATCGCCAGCAAGTGGCTGGGCGAGCATTTCAATCGCCCCGGATTTGAGTTGTTCAACTTCAACGTTTATGCGGTCTGCGGCGACGGCGACATCATGGAAGGCGTGGCCAGCGAAGCCGCCTCGTTGGCCGGACATCTGAAGCTTTCGAATCTCTGCTGGATCTATGACAACAATCGCGTCACCCTCGACGGCCCGGCCGATTGGTCCTTCAGCGAAAACGTGGCCATGCGTTTCCTTGGTTATGGCTGGAACATCACGCATGTCGGCGACGCGAATGATCTGGGCACACTGGCTTCTGCATACGGAACTTTCGTCAACACCAAAGACCGGCCGACTCTGATCATCGTCGATAGCCACATTGGCTATGGGTCTCCGCACAAGCAGGATTCTTACGAAGCGCACGGCGAGCCGTTGGGAGAAGCGGAAGTCCGGTTGGTGAAAAAGTTTTACGGCTGGCCGGAAGATGCGAAGTTCCTGGTCCCCGAAGGCGTCTATGAGCACTTCCAGGAAGGCATCGGCAAGCGCGGATTGCAACTGCGCTCACAGTGGGAAAAAACTTTCGCGGATTGTGCCAAGCAATATCCTGACCTGGTGGAAAGACTCGGACAGATGCAGCGCCGCGAACTGCCCAGCGGCTGGGATAGAAACCTGCCCACCTACCCCGCGGACCCCAAAGGGATGGCCACGCGCGAAAGTTCCGGCAAGGTGCTGAATGCGCTGGCGCAAAATATTCCCTGGCTCATGGGCGGTTCGGCCGACTTGGCCAAGTCCAACAAAGTGAACCTCACGTTCGAGGGCGCGGGCGATTTCCAGTCCTTTAACTACGCGGGGCGCAATCTGCACTTCGGCGTGCGCGAACACGCCATGGGCGCGGCCGTGAGTGGGATGGTGCTGTCGAAGCTGCGCGCGTTTGGCGCCACGTTTTTCAATTTCACCGACTACATGCGTCCCAGCATGCGTCTGGCCGCACTGATGGAAATTCCTGCGCTCTATGTGATGACCCATGACTCTATCGGTTTGGGCGAAGACGGGCCCACGCATCAACCGATTGAGCAGATCGCATCGTTACGGGCCATGCCCAACATGCTGGTGCTGCGGCCGGGAGACGCCAATGAAGTGGTCGAAGTCTATAAGATCGCGATGCGGCAACAGCACCGACCGGCCACGCTGGTCCTGTCTCGGCAGCCACTTCCTACGCTCGATCGCACGAAATATGCGCCCGCCTCCGGCGTGCAGAAAGGCGCCTACATTCTTGCCGATGCACCGGGCGGCAAGCCGGATGTGATTCTGTTGGCCACGGGCAGCGAATTGTCATTGTGCGTGGACGCCTACGAAAAACTCAAAACGGAAGGCATCAACGCGCGCGTGGTGAGCATGCCGTCGTGGGAAATTTTTGAGGAACAGGACGCAGCTTATAAAGAAAGTGTCCTGCCGTCGGCAATCAAGGCACGTGTTTCCGTCGAGATGGCCGCAACTTTCGGCTGGGATCGCTACGTCGGACCGAAAGGACGAAGCATCGGCATGCATCGCTTTGGAGCGTCCGCTCCGTTGAAAGATTTGCTGAAGAAATTCGGCTTCACCGTGGACGCAGTCCTGGCGGAAGCCGGCAAGGCCATTGCAGCATCGAAATAATTGATTAGTGAGTTCCGAAGGAGAAGTCATTATGCAGCCCACTGGAGTACTCGAAACCGCGAAAGCCAATCCGCTTAAGGAATTACTCAACTACGGCCAGTCGATGTGGCTCGACTACATCCGGCGCGACCTATTCACCAGCGGAAAACTGAAGCAAATGATCGCCAACGACGGCCTGCGCGGCATGACCTCGAATCCTGCGATCTTCGAGAAAGCGATCGCCGACAGTTCTCTCTACGATGACATTTTGAAGACGCTGGCTTCGCGCGACGACCTGGACGCTACTGCCCGCTTCGAGCAAATCGCCATTCGCGACATTCGGGACGCGGCTGACACATTGCGCCCGGTGTATGACAGTTCGCAGTTTCGCGATGGCTACGTCAGCCTTGAAGTTTCTCCCTATCTCGCGCGCAAGACTGCCGAAACCATCGCCGAGGCTCGCCGTTTATGGAAGGCGGTGAATCGCGAGAACGTGATGATCAAGATTCCGGGCACCGCGGAGGGAATCCCGGCCATCCGCACCGCAATCGGCGAAGGCATCAACATCAACATCACGCTTTTGTTCGCGCAGGAAGTTTACGAAAAAGTTGCCGAGGCTTACCTCGCGGGCCTGGAAGATTTAGCCGCGCACGGCGGCAATTTGAAAAAAGAGGCCGGCGTGGCCAGCTTCTTCATCAGCCGCATCGATTCGCTGATCGATTCTATGATCGATAAACGCCTCACGACCACCACCGATGCGCAACAGCAAGCATTGCTGAAGAGCCTGCAGGGCAAGGTCGCCATCGCCAACGGCAAGCTCACCTATCAGGCCTACCAAAGAATTTTCAGCGGTCCGCGGTGGCAGGCATTAGCCGCCAAGGGAGCCCAGACGCAGCGCGTTCTGTGGGCCAGCACCAGCACGAAAAATCCCGCGTACCACGACGTGCTCTACGTCGAGGAACTGATCGGCCCCGACACGGTCGACACCATGCCGCCCGCCACCATCGACGCTTTCCGCGATCATGGACGCCTGCGCAACAGCCTGACCGAAGATATGCCGGCCGCCAAGAAAACCATGGACGATCTGGCCAAGATAGGCATCTCAATGAAGCAAGCCACCGACAAATTGACCGACGACGGCGTCAAATTATTTGCCGACGCCTTCGACAAACTGCTGGCCGCGGTTGCGAAAAGCACACAACGAAAGGGATAGCCGTGAGTACCGTAACTGAAATGAACCGTTCCCTGCCCGCAACCCTCGAGGCCGCGGTGAAGTCCGCCCTCGGCGAGTGGCAAGCCGGTGGCAAAATGAAGCGCCTGTGGCAGCGCGATGCTTCCCTATGGACTGGCGCCGACGAAGCCAACTGGCTGGGCTGGCTCGATATTCTCGACGAGCAAATTGCGCAACAGGATCAACTGCAGAAAATCGCCAAAGAAGTTCAGCTGCGCGGCTTTCAGCATATTCTGCTGCTGGGCATGGGCGGATCGAGTCTCTGTCCCGAAGTTCTGCGCATGACTTTCGGCAGGATCACTCATTTCCCAACTTTGCACGTTCTCGATTCCACCGATCCCGGCCAGGTGAAATCGATTGAGCATCAAATCGATATCGCCAAGACTCTGTTCATCGTTTCGAGCAAGTCCGGCAGCACGCTCGAGCCGAACATTTTCAAACAATATTTTTTCGAGCGGACAAAACAAGTTGTCGGTGCGACGAAGGCCGGCAGCCAGTTCATGGCCATCACCGATCCCGGCTCGCACATGCAGAAGGTTGCGGAGGGTGATCGCTTTCTGCACATTTTCTTCGGCCGTCCCTCGATCGGTGGACGATACTCCGCGCTGTCCAATTTCGGCATGGTTCCCGCCGCAGTGACGGGCGTGGACACAAAGAAATTTCTCACCCGGGCTGCAGAGATGGCTCGCGCCTGCGGGCCAGAGGTTGCCGTCGAAGATAATCCTGGCGCGCAGCTCGGCGTCATTCTCGGGACTGCGGCAGTTTCCGGGCGCGACAAAGTCACGATCATTACTTCGCCGGGAATTTTCGATCTGGGCGCATGGCTCGAGCAACTGTTAGCCGAATCAACGGGAAAACTGGGCAAAGGCATCATCCCCGTCGACCGCGAGACCCTGACCGCGCCCAACATCTACGGCAGCGACCGCGTGTTCGCCTACGTTCGTCTGGAGTCCGCGCCCGACGCGGCCCAGGACGCGAAAGTCGCGGTTCTCGAAAAAGCGGGGCATCCCGTCGTCCGCATCGCCATGCCCGATATCTACGAACTCGGCGCGGAATTTTTTCGCTGGGAGATTGCCACGGCCGTCGCGGGCGCGATCATCGGCATCAACGCTTTCAACCAGCCCGATGTCGAAGCCAGCAAAATTGCCACGCGTGAACTGACTTCCGAATACGAAAAGAACGGTTCTTTGCCCGCAGAACAGCCAATCCTCGAAGACGCCGGCGTCAAGCTCTTCACTGACGAAAAAAATGCCGCCGCCCTCGCGAAATCTGCCGGCGCCAAATCGTTGGCCGGCTATCTGAAGGCTCACCTCGGTCGCATCAAGCCCGGCGATTATTTCGCGGTTCTCGCCTACGTTCAGATGAATGCAGAAAATGACGCGAGTCTGCAGGCCATCCGCCTCGCCGTGCGCGACGCTAAACACGTCGCCACTTGCCTCGGCTTCGGCCCACGCTTCCTGCACTCCACGGGTCAGGCTTACAAAGGCGGGCCGAATTCGGGTGTGTTTCTGCAAATCACCTGCGACGATTCCGTCGAGCTGCCGGTTCCCGAGCAGAAATACACGTTCGGGATAGTGAAAGCCGCGCAAGCTCGCGGCGATTTCCAGGTATTGGCTGATCGCGGTAGACGAGCCTTGCGCGCGCACCTGGGGCGCGATCTGAAGGCGGGACTGGCCACGCTGCAAGCCGCGGTCAAGCAGGCCATCGCATAGAAGCTGGTTGTAAGCGGGAAGGGCACGGCTCAAGCCGTTCCGCCCAGAGCCAAATTAAGACGGGGCTTAAGCCTTAGGCTGCAAGGAGCGAAACATGCAATTAGGAATGGTAGGTCTGGGCCGCATGGGCGCGAACATGACGCGTCGCCTGATGCGGGGCGGGCATCAGTTGGTCGTTTCCGATCTCAGCGCAGACGCAGTCAAAGAGCTCTCCGGAGAAGGCGCCGCCGGCTCTACGTCGCTTGAAGATTTCGTCAGCAAGTTGAAACCGCCGCGTGCCGCATGGGTCATGGTTCCCGCCGGCGGTCCTACGGAACAAACCGTGCAAAAGCTGGCGCAGCACATGCAGGCCGGAGACGCGATCATCGACGGCGGCAATTCCTACTTCAAGGACGACGTGCGCCGCGCCGCCCAACTTAAAGACAAAGGCATTCACTACGTCGATGTCGGCACCAGCGGCGGGGTCTGGGGCATCGACCGCGGCTACTGCATGATGATCGGCGGCCCCAAAGAAGCCGTGCAGCGCCTCGATCCGATTTTCAACACTCTCGCGCCCGGCAAAGGCGACATCCCGCGCACTCCAGGAAGAGAAAAACTCGACGGCACCGCTGAAGACGGCTACATCCATTGCGGCCCCTCCGGCTCCGGGCACTTCGTCAAGATGGTGCACAACGGCATCGAATACGGCATCATGCAGGCCTATGCCGAAGGCTTCGACATTTTCAAAAACGCCACCAGCCAAGAATTGCCCGAAGAGCATCGCTTCAACCTGAACCTGCCCGACATCGCCGAAGTCTGGCGGCGGGGCAGCGTAATCAGTTCGTGGCTGCTCGACCTCACGGCCATGGCGCTCACCGAAAACCCCACGCTTTCCGAATATGAAGGCTACGTGGCCGATTCCGGCGAAGGCCGCTGGACGATTCAAGCCGCGGTGGAAGAAGCTGTGCCCGCGGATGTGTTGACGGCTGCGTTGTATGTTCGCTTCCGTTCGCGGCAGCAACACACTTTCGCCGAGAAGATGCTTTCCGCCATGCGCCAGAAATTCGGCGGACACGTGGAGGCAGGCTCGCCCAAACCGCCCGCTACGAAGAAGAGTGCGCTGGCACCGGCCAAGAAGGTTAGGATGCCGGCGCGGAGAACGCAGAAACTACGGAGAAAGAGTTCGCAGCTATAGCACCACAGTTAATGCGGTTAACGATTTTCTAAAAGGATTCGATTCATGGCTCAATTAGCGGAACAGCCCACAACAACCGTGTCGCGCGTCGGCAAACAAGGTGATCCTTGTGTCATGGTGATCTTCGGAGCCGCCGGTGACCTGACCGCGCGCATGCTGATTCCCGCTCTGCATAATCTCGCCCGGGCGGATTTGCTTCCCAAGGAGTTCGCAGTGCTGGGCGTGGCCCGCACGCAGATGACGAACGAGGATTTCCGGAAGAGAATCTTTGACGACGTTAAAGAATACTGCGGCGACTGCATCGAACCCGCCCTTTGGGAAACTTTTTCGCGCCGTTTCTATTACTTTGCCGGCGATTTCACCGACGACAAGCTTTTCCCCCAGATCAAAGATCGCCTCGCGCAGATCGACCGTGATCACTCGACCCATCAGAATTTTTTCTACTACCTGGCGACCGCTCCCCGTTTTTTTGGGCCGATCGTTGAAAAGCTCGCCGCTGCCGGGTTGATGGCACAAAATAACGACTACTGGCGGCGAGTGATCATCGAAAAGCCCTTCGGTCACGATCTGGAGTCGGCCAAAACCCTCAACCAGCAACTGCTCAAAGTCGCCGACGAAAAACAGATCTATCGCATCGACCACTACCTGGGCAAAGAGACGGTCCAGAACATCATGGCCTTCCGTTTTGCCAATGGGATCTTCGAGCCCGTCTGGAACCGTCGCTACATCGACCACGTACAGATTTCCGTGGCCGAAACCGTCGGCGTAGAAGGCCGCGGCAGTTATTTCGATCACGCCGGTTCCCTGCGCGATATGGTGCCAAACCACATCATGCAGCTCATCAGCCTGACCGCGATGGAGCCGCCTATTTCGTTCGACGCCAATGCCGTGCGCGATGAGCAGGCCAAGATTCTGCACGCCATCCAGCCCATCACCGACGAAGAAGTTCTCACCCGCACCGTGCGCGGCCAATACGGCGAAGGAACCGAAGATGGCAAGCGAGTTACAGCGTATCGCTCCGAACCTGACGTTCCTCCCGACTCCCGCACCGAAACTTTCGTGGCTATGAAGCTGCTGATCGACAACTGGCGCTGGGCCGATGTTCCGTTCTACCTGCGCACCGGAAAGCACATGGCCGCCCGCAATACTAATATCGTGATACAGTTCCGACGGGCGCCGTTCGTGCTGTTTCGCGACACCCCGGTCGACCACCTGATGCCCAACCAGCTCGTGCTGCACATTCAACCCGAGGAAGGAATCTCGCTGCAGTTCGCCGCGAAAGTTCCCGGACCCGTCATGCGCCTGGGCACCGTGGATATGAACTTCGAATATCAGGAATATTTCGGTAAGCAGCCCAGCACCGGATATGAGCGCCTGCTGCATGATTGCATGATCGGCGATCAAACCCTGTTTCAGCGCGCCGATATGGTCGAGGCCGGCTGGTCGGTGGTGAGCCCGGTGCTCGATCTGTGGAAAGCGCTCCCGCCGCGTAATTTTCCCAACTACGCTTCCGGAACCTGGGGACCGAAAGACGCCGACGAGTTACTCGAGCGCGACGGCCGCCGCTGGAGGAATTTCGACAAATGATCCTGGCCGGCGACATCGGTGGGACAAACGCTAGGCTGGCCTATTTTCAACCGCAAAACGGGCACCTGCGCCTGGTTTCCGAGCGCGTGTTTCCCAGCCGCGAGCATCACGAACTCGGCGAAATTGTAGAAAAATTTCTGTCGGATTCCGGCGAACGCCCGGAAGTGGCGTGCTTCGGTATCGCCGGTCCGGTGCGCAACGGACGCGTCGAGACTTCCAACCTGCCGTGGATTATCGAGCAATCGCGCTTAGCGAAACAGATTCACACGCCCGCCACCTTGCTGATTAACGATCTCGAAGCCAGCGCCTGGGGAGTGGGCGGCCTGGCCGATACCGACCTCGTCGCCCTGAACCGCGTCAGCACACGCGCCGTGGGCAATCAGGCGGTCATCGCGCCCGGCACCGGACTGGGTGAAGCCGGTTTGTTCTGGGACGGCACCCGCCACCACGTCTTCGCCTGCGAAGGCGGGCACACCGACTTTGCCCCGCAAAGCGAGTTGCAGATCGAGCTGCTTCGTTTTCTGCACAAACGTTTCGGCCACGTGAGCTACGAACGCATTCTTTCCGGTCCCGGCCTGGTGAACGTCTACGAATTCCTCCGCGAAAGCGGGTGCGCATCCGAGGATCCCGCTTTTGCCGCCGAGATGAACCGCGGCGAAGCTGCCGCTGCAATTTCCCGCGCTGCGCTGTTCGGCAAGAATGTTCTGGCGGAAAAAGCGTTGGATATTTGGATTTCAGTCTACGGGGCCGAAGCCGGGAATCTGGCGCTCAAAGCCATGGCCACGGGCGGCCTGTTTCTGGCCGGCGGAATTTCTCCGAAAGTCCTGGCCAAGCTGACGGGGCCCCTTTTTATGAACGCCTTCCTCGATAAAGGCCGCTTGCGCTCGCTGGTGGAGGCCATTCCGGTGCAAGTCATTACTAACGACAAAGCCGGGTTGCTTGGAGCGGCCCGTTGCGCCGCCGCCCGCGGTAAACAATAAACCTGCGGTTGAGTATTACGAGTTTTTCAAAAAAGTCACGTGACTTCTTCGGTCGAAATCCGCAAGCTGACCACCCCGCAGGAGTTGTTCGCCGCTGCAGCCGAGGAAGTTGTGCACGCTGCCAACGCCGCCGTGAAACAGCGCGGCCGCTTTACTCTCGCCCTCTCGGGAGGGTCCACTCCCAAAGGCCTCTACAATTTGCTCGCCACCAACGCTCGCACCACGTTTCCCTGGGAGCGCACGTTCTTTTTCTTCGGGGATGAACGCCACGTGCCTCCCACCGACTCTGAAAGCAACTACCGCATGGCGGACGAGGCCATGCTGTCGAAGATTCCAGTGGCCGCCAGCAATGTTTTCCGCGTTCCAGCCGAGAACCCCGACGCGGCTGCCGCCGCCCAGGCCTACGACCAGACCCTGCGGAAGTTCTTTCAGCTGAAAGCCGGAGAGTTCCCGCGATTCGATCTCATTCTGTTGGGACTGGGCCCCGATGGACACACCGCCTCGCTATTCCCGGAGAGCGCTGGGCTGCGGGAGAAATCTCGCCTGGTGATTGCCAATTGGGTGGAAAAGTTCAAGACCAGCCGCCTCACCTTTACGCTGCCCCTGCTGAACGCCGCACGCAGCGTGCTCTTCCTGGTAAGCGGCACCGATAAAGCTCCCGCGCTGCGCGCTGTATTGGAAGATGGGTCGGCGCCCGGCGAACGCTATCCCGCGAAGCTGGTCCGGCCAACGGATGGCAAGCTTATCTGGTTCCTGGACGTGGCCGCGGCCAGTGAACTCTCCGAATCCGGCCGGCAGAACTAACCCCGCCAGCCGCTGACTTCCTGCAGCCCTCGGCCGCGGGCGTGTTTAAACAGACGCACCCGATGCCGCGAATGCTCGAATTCGTGGATGTCCGCCCAAACCTCCGCCTCCCAGCCCTTCTCGTGAATGGCAGACTCCCCGCAGCTGGCGCAGCGGGTATGCAGCGTGGTACGGACGGGCTCCGCCGGAACCGGCAGGGCTCCCGGTAACTCGATGAAAATGCAGCGCACTTCCTGAATCTCCTCGTTCTGGCCGAGAAGATGCTCATAGCGCAGCAAATATCCAAATCCGAGCCTGCGGGCCTCCACCTCGGCTTCGCTGCGGGTGTGAAACGGGCCATACTCGGCCCGCAACTGCTCAGTGGAGTCGCAAGCCATCCAAAACGTTTCCTGATAGTTCATTCCTGCCTCGCCGGTGGGACGCGAGACCGGCTCTTGCGAAACTGCGAGCCCGCTCTCGAGTGTCAAGTGCACGCGTGCAATTTTGAGACCGCCGCCGAATTCCCGCAATCCTTTTCGCAGCAAAGGGTTAGCGCCCTCAGAATCGATTCGCTGCCCACCCTCCGTGAAAGCTTTTGCAGCACTTTGCACGCGGCGCTGCAACCAATGTGCGCCTTTTAGCCGGCCGAGGCAGCGGAAGAAAAACCCGCCGCACCCAGGCTGGTTCTTGCGCTCCACTCCTTACCCCCGTGACTGGCCACATACATGGCCAGCTCCAGGCGGCTCCAGACGCCTAGCTTGTCAAAAGTGCTGCGCAGATGGTTCTTGATCACCTGCTCACTGGTGCCGATGATGCGGCCGATTTCGCGGTTGGTCAAGCCTTCCCAGACCAGCACTGCGACTTGAATTTCCCGGGGGGTGAGATGCTCTTGAGGGGTCATAGGCGAGCCTCTTCCTTGGCGAACATGGCGATGGCCAGCTTCACGCGTTTGCGGCCGTCGCGGATTCCGGCACGCAGGAACAGCGTGCGCAAGTGTTGTTTCACGGTACGCGGGCTGATGTTCAACTGGCCCGCGATCTCTTTGTTGCTGCAGCCCTGCACCAGCAGCAGCAGCACCTGCTGGTCACGGGGAGTCACTTTCACTTCGCCGAGATCGATCACGTTTTTTGCCTCCAAGGTCCGACTGGGTGCCACTTCCCCAGAAGCACGATCTTCGCCAATTCTTCGTGGCTGATTGGGGCAAGGCCGATAAGACCCGTAGCAATCAGCACTTAGGGGCGATCACCGGCGTTTTCAGGTGAGCTTCAGAGAGCCTATGGTAGGCTAGCCAAGTTTCAGAATGGTCCAGCCGCTCGAGCGAAGAAACGGGCTGGATCTTGGAAACTGGGCATTCTCCCGGAGCTTCCACGTGGCGATGCGCGGGCGTTGCTGAGCGGGCTTGAAGCTGGCCCCAAAACACCCTGTAAGTACCTTTTCTGTCATCTGGATTCGCGGTATGTGGATTTTAGACTTTGTTCATCCGAGGTGGCTTGTGAAGATATCGCTGGTGCTTGCACGACTAGCAAAAGTCGCGTGCTCCCAAATTGGTACTCCGTGGCCAGCTTTACTGCTCATTTTGGTCTTGGCTTTCTCCGTATCACCCGGTTTTGCACAGGCTCCGCCAGAACCAGGGGCGCAAGTGGCCCTCGGCACTCAAGGCGCCGCTGCTCCCCTCACCCTCACCTTGCAGGACGCAGTGCAGCGAGCCCGCCGCAATGATCCGCAATATCGCGCCGCGCTAACCGACCTGGGCCTGGCCCGGCAGGACCGGGTGCAGGGGCGCGCCGGGCTGCTCCCCAGCCTGAGCTACAACAACTCCTTCATCTACACCCAAGGGGCGGGAACACCCACCTTGGCGCCGTCCAAATACATCGCCAACAATGGCGTGCACGAGTACATCAGCCAGGCCGACGCCCACCTGTCATTGTCGCTTACGAACTTAGCCGAGTATCGGCGGTCGTCGGCCGCGTTGGCCCAATCCCGCGCCAAGGCGGAAATTGCCACCCGCGGGCTGGTGGTGACCGTCACCCAGGCCTATTACGGACTGGTCGTGGCGCAGCGCAAATATGCCACGGCGCAGCGCGCCGCCAAAGAAGCGGAGCAATTCCTCGGCATCAGCCAGAAACTCGAAAACGGCGGCGAAGTCGCCCATGCCGACGTGATCAAGGCCAGCATTCAGTCGCAGCAGCGCCAACGCGATCTGCAGGAAGCTCAGCTTGACATGGACCACACGCGTCTGGACCTGGCAGTGCTGTTGTTTTCCGATTTCAACCAGGATTTCAGCATAGTGGACGACCTGCAGACGCCGGAACCGCTGCCCGCGTTTGCCGAAATCGAAGCCGCTGGAAAGAAAAATAATCCCGAACTGGCTTCGGCGCTCGCCGCGCTGGGCGTGGCCAATCATCAAGTCACGGCGGCCTGGGGCGGATTGCTGCCTGCACTCAACCTCGATTATTTTTACGGCATCGACTCGAACCACTTCGCCATTCGTAGTGACGGCGTGCGCAACCTCGGCTACTCCACGATTGCCAGTCTGCAGATTCCGGTCTTTAACTGGGGCGCCGACCGCAGCAAGCTGAAACAGGCGGAATTGCGCCGCGAACAGGCGCGCGTGGAGTTGAGCTTCGCCCAGCGCCAGTTGCTCAGCCATCTCCGCCAGTTTTTCAACGAGGCGGAAACCGCGCGCGCCGAACTCGAATCGTTGAACCGCTCGGCGGAAATTGCCGCGGAGAGCATGCGGCTCACCACCTTGCGCTACCAGGCTGGGGAATCGACGGTTCTCGAGGTCGTGGATGCACAGAATACGCTGACCCAGGCGCGTAACGCTTATGATGACGGACAAGCCCGCTACCGCGTAGCGCTGGCCAACTTGCAAACTTTGACAGGGACGTTCTAGCCGGATGAAGCGCATCGAAACCATCGCCATGTTAGAGAGCCCGATGTCCGAGAGCCCGATGTCCGAGAGCCCGATGTTCGAGAGCCCGCGATCGCCGTGGCTTTGGCGATGCGTTTTGCGGCGCGGGCGGCTGGCCACCAGGCTGGCCGCCAGCCTCGGCGCCTCCGCTCTGCTTTTTACCGCGGCCTGTTCGGGAGATAAAGCGGACAAAGAACCAACCGTCAGCGTGCATGTGGCAGCCGTTGAAAAAACTACCATCCAGCACATCATCAATACGGAGGCGATTCTGTTTCCCCGGCAGCAGGCGGCGATCGTGCCCAAGATCAGCGCTCCGGTGGCGAAATTCCTGGTGAGGCGGGGCAGCCGCGTGCACCAGGGCGAACTGCTTGCGGTGCTGGAGAATCGCGACCTGGCGGCCGCCGCACAGGACAGCAAAGGCGCTTACGATTCGGCCCAGGCCACTTACGAGACCACCACCGGCGCCAGCCTGCCGGAAGAAATCCAAAAAGCGGAAGGGGATGCGCAACAGGCCAAGCAGGCCCTGGGAGCGCAGGAAAAGGTGTATCAGAGCCGCCAGCAGTTGTTCGAGCAAGGCGCGCTGCCGCGCAAGGAGCTCGATCTGTCGGCTCTCGAATTGACCCAGGCTCGCAATCAATTCAACCTGGCGAAAAAGCATCTCGACACGCTGCAGGCGATGGGTAAGGAACAGGCCTTGAAGGCGGCCACTGGACAACTGGAATCGGCTAAGGGCAAGTATTTGGGCGCAGAAGCGCAACTGAGCTATTCGGAAATTCGCAGTCCCATCGATGGCGTGGTGACCGACCGTCCGCTGTATCCCGGAGAAATGGCGACGGCCGGCACGCCGCTGCTCACGGTGATGGACGTTTCCGCGGTCATCGCCAAGGCGCATATGCCCCAGGCCGACGCCTCCCAACTCCGCGTAGGCGACAAAGGAAGCATCACTGTGCCCGGCTTCGACGAACCGATCGCGGGCAAGGTCACGGTCGTGAGCCCGGCACTCGACCCCAACAGCACCACGGTGGAAGTCTGGCTCGAAGCAAAAAATCTCAAGGATGCCTTGAAGCCGGGAACCAGCGTGAAGGTTTCTTTCGAAGCGAAGATCGTGAAAGATGCGCTGGTGGTTCCGGCGAGTGCGGTGATTCCGGCGCAGGATGGAAGCCCGGCGGTGATGGTGGCGGGGGCCGATGGCCGCGCTCACCAGACCGCGGTGAAAGTGGGCATCCGCCAGGGAGACGATGTGCAGATTCTCGAAGGGCTCACGGCCCACGATAAAATCATCGCTGATCGCGCGTTCGGCTTGCCCGATAAGACCAAGATCAAGATCGAAGCCGGGGCTGAGGGCGCTTCCGAGGCGCCTGCCGAAGGGGCCAAGGCTCCAAGCGAAGGCACGAGTGAAAAATAACCGCTGCGGAGCGCTCGCGTGAACTCGCCCAACACGGACCACTGGATTGCGCGGCATTCCAGGCCAGTCATCTTCCTGATTCTCACTTTGGCGCTGCTGGGCGCCTACCTCGCCTTCACCATCCCGGTCTCGGTTTTCCCATCCACGGATTTCCCCCGCGTGCTGATCGCGGTCGATAACGGCGTGATGCCGATCGACCAGATGATGGTCACTGTGACCCGCCCGATCGAAGAGGCGGTCAACAGCGTGCCCGGACTGCTCACGGTGCGCTCTATCACCAGCCGCGGATCCGCCGAAGTGGATCTTTACTTTCGCTGGGACGTCGACATGTTCCAGACGCTGCAATACGTGAACGCTGCGATTTCACGAGTGCAGCCGGAGCTTCCTTCCAGCGCGAAGATTGAAGCGCACCGGCTGACATTTGCCGCCTTCCCCGTCATCGGCTACAGCCTCACCTCCGACTCTGTGCCCATGACCCGACTTTGGGAAATGGCGACTTACGAGATGAAGCCGCGGCTGAACCGGCTGGATGGCGTTTCTACCGTGGTGATTCAGGGCGGCCAGGAACCGGAATTTCACATCACGCCCGATCCTTCCAAGCTGCTGGCCGCGAACGTCACCGTGTCTGACATTCTGGATGCAATCCGCCGCACCAACCTGATCGATTCCCCCGGGTTGCTGGAGCAGAATCACCAGCTGTTTCTTGGATTGGTGAACGGGCAGGTGCGCAATCCGGAACAGATCGCGAACGCGGTGGTCAAGAACACGCCCGCGGGCATTCCCGTGCGCATTGGGGATGTCGCGACGGTTGCGCCCGGCGTGAAGCCGGTCTACACCGTCGTGACCGCAAACGGCAAGCCCGCGGTGCTGCTCAACATCAATCGCCAGCCCGATGGCAACACCGTGGAAGTGGCGCAGGAAGTTCACAACGAGATCGAAAGCATCCGCAAGACCTTGCCGCCGGGGGTGGAGATTCTTCCCTTTTACGATCAGTCGATCATCGTGAATGAATCGATCAAGAGCGTGCGCGACGCCATTCTTCTGGGGCTCATCCTGGCGTCGATCATCCTGGTCGTGTTTCTGCGGGATTGGGGAACGTCGCTGGTAGCGGGCCTGGTGATTCCGGTCACGGTTATGGTGACGTTCATTGCCTTGAAGCTGATGGGACAAACCTTCAATCTGATGACCCTGGGCGGGCTTGCGGCCGCGGTGGGATTGGTGATCGACGATGCCATTGTGGTGGTGGAAAACATCGTGCTGCATCGCGATGCCGGGCAGACGCGGCTGCAGGCCATTGAAAGCGCGTTGCGCGAAATAACCATTCCGCTGATTGGCTCGACCATTACGCCGGTGGTGGTTTTCGTTCCGCTGATCGTGATCACGGGCGTCACTGGAGTCTTCTTCCGCGCCTTGGCCGTCACCATGACGGTCTCATTGCTGACTTCGCTCGCCCTGGCGCTCACCTGGACTCCGAACCTGAGCCAGTATTTCATCAAGAGAAGACACGAGAAAGAGGGGCATGAAAATGACGACGCGGAATCTTCTCCGCCGATAAACTCGTCGCCAGAATCCGCCACCACGACGATCGCGAATGACGACGCCCGCAAGCTGTTAGCCGCGGAAGAAGCGCATCTCAACGGCTTCTTCCTGAGCGTGGTCAATTTTCACGAGCGCTGGCTGCGGCGGGCTTTGGAACGGCCGCGGGCGCTGACACTTTTCAGTCTGGCTCTGATTGCCCTCGCCTACGTGTGCTACAGCTTTTCCGGCTCCGACCTGCTGCCGGAGATGGACGAAGGCGGCTTCATCATCGATTACATCATGCCGGCGGGCAGTTCGTTGGCGGAAACAAACCGCGTCGTGAGCCACCTGGAAGAGATTTTGCGCGCGACCCCGGAAGTGGAGGGCACTTCCCGACGCACCGGCTTGCAACTGGGCCTGGCCGCCGTCACTGAGGCCAACACCGGCGACATTTCGGTGAAGCTGAAAGACAAGCGGGACCGCGACGTCGAAGAAATCATGGCGGAGGTCCGGTCCAAAATTAAGCAGCAGGAGCCGGCGCTGGATGTCGAGTTCGTTCAGACGCTGCAGGACATGATCGGCGATTTAACATCGGCGCCGGAACCGGTGCAGATCAAACTTTTCTCGCCGGATCCGACGGTCCTGGAGGAATGGGCTCCCAAAGTGGCGGATGCCATTCAGAAAATCGATGGCGTCGTGGACGTGCTCAACGGCATCGACAACACCATCAGCGGGCCCGCGGTCACGTTTCAGGTGGATCCGAGCGTCGCCGCGCGCGCCGGTTTCACGGCGGAAGAGGTCGCGCTGGATGCGTCCGCGATTCTCGAGGGCGAGCCCGCGCCCACGCCCGTGGTGGCCAACGATCGCGCCTACACGCTGCGCGTGCGGTTTCCCGCAGCCAACCGCGCGTCTCTCGCGGCCATGCGCGACACTCTGCTGGTCAGCAGCACCGGACATACGGCCACGCTCGGGGCTCTGGCCACGGTGGTCGAGAATCCGGGGCAGACCGAAATCCTCCGGGAAAATCTGCAGCGCGACGTGGCCGTGACCGCCCGCTTCGAGGGCAGAAGCCTGGGCAGCGGCATGGCCGACGTGCAGAAAACCGTTGCCGGGCTGCACTTGCCTGCGGCCATTCGCGTGGAATACGGCGGTACTTACCAGGAGCAGCGGCGGTCTTTCCACGATCTGGTGATCGTGCTGATTCTGGCCGTGCTTCTTCTGTTCGTCGTGTTGCTGTTCGAGTTCGGGACCTTTGCCGCGCCGGTGGCGATTCTTTCGTCGGCTCTGCTTTCCACCTCCGGCGTTTTCATCGCGCTGCTGGTCACGCGGACTACGTTTAATATTTCGTCGTTCATGGGCATGATCATGGTGATCGGGATCGTGGCCAAGAACGGCATTCTGCTACTGGATGCGGACCAGAAAATGCGGGCCCTCGGCATCAACGCGGAAAACGCCATGCTGCAGGCTGCGCGCCGCCGCCTGCGGCCCATCGTGATGACGGCGCTGGCTACGGTTGCCGGAATGTTGCCCCTGGCCTTTGCGCTGGGCGCGGGGTCACAGATGCTGCAGCCGCTGGCCATCGCGGTGATCGGAGGGGTTCTGATCTCCATGGTGCTCTCGCTGATCATCACCCCGGCCGTGCATTTCTACCTGGGCGGTGAGTCCGGCAACGTCGACTGATCTGCGACTGGGCTTATCGAAGCGTCAACCCGGAAGATGGCTCAATGCTGAACGGCTGGGCGTTTGACTCCCCGCCGCACGGAGCCGGGTTCGACACTTCCACCCGCGGCTCACCCGCGGCGGCGATATCCGAGGATAAGATCTGCGCCGTGAGTTGGGTCGAGCTGGCATAGGTGGTGGCGCGCGCTGAACCATTCCACATCACAGTGGAGGCGGTCACAAAGTGGTCGCCGTTTACCGTCAGCGTGAAAGCCGCTCCGCCAGCTGCCGTCGACGAAGGAACGATGCTCTTCACCGTCGCCGCCGTCGTGATGGTGAGCCGGTTGATGGTGGCCGGCTGCCACGAAACGCCTTTGGGCCACTCGGTGTAGAAGCTGTAGAAAGTGTGGCTGAGGGTTCCCGGATCGTCCCCTAAGCCGACTGCGTTGGCGTAAGCAAGCACGGGAGTCTCAGGATTCTTTCCGAGCAGCACCTGCATCGCCGGCCAAGAAATTCCGTCGACGGATTCGCCGTAGGCAATATTCGAGCTGTTATCCATAATCGCAATGAAGCGATTTCGATACGCGCTCCATACCACCTGGGGATCTCCGTCGGTCTCACCGGTCACGGCCGGAAACACATCGCTGGCCTGGCCTAACATGCCCGGCTGTTCCCACAGCCCCTCATAATACTTGTGGAATAATCCCGTTGCCGTCCTGGAGTTGGACGCCGTGGTGAGCAGCTCTTCATAGCGCGCTCTGGCCACGGATAAAAACGTGAAATCGTTACAGGTAGTGGTGCTGTTGATCCAGCAATGTTGAGGAAAAAAGAGATAAAAATACTTTTGCGATGTGGTTGGGTCGGTAGCGACCGTTAGGTTCCCGTCTCCAATATCGAATGCGCCATTGGAATCATAAGGCCGAGGGGCGCTGAGGATGAATCCCAGGTCTTGCCAGGTAGCGCCCTCATCCGTCGACTTCGCCAGACCCAGCCACGACCAGAACGGATTGGCATTTCGTTCCGTGTGATAAACGATCAGCAGGTTTCCCGCTCCCAGTTCTCCGTCCGGCACGCGATAGACGGGCCCGCCGCCGACGTAGTCCATGGTGCGCGGCAAATTGTGGCTCGTAGGCAACAGGAATTCGGTGGGCGGCGGGTTAGGATCTCCCGCCGGTTGGCCCAACGGATGATCCAAGGTCCCGCGCGTGACGGTGATGGAACCGGCCCGTTGCGTCAAACTTCCGTCAAAGGGATGGTCGCCGCCATCGCTGCCAAAAAAAAGATAACCGTCTCCGTCGCGGGCGCGAACTACCCCCAACGGGGTATCGCTCCAGGCAAAGTAAGGCCATTGGTCTGGGTTCTCAACCACTCCGGCCGGCAGGACATGATGAGCTACCTCATACCAGTCCGCAGCGGAAACCAGCACCTCGTTGGCAGCCACTCGCACATGGCATGGGGCCGGATCAGGCTGGCCGGCGTCGACAGCTAATCCCATATTCTGCAATATGATCACCAACGCCAGCGACCGCAATCCGGCAGCCAGTGTCGCCGCCGAGCAAGATCTCTGAGATTTGGACGAGAGCTTAATATGATTCATTGCGATGATTCCTTGGCGTCTTTCAAATCATTCAGTCACGAAGGTAAACCCGACCCCCGGTTGTTAGTTCCGTGAATGCCACTGAAAACGTTCACTCCCACCCCAGTATGCATTTTCTTGCGGATTACCATAGTCATCCCCGGCTCAGGCTGCGTGCATGCCCCGGGCCGTCGTCGTTCGTGCTGTCTCGCCGGCAACGCGCGATACCTGCAAGATCTTGAAAAATTGGACATTGTTGGGCCGTCCGTACACACGCGCGCCAGCAGCGACCTCGGTCGGAGCAGGGCGATGGGTCCGTCCACCCACTTGCTCTTACAAGAATTTGGCATGGAAGTTGCATTAAAATAGCCTTATTCTCGAGTCTGGTCGCTTTCTGTTCGGCGCCTCGGACCGTGCTGGGCCATAGCAAAGGGAACCGTGTCCGACCCAAAAAAACCTGTCTTCGACGAGCGGGCGCTCGGCAAGCTGCTGGAAGCCGCCTTTGTGATCCAGGAGAACACCGCCGAACTGCAGAAGAAACCTGCGCTGAAGACGAAATCGGAGGCCGAATCGGAGGCCGAATCGAGGACCGAATCCAAAGAACAGAAACCACTGCCTGCCGCGCCTATCTCCGCAGGGCCAATCTCCGAGGCAGGGATCTCCGCGAAAGAAAATCCTGACGCGAAATTTTCCTCAAGCAAAACCTCTCATACAAAGACCTCCGCTCCGGTCTCTGAATCTGTCGTTTCCCCTAAGACTCCAGGCGCCGCGCCCGCTCCGCAAGATGCCTACACTCTTACCCTGGCGCGGATCGTCGAAACCCAGCAACAGATTCTGGCTCGCGGTCTCGAACTGGCAAGCGCCATGGCGCTGGTGGCGCAGCACGCCGCTGAAATCACCAGGGCCAGCGGTTCCGCCATCGGAATTCTCGAAAGCAAGCCTGCCGGGAAAATCTTGCAATATCGCGCCGTGAGCGGTCGGCTCACCCTGGCGCGCGGCAGCGAAGTGGCGGTGGAGAAAGCTCTCTCCTTCAACTGCCTGCGCGCCGGCGAAGCTATGCGCTGCGCCGATGTGAACTCCGATTTCCTTCTTGACGCCGAAGAGTGCCGCCGGCGTGGGATCGGCTCGCTGATCGCCGTGCCTATCTATCGCGACAGCGGAATCGCCGGCGCCCTCGAACTTTATTTTGCCAGCCCCAATACCTTTACCGAGCAGGATGTGCACAGCTGCCAATTGATGGCCGGGCTGATCACCGAAGCACTGGCCCGCGACGCCGGCGTCTCGTCGCGGAAATCACTGGCCGCCGAGCGCGCCACCATGCTCGATGCTCTCGAAAAACTGCGGCCCAATCTGGCGGCGCTGATGCAGAGTGCGGTGGCGGCGGGGTCGGTCGCCAAAAATGCCCCTCCGGCGCCGGCAGAGACCAAGACCGCTGCGGCTGGGTCGTCTAAGGCGGCGGCTGGGTCGCCGATTCCGGCGGTTTCCGTCGCCAGGGCTTCGCTTCCCGATGTTCCCGCGGCATCGATTCCCCGCAAAGAAAACGCTCCCGCTTTTCTCTGCCGCCGGTGTGGGCACGAACTGGTGGGCGAAGAAATGTTCTGCGGAAAATGCGGTTCGCCGCGCACCAGCGAATATCAGCCTCCCACCATGCAAAGCAAGCTGGCGGCCCTGTGGCAAAAGCAGCAAGCCCTCAAGCCGAGCGCTGTGCCTGGCCTGGCCAATGGTTCCGCCAACGGCGCGGCGCACCCCGGCGGTCGGCAAACGGAGCCGAAAAACCACCCCCCCTTCCCGGCGGAAATACAGCCCTGGGAGGCAGTCTTATCGGAATTGACCGACCCTTTCGCAGAAGCCGAGCCCGAACTGCACAAGCCAGACCCGGCGCGGAAGCCCGCCCTTCGAGAAGAATCCGAGGAGCAGCTAAGAAAAGAGGCCATCGAGATCTCGTCCGCGGCAAAGAAATTTGCTACTGCGCTTGGCACCGCTCCCGAAGAGTCGGTGATGGAAAGCGCGCCAGTCGAAATTTCGTCGACACAACGGTCCAGAACCGCACACGCACCGATCGAGCAGGAATTACTCAGGCCGCATGCGAGCGCACAAGATTGGGAAGCGAATCTGCATGCAGGCGCGGCAGAAGTGGGAGCAGAAGCAAACGAAAAACAGGAATACGTCGACGAAGCGGATGCGGAAGAAGCTGCCACAGGCGCGGCCCCTACCACGGCTTTCGCCGGCGCCTATCCCCTTGCCTGGAGTTCCGCAGCCAAGGCAAAGGAAGCTTTCGAACGGCTCGCGGCCGGCAGAAACCAGAACTCATTCGTGCGCTTCTGGAATGCGCGCCGCGGCGACGTTTATCTCGCAGTGGCGGTCGTGCTCGTGGCGGGCGTGGTGCGTTGGAGCATCGCATCGGAGCATTCGTTTGGAGGCAACCGCTCGGCCGCGGCCAAGACAAGCCATCGCCGCCCCGCTGCCGACGCCGATCTTTCCACGTTCGATAAATTCCTGATCAGTGTCGGCTTGGCAGAAGCGCCTGACCCACCGGAAGATAAGGGAAATCCCGACACGCAGGTCTGGGTCGATTTGCACTCGGCTCTTTACTATTGCCCGGGAGCGGACCTTTACGGCAAGACTCCCCAGGGCAAGTACACCACCCAGCAGGATGCGCAACTCGGCCAGTTCGAACCCGCCTATCGCAAAGCTTGCCAATGATTTGGTACTGAGAGAACCTTTGCGGAACCACTGGGTTTGACAACTTTGGCGAGCCCAGAGTGCAATCGTAGTTGCAGTCAGCCCGCCCCCGGAGAAGCTGAACGTGTCCAGTCCAGACGACCATCAGGACCCTCCTAAGACGCTGCCGTCGCCGGAACTCAATCCTCTAGTAAACCCCGTCCTGGGCCGGAATATGGGCCGCTGGGCTGAGGTCTACTTCACCAGCCCGCCCGAAAAACGGGAGCAGGCGGTGCAGGCGTTGCTGCGCGAACTCGAACGCGAATCGCCCATGAGTGAACCCGCTGCAGACACCACATCCGGCTCAAGCGAGACAAGCCACCCTGCCGAAGAATCCGGCACACCCTCGGCAACATTCCTGCCAGCTACGCCCCTACCGGAAGAATTCATCCAGTGCGGCGCCTGCGGACACGTGGCGCTGGCGGAACAAAAATTCTGCGGAACTTGCGGGGTTCCGTTGCTCACGCCAGAACCTGAACGCATCGGCGAAGAAACCTTCGGAGGGATGAAACCCGATCCGCAGCCAGCCCCGGTGGTCCCAATCCTCCGCGATACTCTTGGTTGGGACCGCAACGAACAAGCGGTTGGCGAAGAACTTCCTACACTTTTTCTGGACCAGAAGAGTGGGCGTAATCGCCGCTCTCGCAAACTGACGGCGGTCGCTCTGGCGATTCTTGGGGTAACCCTGTTCTATGTCGGGGCGCGAGAAACTACGGCATGGTTGCGCACTCATGCCGCTCCACAGGCCGCCACTACGGCATCCGCAGAGGACACGAACCGATCGCTGCCGGAGCCGGCGGCAAAATCGGAAAACGCCGCACAGACTGGCGCAGATCGCGCGTCAGCGGCCGCGCCCACTGCATTGCCCGCGGCCAAAGTGGAACAGAGAACAAATCCCGCTCGAGCCAGGAACTCCGCCGATCCCGCTTCCCCGGAGAAAGCCCTGACACCCGTGAATGGCGAGGGAAAGCTGAACCCGCACGCCGATCATGTTGGCTCCGGAGCGGAAGAACTGGCAATAGCCGAAAGCTATCTCAGCGGCACGCAGGGCAAAGCGCGCGACAGCAGCCAGGCGGCGCAGTGGCTGTGGAAGTCCGTGGCCAGGCAGAACGCGGTCGCGGCTCTGCTGCTGTCCGACCTCTATGTGACCGGCGACGGTGTGCCCCAGAATTGCGACCAGGCCCGCCTGCTGCTGGATGCCGCGGCGCGCAAAAGAACTCCTGGCGCCGGGGCGCGCATCCGCGACCTTCCCAACATGGGTTGCCGGTAGTGGGCCCTGGGGCCAGGGATGATCAGTGGAATCCTGGCAAGTGGAAACTTATCAGAACGGGCGCGCTTTTGCGGCCCCAGTCCCTGACCCCTTCTTTGAAAACACCAAACCGCCGGCAGCAAAAACGCCACCCTGGGAAGTGCCAAGAGGTCGAAACTAGTTATATTGACTGGAGGGGGTGGGCCCGGTGCGGCGCGACTCGTACCACAGAGCGAGTTCCACGCGATTCCACAGCCCGAGCTTGTCGTAGATCACACGCAGATAGTTTTTTACTACATGTTCCGTCGTGCCGATGGCATGCGCCACTTCACGATTTTTCAGGCCTTGGGCAACAAGCTGGATGACCTGATGCTCCCGTTCACTGGGGATACGGTTTCCATAGCGCTCAACTGTAGACATGATTGCCTCCGGTATAAGAGTGTCGCGAGTTTTACTCGCTTTATGCCATCCGTGATGCCAAAACGCAGGAACAACCGGTTAAAGTGAGCTTTTACGGTTCTGCGAGCCATTTTGAGCTGGTTCGCAATTTCGGCGTTGTCGCAGCCCTGCAGGAGCAACTCGACGATTTGCTGTTCGCGCGGGCCCAACCGAACAGACTGTGGCTTCATCTCTACCCCCGATGATGTTTTTCCGCCCAAAACCCGGGCGAACTCTTCCGGATCATGATTTTCCAGAACTCATAGCATCCACCTTGCCACTTTGAGACAATTTTGGCTGTGACATCAGAACATTCATTTCCACAGGCACCCGCCGTAGACCACTTGGCTGGCGAGTCAAGCCGTGCGGAGTCGTGCCATAGCCCTGAAATCCTGGTTCGCAGACCGGTCTTATTCGACAAAAAGCCAGCAAAATCGCACAAATCTCATGAAAAGCCTTGCTGGGGAGCTGGGTTGGAAACTGCGACGGCGCCACGTACCCGGGTGAGTGATTTGGCCAACCTGGCACGATCTCAAAAAGGGTTATCACGCTGGCTTTCATCCCGCCGAGGCCTGCGCAATTGGTCTCGTCTAGGGTAAACACCCTAGGTTAAAATTCCCGCTCGTAACCGGTGGCCGCTGAACAAATTACACGGTCTGCCTGACTACTCCGGGAACTCGAGGGAGTACATTGCACGTTCCCCACCATCGAACGACTCCTGCCGTGACAAAGGAGGCGCGTGCATCTCTCCTCTTCCGTCACAAACTTTCTGTCACAAACCTTTGGGGTGGAGCGACATACCGAGATCAGGCCGCAAAAGAGTGATTCGGAAGCGCATTTCGCCGCAAAGTTTTTCATCGCTGCGACTGAAAGCTCAGGGAGGGGCTGAAAATGTCAAAGTAAGTCGTTTATTTTGATATCATTACAGCTACCACCGGCAGCCGATCCGGACCCTGGATTGCAGGTGCTTGGTGGGGGCACGCTGCCCCCGGCAGACTTGGAGATCCTCAGACGAAAATGGTAAGCTCGGAATCGGTCGTTTCAGCGAAAGACTACCCCCCGAACTTGATTTCCTGCATTGTTGAATCGTAGAAGCCTGCCGTGTCATATATAGAACCCAGGCAATGGCGACAAAGGCAGTAGACTCAGAAGACATTCATTTCAGGAGGTTAAAAGCTTGACTGTTTCCACGGGCCATCTGATTCCGCCGCACGGTGGAGAACTTGCGGAGCTGAGTGTTCAACCGGAACGAGCTGCAGAACTCAAAGTGCACTCGAAAGAGTGGCCATCGTGGGACCTGAGCGCCCGCCAGCTTTGTGATCTCGAATTGCTGATGAGTGGAGGCTTCTCGCCGCTGCGCGGTTTCATGACGCGCGCCGATTACGAGGGCGTTTGCCACAACATGCGCCTGGCCAGCGGCGTTTTGTGGCCCATGCCCATCACGCTCGACGTGACGGAAGAATTCGCCAAGAAGCTCACGCCCGGCAGCAGCAAAATAGCGCTGCGCGATCCTGAAGGTGTGATGCTGGCCGTGTTGAACGTGGAAGAAGTCTGGCAGCCGGACCGCGCGGCCGAAGCCAAAGCGGTTTTCAACAGCACCAGCAAAGCGCATCCCGGCGCGAATTACGCCATGCACCAAGCGAATCCGTGGTACCTGGGCGGACGCGTGGAAGGCTTGCAACAACCCTCGCATTATGACTTCCGCAACCTGCGCCTGACGCCGGCTGAGTTGCGCGCCGAGTTCGCGCGCCTGGGATGGCGCCGCGCGGTCGCGTTCCAGACTCGCAATCCCATGCACCGCGCCCACGTCGAACTCACTTTCCGCGCTGCCCGGCAAGTCGAAGCCAATTTGCTGATCAATCCCAGCGTGGGCATGACCAAACCCGGCGACGTGGATTACTTCACCCGCGTGCGCTGTTACCAACTGCTGCTTTCAAAGTTTCCACAGGGAAGCGTGAAGCTGGCTCTGTTGCCGCTGGCCATGCGCATGGGCGGGCCTCGTGAAGCTATCTGGCATGCGCTCATCCGCAAGAATCATGGCTGCACCCACTTCATCGTGGGCCGCGACCACGCCGGTCCCGGCAAAGACACCGACGGCAAGCCGTTCTATGGCCCCTATGAGGCGCAGGAGTTATTCAAGAAGAACGAAGCCGACATCGGTGTCACGATGGTGAACTTCAATATGATGGTCTACCTGGAGGCTCAGGACAAATACGTGCCGGACAACGAAGTCCAGCCCGGCGAGAAGGTCCTGAACATCTCAGGTACGGAACTTCGCGAACGATTGAACGAAGGCCGCGAGATCCCTGGCTGGTTTACCTATCCAGAGGTCGTGAAGGAACTGCGACGCAGCTTTCCGCCGCGAGCGAAGCAGGGCGTCACGATTTTCTTCACCGGACTTTCGGGCTCGGGAAAGTCAACCATCGCGAACGTTCTACTCACGAAATTCTTGGAGGTCGGGGGACGGCCGGTCACCATTCTCGATGGCGACCTGGTCCGCAAACATCTTTCGTCGGAGTTGGGATTCTCCAAAGAACATCGCGACATCAATATTCGCCGCATCGGCTACGTGGCCTCGGAAATCACCAAGAACGGCGGCATCGCGATCTGCGCACCCATCGCTCCTTACGACGCCACGCGCAAGCACGTGCGGCAGATGATCGAGCCTTACGGCGGATTCATCCTGGTGCATGTAGCCACTCCGGTCGAAGTGTGCGAGCAGCGCGACCGCAAGGGACTCTACGCCAAGGCTCGCGCAGGAATTCTGAAGGAATTCACCGGCATTTCGGATCCTTACGAGGCTCCGGCCGATGCCGAGGTCACGATTAACACCGGTGAACTCTCTCCGGAAGAAGCAGCACAGGAAATCATTCTGCACCTGGAGCGCGAGGGTTTCATCGGTGTGAATGGGGCAGGGGCCTAGAAGGAAGATTTCTCAGCATGCCGCTAATCGGGCTCAAAATCCTGGTGGGCTTTGTGGTCGGAGTCCTGATTGGACTGACGGGCGTCGGTGGCGGAGTTTTGCTGCTGCCGGTGCTGATTTACGGTCTTGGAGTTCCGGCCATCATCGCCGTGGGCTCGGATGCCGTGTTCAACTTCTTCACCAAAATACCGGCCGGACTGCTGCACTTGAAAAAGGGGACAGTCCGGCGCAAAGTTGTGCTTGCGCTGGCCCTGGGAAGCGTTCCCGGATCGATGGCCGGAGTGGCCGTCCTGATTCACATTCGCACGCTCTACGGCAACGGGGTCAACGACTTCATCAAGATGGCGGTCGGCATCCTGCTGATCGTGATTCCGTCTCTGCTGCTGTTCCAGAGACGCATCGAAGAACGCGTGGTGAATCGCGCTCCCACCATGAAGAATTTTGCCGGCATGGTGGTGATCGGCGTGGTTGCGGGTTTTCTAGTGGGCATGACTTCGGTGGGTTCGGGGAGCATCATCATGATGCTGCTTCTGCTGCTTTACAGCTTTCCCCCCAAAGTCAACGTGGGCACCGACATTGTGCATGCCGTCGTGCTCACGGGAGTTACTGGCCTGCTTCATTTCCGGCTAGGCAACGTGGATCCCGGCCTGGTTATGTCGTTGCTGATTGGTTCCATCCCCGGCGGACTGCTCGGTTCGCACCTGAGCGCCCGTGTCCCCATGCTGTGGTTGCGCCGCATACTGTGCGCCTTGCTGTTGCTGACGGGAGCCCGTATGTTGTGGGCTTGATCGAGGCGAGCGGTATTCCTAAAGATACAAAGTTCGCCAATGCAGATTCAGGAGAAACATATTCAGGAACGCATGATGACCTCTTCTCGTTACGCCGACATTCTGCAGCGCATCCAGGCCGGGTTGGACGCTGCCCGTGAGGTATTCAGCCGTTTTACTCCGGGCGCAATTGAGGCCGAATATAAAGCCGGGCACGATCCGGTGACTGAGGCCGACCGAGCGCTTGATGCCGTACTGCGGCAGAACCTGCTGCGGGATGGCGAGGGCTGGCTCTCGGAAGAAACTGCCGACGATCGCACACGTCTCGACAAAGAGCGGGTTTGGATCGTGGATCCTCTGGATGGCACGCGTGAGTTTGTAAAAGGTCTGCCCGAGTTCTGCGTTTCCATTGGCTTCATTGAGAACGGCAGCCCCGTGGCCGGGGGAATCTATAACCCGGCCACCCAAGAGACGTTTCTGGGGTCGGTGAACAGCGGCGTGCTCTATAACGGCGCGCCCGCGCATGCCACCCGGCGCCCGACGCTGGCGGGCGCGGTGGTGCTGGCGAGCCGCAGCGAGGTGAAGCGCGGCGAGTGGAAACAATTTGACGGCGGTCCGCTCCACGTCCGGGCGATGGGCTCGGTCGCTTACAAATTGGCCCTGGTGGCAGCCGGCCTCGCCGATGCCACGTTTACCCTGACCCCGAAGCACGAATGGGATGTCGCCGCCGGTGCGGCCCTGGTGTTGAGTGGCGGAGGAGTTGTGCGCACGCTCGAAAACGGCCCGCTGCGTTGCAATCAGAAAGATCCCCTGCTTTCCGGGTTGATTGGCTGCGGCGCTGAACTGAGCCAACCGCTGACGGCCTACCTCGAAAGCCATCTGAAACCAGCTTCGGCCGTATAGCTTTCAGCGATCCAGATTCTAGCGATCAGATTTCGACGATAGGATTTCGACCATCCGAGTCTGCGGAGAGTCTATTTTCAAATGGGCGCACTGTGAAAACTTGGATGACATCCCGCCCTTGGTTAAAGCCCGTTTTCAAATCCGTGGGCAGAATGCGGTGCAAGGCCTGGGACCTTATGCATGCTGTCGACACGTGCGGCGACGTTGCTCTGGTCGACCTCGACTTTCAGAGCGAAAACAGAATCGCGGGGCTGGAATACCAGTCGCATCACCCCCGGCTCTTGCGCGCATTTCTGGAAGGCCTGAGTCTCGACTATGAAAAATACAGTTTCGTCGATTTTGGCTGCGGCAAGGGAAGAGTATTGCTGGTGGCGTCAGAGTTTCCGTTTCGCAGGATTGTGGGTGTGGAATTCGCCGTGCCGCTGGCCGAGGTAGCAAAACGAAATGTGCTCCGCTACCGAAGCCGAAGGCAAAAGTGCCGCGACATTGCGGTGGCTGCGATGGACGCGGTGCAATATAAGTTGCCGGAGGAACCTGAAGTTCTGTATTTCTACAGCCCTTTTCCCCCAGCCGTAATGGAACAGGTTTTTCAGAACATTGAGAGTTCTCTGCGAGAATGCCCGCGCGACCTCTATGTTCTGTTCTCTGGAGTACTGAGCGCGCGGGATCGCGCGTTCGGCTGCCGTCCGCAGTACGAACGGCTGCGGCGGGAACAGCATGTGGATGTGTATCGGCGGCGCCCCAACCCATGAAGTGCGGGCCGCGAAATGCGAAACGTCTAAGCAAGATAGCAGAGATGAATTTCAAGATTCTCCATGAGTTTCCGGCGTCCGACCTGGAGCGAGCCTGGCGGGAGTGCCTGCAGCGTGTACACATTCCCTCGCACTACGATTCTCCAGAATACTTTCTTGATCCGCTTCGGGGAGCGGCCATCCGGCCTTTTGCTGTCCTGGCCATGGACGACGATCAGGTAAGGGGAGTGCTGACGGGATTTCATCTGCGCAAGGAAGTGCGGTCTGGACTGCCTTCGCGCCCGCAGATTTGTCTGGATGGAACCGACGACGCGGCAACGCTCAAAGCGCTTGCCGAAGGCCTACTGGTGGAAGCGGAGAACCCGGAGCTTGTGACGGTTTACAGCTGGTCTTCCATGGAACTTGCGACTTTCTCCAACTATGGCTTCCGCCGCCGGAAACTGCAGGGGAGCGTAGTGCTCGACCTCACGCTTGGCGCCGACGCGTTGTTCAAAGAATTTGCCAAAGACCGACGCCGGAACATCCGGTACGCCGAAAAGCACGGGGTGGAGGTGCGGGAAGCGACGAGCACGCAGGATATTATCGACGCGCATGCCGTGTATTCGGCCTGGCGCGGAACCGAGCGCAAACAGGTGCACGGGGATTGGAGCTTTGAGGATTTCGAGAAAACCATTCTCGCCAGGAATAACCGGCGGCTATTTTTGGCGACGCTCGAAGGCAAGGTGATCGCGATCAACATTTTCCGATTCTTCCCCGGGGGATTGTTCGAGTCTGCCGCCAACAGTTCGCTCGACGAATTCGTTCATGTGAAACCGAATGACCTTCTGCAATGGAGGGGGATCCAGTGGGCTTGCGCCGAGGGCTTCCAGCGGCATTCCCTGGGAGGCGCCCACGAATTTCTGCGGCGGTTTGGAGGCACGGTGGTTCCGATTCTTCGCTATCGCCTCGACCGAACTCTTTTCCGGCGGCACGATGTGAAGGAGAACCTGCGGGCCAAGGCCGGCTCCCTGCTGCGCAGTGCGCCGCCGGCACTTCAGAAGACAGTTCGGAAACTGCTCAAGAAATAGGGCGCGGCACACTGCTCAAGCCTTCCGATCGTAGATCAGTGAGAGTTCAGACGGCCCTCTTCCGATTTCTTGGGCTTCCAGTTCGTAGCCAGAGAGTCATCCAGCAGAAGCAGCCCGGAAGATACTGAAGATGATTCCAATGCCGTGCGGCTCGAGGAAAACCTCGTCTACGCACTTGCCGGCTGCCAGATCGTACAGAGCGATGTGAGAAGCCTTGTGCCGTGGCGGGCCGTGCGTGATCCAGGCGACGTTTTCCTTGAGTTTAGTAGGGCGCACGCGGGTGAATCCGACCCAGATTAAACGTTCATCGAGCGGCAGCAGGCCCCGGCACCACCCCAGCACCCGTCGAGGTTCCGGGTGCATCTGGTTCAGATCGTACATTTGCCTGATTTTCAGGGTTTTCGGGTCGGCCACCACGATGTGGCCGTCCACCGTGGTGAAGTAGAGCGAATCGCCAAACAGATATCCATCGTGCGGCCGCTCTACGGCGATATCGATGCGTCCTCCCGGCCGCGTCAGGCAGATTGCATCCTTCTGCCCGAAGCGAGTCACCCAGAGTTCGCCCTCCAGGTGAAACACGTGGTTCGGATGGGAACGATGCGGCTTGGTGGTGGCGACACGGCGATAATCGATGTCCTTCGAAAAACGCGCCCACGGATCTTCCCCCAACACGCTCCATTCCCGAACCACCTGGCCGGTCATGGTCACTTCGACCACCATGTCGAGTCCAGTTACGGCAATCGCGATGGTGCCCGCTGGCGTCGGGCATACATGGTGGAGGTCGTTAAAACAGGGGAGCGAAATATAGACCGTACGGCGAAATTCAGGAAGCTGATAGACCATGACTTCGGTCGAGGTACAGGCGTAGAGCGTCGTACCATCGAGATACGCGGATTTGAACAGGATGGCCGGCGTATCCTCGGGGCAGACCTCAGACGGGGAGACGTAATCGAGGCAGGTCTTCGACTCCTTCTTCGCCAGATCGAACTGAAGGATGCGCGCCTGGTCACACGACTGCCACTCCTCCAGCCTGCGGAAGAGGCTCTGCCGGACGTGCCCACCCACAACATAGATATCGCTCATGGAACCGGAAGCCGCAGCCGAATGTGAGCTGCCTCGGACGCAATCTTCCACACTGACCGCGACCGACCTGGAAGCCTCTGAAGTCTTTAGAAACTCGCGCGGCGCACCGAAACTCAAGTTCGGGCGGAGACGGAAGCGGCAGTATAGCATCCCTTATGTGCTGGCTTGCGGCCGCGCACGAACGCCGGTATCGACCGCAAAACGCCTTGTGCGCCTGTGCGGGCGCGGTATAGCATCAGGTTCAATCAGCAATCGTGCGAGGGGCGCCAGCCGGGTTCCTGCGCAACCAATTGCGGTTTTTCGAAGGATGAGCCTGCGGAATTCAAGAAGTCACAACCGTTGATCTCAGCGCGCTTTGACCGCAAGATGGACCACTGCGAGGAATGAGTCTTGGATTCCCAGGAGACCGTCGCACCGAATACAGAATCGATTGCGAGTCCGGGCCTTTCCTCGTCCGGCGGTTCGAACCTAAGTTCGGCCGGAAAGAAGATGGACCATTCTCTGGCCCACAGCCTCGCGTGGAAAGCCGCGGGCGACTGGATCAGCCAGATCTTCTCGTGGGCCGCATTGCTCATTATCGTCCGCCTGCTCTCCCCGTCCGACTTCGGAATTGTGGCGATGGGAATGGTCCTGCTCCCCTATTTGCGCTGCGTAGGTGCGTCGGGAGTTCCCCGTATCATCGTGAATTTCCCCGATCTTCCGGAAGACCACATCGCGCAGTTGAATACCTTGTCACTTATTCTAGGCATCGCTTGTTTTGCCATCGCAGTTGTCCTGGCCTATCCGGCTGCACTGTTCTTCCGCGAATCGCGATTGGTGCTGGTCGTGATCGTCACCAGCAGTTCGCTGATCCCCTGGGGAATCCGCGGCGTGTCCGAGGGCCTGCTCGACAAAGAGATGCGGTTCCGCTTGCTCTCGATCTACGACGGCCTGTTTTCGGTACTAGCGGCCATAGTCACTCTAGTCATGGCCTATCTTGGCCTGGGATACTGGGCGCTAGCCTGGGGAAATGTGGTGGGCATCATCGTTCGTTCGGGGCTAATTGTGATGGCGCGGCCTTACCGCTATGCCATCCCGCGGTTCCACGACCTGCGTGGGCCTCTTTTATTCGGCTGGCACATCCTCGTGTCGTTGGTGGCCATGAACTCTTATCACACCCTCGATAACGTTACCGTGGGCCGCGTGCTGGGTGGGACGGCCCTCGGCTTTTATGGCTTGGCATGGACGCTGGCCAATGTACCGCTGGAGAAGGTGACGTCTTTGGTTACGTCGGTCGTGCCGAGCTACCTGGCCGTCGTGCAGAACTCTCCCGAAGAAGTCCGCCGCTACGTGCGCACCCTGACCGAGGCTCTTTCGTTCATTACGTTCCCCGCCACGGTCGGTCTCGGACTGGTGGCGCGGGAGATGATTCCTGTGGTTCTTGGCCGCAAATGGGATGGCGCAATCTTGCCCCTGGAGATTCTTTCGGTTTATGCCGCATTTCGGTCGATAGTTGCGCTGCTTCCTAAAGTTTTGGCCGCAGTCGGAAACGCCCGCTTCGTCATGTGGAGCGATCTGTTTGCCATTGTGGTTATGCCTACCGCGTTCTATGTGGGCACCCGATGGGGCACCGCGGGCGTAGCCTGGGCGTGGGTGGTGGCTTACCCTCTGGTTGCAGGCTTGCTGTATTGGAAGACCTTTTCCGTGATTGGCATGAAAAGCGGAGACTATATTGGGGCGCTACGTCCTGCACTCGACGGCACCATCGTCATGAGCGGGCTTGTGTTGCTACTGAAAGGGACAATGCCGCAGGCTTTTCCGCCAGTGGCACGGCTGGCGATCGAGATCGTCGCGGGAGTGCTCTCCTACGCGGGCGCAGCGGCGCTCTTCCATCGCGAACGCATGAACGCTTTCCTGGAATTTGCCAGGGGGTTCAGACGCGGACGGCATCAGGGATGACTCCCGCCAGAAATGCCGTCATTCTGATGTGCAACCTGGCCACATCCTCCTAGATCGAAATCGTTGTCGCTTGGCGACCTTAGAGCTGGCCTTCTGGCCGTGGCGAGATGAACTTTTGTGTTCTGGATGGACTTTCGTTATCTGTTGCTGTGTCCAGTTACCTCTTAGAGTACCTCGTACGGACTTAACCCTTGGTCCCCAAAAAATCATCCGAGGGAAAGATATGTTAAGTATCAAAGCGGCCTTTCGTTGCGAAAGTGATCCGAAGAGAAACCACGGGCTCGTCGTGGCTCTTGTACTGGTAATTGCTGGCTCCGTACTGTCGATCGGCTGCAACATCCTGCCGCAGGCTGCTGAGTCTTCTACTCAAGCGTCGACACGTTCCGGCAAAAGCGCTAACGCACACATCACTCTTCCCGACGCCAACACCAGCAATCATGCATCAAGCGACACGGTTGACCCGTGTGTCCGGTGTGTGGCCATTCAGATTTCGCCGGCCAACCCCACGATTGCGGCAGGCGGGAAGGTGCAATTCGCCGCGCTCGTAAGCAATACCAGCAATACGGCGGTTACCTGGTCGGCCAGCGCGGGGAGCATTTCCCCCACGGGTTTATTCCAGGCCCCGGCCAGCACCATGGCACAACCGATTACCGTTACTGCGAGCGGACTCGGGAATAGGGCGGCGGCGGCCAGCACTACGGTCACGATCACCAGCGGCGAATTCAAGATCACCACCTGGAGCGTACCCGCTGCGGTCGAGGCCGCTCCTTATTCCGCATCGCTGACGGCGAGCGGCGGCGAGCCTCCTTACCATTGGAGCGTCGCCTCCGGTTCCCTGCCGGCGGGCCTGAAGCTCGGTGCAACGACTGGAACGCTGTCCGGATCAAGCACCCAGGCCGGGACCTTTCGCTTCAATGTGCAAGGTATGGATGCAGCCTCACACACGGCGCACCAGAGCCTTTCTCTTGCTGTTTCAACTTCCGGAAAGACCTGTGGTCCACCCGCCTACAATTGCTCCCGCACTGACGTTCGCATTGTTCCGTTGCCGCTGACCCCGCCCGACGTGGGCAACCTGGTGGGCGCCAACACGATCGTTACCGACCCCGATTTTGGCAACCGTGTGGTGCGGATCACCGATGCGGATACCAATCTCGATGCCGGCTTCCGGAACATCACTTTCGTAGCAACCTCGAGCGGAAGCGCGGACGATAATCTCTGGAACATCGACTCGACGCTTTTTCTGGTGCAGGATACCGGGTCCGGCGCCTATCCGTTCACTTTCAATCCCAGCACGCTGCAGGCGGCCCGAATGTATCGCTCGAATTTTCCGGCGACGAATGGGCTCAGACTGCCGGATGGCGGCGATTGGAGCCGCGTCAATGCAAACGTTCTTTATACCTTCGATGACACCGCCATTGAAAAGTATGACTTCACGGACCGGACCAACCCTCCGTCCCCAAAAGCGGTCTACGATTTCACGAGCAGCCGCAAGTGCCTTCCGGCGGGGTTTACCCAGACCTGGAGAGCCAAGGGCGGTGTAAACAGCGATGACACCACCTTCGGCATGGCGTATTCCGATCAAGGAGGCCAAGGAACGGGCACCTACGTGGTCGCCTACAAAGCAGGCAGCGGCTGCAGCATGTTGAACACGCGAACTGGCCAGGTGCAAGGAGATTGGGGTGCCAGCGGCACCATCAATATGCCGGACCGCTGGACAATCCACAACGCCAAGCTGTCGAAAGACGGGAATTGGATGGTCATCGCTACAACTGGGCACTGCACCTCATCCCACTGCTCTAAGGGTCCGTATTTCTGGCAGATCGGTACAACGAATGTTGTCTCCTGCGGGAACGGCGGGTCTTGCGGCGGTCACTGGACCGAAGGCTATTCCCACTGGGAGAATAACGACAATTCCCCGATCTCCAACCAGGTGATCCGCGCCTTTGCGGATGTGAAAGCAGTCAGCGACCTCACCAGCGATTTTCCCTCCGGGCTAGCTGCGCCCCTCGATCAGCACCAGTCGTGGAATAACGTTGATCCGGCTGACTCACTGCCATTCTTCTCGACCACTTGCACGACTACCAGGACCTTTCCCGCACCCTGGTATAACGAAATTATTGCGATCGCGGCGGATGGCAGCGGGACAACCTGGCGCTTCGCCCACAGTTTCATTACCGCCCGCTCCCAAACCTTCAGCACCGAGAACGGGATTGGCGCCGTCTCGCAAGATGGGAAGTTCTTCGTCTTCTCCTCCGACTGGATGGGCAAACTCGGTTCACTCAACGGAAGCACAACCTGCAGGATCGGCGGCGACTGCCGCGGAGATGTTTTTGTTGTCGAACTGAGGTAGGGAAGCGCGTAAATGCCGCCCATCGGTTGATCCCTAAACTCCAATACGGCGGTCTGCAGCCTCGGCGACAACCCGCGCAGAAACTGCGGCCGGGTGGGCGGGCTTGCGCATCACTGCCAGAATCGTGGTCTGGAACTTGTGCAACCCCGGCAGGGTTAACAGCCGCATAATAATCAGCTGCACCACCGCGAGTGGAAGAAAAAAACTGAAGAACGGGCGCGGTCCGTTCAAGAATTCCTCCGATTCCACCTGCAAACCAAGATCGCGAGCCGCCTTCTGCAGCCTGCCGGAAGAGTTCATGCGATAGAGAGTGGGAAAAATATCGTCTTCGGACCTCTGTTCCGCGGAGTGCACGATCCATGCGGTCAATTTGGTTGGGAGCAGCCTCGTGGCGGCATGCTTCAAAAACACCATGTAATTCTTGATGTTCGGCGTGTGAACCAGCAAAACACCATTGGGAGCCAGGACCCGAGTGAGTTCGGCCAAACACTGACCAGGATCGGCGAGATGCTCCACCACCATATTGCAGCCCACCAGGTCAAAGCTTCCATCGGCAAACGGCAGGTCACGGATCGAACCCATTACCCGCCGGTCGATGCTGCGATGGTTCCGCAAACTGCTCCGGTCCATGTCCATTCCGACCACGAATCCGGCATCTTTGACGGCCGATTTTTCAAGCGACTCCAGACCATTGGGAAGCACGCGATGACCGCAGCCCGCTTCCAGCCAGCGCAGCTTTCCGGCAGGGTGCAAGTGTTCGCGGAGCACATTTCCGTACCGTTCCTGGTTCCACACTAAACCAGGAAAAATGAACCGCTGTGCCGCCAGGGACGCCTTCCTGCCCAGGATATTGGAATAGCCTAGAGTCATTGTCGGTTCAACCCGTCCCGTGGACATCACGAAAGTTCCGTGTTCCCGGCAGCCTTCCTGCGCAAGTTCCACCGCTTCTGGCCGCCGGAACCTGAGGAGCACGGAAATCCATCCTGAGTCTCACTCAGCATGTGGAATGATACAAGAAGAAAGGGTTCAGAACGGGGCTGAGTTTCGCACGGGTGGCGGTTTTGGGGTAACCTAGCGACGTGGAGTCAGATTCACGAACGACTCTCCAGGGAGTCTCGTCGTTGTCCGAAAGCCAAGAAATGACCGGAGCGCCGGTCGCCTCTGACCTGCAATCCCTGCTCTGCTGCCCCATCTGCAGGAAGGCACTGGCCACTTCGGACGATGGGCTCAGTTGCGCCTCGTGTAACCGCCGTTTTCCGCGGGTTCGGGGCGTCCTGCGGTTTGTCGACGAAGGCAACTATGCGGACAGCTTCGGATATCAATGGCAGCGCTTCCAGAAGACTCAACTCGACCATGCGGAGAGACGCCTCTCGGAAGTGGACTTCCAAAAGAAAACTGGACTCAAGCCCGAAGACTTCAGCGGCAAGCTGGTGCTCGATGTGGGATGCGGAATGGGCCGCTTCGCCGAAGTTGTCACGCGCTGGGGCGCGCGTGTGGTGGGCATCGATCTGAGCGCAGCCTGCGAAGTTGCCGCCAAGAATCTGGCCGATCGCGAGTTCGTCGCGCTCCAGGCCGACGTCTTTTCGTTGCCCTTCGCCCCGGAAACGTTCGACTGCATTTACAGTATGGGCGTGCTCCATCACACGCCAGACTGCGAGAAGGCGGTGAAGGTTCTCCCGCAGTACTTAAAGCCGGGCGGCACGCTGGCAGTTTGGCTCTACAGCGGGTACAACAAGTGGTTTCGCTTTAGCGACCAGTACCGGAAAATTACCCATCGCATGTCGCCTCGCGCATTGCATGGCTTCTTTAGCGTGGCGGTGCCGGTTCTGTATTGGCTGGATCGCGGACTTCGCGTGGTACCGCTCGTCGGGAAACCGGTGGCCGGCGCGCTGCATCATGTCTTTCCGGTCAATCGCCATCCCGACGCGGAAGTCCGAGTGCTGGACACCCTGGACTGGTATTCCCCCAAGTATCAGTCCAAGCACACGTATGAGCAGGTGTTCCGCTGGTTTGAAAGTTGCGGCCTTGAAGAGCTGACGGTGGGAGACATTCCCGTAGGCGTGCGGGGCAGAAAACCTCGGGAGATTGCGCGCCCTCAGCGCTCATCTCGAACATAAAGGGAATCGGAATTCGATGTCGAAATTGAAGAAACAGATCGCGGCTTATGCGCGCGTAGTTGCAAGGCGCCAACCTGCAGCGCGAGGTCTAACCGTCTATCCCGATGACAGGTTTCTGGTCTCCTACCCTCGATCGGGAAACACCTGGACCCGCTTTCTGGTTTGCAACCTGGTGAATCCGGATGATCCGATTGATTTCGCTCGCCTGGAGTCGCGCATTCCCGAGATTTATGATGTCACCGATCGGCACCTGCGCGCCTTCCCGCGACCGCGCATCATCAAGAGCCATGAGAGCTTCGATCCCCGTTACAAAACCATCGTCTACATCGTGCGCGATCCCCGCGACGTCCTGATCTCCTACTACGAATTTCAGCTGAAGCGCCGGGTCATTTCCGAGGAGTGCAGCCTGGAGGAGTTTCTTCCCCGCTTCATGGAATCCGAGTTTGAACCGAAGACGGGTAACTGGCGGGATCACGTTCTGAGTTGGACGGCCACGCGTCGCGGCCAGAACAATTTCCTGCTGCTGCGTTACGAAGACATGATTGCCGACACGCAAAAAGAAAGCACAAAGATTGCCACGTTTCTGGGGCTCGATGCGAGCCCCGAGCGCATCGCGCGTGCAGTGGCCCTAAGTTCCGCGGACCGCATGCGCAAACTCGAGAAAGAACAGTCGCGCCAGTGGAAGGAAACCAGGAAAACTCGCCAGGATAAGCCGTTTGTTGGAAAAGCAAAATCAGGCGGGTGGAGATCCAGTTTATCCGAGCCGTGCGTCACCCAGCTCGAATCGGCATGGGGGGACGTGATGCGCTCCGTGGGCTACGAATTGGTGTCGAGAAACGAAGCGGTGGTTCGCTGACCTTGGGCTGTCAGCGCGGGTTACAACGCTTCGCGTTAGCCTTTTTTCGACAGAGCTCCCCTGAGCCGTGCTGTTACTTCCGCCGGCAAGTGACCCCGCAGCCAGCGCTTGCCGTTCGCACTCGTGTTCTTCCACGACAGGTGCAGACTTCCTCGGCTCAGCGGACGGGCGAAGTGCAGGTTGAGATAATTCTTCAGCTCCCCACCCCAGCGCATTTTCGACTCGTCGGTGCCGCCCAGAAAATCGTAACGGCGAATGCCGTCTCCAATCAGTTGTTTCAGCACCTGGCTCCGGAGAACATAGCCCACGCTGTCCCCGGCATAGTCCGGGTCAAACCCTTCCTGCAGCGAGAAGACTGTGGTGCCGTGCCGTAATCCAAACTGCGCTGCTCTAACCTGCCCCTGCAGTTCGAGCACCCAGAACTCCAGCCGCTGGCGCGACAACAGCAGACGGGCCAGTTCCCCATAGAACTTGCGGCGGGCGGGCGCATGCAGGGTTCCGGGCAAGCTGCGCAACTGCCAGTGTTTGCCGTGGAGATCGAAGAGCGCTGGCAGCAGTGCGTCGATCTCATCCTCGCTCGCGCACCGGCGGATTCGCATCTCATACTTCTTTTCCAGCTTCCGCGTCCGCAGCCCAATCTTGCCGCGTTCCTTGCTTGAAATTGCCTTCAGATAAGATTCCCAAGTCTCCGCCAACTCCACCACCGTTTGAGACCGCGTTGAAGTGAAATGCTTCCACGTGCATTGTTCCAGATCTTTCACAAGCTCTGTGCCCACAGCAGAATTCGAAGGCAGCGTATTGAATTCGCACACATCCCACAGCGCGGCATTCTGCAGCATCCAGTGGAGCAGTCTGTGGCTGACCGTTGCTTCCCAGCCCGGTCGTACCGGGATATCCAGGTTGTCGGAGTCGTGGCTGCCATCGCCCATCAGCCGCAACAATTTCAAGGGAGCGGGAAATGCTTTGCGGATGGTCAAGGCCAGAAGCGCCAAGCCGACGAGCGCGGAAGAGGCATCGCGAAAAGCAAGCACCTGCAGGCGGTCGGTGCCCGCGAAGGCACGCCACCAGGGCGCCAGCCACTCATACGTGGAAAACAGTGTAGCGGGTCGGTACTCGCCCACCAGCGCATCCCACTCCGGCCGCAACGGCTCAAGACTCTCCAGAGTGTCGTGAACGATTATTTTGACGTTCTGGTCTGGAGGTGTATCCATGGCCTTTGCGCTTGCGGTCTAGACTGCACCTGGGGAACTGCCGACTCGAGCCGCTCAAAACCAATCTTACTGTCCTCCGAATGTCGCCCAAACCAGCTTCGCCGACTCCATGATCCACACCTTTGCGGACCGGCGGTGACGCCACCACGGCTGCTGAAAGTCGGGATCCTTCACGCCTTCGATCCAGACGCGAACGTTCGGTTCATGTCGACTTGCCTTCCTCCACAGCATTCCGGCGCGGCGCGTGTGATAGTCCGAGGTCACGATCATGACCGAGTGCCAGCCGCGTTCTCGGATACAAGAACCGAGCACCTCGGCCTCCTGCGCAGTGGAGTCGACTTCGTCGCTGGTTTCGCAGAAATCGACGCGAGAAGCCAGGTCGCTGCCGTAGTTCCTCTCGAGAAAAGCACGCGCAACCGGTGGGATGGACTGGCCCCAATAGGATTCCCTGGGCACGCTGAGCAAAGCGCGGCCAGCAATCCCCCGCTGCAACAAATCGATGGCCCCGGCGATGCGGACCTTCTCGGCCGTGACCGAACCTTGCAGCACAATCGCCGCATCCACCCGCCCCGGCGCCGGAGCGCTCGCAATCAGCAGGTCGGCGCCCCAATGCAGCAAGCAAAGAACCACGCCAACTGCCGCGGCAGCGAGCCACAGCAAGACACGCAAAAAGGGCCTGGCCCGCAAGGACATTCGTGTGGCTTCGCAACCCCGATCCACGCCTGTGATTCACGCCCGCAGGTGTTGAGCGAAAGTTCCCCGATTTTAGCATGGCCCTGGAGGCTATCTGGACATCGCCTGCCGTTTATGCCAACCTGACTGCGAACTAGGAAAATGTTAGATACCACGGCTGACAAGCAACGAAACACGGCGCCGGTTTTCGTCCTCGGCTGTCCTCGTTCCGGGACGACTCTGCTCTACGACATGCTGCTCTCCGCGGGAGGGTTTGCCGTCTATCTCGCCGAATCAAACGTGTTCAACGTACTCGCCCTGCGCTTTGGAGACCTGAGAACAACAAGTAACCGGGAGAAGCTGTTGCGAGTCTGGCTAGGGAGCAAATTATTTCGCGCCTCGGGGCTGGACGCGAAATGCATCGAGAAGAAAATCCTGGAGGAATGCCGCCACGCCGGAGACTTTCTGCAGATTGTGATGGATGAGATCGCGCTCAAGCAAGGGATGCGGCGGTGGGCAGAGAACTCGCCGGAAAGCGTGCTGCATCTTCCGTTGATCAAGAAACTGATTCCCCGGGCACTGGTGATTCATATCATCCGCGATGGACGGGCCGTAGCCATGTCACTCGAGAAGCTTCGCTACGTTCGCCCCTTCCCGTGGCAGCAACGCCAAAGCCTGATGAGTGCCGGCGCCTACTGGGAATGGATAGTGCAGCGCGGACGCCGTTATGGGAGCCTGCTTGGTCCCGACTACATGGAGATTCGTTTTGAAGATTTGATCGTTGCGCCGCAACAAACTCTCAACCACGTCGGCAGTTTCATCGATCACGAACTCGACTATGGCCGCATTCTTCAGGTTGCATACGGTTCCGTGGCCAGGCCCAACACCTCATTCCGAACCGAAACTGCAGGGGAAAGCTTTAATCCGGTCAGCCGATGGCAGAAATCGTTTCCGCCGAACCAACTGCCACGGTTTGAAACCATGCTGGGAAACACTTTGAAGCAGTTGGGATACGCGCGAATGAGTCCGGCAGAGGGCGATCGTCCGGGCGCGGAATTGAAGTTCACGCGGCTCGCCTATCGAAGCTACTTCGAAGGGAAACTCCGGTTCAAGCAGAACTCGTTGATTCGCATGTTCCGCCCCGCGCTCACCAGCCGCGAGGTTGACGATACGGTTCTCGCCGAGGATCATCCGCCGGAAGTACGAAGCGTTTTGTCACAACATTCCTGAGGCCACTTCGGCGTTGCGTGTCGCGTCAGCGAGAAACATTGACCGAGGCAGCGCCAGAAACCGCGCTCAAAGCGTCCGGCTGCCGGAGACGTTTCGCGGGCAGTTCACCTTCAATGCAAACCCGGAACCACGTTTCCAGATTCAGCATCCGCCAGATGCGATTGCCGTGATCCCGCCGCTGAGCGCGATGCTCGGCAATCAGCCGCCGGACCGAGGTCGACTGGAACAAGCCGCGATCCGTGCTGCGCGGTTCCAGCAGCAACCGCTCGATCTCGTCCAATTGCGGGCCGCGGAGCCAGCGGTCCCACGGCGTAGGGAACCCCATCTTCTTGCGGTAAACGATGTCTGCAGGAAGAATGTCCGCAACGGCGTCTTTCAGGATGAATTTTCCCGCCATCCCGCGAATCTGGTAAGCCGCCGGAATGCGCGCGGAAAACTCGACCAGGACGTGGTCGAGAAAAGGCACGCGGCTCTCAATGGATGCGGCCATGCTCATTTGATCCTGCTTCATGAGCAGCTCCACGAGATAGCTCTTGATGTCCGTATAGAGAAGTCTGTGCAGCAGATCGCCAGAGGAATTTTCCCACGGAGTCATCGATCCCGTGTAAGCATCACCGGCCTCGGCGAGCGCCTGCGGAGTGAATAACGCCAGCTGCTCCGTTCTGGAGAACGCTGAGTAGAAATTATCGAAATAGAATGACGGCCACGACCCCCCGTCGCGGATGAGGAAAGTGTGCTGCAACTTGCGGTGCAGAGGCGCGGTCAGTGGCGCGGCGCTGATGGCGCCACGAATCAAGCGGCGCAGGCCGGCGGTGGTCAGTGCGCGATACGCGCCATCCATCTTTACATTGGACAGAGTCCACGCGTAGCGGGAATAGCCGGCGAGTGTCTCGTCGCTGCCTTCGCCGGTCAACACGACCTTCACGCGCTCCCGGGCGAGCTGCGCGACAAAATACAGCGAGATGCTGGAAGGCCAGACGAGCGGCTCGTCTTCATGCCAGATCAGCGCCGGCAATGCATTGAAGAAGTCCTGCCGGCTGACTTGAACTTCCTGATGTTCCGATCCGATGTGGTCTGCGACTTGGCGCGCGAAGCTGAGTTCGCTATATTCCTCCTCGCTGTAACCGACCGCGAAAGTTTGGATCTGGTCGCCGCGAATCTTGCTGGTCAATGCGGCGACCGCGCTTGAATCCAGCCCTCCACTCAAAAACACGCCCACCGGCACATCACTCATTAAATGCGACGCCACAGCTTGTTCGAGAAGCTCCCGATAGGTCTTGACGTAATATTCGCGCGGCTTTGGCTCCGCGTCAGTGTGCACAGTGAGGTCCCAGTAGGGCTGGACGGTCAACATCCCGGCCTCATCCACTTCGATAAAGTTCCCCGGCATCAATTTCTTGATACCGGAATACATCGTGTCAGAGCCGGTGATGTAGCCGAACGCCAGGTATTCGGAAAGGCTGCCTTGGTTAAACGTGGCAGGAACAGCAGGGTGGGCGAGAATGGATTTTATTTCCGAGCCGAACAAAAAAGTGTCGCCATCCCAGCGATAGTAGAACGGCTTAATGCCCAGGCGATCACGAGCTCCGAACATGCGGCGCTGCTGCCGGTCCCAGATCACAAAAGCGAACATGCCCCGCAGATGTTTTACGCAGTCGCGGCCGTACTCTTCGTAAAGGTGAACAATCGTTTCGGTGTCGCTGTGAGTGCGGTAACGATGGCCCCGGGCTTCAAGATCGGCGCGCAGCTCCTGGTGATTGTAGATTTCGCCGTTGTAGACAATCCAGATGTCTTGCGTTTCATTGGTCAGAGGCTGGTGGCCCGTTTTTATGTCGATGATGCTAAGCCGCCGCATGCCCAGAGCCACGTTGCCTTCGACGAAAACGCCCTGATCATCCGGTCCGCGATGAACAATCTGTCCGTTCATGGACGCGAGCACGATTGCCTCCGCGCGCCGGCTCCGGTCGGGATGAAAAATTCCGCAGATTCCGCACATGAAAAGCTAGGCCTCCGGGTCCCCAGAAACTGCTTGCCTATCCCTTGCGGTCGCCGTTCCGCCAGAAACCGGGCGCGTGGACCGTTCCTCCAGATCCTCCGGGGTCGAGCAGAACACCTCGCATCCAGAGTTTCCCACCACCAACTCACACAGCGAGACACGTCTTCGCGTGCTCAGAATCCGCTGCCCGTGGATTGCTACATAACTGCCATTGCAAAGGACCACAACTTTGTCCTCGGTCTCGTTGCGCCTCCAGTATACGAAGTCAGCGTCGCTTTCCACAGAGAGGTATCGCCACGGCTTGGACTGCGCAAAAAAAAACAGATGTTCGTCGCCCTGATGCTTGTAACTGTAAGCCCGAACGTCGGCGGCAGTATCCGGCGTGACGAGTGTCAGCACACCCAGAGCCAGAGCCGTCACATTGATGGGTAACAGCAGGGTCACGAATTCGGCCGGAAGCCTGGTCTGCGTGCTAAAGGTCAATGTAGTTCCCGGCTTATCAATGCCGTAGGCAGGACACCACCGATCCTCTAACGTTTCTTGTGTCCACCCGTGGCCTTGGGCTGGCAGGATGACCAAAGCCTGCGACGATCCTTCCCTCTTCAAGAGAGTTTCGCCGCCTGCGCGCATCTCTGGCCCCAGATGCCACGAAATGTTGAGCTTCGTCTCTCCCTGACCCTCCGCCACATCTCGCACCAGGAACAGACCGGAGTTCAAGCCAACCACCCATCGCCTGTGCACAACGGGTGGCGACTGCTGCGTGTAACCGTCGTGGCTTCCACAAAAAAGCGTCAGAGTTTCTCCCTGAATCCATTGCTCGACCGTCGAGCGCGCGCGTCGGCGCCACGAGAATGGGCCTGAGGGCTCCGATTGGCTGGCCTCTGCCACACGCAGCGTGTTGTGCATCCGAGTACTGCGGAAGAGGTCGCGCGCCCCGCTTTCTCCCACGTACTCGCAGGTCCCGGGATCCATCAGCAGACATTGTCCAGCACTTTGCAGACAAAGGCTTAAAGCATCGGCGTGCATATGGCCCGTGCCGCGTTCGCCCTGGCGTCCCGCATAGATCACCAATTGCGTGCGCGGCTCGGCGGCCGCAAGATACAGGCCGGCTTGGGGCAGACTGGCTGATTCCAGTGCCGGCTCTCGAGACTCCAAACGGTCGAACTCGTCGACTCCTGCCGCTCCCAGCAACCAGATCGTTTCTTCTCGCAACCCGTCTTCTCGCATCCCGTCTTCTCGCAACCCACCGGCCAGAGCTTTTAAATCGGGGCGATGAAAGAGCACCGCGCCCGTGGCCAACGGATCCAGCAAGTGTTGATTCCGGTTCCGTCGCGCGTCGAACAGACGCCCACCATCGTCATCGCCGAAGCGCGGCGGCGGCCCGGCGCGGCCTAACAACGACAATGCGTGCAGCATCTTCTGTACCTTCTCGTCGAAATCCGAGGGAATGGCCACTTCGTTTGCCGCCGCGAGAAGCAAACTGTGCAGAAAGAAATCAGTCGCATACACGTGGTAATAGGTGGACCCCTCGAAGTGAAAGCCGTCATCATCCACTTGCCGTTTGGATTCACGAAGAACAATTTCCCAACCCATCGACCTCCAGCGTTTCGCCGGGGAAAGCTCGGGGCACAACACGCCAAGAAAAAATAACGCCACACCTTCACCCAGCAGATGAGTATTCGGGGAAAAATAGGTCGAAAGATAGCGCTCGATGTGGCGCCCGCTCAGCTCTTGGGCTTGCAGCCACTCTCTTCGGAACTCTTGCGACAACGCGGGAGAGTCTTCAAGAATGAAGAACATCCACATCCAGGAAAGGCTGCGAAAGGCAACTTCGAGGCTGCTGGCCCAATTGATCCCGATGGGATATGGATTTTCGGCGTGCCACTGCTTCCATTGCTGCGCGATTTCCCGCACATACCGCTCATCTTGAGTCAGGCGATACGCTTTGGCCAACGTCACCAGATGATGGTGACGATTCAATTCCCAGGTGATCTTCGAATCGCCTACTTCGTCGAAATCGAGAAAGCGAATTTTATGAAATGGTTTTCTCGGAGCGCTCTTACCGTGGACGGCGTCGAGGTGCCACTGGATTGGGTCGCCATAATCGAGGTTTTCGTAGCCTAAGAGATCGAAGCGGTGGTGGCAGATTTTGTCAGCTTGTTGCCGAATCTGTTCCACCTGCTCCGGGAGTCTTTGTCGCAGAGCGTCAAGAATCGAACCGATGGACTGGGGTCCGAAAAAAAATTTGCCTGGTTTTGCCGTCCCACTAACCGTGTCACCACGCCTAAAATCGAATCCAAAACGAAACAAGGCCGCATCCGCCCGTTTGGAGAATTCCTGGCGGACGCGCTCCAGCAGCTCGCCACGATCCATTGCAGCCAGTCGTGCTGCGATTTGCCCCCAACCCCTAGACGGCATGCTGTTCCTTGACTGCGCGGTTGACTCTCGTATTCACCCAGTTCCTCTATCCGAACGTTCTCCTTCCGCGGGCTGCTCTTGCCCTCCCTCCCGCAGCAGGCGCGTCGATCCCGAAGCACAGGTATTATTGCTTTTTTCCGCCGCCCGTGCCAAAACGTACAGTCCATTCGATCAATTTCCGCGATTCTGTAACCCGATAGGAACATGTGCAATATTCGCCCGCACTCTCTCTGGCATAATTGACGTGCTGATCACGCGGCTGCTATCGAGATTGATCTAGTGAACCTCGAACTGGTAAACCTCGAAAAAGACCGCCAGATGTCGGCCGACTCACCTTACAAAGGAATCTGCTGGTAGCCACGTGAGAATCCTCTGGGTTAAAGCGGGAAAGCTTTTGCCGGTGGATACTGGCGGCAAGATCCGTTCCTACAATATTTTGAAACAGCTTGCCCGCGTCCACGCAGTCACGCTGCTCTCCTATTACGGCGGGGGGCGCGATCCTGTTTACGAATCCGCAATCGCGCAGGAACTGCCGGGAGCTCACACCATCTACACCGCCGCGCCCGACGGCTCGGCTCTGCTGCAGTCTCTGGATTATCTTCGGCGCATGTTTCATGCTGCTCCCTTTGCGGTGAGCAAGTTCACGCATTCCGAGGTCAAGCGTACTTTGGCATCGTGGCTGGCTGGAGACAAGTTCGACGTAGCTGTCTGCGACTTTCTTTCCGCATCGCGAAACTTTCCACATCCTCAAACCCTCCCCTGTGTACTCTTCCAGCACAACGTGGAAGCCGCGTTGTGGGAACGCCTCGCCTCCACAGAGTCCAACCCAGTCAGAAAGTTGGCCTACAAAATCGAGGCAGTCAAGATGGCGCGCTACGAGAAGGCCGCGTTGAACAATTTTCCTCAAGTGATTGCGGTTTCTGAAAACGACCGCGCCCAGATGTTTCAGATGAGCCGCAGCTGCGAGATCAGTGTGGTCCCAACCGGCGTGGACACGCACGGTTACACCGTAGCCGGGCACGCGGAAGCGGACCCTCCCAGGATCGTATTCACCGGATCGATGGACTGGGAGCCCAATATTGATGCAGTGACTTACTTCTGCCGCGAGATTTTCCCGAAAATCCGCGCCGAATTTCCTTCCGCGATTTTTCAAATTGTCGGCCGGAACCCCCACTCGACAGTGAAACGCCTCGCGTCAGATTCCATTCAAATCACCGGGACCGTGCCTTCGGTGGCCGACTACCTGCGCGACTCCACGGTTGTGGTTGTGCCGCTGCGCATCGGCGGAGGGACTCGCCTCAAGATCTTCGAGGCCATGGCCATGGGCCGAGCCTTGGTTTCTACTTCGATCGGAGCCGAGGGACTCGAGGTACAAAGCGGCCGGGATCTCCTGCTGGCCGATACTGCGTCGGAGTTCGCGGACGCGGTCCTGTTGCTCATACGAAACGGTGAATTGCGGCGCAAGTTCGAACAAGCAGCGGTGAAACTTGCAACACAACACGACTGGTCGCACATTGCGGAACTTTTTGCCTCGGTACTGGAAACCGCTGTGCGAAACAACAAAGATCCAAGTTCGACTCCGGCGCCGTTTCTGAAATCATGAAAGTATTGGTGCTCGATGGGGATCAGAATCAGGCTGTGGCCAGCGTGCGTTCGCTCGCCAAGGCCGGTCACGAGGTGTGGGTCGGCGAATCCGCCTCATGGTCCACAGCCGCCTGGTCGCGATTCTCACGGGGCCGTTTTCAATACTCCTCGCCGCGAGAGCACTCCGAAGCGTTCATTGGCAACTTAGCCGAACTGGTTCGCCGGGCGCCGGGCACGCTGATTCTCCCGATGACGGAGGCGACAACGTTACCGATTTCTCAGCACCGCGACGCGCTAATCTCGGCCGGGGCCGTTCTGGTGCTCCCAGATCACGCGGACTTGCTCCGAGCCTTCAACAAAGTAGCAACCACGCAGCTGGCCGCGTCTCTCGGCATCGCAACGCCAAAAACTGTCGTGGTAACAAGCCACGAACAGGCCCAGGACGCAGCGAATTCCAGCTCCTACCCGGTGGTGCTCAAGCCCCGCGCTTCCGAAGAACTGAGCGGGGATGGCGCTGTGCGCACCGGCGGCCGCCCAAAATACGCGAGCACGCCGCAACAGTTTGACGCCGCATATCGCGACATCAGCGAACGGTCTGGCGCCGTTTTGGTTCAGGAATTCATCCACGGCGAGGGTACAGGGTATTTCGCCCTGCTCCACCACGGCGAACTTCGGGCCGAATTTGCGCACGAGCGTATCCGCGATGTGCATCCCACCGGCTCCGGCAGTTCGATGCGGAAAAGTATCCCTCCCGACCCCGACATACGGAACGCTTCATTGGCAATGCTGCGCGCTCTGCGCTGGCATGGCGTGGCTATGGTTGAATTCCGCAGGCGGGCCGGTGTAGCTGTCTTCATGGAGGTCAACGGCCGCTTCTGGAATTCGCTGGCTCTTGCCTGTTACTCTGGCGTGGAGTTTCCCGCGATGCTGGCGCAGATGGCGGAACACGGCGATGTTCCGAAGCTCGACACCTACCGTACCGGAGTGCTCTGCCGCTGGATTCTGGGCGATTTCCGGCACCTGATCGAAGTCTGGAAAGGTGCGCCCGCGGGATATCCGGAAACGTATCCCAGCCGCTGGCGCACTTTGGCCAACGTGCTTACGCCCGTTCCCGGCACACACCACGACTTGTTCCAGTGGCAGGATCCCCTGCCGGAATTAGGGGACTGGCTCAACATTGCAGGCCGTCTGATGAAAGCACGAACCGCAAGGGGAGGGAGGTAAATGCTCAAAGGCGCGATGCACGTCCACAGTACGTATTCCGACGGGGAATTCACCCTCGCCGAATTGCGTGCGGTCTTCCTCGAAGAGGGATGCGCCTTTGTTTGCATGACCGATCACGCCGAGTACTTCGACCAGGACTCCGTAAGCCGCTACGTACGCGAATGTGACGCTCTTTCTGATGAAAAATTGCGCTTCATCGCGGGCCTGGAGTATCGCTGCGATCGCGATATGCACATCCTCGGATATGGCGCTACCGCCCTCAGCAACGCCAAGGATCCACAGGAAATCATTCCGCACATCAAGTCACAGGGCGCGATTTCGGTGATTGCGCACCCCAAGAACGAATTTTTCTCCTGGATCGAAACCTTTCAGTTGCTGCCCCAGGGCATTGAGACATGGAACTCCAAATACGACGGCCGCTACGCGCCGCGTCCGGGAACCTTTGCGCTGTTACAACGGTTGAAGCAACGGAACCCTGAGATGCGCGCTTTTTACGGACAGGACCTGCATTGGAAAAAACAATTCCGGCGTCTGTTTGTCGAACTTGAGAGCAGCTCTGCCGAACCGCAAGCGATTCTGGCAGCCATCGAGACCGGCAATTACAACGGCCGCAAAGATGAATGGCAGTTGCCGTCCAGCGGAATCGTGCCCGAAGAACTGCTGGCGCAATTCGGGCGTCGGCAGGAAAGTTCGTCCCAAATGTGGCGTTTCGTGAAAGGCAGCAAGAATCTTCTGGACCGGGTTGGCCTCCCTGTTCCGGCATTCGTGAAATCGGCGCTGCGGAGAATCTTCTAATGGGCGCCGGCGACCTGGTTTACTTGATGTATCACGAACTGGAACTACCGAACCGTTCCTTGTGCAACTCGGACTGCGGCTATGTGCGATACGTTCTTGCCGAGCCCTCCTTTCGGTCACAAATGCTTTGGCTGAAGCAAGCTGGCTGGCGCGGGCTGAGCGTTGGAGAGGCACTGAAAGCTCCCGTCCAGCCCGCCGTGGCGATCACGTTTGACGACGGAGCCGAGACCGACCTGATTACGGCGGCACAACTCCTGAAAGAACTCGCTTATCAGGCTACGTTCTACGTCACGGTCGGCTTTTTGGGGAAGGCCGGATATCTATCGTGTGCTCAGTTGCGGGAGTTGAGTTCTCTGGGATTCGAGATCGGTTGCCATTCCATGACGCATCGCTATTTGACCGATCTCGATTCCGAAGGGATGCGTCACGAAATCGTCGATGCCAAGCAGCAGTTGCAGCAAATCCTGGGAACGCCCGTGAAGCACTTCTCCTGTCCCGGAGGACGCTACAATCTGCAGGCCCGCAACACGGCACGCGAGGCAGGATACGATTCTGTTGCCACGAGCCGCCCACAAGCGAACTCATCCTCAACCAACCCCTTGGCTCTCGGTCGAGTGCCTATTCTGCGCCATACCCCGCTGCCCGCCTTTCAAGCGCTGTGCCAGGGCCACGGCCTGTGGAAGCTGCGCTTCCGCGGATTGGGCCGGGAGACGGCCAAGAGCCTCCTCGGAAATTTCTTGTATGATCGTTTTCGTGCCATTTTGCTGGGCGATGCTACCTCCGACTAGAGGGCATCTCCGCTCGCTCTGTGATTTTTATGGGCATCTCCCGCGCGTTCAGCCTCCTCCAACAACCCAGCCGCGCCTGGGAGATTTTTCGGTGTGCGCGGGAGACGCCCCGTTGGGCAGGCGTGGCCAGCGCCGTGCTCGAAATCTCACACCCGGCTTATCCCTCGGTGGTGCCCTTGCGTCGTGGACGGCCGATCCCGATTGAGAACCTCTCGGATCTGAAAACCTTCTGGCAAGTCTTTGCCCGGCATGTGTACCGGGTGAATCGGTCCGATATGGTGATTCTGGACGTCGGCGCAAACATTGGTCTGTTTACTCTTTACGCCGCGCGTCACGCTCCGGCAGCGAAAATCGTTGCTGTCGAGCCTTTCCCTTCCACGTTCGAACGCCTGCAGCAAACCGTCCGTGATCACGGGTTGGGTGACCAGGTGACCTGTCTCAATCTGGCTGTGACCGGCGACAGCGGAACCTATCGTATGCGAGATGTTCCGATGCCCAGCCAGCAACGCCAAGTGATCCCGCCGAAGCAAGACGGGGCCGGAATACAAGTGCGGGGCGTGACGCTTACCGAATTGATGCAAGAGTGCCACCTCGATGGAATCGACCTGCTCAAGATGGATATCGAAGGCGGTGAATATCCCGCCCTTCTCGCTACTCCAGTTCAAGTCCTCGGCACCATTCGAAGGATTGCCCTCGAATACCACGGACACTGCTTGCCTTACACTAAACAACAACTCTTCAGCCACCTCTCCGAGGCCGGATTTCAGATAACATCCGACGCCCAGAACGACAAAGGCTACGGCCTGGCCGAGGCGGTGGCAACCGGCCCATCGCTCTCGGCTGCAGGCAACGTTGTCGCCTAGCCATTCCGTTCACTGCGCGAAATGTTTTCAGGGGACTGCAGGCGCAACCAGCTTTGCAATTTTTGCTGGTAACGTGCGATTCCATCGAGATGTTTGGAGAACTCAACCAGACTCGATTTTCGCGCCGCACCGATGCGCGGCAAGGCAAATCGGTCGGCTCTCTCACTCACCAGGTCGGTGTGAGCCGCGGTCGCGCAGAGGTAGCCCGCTTTCTCCACTTGTCGGACTTGACTCTCCCGGTAATCGCCCGCCAACCCGTTCGGAAAGCAGAAGCAGCGGACCTCACGCCCAACGCCCGCTTCGATCTGGCGGCGAGACTCGGTTAGTTCACGCCATGACTCTTCGTCGGTAAGGCTCGCGAGAATGGGATGGGTCACGGTGTGCGATCCAATCTCCATCAGTCCGGAGTCCGCCATCTCCCGTAGTTCGCTCCAGGAGCACGGAGAATATTTCGCAGGAGCCGTGCGCGGAATCAGAACGCCCGCTTGCTCTGCGAACGCTTCGATCCTTGCATTCCGCTCCGCCGGCCTCATCCGGTTCAGCGACGGGAATGTAGCCGAAAGTTGGCTCGTCTTTAATGGTTCCGGGCAATTTGGCATCTCACTGAGCCACAAGACTTTGTCCGTCCAAATCCAGTCGTCGCCTCGTATGAACGCACTCACTACGAAGAACGTCGCCGGCAATTCGAACTCTTTCAACAACGGAAACAAATTTTCGTAGCAGTTCCGCCGGCCATCGTCGATGGTGAGGGCCACGGAATACTTCTGCGGTTCACGCCCGCTTGTCAATTCCTCAACCAGTTGCAGCAAGGGAACGACGAGAAAATGCTGCCGCAGATACCCGAATTGCAGTCGGATTCCTTCCGTGTTGAGCGCGTCCTGATCGTTAGCACCCGGACCGGAGAAGTTGTGGTACATCAGGATGCGCGGCATTCTCCCCGACACTACACGGGCCAACGAAAACACTCCGCAGCCGCGCATCGCACGCATGGCAATTTTTTTCATCGAGTCCGTTGTAGGCCAGAGGCTCATGAACCGGCGGTGTAGTTCAGCGAGGAATTCGGATGAGTCTCCTCAAGTTCAGGCTGTACGGCGAATTTTATCCTGAAAACGCAAAGGAACCTGCTCAGGCCATCGACTCGGGTTGGGAGCCCGGACCCGCAAGCTCCAGCGCCGAAGTGTTCACCAGCCTGCCGATCGGAGTTTTTATCTTGAACCAGAACTTTGCATCCAGAAAACCGGGGTAGATGGTTCGCAGCCATCGCTCCTGCAACCCGGGCTTTCGTTCCTCTCGGGGCGTCTCCAACACGTAGCCGGATGCTTCCAGGCAGTCGCCAACCACGGCCTCGATGGAAGCAACTTCCTCTTTGGACAAACTTTCCTTCCAGCGATTTAACGGGCTTGCTTCTTTTTTTTCCTCCAGCCGGAACGAGGAATTAGACTCGCGCAGCGTCCCGAGCGAGGAGCTCTGGATACGATCATAGTCAAGGTCGTGGGCCAGGAACTCACCCAGTTTTGCCAGCGTGCGCCGCGGCTCACTGACCAGGTCCTCGTAACGGACCTCGATGTAGTCAGCCGGAATCGCGCTCCCATACTCGCGTCCCCTGCGCACCATCCACTCCCAATACAACGCCGTTTCGCACAAACCACGGGGCTTCCGGTTCCAGAAGAGGGGCGTAAAACCGCCCATCTTCCTTAGCGACAGCGCAATATCCCGCCCATCTCGAAGAATGTGTACAAACAGCGCTCTAGGAATGTCCGTCTTGATTCGAGGCATGTAAAGCACGTTATCGGGATCATAAACCGCCCACCGAGTGGAATTCTGAAGCGTGGCGATTTCATCCATGACAATCCGCATAAAGTCGCCGCCATTACGGGAGGCATCCAACTTGGCCGACAGCAGCGAAGCATCCAGGCCAGACCGCCGGAAACCCTTGCTGCGCAGCCAGATTTCTATGATTCTCTTTCGGCTTTGGGGTACGTCGAGTCCGCCAAAGCGGGGAATCAGCATTTTGTAAATCGGGAGATACCCGCGGTAGATGGCAAATCCGCCGGCAGAGAGCAAGGTGTCATACAGAAGATTTGTCCCCGAGCGGTGGCAACCAACCACAAACACCGGAGAAGTTTTCCGCTCTTGGCTGCCATTCTTTTCCACGCCTTTTTCTCGATCGCCTCGCGGAAGTTCGCTCTGGCCATCACTTCCGACCGAATCATAGCATTTCATCAAGTAAAACGCCGATTGTGTTTCGGCGTGTTTCCTGATAGTCAGAGTTAGAAAGCCAATCATTTGGGCGATGGAACCATCGCCGAGAAAGCTGCTCGGCCGCCTGTCGGAGGCATTTTCCATCGCTAGAGAATTCTTGGTAGAGTCAGCCATGGGCCTCAAGAAACGAAACTCCTCCCGCCTCAGCGTCGCCTCAATCCTGCTCGCCCCCCTGCTCTTATTCCTCATGGCGGCGCGTTTTCAAGAGAACATCAGTGCCACTTTCGCCGCCTCACAGGAAAAATCCATTGCCAAATCCGCTGAAAAATGCGGGCCTGGAGGGTACTGCGCCCGGTCGGATCGAAAAGTTGAACCCTATCCCAAAACCCCTCCAGCTCCCGGACACGCCGGATCGATCATCACGGACCCGACCTTCGGTTCTCGCATCGTCCGCGCGACCGATGCCAGAGACGACGCCAGAGCGAGGTCGCTCATGAGTCCGGCCTCGGCCGAGCAGAATTCCTGGAATTCGACGAGCACGAGCTTTTACGTGGTCACTGCCGGTGGAGGCACCCTGCTCTATGACTTCGTACCCTCGACTCTGTCGATTCATTTGAGAAAAGGTCCCGCCGGGTGGCGGGGAGAACCGCAGTTCAGCTTCTCGCACGCCAATCTTCTTTTTGGGGTAAGCAGCGATCGACCTGAACTTGAACAGTACGATCTTTCCACGGGCAAAGTAAGCGCCGTCGATAACCCCTCACGCTGTTTGAAGCTGCACTCCGCGGACCTGGCCTTCGATGTTTCAGTCAGCGCGGATGACAGTCGCTTCATGAGCGTGATCGGCCCCCGGCAGAACGCGAACTACCTGATCTACGTCCATGATCGAGACAAAGGATGCCGCTGGTATAACACGCAGACGGGAGAAATCGGCGGCGAATGGGGTCCCGCAGGCAAGATTGCTACCGGCGAGGGGTACGGCATTCACAACGCTCGCATCTCAAAATCGGGCCGGTTCGTTTCCATCGCTCGTGGCATGGGCGGGGCGGGAAAGTGGCGCATCTGGGATGTGGATACCTTGAACGTAACCGCGTGCACTACGAATTGCTCCGGCCATCGGGCCATGGGCTATTCGAGCCTTCTGAATATGGGAGGCAATCACCCCTTCCAGATGCTGAAACGGCCTCTGGATCATCTCGATTCCCCCTCCCCGCTGGTCTCCGATCTTGCAGGCTCACCGGGCTACTGGTATGACAGTCACATTTCGTGGAACAACGTAGACGCCAGTGATACTGCCCCCGCCTGTCTCTCCACCTACCGTCCCAGCAATCCGGCCACCCCCGGCACTCCACTGGACGTAAGCGGGCCCTGGGAAAACGAAATTCTATGTGTGCAGACCGATGGTAAGGGATCGAAGGTCTGGCGGTTTGCGCACACTTTCAGCACCGCGAAGAACGGCTTTTGGTCGACGCCCCGCGGCAATGTTTCCCAGGATGGCCACTTTTACATGTTTACTTCCGACTGGGAGGATCAACTGGGCCCGCTGCCAAACGGCAAGTACCGGACGGATGTATTTATCGTCGAATTACACTAAGGGAACCCTGTTTCTGCTGCCTGACTACCAGCTCAAATCGGGCTTTGGAGGCCGATTCTGCCCAAAATGTCTCGCAATTCTAGTATTGAAATTCCTGGCTCCATGCGTATACTGCTGAGGCCGGATTTAGCCCGTATTGTCGCCCCCCCAAAGTTGTTCTACGAAGTTGCGCTGTCAAGTTCTCTAGATAGAGGAAAATCAAATGCTGCAGCGTCGCCGACTTCTGCTGTCATTCATCGTTTCTCTCGCGGCCGTCTCAGCGTCATTCGCGCAGGAACTCTATATCACGAACGAAGCCAAGGGGACTCTTGAGCTTCTAAATCTGGGCGGGGGCACAATATCGACGTTGTATACCATTGGCGCCAAGCCCGACGACCTGATCGTTAACGCGGCTGGGCAACTCCTCTACACGCTTCCGACTCCCGGCACTGTCGATTTATACGATCCGATAACCGGCGTAAATTCTGTCCTGGTCACTGGAGTCAAATACGCCCGCGACCTGATGATCGAGCCCGGCGGGGAGACCATGCTGATCGCGCTTGAGACCGGTCAAATTATCCGCTTCAACTTCGTAACCGGAACCAGCGCCATATTGATCAAGAAACTCGGCGCCTGTGACGGAATTGCCTACGACGCGTATGGCAACTTGTTCGCCGTGGCGAATCACAATACCATCGTCCAGATTGATCCTGTCACCGGGGCCGTCCTGGCCACGTTGGTTCTGGAGCCGCATTACAGGACCAACGGGGCCGACGGAATGACCTACGATCCCTATACTGGCAGTCTGTGGGCGACACACAACGGCACCACTGGAAATGGGCTTATAGAAATACCTACCAGCGCCACAGGCTTCACCCCCGCTGGATTCAACCTCCACCTTTTGAATCCGAATTTCGGTATCGATCCGGATGGCATCAAGTCCGATGGCAAAGGCAACCTCTACGTCGGCGCCATCTGGACTTCGTTCGTCTACAACATTCCCACCAACACCATCACAGAGCATTTCATTGTGAATACCGCCGACGGGGTTTCGTTAGTGCCGGGAACTTACTGACGATATACTCCCGAAGAGTCATCGTTCTTTTCCGCCAGTCTTGAAACGTTTCCGTCGCGTGTCACTTCTCCGCAGGCGGTCTTGGCCGCACTTGGATGAGGCCCATCATCCCACCGTCGACATGTTGCAGAATGTGGCAGTGATAGGGGAAGGTGCCGACAATATCAGGGTCGCGGAAATCCATGCGCAGTTTCACGCTCGGAAACGCCGCTGAACTGCCATCCCAGTAAGGCACATCCACGGTGTCGGCGAGATAACGATGGTCCACGGGAGCGTTATTGCGCTCCATCAGTAAAAAGTGGCTCTGGTGGATATGGAAGGCGTGCGACTCGGGCGAGCGATTCTCAATCGTCCAATCCTCAACGTCGCCCTGTTGCACGACTATATCTGGGAGTAATATTGACGGATCGAACGCTTTCGGAATGTGTCCCTCCTCCGTGAGGTAGAAGACGGTAGAAGTCTGTGCGTTCTTAGGGTCCACCACCTTCTCGGAAAAGTAGAGCTTCCGTTGGCGCACTGGCGAGACGCTGGCGAGCGTCGGGATGGCGCGCAGACTTGCCGGCGGCTCGGCTTCGTTCAAGGAGCGCGGCTCGATCGCTAAGCTGGAAGAAACGATTCTCGCCAGCGGACGTGGCGGAGTGAATTCGTCATTGTCGAGAACGGAGGAGCCCATCCCAGTCGGTGCCGGACCTGAGCTGTCGTCATCCTGGGAAGGCGTGGTCTCCGCCCCTGCCGTGAACAACTCAGCTTTGATTCCCTCAGGGGGAGTCTGGAAGATGAATTCCGCCCGTCCGCCTGGGGGGATCGGTATGTCTGCCTTCCACAGAACCTTCCCCGTCGCCGAGTCCGCAGCGTCGATCGGTACCCCATCCACGGCAACTAGACCCAACGACTGCCACTTCCCGTGCACGGCGACGATTCCGGAGCCCTGCCATTCTCCGTTAAATAACACCGCCATATCCACGTAAGTGTCGGCAGAGGCATTGAGCACGCGCCAAAGTTCTCGCTGGAGCGGGGCCGCTCTAATGGTGCCGACTGGATACTTGGGATACGGAACTTGCACAAAATTGATGGAGAGGTCCTTCGCCGGGAGACTGGGATCGGTGTGTGCGGGGTTGAGGTTGGAAGGGTTGAGGTTCGAGGCCGCGGCCGCAGCACCCTCAAGATTCCGATCGCGAATCACGATGACCCTCTCAGGCAGCCTGGCGACGAGCGGATTCGCTTGCGCGATGCCCTCGACAATGAGCGCCCCGGAGGCTCCCCCCAGCACCTGCTCCTCGCTGTGGCCATGGGGATGGGGATGATACCAATACAGACCGGACGGCTGGTTCCGGGGAATGTGGAAGCGGTACAAAAAGCCTTTCGAGGAAGGCGTAATCGAGGTTCGCAAAGAATCGTCGGCGTGGCAGGACGGCGGAATGCTGAGACCATGGAAATGGAGGTTGGTGGCATTCCTGGACATCATGCTCGATGCGCAATCGGACCGCGATACCTCCAGCGGATGGTGCGCGATGGAGGGAAGGGGAAGTTCGTTCTTGAGCTTCAACAGCAACAGATCTCCCGGCCGCACCCGCAAGGTGGGAGAGCGATCGCCATGCTCATCAACATAGCAATATTGCATCTGCCCCGTGGAATCGAGGGAATTGCGCAACCATAGCTTGACCCGCAAACGACCATGGTGACTGCGTAGTTCTTTGGGAGACTCAATGGAGCTGCCGACGGCAGTTTCTGGGCAAACCCGCGGACGGGGGCTCTGCGCCAAGATTGACGATGAAAATGTGAGAGCGATGATGGCGGATAACGCGAACTGGCAAACTGTAGACAATGGGTTCAGGTTTCCCGCCATTGAACGGGAGTCTCGATTCTTCGCCAGCCTCGCCACGCCACACCCGGAATCATGCATCTTCACATTACGCGCTGCCCACCAGCTCTCGAAGATTCGCGCCATCCGGAGCCATCAATGAGCGATACACTGCGAGCCACTGCTCCCGCACCGCCGCCCAGCTGTACGACCTGGATTGCTCGTACGCAGTCGATGCCAATCGCGCAGCGAGTTCAGGATCCCGCAAAAGCCGGGCAACATTTTCCGCCAGAGCTTTCGCGTCTCCCACTTCGGAGAGCAGCCCCGTGCGTTCATGCTCGACGAGGTAGCGTATGCTCTCAGGCGCCGTCGTGACCACGGGAGTGCCGGAAGCAAATGCCTCCAGAATCGAAACCGGCATGTTATCCAGCCATGACGCATTCACGAAAATATCCGCCCGATCATAGAACCGCCCAATCTCTCCGCGAGAGGCCACACCCGTAAAGTTCACACTTCCAAGATTCATCCCCTGCACCAGTCGGCGAATCTCGCCCTCCGAAGGCCCCTTCCCTACGAGATCGATGCTTGCGTCACGATGAGTCTTCTGCAGTTCCGCGAAGGCACGCACCACCACATCCACACTATAGTAGCGGTGAAATCCTCGCGTACACACCAGATGAGGCCGAAGAGGATTGCGAACCCGAAAGCGAAACTGCGATAAGTCCACGAGATTCGGAACCGCGGTCGCATCGAGTCCAAACTCACGAAAAACCTCAACCAGGTAGTGCGAAGGCACAATCAGCCGATCCGCTCGCTTCAGAACAAACGCTGCCGACCGGAACCGGCGCAAGTGATCCGGTGCTTCTCCACTTCGATAGTTGATTAAAGTCTTTGCGCCGCGTAATCTCGCCGCGAACCATGCCGGCGTGGGAGCCAGCAAGAACGACCAATACGATGCCGAGAAAATATGCGCCACATCCACATTTTCCAGTTCGCGCATCAAGTTCAGAAAATAGATTGGCGCCCTCACCGCGGTTCGCAGGAATGGTATGCGCTCAATGCAACGCAGCACAGGCGGGAATTGAGGATCCACCGGGATGAATATGGCCTCGACATCCGGGTCGGCATGCCAATGTCGCAGCAGCAAGTCGGCTTGGACAGCCTGCCCTCCGACAAAGCGCAGCGTGGGAGCAACGATCGCCACGCGCAATCGTTGATTCCGTGAAGGATTGGGCCTGGGGGCGCTACTCTCAGTGGGCCGCCAGTTTTTTCTCGAGAGCAACTCGGTGTAGAGGGCTTCATAACGGTCCTGTATAGGCCGCGTGCTGAAGTTCGCCTGCGCGTGCTGACGGGCATTCTTGGCCCGTTCGGTCCGCAAGGCGCGATTGCGCAGCAGGCTCTCGACGGCGGCCGCCAAGGCTTTTACATCGTTCGGCGGAACCAGCAGCCCTCTTCCTTCGGACAACAGTTCGCTGTTTCCACCCACACGCGTAGCAACGACCGCCACGCCCGCGGCCATGGATTCCAGAATTACATTCGACAAGCTCTCGGAATCCGACGGCACGACCGAGACGTCCAGCCCAGCCAGAACCGCTGGAATATCTCGCTGGTCTCCCAGAAAATGAACCCGCTGCGAGATGCCCAAATCTTTAGCCTGTCGTTCGAATTCCGCGCGCAAGGGTCCATCTCCGGCTAGGACGAATTGGATTTCGCCGAACTTTCCTGCGATTTGCGCGGCGGCTCGGAGAAAGCCGGCATGGTTTTTGTAGCGCGCATTCATGCGGGCAATCATGCCCACCCGAAGAATCTTGCCTTGCCTTGGAGATGCAGGAGTCGCGAACGCCTCCGCGCGCAAGGCATTGCCAATCACCGTTATCTTGCGCTCCGGAAGTCCGCCTTCAATGAGAGGCCTGGTGGCTGCGTGCGAGTTACAAACAACCATGTCGCACAAGCGAAAGGCGTCGAGTTGCACTCCGAATTGCCTGGGAGTCAGCAGGTCCCCGAGTTGGCGCTGGCTGCCAATCACGACGGGAACACCCGCCAGGCGCGCCGCTGGGATCAAGGTGAGATTCGAATAAAAATCAAAAGATTGCGCGATGGCGGCGTGATGCTTCTTCAGGTAGCTGGCTAAACGGAAAC
>DATDGM010000149.1:0-2382 GCA_036522075.1 Candidatus Sulfotelmatobacter sp.
GGCGATGGTGGGCCTGTGGTCCAGTTCGCTCGCCCTGATGGGCTTTTTGGCCTTTAGCGTTGCGCACTTTGGCTGAGGGTGGGGGTTATTTGACAGAAATTCGGTATTAAAACATTCTCCCAAGTAGCACATAATCAAGCAGTTATTATCCGCCAACGCCCTAGCGCGAGTTTCCTAGAGTGACCGCATGATTCTTTTGCAAGGCAGTGGCAGGAAAGGAGATGGCGCACCCAACCCGTATATACGGAAATGAAGCCAGTGACTTCACCGTGGTGGCAATGAAATTAACTCTTGACAGAGAATGGTGGTCGGCGTATATACGTAATTGATGGCTTCTCTCCAGGCCTATCAATCTCACGGCATTCAGTACTACCGCATCGTCGAATCCTTCCGCAACAACGGCAAGCCCTCCATTCGCGTGCTCGCCCATCTCGGCCGCGTCGACGACATCCTGGAGCGCCATCAGCAACAGCAGAAGGAAGTCCCGGTGAGGATCTCTTCGGTTTCCGCCGGCGCCGTAACCGCGCTGCACCATCTCGCTCAGGAGTTGGATCTGGCCGGTCGAATCAACCGAGCCATTTCCCCGGATAAGGACGTGCAAGTCCGCGACGCCTTAACCGTGGGCGAGTCCCTGGTGGCCGCCATGATCGCGCGCGCCTGCGCCCCGCGCAGCAAACGTGCCTTTGCCGATTGGGCTAAAACCACTTATCTGCCCGATCTGATGCACTTCACATCCGCGGATCTGACCAGCCAACATTTCTGGGATCAGATGCACGCCGTGCCGGTGGAGAAACTGGCCGTCATCGAACAGGACCTGGTGCAAGAAGTGGTCCACATCGAACAACTGCAATTGCGGGCCCTGGCCTACGATACGACCAACTTTTATACCCACATTGCCAGCACCAACCTCCGCCCCGAACTGCCCCAGCGCGGCAAGAACAAGCAAGGCCGCCACGACCTGCGTCAGATGGGTTTGGCGCTGGTGGTCGATCAGGTGACGCAGTTGCCGTTGGCCCACGTTCTGTATGAAGGGGCCCGCTCGGATATGAAGACCTTCGCGGCATTCCTCAAGCCCGTTCGTAAACGCCTGCGGGAGTTGTCCGGCCAACCCGAGCAACTGACGCTGGTCTTCGATGCCGGGGCCTCGTCGCGAAAGAATCTGGAAGGAACGGAGCGATACGTGACGGCGGTTCGTCCCTCCTATCACCTGGCTTTGCTTTCCGAAGCTGCCGAACATCTTGCCGAAGTGCAGTTGTCCAACGGCGCTGCTGTTCGCGCCTGGCGAACCCAGCGGACGGTTGCCGGAAAGCAGCGGGACGTAGTGGTGGTTTTCAGCCCGCAGCTGTATGAGGGACAACTGCGGGGACTGCGGCAAACCTTATCGCGGAGTGGGCGTGAGTTGGAAGAAATGCAACTGCATCCGCCCAAGAGCGTGGAGGCGGCCAAGCGGAAGGTGGACAAGATCCGTCGTCACCAATACCTTCGTTCGTTGCTGTGCTACGAAATCACGCGCGACGGGCGAGGACCGATACGCATCCGTCTCTGGAGCGACTGGCAGGAGTATCAGCGGCTGATCACGCGCTTTTTCGGACTTCGCATTCTGATTACGGATCGCGCCGAGTGGAGCACGGCGCAGGTCATCGAAGCCTATCGCGGCCAATCGAAAGTGGAAGCCGCGTTTCGCGATTTGAAGGATCCCCGCATGCTCTCCACGCGGCCCCAATTCCACTGGACCGATCAGAAACTGCACGTTCACGCTTTCATGTGTGTGACGGCCTATCTGCTGGTCACGCTGCTGCACCTGCGAGCCAAACAGAAAGCCGCCTTTGATGGCGGCCCTCGCAGGCTGTTGGCCGAGTTGGCCGAAGTCCGCTGCTGCCGCCTAATCGATATGACCGGCCAAAAGGGCCGACCGCGCGTGCGCTGGCAGATCGAAGAGTTTGACCAAGACCGCAGGCCGTTGGTGAAAGCTCTTCACGCGCTACCGATCATCATCTGACCGCTTGGTATATACGGAATCCTCGCGCTATCCTACTCATCCTGCAAAGGATACCCACCCTTTCCTTTCACGCCGTGGGAAACTCCCGCTAGCTAGTTTCTGTCGCGAAACGGGTAAAATGGCGATTGCAGGTCCGGGTTTCAGACCTTAACATCCGCTGTTTTCCAGTCATAACGATAAAAGAAGCTCTACAGATACCCTCCAGAAGCAGTTCCTGTGAGGTGTCTCTATCTCTCGGCCATGGATTTAAAGAGAAGACGGTATAAATAGGCGTAATACGGCATTATCGGCGGGGATCGAAGACACCTCACCTTATGGTGGGCAAGGACTTAAAGGACGCTTTAGGCGGCGGCTCGGCGGCGCTTCGGTTTCTGATCTTCGAT
>DATDGM010000150.1:0-23424 GCA_036522075.1 Candidatus Sulfotelmatobacter sp.
GATTTTAGTTTGAGCAAATCGCTTCAAAAGCAAAGTCGAAGGCAGCGGGCAAGAGTGCCCGCTCCACACATGGCCAGTTCACTTCTTCGTCGCGAGCGCGATCAGCGCCGCGGCGGCAGCATCACATGCGTTGAAGGTGTCGCCCTGGTTGGTCATCACCAGCACCGCGAAGTCTTTGGCGGGAGCCATCCAGACCACGGCATAATTTTGCGTGTTGCTGCCGGCATGGTTGAGCGCTCGTCCGCCAGCCCACGGTCGGTCAACCACGATCCATCCAGCGGCGTAGTCCCCGCCGAACAATGGCGTGTGCAGATGCTTAAATGTCTCCGGCTTCAGAATTCCTGCCTCGCCTTTTTCTCCGCGCAGATGTGCCGTGATGAACTTGCCCCAATCCACTACCGAGCAATGCACCGTTCCAGCCGGACCAATCACCGGCGGATTGTCCGCCTCCGGGCCGGGTTCGATCGCTTGATGCAAGGTCAACACCAGCTTGTGCTGCCACGGTTCGTCTACTTTTCCGGGAGTGCCCATCGCGCCGACGCCGCAACTCGCCATGCCTAGCGGCGTGAAGATGCGCTTCTGCATCAGGCTTTCCCACGAGTCGTTGGCGACTCGCTCGGCCATGGCGCCCGCAACCGCATAGCTGCGGTTCGAATAAAGAAACGTGCTGCCCGGCTCGTTAACTGGAGGCTCGCTCAACACCATGGCCACATAAGCCTCGCGCTGTTCGCGCGGCGTTCCGGGCAGGCGGTGCATGTCCTCGAAACTTTTTCCATGCGGCCAGCTGTCGTCGGAAAATCCGGCGCGATGCGCCAGCAGCTGTTCCAGCGTCACCTTCTTGTACGCCGGATTCATGGTCGATGCCATGCCAGGAAAGACCTGCTCCAGCGTGGTATCCCACGAGATCACGCCTTCCTCCACCAGAGTCGCCAGCATGGTGGCGGTCATGGCCTTGGTGTCGGAACCGAGATGAAATTGATCGTCGATTGTGATCGGCGTGTCAGTGCCGTACTTGCGAACTCCCACGGCCCCGGATGCGACGAGTCCCTTGCTGGTGACGATGGCCCCGGCCAGCGCGGGCAGATCGTATTTCTGGCGGATGGGATCGAGCAGCGAATTCAAACTTTCAGGCGAAGATGGATTCGCGGCGTCCGCGGCGTCAGAGGAAGCGCGCGGCGAGCATGCCAGCGCGCAGGCCACTATGCTCAGAGCTAACATGCGTATGCCCGCACTCATAGCCGGTAGTTGCAATTTAGCTCACGCGCAAGGCCCTGAAGCGGGAGATCCTTCGCTCCGCCTGAAAAGCGGCTGCGCTCAGGATGACAGCGTCACGTAAAAAAGACCTGCGCTATCTACTACCCAACTTCCTCACTTCCGCCGGGTCTTTGGTCAGCGAGATCTTTGCTCAGCCGATCTTTGCTCAGCCGATCTTTGCGACAACCCGTTTCTACAACTTCTCCCCGACTGCTTTGGCTTGCGTGAACAGATACAGGTAATCCGGGCCGCCGGATTTCGAATCGGTGCCCGACATGTTGAAGCCGCCAAAGGGATGCGCGCCCACCATGGCTCCGGTGCATTTGCGGTTGATATAGAGATTGCCCACGTGGAAGTCGCGGATGGCGCGGTCGATGCGGTCGCGCGATTTGGTGTAGACGGCGCCGGTCAGGCCGAACTCGGTGTCGTTCGCGATTTCGAGCGCGTGGTCGAAACCGTGCGCCTTGATCACCGCCAGCACGGGACCGAAAATTTCTTCCTGCTCGAGTTTCGATTTGGCGGGGATGTCGGCGATCACAGTCGGACGAATGTAGTAGCCTTCGCCGGCTTCGGTGGCGCGTTCGCCGCCGGTGATGACGCGTCCGTCTTTCTTGCCCTGCTCAATGTATTCGAGGATGGTCTTCATCGAGCCTTCGTTGATCACTGCTCCCATGTTGGTATTCTCGGCGGGATCGCCGATGGTGATTTTTTCCACGCGCGCTTTGAGTTGTTCGAGAAACTTGTCATAGACGCGGTCGTCGACGATGGCGCGCGAGCAGGCTGAACATTTTTGTCCCTGAAAGCCAAACGCGGCTTGTGCCACGCCTTCCACGGCGGAATCGATATCGGAATCGGCATCGACGATGATGGCGTCTTTACCGCCCATTTCGAGCACGGTGCGCTTGATCCACTGCTGGCCGGGAGCCTGCGTGGCGGCAACTTTGTTGATGTGCAGGCCGACTTCGCGCGAGCCGGTGAAGGCGATGTAGCGCGTCTTGGGATGCGCCACGATGGCGTCGCCGAAGCTCGCGCCCGCGCCGGGGCAGAAGTTCACCACGCCTTCGGGCATGTCTGCTTCTTCGAGCAGTTCGACGAACTTCGCCGCGATGGTGGGCGAATCGCTCGACGGTTTCAGAATCACCGTGTTGCCGCTGACGATAGAAGCCACCGTCATGCCGGCCATGATGGCGCAGGGAAAATTCCACGGCGGAATCACCGCGCCCACGCCCAGCGGAACGTACACCAGCGTGTCGCGCTCGCCCGGCAACTGTACCGGAGTTTCCGCTTTGGCCAGGCGCAGCGCTTCGCGCGCGTAAAATTCGCAGAAGTCGATGGTCTCGGAAATATCGGCGTCGGCCTCGGCCCAGTTCTTGCTGACTTCGAAAACCAGCCAGGCCATGTAATCCATTTTGCGCTGGCGCATCAGGTCGGCGGTGCGGAACAGCAGGCCGGCGCGTTCTTCCACCGAGGTGCGGCTCCAGCTTTGCGCGCCTTTCGATTCGAACGCCGCAAGAGCTGCGCTCATCGCGGGTTCCACGTGCTCCTTGCCCGCCTTCTGATGGACGCCAACAATTTCGGAAGGCCGCGAAGGATTCAGCGACTTGATTTTGTCCGCGGTCTTGACGCGCTTGCCGCCGATGATGAGGTCATACTCGCGGCCCAGCTGCCCGCGGACGCGCTCGATGGCCGAGCGCATCTTGCGCGCATTCTCTTCGTGGCGGAAATCGTAAAAAGGCTCGTTGATGAAGGGGCCTTGATGCTGATGATGGGCATGCGTGCGCGGCTGGGTGGGAAGTTCTATGGTTGCCATGGGGAATCCTTTCGAATGCGCGAACTCAGCTATCAGGGCTTGCTTGGTCATTTTACACCGCAGTAAGGAGGGTGGCGTTGGTGTCCCCCGGGTGGACTTACTACGCGATGAACAACCTGGGCCACCCGGCAGCCGCGAAGCAGCGAAAGAATGCAGCCCACGGCGCAAGCCGTGGGTGGGTTTTCAGCACCCGCGATGTTTCAGTTCTTCGCCGCTGGCGTTCCTATCTTGTCTAGCAGCTTCTCCATCTCATCCATTACGCGGTTCATCTTTTTGACTGTCAGCTCCAGCGGTTCGTCGGTGGTCATGTCGACTCCGGCGTCTTTCAACAGTTCGACCGGATATTTCGACTTGCCCGACGAAATGAAGTGCAGATAGCGCTCGGTTGCTCCCGGCTCGCCTGCGAGCACTTTTTCTGACAAGGCAGCCGACGCGGTGAACGCCGTCGCGTACTGGAAAACATAAAACGCATTGTAGAAATGAGGAATGAAGGCCCATTCGTTGTCGACGTAGTCATCGACGATGCAGATGCCCTGGTCGTGGCCGTAATATTTCCGGACAATTTCGCCGTAGAGTTTGGAGAGAGAATCGCCTGTGAGCGGCTCGCCTTTCTCGACCATTTCGTGCATGCGCAATTCAAACTCAGCAAATTGGGTTTGCCGGAACACCGTGCCTTTGATGCTCTCCAGATAATTTCCCAGCAGCGAAAGCCGCATCGCATCGTCTTTGATCTGCTTGAGCATGTAATCCATGAGCAGGGCTTCATTGAACGTCGAAGCGACTTCGGCAACGAAGATGGGATAATTCGACAGCGCGTACGGCTGTGTCTTGTTGGAGAAGTAGCTATGCATGGTGTGGCCGAGTTCGTGGGCCAGCGTGCTCATATCATCGTATTTGCCGTTGTAGTTGAGCAGCATGTAGGGATGAACGTCGTAGGCTTCGCCGCTGGAATATGCGCCCGATCTTTTCCCTTCCGTCGGATACATATCGATCCAGCGGTCGGTGAAAGAGCGCTTCGCGCCTGCGGCATATTCGGGGCCAAGCGGCGCGAGAGCCGCGAGGATGTTGCGCTCGGCGGTATCGACGGGATAAGTCAGGTTCACTGACGAGACGAGCGGAGCGTACAGATCGTAGTAGTGAAGGTCGGAAAGCCACATCATGCGCTTGCGGAGCTTGAGGTAGCGATGAAACGCCGGCAGATTGCGATCAATTCCCTCGATCAGCTTCGAATACACGGAAACCGGTACGTTTGGCACGTCGAGGCTGGCATGCAGCGACGTGTCGTAGTGGCGGGCGCGCGCGTAAAAGACAGACGTCTGCACGTTGGAATTCATCATGGAGCCAAAGGTTGCGCGATATTTTCCCAGGGACGTGAAGAAAGCCTCCATTACTTTCTTTCGATCGTCACGGTTCGCGGAAGCGCGGTAGAGAGAAAACGACGCCTTGTCGAGCTTCACGTTCTTGCCGTCGCTTAACGGGACTGACGGGTAGGGGAAATCAGCGTCGGCGAAAATGCCGTAGACGCTCGATGGCCCGCTGGCCATCACATAAGAAGCAGCCAGGAGTTTTTCTTCTTCGTTGCTGAGGGTGTGAGCGCGGCGGCGCGAGATGTCGTCCAAGTATTGCCGGAAAATTCTAAGCCGCGGCTCCTGCGCGACGAATCGCTCGACGCTCGCGTTATCCATCTTGAGGATTTCGGGTTCAATGAACGCGGATTCTGTGCCGAGCGTGGAAGCAAGCTGAATCGTTTCCTGCTGCATGCTCTGGTAAGCGCTGACGCGAGTGTCCTGGTCAGAGCTCATGTTTGCATAGACGTACAGGCGCGTGACTTCTTTATCGAAGCCGCTTTGCATCTCAAGCGCGTCGGCCAGCCGCGAAGCCCAGGAGGCCAGCGCGCCCTGAAACGCGCGCAGCTTGGCCAACTCGGCGGAGAGCTTTTCCTTAGCGGTGCGCCAGGCCTGATCGGAGGGATAGATCGCGGTCAGATCCCACTTGTCCTTGTCGGCGATCTTGCTGCGGTCACGCTCCGCGGTTTGTGCGACCAGAGTTACCGCGGCGAACGACGTAAGTGTGACGGGCAAGTAACGCGCGATCGTCGAGGAGACGATGGTTGCGATTTCCAGATACATGAACAATTGCTCCTTCGCGATTTGACGGACTTGATTAGACTGGCCTGAAGAGGAAACGGGACCCAAGAATCTTACTTGCAAGTTCGCCCTGCGACCGCCAATTCTACATGAGCTGAAGTGCTAGACTGGCCCATCGTCGGTATATCAACAAAGAGTTGATGCCCAATAAGACCGAAAAGCTTGGCCTCATCGCCGGCAACGGCAAGTTTCCCTTTCTTGTGCTGGATGCGGCGCGGGCGCAGGGATACGAAGTGGTGGTGGCGGCGATCAACGAAGAAACTTTTCCTGAGATTGAAGCGCGCGGGGCGGCAGCGGTGCACTGGTTTTCGCTGGGAGAACTGTCGAAGCTCATCGAAACCTTTCAGCGCGACGGCGTACACCGGGCCATTATGGCGGGACAGGTTGGGCACAAGCAGATTTTTTCGAGCATCCGGCCGGACTGGAGGCTGGCCAAGCTGTTGCTTTCGTTGACGACCCGCAATACAGATTCTTTGCTGGGCGCGGTCGCGAAGGTTCTGGCCGACGAAGGCATCATGCTGGAGAGTTCCACCTGGCTGCTGGAACCGCTGCTGGTGAAACCGGGTGTGCTGACCAAGCGTGCTCCCAGCGAACAGGAACGGATGAACATCGACTACGGACGCGGCATGGCTCGAGACCTCGCGCGACACGACATTGGCCAGACCGTGATCATTGCCGACTCGGCTTGCGTCGCCGTTGAGGCCATGGAAGGCACGGACGCGGCGATTGCACGCGCCGGTCAGATCATGCGGTCGCTGGAGGGCAACGCGTCCACCCTCAGCCGCGCGCTTACTGTAGTGAAGATCGCCAAGCCGAATCAGGATATGCGGTTTGATGTGCCCGTGATCGGAGTAAGGACGATTGACGTGATGCGCGATGCAGGCGCGACCTGCCTGGCGCTGGATGCGGGGAAGTGCCTGCTGCTCGATGGCCAAAGAGTTGTAGACGCTGCGAATGAGAAAGAAATTGTGGTGGTCGCGGATTGACGTTGACGAGTCAGCCAGGAAAATCATCGATGAGTATGAAAACTACGAGCAGAATGTTCGAGGCTTCGCGTATTGCCGATCAACTTCGCCGTGCCTTCGACGGCAACGCGTGGCATGGGCCAGCCTTGCTGGAGTTACTCGCCGATGTTGACGCTGCCACAGCCGCGGCCAAGCCTCTGCCCCATGTGCACAGTATTTGGGAACTCGTCTTGCACATCGGCGCATGGGACGAGTCCACTCTCGTTCGCCTGAGCGGGAAGAAGAGCCAGCCTCAAGGAGTCGAAAATTTTCCGCCGGTTACGAATCCGACTGCCGTGGCGTGGCGCAAGTCAGTCGGTGAGTTGAAGCGCATCCACACTGCTCTCGTGAAGACGGTCGCCGCCTTGCCGCAGTCTCGTCTCAGCGACCGCGTCCCGGGAAAGCGGTATGACTTTTATCATCTGCTTCACGGGGTCGCGCAGCATGAGCTTTATCACGCGGGGCAGATTGCGATTTTGAAGAAAGCGCAAGTCCGCGGCTAAAGCCACTCAGATTTTATATCGCCTGACCCGGCCCTAAAGGGCCGCTCTTCCACTCCGTTCTCACCATTGTTTGAAGATCAGCGCCACCGCGCCCACGATCATGGCGAATCCGGCGACGTGGTTCCAGCGGATGGATTGCCCCAGGTAGAGCACCGAGAAAACCGAAAACACCACCAGCGTAATGACCTCCTGAATCGTCTTGAGCTGCACCGCGCTGAATTCGTAGGAGCCGATGCGGTTCGCCGGAACCTGGAAGCAGTATTCCAAGAACGCAATCAGCCAGCTGACCACGATGACTTTGTAAAGCGGAACGTTGCGGTACTTCAGGTGTCCGTACCAGGCGAAGGTCATGAAGATGTTTGAAACCGTCAGCAGCGCGATCGTTTTCATGGAGCGGTTGAAGTCCTTTCAATTTACTCTGCGGCACAAGCAAAATCTTAAACCGCCGGAAGGGCTAAGCAAGGCAGAGTACGCAGAGAAAAGCTGACCAACGGAGAGATCCGCGTCGTTGCTGCCCCAACGAGATCCTTCCCTGCGGCTGAAAAGCGCCTCCGCTCAGGACGACGCCCTCGAATCCGGGACAGGCCTTTATCGAGATGCTCTTTCTGCGCTTTGCGTTTACAATCTTTCCCGGCAACTCGCCGCTGAGGATTCATTCTGTCGTCGCAGAGTTCGATTCCGGTAGCTGTGGTGGGCGTTGGCGTGTTTGGCCGCAACCATGCCCGTGTTTATAAGGAACTCGAGCAACAGGGCGAACCCGTCCGGCTGGTGGGAGTGGTCGACCCCGATGTCAACCGGGCCGATGCCGTGGCTCGCGAATTTGCCTGCCGATCGTTCGGCTCCGTCAGCCAGATGCTGACCACGCACAGCGAAATCCAGGCTGCCTCAGTAGCCGCGCCCACCGCACAGCATCTGGTCACGGCTCGAGAGTTGATGGAAAAAGGCGTCGACGTCTTGATCGAGAAGCCGGCGGCCGCGTCTCTGGCCGAAGCCGACGAATTGTTGGCGGTGTCTACCGCTCAAAAGCGCATCGCGCAGGTTGGACATCTTGAGCGCTTCAACCCCGCCGTTCGCGCCACCATTCCGCTGCTCAACCGGCCCATGTTTTTTGAGGTGCACCGGCTCAGCGTCTTCACTCCTCGGTCGCTCGATATCGACGTGGTGCTCGACCTGATGATCCACGATCTCGATATCGTCTTGGCATTCGCGAAATCTCCGGTGAAGGAAGTTCGCGCCGTAGGCCTGCCTATTCTTTCCGCCAAAGCGGACATCGCCAACGTCCGCCTGGAATTTGAATCGGGCTGCATCGCCAATTTCACCGCCAGCCGCGTTTCCACTGAGCGAGTGCGCAAGCTGCGCTTTTTTCAGCCCCGGCAATACATTTCGCTCGATTACGGGCGGCAGGAAGTTTTGGTCTTTACGGTTGGAGGGGACGCGGCCAGCGGCGCCACGCCCTCCGTCAATCCTCAGATCTCAGTCAGCAAACCGCCCGTTGCATCGGAAGAACCGCTCCATGCCGAGCTGAAATCCTTTCTGCACGCTGTGCAGCACCGGTCCACTCCAGCCGTGCCTCTCGAGGATGGCCGCCGCTCGCTGGCACTGGCCCTCGACATTGTGGCCGCCATCCGCGAACACGGACAAAACGTGAATTTGCTCGGCATGGCGAAGCCCTCTTAAGTTGATGGTCCTGACGTCGTTCCAGCTGGTTCTCCTCAACTTGTTCTCCTCAACTTGTGCGGCCGCCCTCCGCACACCGAAACACTGCATTTACAAATGTTTACGCGCCGAGTCCGCCCGCCGCCGCGGCGATCATTTGCTGGTGGGAGAATCCCCGGAAAGATGCGAAAATAGACTTAATTTCGCCCTAACGCGTCGGTTGCATCATCCCTCGAACGCCGGATGCAACGTTGCGGGGGCATTCGCAGTCTAAGGAGCCAGACGAGCTAGCCCCAGCGCATGCCGATCACGCAAATTCCATTCCAGGATCCCGTCGCTCCGGCGGAAAAGCCGTTGCCCGAACAGCTTGGGCTCTACGACGCGCGTGATTGGGAAACCGCCTATCGTGATCCCGACGCGAATATTCCGCATCTGCTGATTCAGCTGCAGGACGATCTTTCGCGTTCGCGGCGCCGGGAAGCGGCCTGGATTTCAATCATCGCTCACCTCGTCCTCTTCATTTTGCTGTGGAACCTGCCTCTGATTGAGAAATACTTGCCCTGGCACCCGCTGGTGGTGGTGTCACAAAAAGATTTAACCAAAGACAAGGACGTTACCTTTCTGGCGCTGCCCCCAGACGCCCAGAAGCTGGCGCACAGGCCCAAGACCAATATAGCCTCCGACAAAGATCGCATTGCGACCTCGCGCCGTCCCGAGCTTGATCCCAGGGAACTGCGCAAGATTTTGGCCAGCCCTCCGCCGGGAGCGCCGGGAATGACTGGTCCGCGAGCGCCGCAACCGGCGCCACAGCAACCGCCGGCAGTGGCGCAGAATCAGCCCCCACAGCCGCAGCAGGGCCAGCAGGCAACGCATCCGCCGAGCGACCAGAATCTGCAGGCGCGTCTGCAAATGCCCGCCCGGCCCAGCAGCCAGGTGAACAGCTTCGCCAAGTATGCGGGCTCCATGAGGGCCGGCGAGGCAGTGCAACAAGCAGCCCAGGCCGCTGCCGCCTCAAGAGCCGCAGGACAGGGTGGCCAGGGAGGTGATTTCGGCTTGGGAAGAGGTGCACACGGTCGGCCGCTCGGCGCTCTGGACATTTTGAGCGACACCCAGGGCGTGGATTTCGGGCCTTACCTGCAGCGCATTCTCGAAGACGTGAGGCAGAACTGGTATCTCTTGATTCCACCATCCGCCGACATGAAAAAAGGCAAGCTGGCGATTGAATTTGCCATCACCAAAGATGGAAAAGTAGCAGGAATGAAGCTGGTGGCAACTTCCGGCGATACTGCCCTCGATCGCGCCGCGTGGGGTGGCATCACGGCTTCCGATCCCTTCCCGCCGCTGCCCACCGATTTCACCGGACAATATCTCGCCCTGCGTTTCCGTTTCTACTACAACCCTGACAAGGGCGAGATGGAACAGCAGTAGGCCGAAGGGGCCGCTCCCTGCAAACCGACGGCCTTCCTACCACACCCGGCAGCGAGTCTGATTCACCATCGGCGATCCTGCTTTGCAATGGAACGCTTCCTGGAACTCCGGCATGTTTGACACCACGCCGTTGGTGCGATATTTCTCCGGCGAATGCGGGTCGACCGTAGCCCGCATGCGCTTGGTTTCGTCGCGCGTGGAGCCGCACCAGCTCTGGCCGTAGCCCACGAAGAAGCGCTGATCGGGCGTGAGCTCGTCGAGCGGCTGCAAGGTTTGGCCCTTGGTATCGTCTTTCCACGCCATGTAGGCGAGAATCAGGCCGCCCAGGTCGGCGATGTCTTCGCCAAGAGTGAGCTTGCCGTTGATCTTGATGTCGTCGACGATCGTGTAAGTGGAATACTGGTCAGAGATGCAGGAGGCGCGCTTGACGAATTCTTTTTCGTCGTCGGGAGTCCACCACTCGCGCAGATTTCCCTGGGCGTCGAACTGGCGGCCTTCGTCGTCGAAGCCGTGGGTGAGTTCGTGGCCGATGGTGCCGCCGGTGTCGCCGTAATTGGGCGCAGCATCGGAAGAGAGATCGAAGGCCGGCGGTTGGAGCACGCCGGCGGGAAAGTTGATGTCGTTCATCTGCGGGTTATACTCCGCGTTCACCGTGGGCGGAGTCATGCCCCATTCGCCGCGATCCACCGGCTTGCCAATCTTCGCCAGCACGCGGTTGAATTCGAATTGATCGGCGCGCAGCACATTGCCCATGGCCTCGCCCTGGATGATTTCCAGCTTGCTGTAGTCGCGCCACTTGTCCGGGTAGCCAATCTTGTTGGCGACGGCATGCAGCTTCTCGAGCGCGCGCGGCTTCGTGGCAGCGCTCATCCAGGGCAGCGAGTTGATGTCCTGCTCCATGGCCGCTTCGATTTCCTTCACCATTTTCAACGCCGCCTGCTTGGCCTCAGGACCGAAATACTTGGCCACGTAGGCCTGCCCCAGAGCTTCCCCCAGTTGGTTGTCGACGCTCTTCGAGCAACGCTTCCAGAGAGGTTCAATCTGCTGCGAACCCTGCAAAGTCTTTCCAAAGAAATCAAAATCGGCGTTCACGAAGGCCGACGAAAGATGGGGCGCGGCTGAGTGCACGAGGTGCCAGCGCAAGTAAGTCTTCCAATTCGCCAGATCCTCCTTGTCGATTTCCGCGCTCAGCGCTTTGAAATAATCGGGCGTGGCCACGTTCAGGCTGGCCAGCTTGGGCAGTCCGGCCTGGGTGAAGTAGGCGAACCACTCAAAATTAGGCGCCAGGACTTGCAGCTCCGCCGCGGTCATCTTGTGGTAGAGCTTTTGTGGGTCGCGCATTTCTACCCGCGTGAGCGAGCCCTGGGCCAGCGCAGTCTCGATGCGCATGACGGTTTCCGACTCGGCTGCCGCAGTTTCCGGCTTGTCGCCCAACAGCTCGAACATCTTTTGCACGTGCGCCACGTATTGCTTGCGCAGTTCCTGCGACTTCGCGTCGTCTTTGAAGTAGTAATCGCGGTCGGGCAGGCCCAGGCCTCCCTGAAATGCCTGCGCGATTACCTGCGAAGAATCTTTCGCATCCTGGTCGGAGCCAAAAACGAACAACGTGCTGCGGCGGTAATGGGAGGTGTAGGCGGCGTTGGCGGCGACCGGGGCGATGTCTGCCTTCGATTGCAGTGCCGCAATCGCATTGAGATACGGCTGCAGCGGTTTGAGGCCCGCTGCGTCAATGGCCTTCTCGTCCATGCAGGAAGCATAGTAATCGCCGATCTTCTGGGTAACGGCGTTGCGTTCGGCGCCGCCCGCGGCCGCCTCTTCAAGAATGCCGCGCAGCCGCGCCGTATTCTCATCCTGCATCTTGGAGTAGGTGTCCCAACTCGATTGGTCGGGTGGAATCGGATTTCTCTTGATCCATCCCCCGCAGGAATACTGAAAGAAATCCACGCAGGGATCCACACTCTTGTCCATCGACGTTACATCGAGCACCGGCTCAGATTTCGCTGCAGCCGGTTGCTGGGCGTGGGCAAGAGAAAGCAAGGAAAAGAATGCGATCGTGAAAAGGCTGGCGTGCTTAACCTGCATGGAGTATCCCCTCGTCAGCTTACTTGAATTTACCTTGATGCGGCACCACGCAGCGCCCTATTCCAACTCTGGAATAATGCGGAACGTGCGTCTGCGTCCAGAATGGTAAATCGCGAAATCTCGGCGGTCGAGCGTGAAGATTGTATCAATCTTTTCGCGATTCGCAAGATACACCAAGGCCAGATCGGCCAACTGAGGGCGGATATCTTCATACCGCTCCACCAGCGCCGCGATGCCTTCGGTCTCCGCTCCTGCCAGCGGCAGCAACTCAAGAAAACCGGCGGGAGCGGCTTCGCAGCAGGGCTCCAAGTGTCTTCGAAACGCGGACGCTAATGCGCTGCGAGGCCGTGTACCACAAATGTCAGACACCGCACCCGATACATTCGTCGTCGGGACCGAGAGCCGGAGTCCGGAAGCCGATTTTCAGCTCTTCCGCAAATGAATCGATCCATCCCCGGTGCGGATCGTCATGAGACTCCCGCCGCCGTTCAGCTTCCCCCGAACTTCGCCCTCGCGAATCTTGCCTTCCGTAGTCACCGGCATATCCAGGTCAATGTGGCCGTCGCTGGTGTGCAGGTCCACATCCGCGGCCAGGTCTCCGGGAATCTCCAGAGTCACGTTGCCATCCCCGGTTTCCAGTCGCCAGCCTGCGTTCAGTGATGACCCCTGCGCCGCCCGCACTTCCACATGCCCATCTCCGGTTTTCACGTCGAGTTCATCGAAGCGCCCGGCCGCGCGGATGTGCCCGTCTCCAGTCTCCGCTCGCAGTTTGCCGTCGACTGCGTCCAGCGTTTCCGATCCGTCCCCGCTACGCAGGTCCATCACGCCTTTGAGCCCGCCGATTTCGATCTTGCCGTCGCCCGTGCGCAGGTTCACCTTGCCCTCCCGCGGCATATGGATGACGATGTCGACGCGGCGCTGGCCCCAGTCAATGGTGAAGCCGTGTTCGTGCGGGAAGCGCACTTCAAGCTCGACCATGTCGCCGCTCTGCCGCTCCTCGATTCTGATGCCGTTCTCCCCGATCTTGTAGCGCACGGTCGTGACTCGGGCCTCGATGCTGTTCTGGTCCCAGGTGTCCACGCGAATATTCGCGTCTGACGTTTCCACGCGCAGATCGGCGCTTCCCGTCACCTTATAAGTTTTCGACCACTCGTCCGCACGCGCCGGCAAGACCGCGGCGACCGCGAAAGCCAGAATCACAAGCAAAGCACGATATTGGGCTGCGAATTTCATGGGTTCCTCCGAACCGAAGCGGGCCTACCACGGCCCCAGGCTGTTAGACGAGGTTACGAGGAATTGGGAAGATTGGTTCCATAGACAATCGCCGAAACATGCCGGCCGAAACATGCCGGCCGAAACATGCCAAGCGAACTTCTATGCTCACCGCCGCTTCCCAACATACGCCATCTGCAGCAGAGTGCGCTCGGAGAATGGCACGTAGAGCAAAGCGGCGCAAGCCGCGAAAGCTGCGCCCATGCCGATCCACGACATCAGCAGGAACGGTGCTACGGCCCACAACTGGTCGAGCGCCAATACGTAGGGAAACATTTTCTGGAATTTTTCACCCAGGCGCTGGTAATCAAAGCTCACGGCCGAGAGCAGATAGCACCGCAAGGGGATGCCCACGCCCGCAGTGATCATCACCGTCGCCGTCAGCACCATTGCGCCCCGCGGGGAAAGAAGCCGATCGGCGATGATTTGCACCACGCGCAGGCGAAAAAGCGCAGAGAGATAAAAGACCAGGTACATCACCTGAATCAGCCCAAAAAGCCCGCGCGTCAGGCTGCGCCGTGGGATGGGAATCTCGAGGTCCGGATGCATTCGCCCCGCCGGGGCTTCGCGCTCCAAGTCTGGTTCCGTTTTCGGCGGCATCTGCCGTGCAGGCTCCGCAGATTGGCCGGGACTCGGAGCGCCGCTTTGGGCCGCGTCGGTTTGCACCAGCCCAATAAACCGGTAGCCCCGCCGCGCCAGCGTTTCGATGAATCGCGGGCTGGAAGCCGAATCTCCGAGCACTTCGCGCAGCTTGTTGACCGCGGTGTTCAGTCCGTGATCGAAATCGACGAACGTGTCGGCCGGCCACAGTTTCTGTCGCAGTTCCTCGCGTGTAACCAGGTCGCCGGCGCGGTCCAGCAAGAGCGCGAGAATCTGAAACGGCTGCTCCTGCAGGCGGAGTTTTCTGCCGTTCTTGCGCAGTTCGCCCGCGCTCAGATCGAGCTCAAACACTCCAAAGCGCGCGATTCTGCTGTTGCTTGGCGGCACGGGCATGGACGACGCCGTAGTGTAGCACTGGCCCGATCCAACGCAGGGGGCGGAGGCCCTCGTCCGCCCGCCGCCACCCCCGGCCACGTTCCCGGGACGAGGGCGTCCGAGGCTATATAACGCGCTACAATGTCGGCGTGTCCTCCCCTCAAATTCACGATCGCGGGCATCGCGATGATTCCCACCACCGGCAACATCGCCATGCAATCTACGCAACGGAAACCGCAGGTCTGCTGCTGATTGCCGTTCTTTTGTTGCTGCTCACCCTGGTCCGTTACTGGCACGCGATTCATTGGAGCTTGCGCTAAGCGTGAATCTGCCGGCGGATCACGGGCCAGCCGACCCGGCACAGCCTGTGCCGTTGCTGCTGGTGTTGCTTGGGCCCACCGCCAGCGGGAAAACATCCCTGTCGCTGGCCCTGGCTGAGCGCTTCGCCGGCGAGATCGTGAATTGCGATTCGGGCGCGATGGTTCGCGAGTTTGAAATCGGCACCGCCAAGCCCACCGCCGCTGAGCGCAGCCGCGTTCCTCACCATCTGTTCGATGTGGTGGATGCCGCTGGATATGTTACGGCTGGCGAATATGCCCGGCAGGCGCGGCGGGTATTGCGCGACGTGAGTGCGCGCCGGCGCTTGCCAATCGTGGTGGGCGGCACTGGGCTCTATTTGCGCGCCTTGCTCGACGGCCTTTTTCCAGGCCCCGAGCGCTCCGAGGAATTAAGGAGCCGCCTGCGCGAACGGGCTGCAACCCGTGGATCGACGTATCTTCACCGCATTCTCATTCATCTCGATCCCGTTGCTGCGCAAAAAATTCACGCCAACGATTTACCCAAGCTGGTCCGCGCCATCGAGGTTTGCTTGTCGTCGCGGGAAAAAGGCTCGCGTCAGAAGATGTCGCAACTGTGGCAGCAGCAGGGGCGCGACCCTCTGCGCGGCTACCGCATCATGCGCCTCGGGCTCGATCCTGAACGCCAGGCTCTCTATAAGCGCATCAACCAGCGCGCCCGGGAAATGTTTGATTCCGGGTTGCTGGAGGAGACCCAAGCTTTGCTGGCAAAGTATGGCGCGGAGGCGCGCCCGCTGGCTTCTCTCGGCTACAAACAGGCAGCGCAATTCTTGCGCGGAGAATTAAGCCGCGAAGAAGCCGTCCTGGCTGCCCAGCAGGCCCACCGCAATTACGCCAAGCGCCAGATGACGTGGTTCCGGCGTGAGCCGGATGTCATCTGGCTGCGCAGCTTTGGAGATGACAAACCGCTGCAGCGTAAAGCCTCTGCGCACGTAGAAAACTTCCTCGCCGCAGACCAGCGCACCTGAACCCTGAAGCCGACACCCGGAACCCGAAAGCCGGCACTTCTGCTATCGTTCCTCCATGCCCCGAATCTTCCCTGCTATTTTTCTTGCGCTGGCACTCGCCCTGCCCACATTTGCCAAAAACCAGTCGGTAACCACGCATGGCCCCGGCATCCATCACACCCGCGAGGGCGAACGCTGGGCCGAGCGCACTCTGCGCCGCCTTACGCTGGACGAAAAAGTCGGCCAGGTCTTCATGATCTGGTGCCGGGCCGGCTTTCTGAACGTGGAGAGCCCGGAATACCTGCAGTGGCGCGAGGCCATGCAGAAATATCACGTTGGCTCCTTCGCCATGACGGTGCATGTGGATGGGCCCTTCCTGCTGCGCAGCGAGCCTTACGAAGCGGCTGAACTGCTCAACCGGTTGCAGCGCGATTCGAAATTGCCGCTGCTCATCGCCGCCGATTTTGAGCGCGGCGTATCCATGCGCCTGCAAGGGGCTACCGTGTTTCCTGCCGCCATGGCGTTTGGCGGCGATGGCAAAGTGGAAGACGCCGAGAAGTTTGGGCTCATCACCGGAGAGGAAGCGCGGGCGGTCGGCATTCACTGGAATTTTTTCCCGGATGCCGACGTGAACTCCAATCCCGCGAATCCCATCATCAACACGCGGTCGTTCGGCGAAGATCCCACCCAGGTGGGCGACCTGGTTACGGCCTATATCAAGGGCGCGCACCAGGCCGGCATGCTGACTACGGTGAAGCACTTTCCCGGCCACGGAGATACCGCCACCGATTCGCACCTCGGCGTCGCCGCGGTGAACGGCGACCGCGCCCATCTCGACTCGATCGAGCTGCCACCGTTTCGCCAGGCCATTGCCGCCGGAGTGGATTCGGTGATGGTGGCCCACGTCACGGTTCCGGCGCTCGATCCCGATCCGAACCATGTGGCCACCATTTCCCCCAGCGTAGTTACTGATTTGCTCGAGAAGCAACTCGGATTCAAAGGCCTGATCGTCACCGACGCTCTCGACATGGCTGGCCTAACCCATCTTTTTGCCAACGATATTGGCCGCGCCGCAGTGGAAGCCTTCAAGGCGGGGAACGATCTGCTCCTGATTCCGGCCGACCTCGGCGCTTCCTATGAAGCCATGGTGAAGGCGGTCCGATCCGGAGAAATCTCCCGCGCGCGGCTGGACCGGTCTGTGCTTAAGATTCTGAAAATAAAGGCGTCCTTGGGACTGCAGGTGTCGCGCACGGTGGATGTCAGCAAACTGGCAACGGCGGTTGGTAAGCCCGAGAATATGGCATTCGGCCAACAGGTCGCCGAGGCCGCCGTCACCCTGGTTCGGGACAATGGCAAGGTATTGCCGCTCAATTCTAAGGGAACTCCGAAGGCGGCACTTCCGTATACCACTGTGGAAGAGACCCACAACCAGACCGTGGGCGTGATCTTTTCCGACGATGTGCGCACCGAGTCCGGGCGTGTGTTTGGCCGCGAATTGCGCGCGCACATTCCGGATGCGCGCGTGTTCTACGTCGACCCGCGCATTGCCGGTGGAATGAGCGACCAGGTGCTCAAGGCCGTGGACGAAGCTCAGACGGTGGTCGCGGCGGTTTATGTGATTCCGAGCGCAGGCAAAATCGGCAACTCGATGGCCATGGCCGATGCCACCGGCACTCTGCTGCAGCAGATGCTCGATCACGCCGCCGGAAAGACGGCGGTGGTGGCCATGGGCAATCCGTATCTGGCTTCGGATTTTCCCAGGATTGAGAACTATATGTGCACTTTTTCCAGCGCCTCGGTTTCCGAGTTAGGCGCAATCAAGGCGCTGTTCGGCGAGATTGCGATTCGCGGTCATTTGCCCGTCACCATTCCGAACGTCGCCCAGCGTGGCTCTGGGATGGAACGGCCTCTGCAAGTCGCCGGTGGAGGGACTTCCCATGTTCAGCCATGAAACGTTCAGCCATGAAACGTTCAGCCATGAAACGTTCGGCCATGAAACGTTCAGCCATGAAATGCGCGGCCATGAAACCTGCGGCCATGAATTTCGTAAGACCAGACCGCTGAGTTCAGCGGTGGCCGTTGTTGCCATCCTGTTTCTTTCCGCGTGCACGGTCGCGGTCCAGAAAGGATCGAATGGACAGAACAAGAACGTCAACATCCAGACTCCGGTCGGCGGCATCCTCGTGAGCAAGGGCGCCGACGTGGCGGACACCGGATTGTCCGTCTATCCCGGCGCTCGCCTCATGCCGGAAGTTAACGGAGACGACAACAAGAGCGCCAACGTGCGCATCTCCGGCTTTGGCTTCGGATTCAAAGTGGTCGCGCTCCAATTCGAGTCGAATGACGCGCCCGGCAAAGTGATCGCATTCTACAAAGATCAGCTCAAGAAATATGGCGATGTGCTGGAGTGCCATTCGTCTGGCCATTTCAATACGGACATGAAATATTCCGACAAGGCGGGCCAGTCCCATGCCTTAACCTGCGACGGTGATAGCGGCAAGAACGTGGAACTTGAAGCCGGGACGGACGAGAACCAGCACATCGTCGCGGTCGAACCGGAAGGTAAGGGATCGACTTTTTCTCTGGTCTATGTGCGCGCGCACGGTAAGGAAGCGGATATTTAGCTCCCGGCCTATTTAAGGAGGACCCCATGGTTCGTCATCTGACGCTCTCTCTTTTACTTTCACTGGCTACGATTTTGACGTCTCCGTTGTTGGCGCAGCAATCCGACTCGCAGGACAAGTCCTTTGACGTTCGCAGCTCGATTGGCGATCTGCACGTCGGCAAGGATGCCGACGCCCGGAGCGCTGGATTGCCGTTGTATCCCGGCGCGCGCCCCAAACACGAAGGAAACAACGATCCCCTCAATTTTGGAATCTTGACCGAAAGCTTCGGGCTGAAGCTGATCGTTGCCAAGTACGAATCGGATGATCCCCCGGCCAAGATCATCGCCTATTACCGGGACAAGCTCAAGAAATACGGGAAGGTGCTGGAATGCGACAGCCCGAATGACAACACCGGCTTTCAGGTGGATGATGAGAAACAGGGCCCCAAACCGCTGACCTGTGACGGAGACAACAAGGGCCCCGTCAGGGAATTGAAAGTCGGAACTGAGGATAACGCTCACCTCGTTGCCATCGAGCCTCGCGACACCGGCAAAGGATCGACTTTTGCCATCGTCTACATGCAAAAACGGGGCAAGAGCGGCGATATTTAAGATCTTTTCCCCGCTCAGCACAGGAATTCCACGGGGTCGCAGCCACAAGATTGTCTCTTGTTTGCCTCCATCCGGTGCCGTGCGATACTTTCAAGCCAGCCCTTCTTCGATGTCTGGTATTGCGACCGGCGTATGGATCATCCCTGTTACAAATGCGGGCAGTTAGCGGAGGACGGTGTGCCTTTCTGTGCGCATTGTGGAGCCCCGCAGATTCGCGTCATTCTCCCCGAGCCCGTGCTCTCCCCCGCGGAAAGCTCTTCTTCGCTTGCCACGGACCCCGGCTTGTCCGTGATTGCGCCTGGCCAGCCTCTCCCCTCCCAGTGGTCGCAGGCGCTCATGTCCTGCGCGCTGGCGGCCCTTATTGCGGCCCTGGCCATTTCTCTGGGCATCATCGCCGGCATCGGGATGCTCTCTGCCGGGTTCCTTGCCGTTGTTTTTTATCGCCGCCGGCGCCCCGCCGCCATCGTGAAGGCCGCCTTTGGCATGGTGCTCGGCGCCATCAGCGGGATTTTTGCCTTCCTGTTCGTCGTGGCCTTTGAAGTTGTGAGCATGTTCGTTCTTCGCAATACCGCGGAAGTCCGGGCGAAATTGCTCGAGTTCCTCAAGCAACTTTCCCAACGCACGACCGATCCCCAGGTTCTGGCCATGATCGACTCCCTGAAATCCCCCGGCGGAGAAGCTTCGTTGATCGTATTTTTTCTGCTTTGCCTTTTGTTCGGCTTCGTCATTTTCTCCAGCATCGGCGGCGCTCTGGGCGGCACCCTCCTCGGCCGCCGCCACCGCCGCTAGCCACATCTCCATCCCCGCCGGCGTGCTGCAATCAGGCGCTGATATTGATTACGCAATGTTGCAGAAGATATACGGCGCACCTTCAGATGCCGAGGCGCGCCGCTACAGCCCCGCCAAGTGCATCGGTACTGACATGAAGGTCGTCAGCGGTGATCCTGACCCCAAGCACGTGAGCACGTCTTACGTCGAACGCCACAATTTGACGATGAGAATGGGAATGCGCCGCTTCACTCGCTTAACGAATGGCTTCTCTAAGAAATTTGAAAATCACGCGGCGATGGTTGCGATTCACTCCGTCTACTACAACTTCGCCCGGCTTCACAAAACACTGAGGATTACGCCTGCGATGGCTGCGGGCCTAAGCGATCACGTTTGGTCGCTTGAGGAAATCGCGATGCTGGCGGACGCGGCTTTCGTTTCAAAGAAACGCGGGCCTTACATGAAACGAAAATTGAATATACCCCACTTTTTGTGACATGATTCGCTCATGGCAAACCACCACAGGCACGTGCAACGCAACGAGGATAAATCGAAGTCGAAGTTGCGCACTCACGTTGTGCCGATAACCATTTTCTCCATCTTCATATACGCAGCACAGTGGGCGTTCCGTTTCCGCGGGAGAGACTCAAGAAACTTGACAGCGGGGATCATCTTTGCCTGCGCTGCAGCATTCCTTTGGATATTAAAGCCACGGAAAAATTCAAACTGATACATTACCTGCAATCAGCTCCCCTTGCGGGCGGCCGCGTTCGCCGCGTATGATGCACCGTTTATCTTTTTACGGCGATGAATAAGCCCCCACGCGGTTCGCTGCTCGGCATCGAACCCCTCGACGCGAACGAAATCCTGGGCCTGCTCCACCTGGCCCGCCGCATGAATCCGCTCAGGGCCCGCCCCCTGCTGCGCGGCCAGCGCATCGTTCTCTTGTTTTACGAAGCCTCCACTCGCACCCGTTCGTCTTTCGAGTTTGCCGCGAAATCTCTCGGCGCGATCACCACGCTCGTGCAGTCTTCGGGGTCAAGCATCGAGAAGGGCGAGTCTCTGCTCGACACCGGCTACACTTTGCGCGCGGTGGGCGCCGATGCCATCGTCATCCGGCATCCCTCGGCTGGCGCGCCGCACCTCATGGCGCAGCATCTCGATATTCCCATCATTAACGCCGGGGACGGCATGCATGAGCATCCTTCGCAGGCCCTGCTCGACGCCTTCACCATCCTGAAGCACAAGAAATCCTTCAAAGGATTGCAGGCCGCGATCATTGGCGATATCCTGCACAGCCGCGTGGCGCGTTCAGCCTGCCACTTGCTCTCCAAGTTCGGAGTGAAGATTACACTCTGCGGCCCGCCCGAGTTCGTGCCCGAAGTCGCGGCCACGCTCGCGCCCGGCCTGCGCGTCACCCGCCAGATCGACGAAGCCCTGCGCGGAACCGATGTGATCATGCTGCTCCGCGTCCAGCAGGAGCGCCTGGCCGGGCAAAAGATTCGCGTGCAGGACTATATTGCCCGCTACCAGATGACAGCCGCCCGCGTGAAGCTGGCCAAGCGCGACGCCATTGTGATGCACCCCGGCCCCATCATCCGTGGCCTGGAGTTGACCGCCGAGGTCGCCGACGGCGAGCAGTCAATGATCGTAGACGAAGTCCACAACGGCGTCCCCACGCGTATGGCAATCCTGGCGCGGGCCCTGGGGAAAGCAAAATGAGGACAGTAACTTCCATCCCGCGGATGTACGCTGAGCAACGTGCATTAAAGCATGCCGAGCTTACCGAAAAGCTCATCGGCATTTTTTTCCGCATGCACAACGAGCTTGGGCACGGCTTCCTCGAATCGGTGTACGAACAGGCATTTTCGGTAGCACTCGCGGAGAACAACATCTTCTTCCAAAGGCAAATGGCGATCCCGGTTTGGTTTCACGGCCAGCAAATCGGGGAATTCCGGGCCGACTTGCTGGTGGATGGAAAGGTTCTCGTCGAACTCAAGGCTGGCCGGGATATCGAACCTGCGTGGGAGAAGCAACTCCTCAATTACCTCCGAGCCACTGAGATCGAAGTCGGGCTGCTGTTCAATTTCGGCCCGAATGCGCAATTCAAGCGCTACGCAGTCGAGAATGATCGAAAAAATCCGCGAAATCCGCGTGAATCCGCGGAAAAGAAGTCCCCGGAGAGCAGCAAGTGACCCGCCAGGAAAAAAAGAGCCTTCTGATCAAGGGTGGCCAGCTCATCGACCCCGCGGCGAAGATCAACGCGCCCATGGACGTCTTGCTGCGCGACGGCCGCGTCGCCGAAGTTGCTGCTCCCAACAAGATTCGCGGCTCGGCCGACGAAAAGTTCGACGCGCGCGGCTTGATCGTGGCCCCCGGTTTCATCGACTTGCATGTCCACTTGCGCGAACCGGGACAAAGCTATAAAGAAACCATCGCCAGCGGCACGGCCGCCGCGGCAGCCGGAGGGTTCACCTCCGTTTGCACGATGCCGAACACCGTGCCTGTGGTCGACACGGCCGAGTGGGTTACCTGGTTGCGGAATCCAGAGCGCGCGGCGGTGGTCAACGTCTTCCCCATCGGCGCGGCCACGCGCGGCAGCCGTGGACAGACTCTCAGCGATTTCGCAGCCTTGCAGCGTGCCGGAGCCGTCGCCGTCACGGACGACGGCAAACCCATCCTCGACGATGACGTCATGCGCATGGCGCTGCGCCTCGGGGCCGAGTTGAACTTCCCTGTCGTGCAACATGCCGAGGACACGCGCCTCACGGAAAACTGCTCGATGCACGAAGGCGCAACCAGCTTTCGCTTGGGACTGCGCGCCATGCCGGCGTCGGCAGAAGCCGCCATTGTCGATCGTGACGTGACTCTCGCGCAGCAGATTCGCGAATCGCGCCTGCACGTCGCTCATCTTTCTACCTCAAGCGCGCTCAAATCGGTGCGCCGTGGCAAACGCGCCAAAGCCCGCGTCACTTGCGAAGTCACGCCGCATCACTTCATGCTGCTCGACGAAAATGTCGGCGAGTACGATACGAATTTCAAGATGAATCCACCGCTGCGCTCTGCGAGCGATCGCGAAGCGATTCTCGTCGCTCTGGCCGACGGCACCGTAGACGCCATCGCCACCGACCACGCCCCGCACGCGCTCCACGAAAAGCAGGTGGAATTCGAGCGCGCCGCCTTCGGCATCACCGGCCTTGAAACTGCGCTGGCCTTGGCCATCACCAAGCTTCATCGCGAGCACAAGGTTCCGTTGACGCGAATCGTCGAGTTGTTCACCGCCGGCCCGGCGCGAGTCTTCGATCTACGCGGTCGCGGATCACTGGCCAAGGGCAATCATGCCGACGTCACCATCCTCGATCCCAAGAAGCGCTGGACGTTCGAAGCGTCGAAGTCGTTGTCGCTTTCGCGCAACACTCCGTTTGACGGCTGGCAGTTTACAGGGCAGGTTGTGGCGACGATCGTGAGCGGAAAGATCGTCTACGGCGGAGACTGACGATGATCATGTAGGACAGTCCCCAGACTGACGATGATCATGTGGGGACGGCCGCCCTCGGCTGTCCAGCCGAGCGAAGCTCGGCCGCCACGATGACGTCAGTTGCTCAAGATCCCCATTCTCTTCCCCGCCCGCCCCAGCACGCCTAGCGCCTGCTCCAGCTCTTCTTTCGTATGCGTCGCTGTCATGATGGTGCGGATGCGCGCCTTGCCCTCTGGCACTGTGGGAAAGGCGATGCCGGTTCCCAGCACGCCTTCTTTGAAAAGCTCGCGCGAAAAATCCATGGTGAGCTTGCCGTCCCCGATGATGATAGGCGTGATTGGAGTCTCGCTGGCCGGAGTAGTCCTGCCGCCGATGTCGAAGCCGAGCAGGCCGAGTTCTTTTTTCCAGAAGCGAGTGTTCTCCCAGAGCTTTTCCATGCGCTCGGGTTCGTTTTCGAGAACATCGAAGGCCGCGATGCATGTAGCAGCAACAGACGGCGGATGTGACGTGGAAAACAGAAACGGTCG
>DATDGM010000151.1:0-10394 GCA_036522075.1 Candidatus Sulfotelmatobacter sp.
GTAAGTTCGAAACGAAGTGTGCCGGGTTGGGCATGAAGTCAGAAAGAAAACTCACGAACCCAGAAATTCAGACGCTCAACATCAATGACAAACAGAAAGAAAATAACCGAATCCATCAATTTTTCAGCAGCCTGCTAGGATCGGGTTTGGGTAGGGCATGGCTTTCGCCATGCCGTAGAGCGCCGGAAAAAGCGGGCTTTGGCCCCTAACAGGTTGCCGAAAAACATGCGAATTCGTCGCAACCGTGGAAGAGCGGCCCTTCAGGGCCGCGTAAGTCGTTTAGAATTGGTCGGGCTTCAGCCCCGGTGGTCGCAGTCCTAGCCTTTGATACGACTTTTTCCGCAGCCTGCGAAAGAACAAAGAACGTTGTCTCCGGTCTGGAATGTTTTTTGCAACACGCTTCGCAAAGAATTCATGAAACAAGTTCTCCAACACGCGCGCACCGGTGAAATTTCTGTCGCCGAAGTTCCCGCCCCGCAACCTCTGCCCGGCTGCGTGCTGGTGCGAGTCGCCGCGTCCGTCGTTTCCGCCGGGACGGAGCGTGCCTCGGCGGAATTCGCTAGCAAGAATCTGCTGCAGAAAGCGCGGGCTCGCCCGGATCTCGTGCGCGAGGTCATCGGAAAAATTCAGCGTGACGGCATCCTGTCCGCGGTGCAGGCGGTGCGCACGCGACTCGACCAGCCGCAGGTTCCCGGATACAGCAGTGCCGGGACCGTCATCGCAACCGGCGAAGGAGTCACCGATTTGCAGCCCGGAGACCGCGTCGCCTGCGCGGGCGCGGGATTTGCCGTGCATGCCGAAGTTGCCTGCGTGCCAAGGCTGTTGGTGGCGAAAATTCCCACGGCCGATGCAGGCCCTGACGTTGCATTCGAGGAAGCCGCGTTCGCCACGTTGGGAGCAGTAGCTCTCCACGGCGTTCGCACCGCAGAAGTAAAGCTCGGCGATCTTGTTGCCGTCGTCGGCCTCGGACTCCTCGGTCAACTCATGCTGCAACTTCTCAAAGCCGCCGGATGCCGCGTGCTCGGTTTCGATATCAATCCAGCCCGGGCCGAACTCGCGCTGCGACTGGGTGCCGATGCCATCGCAATTTCCGCCGCAGATTTTCGTGACCTGTGCCTGGAGCGCTCACAAGGCCTGGGCGTGGATTCCGTCTTGATCGCGGCGGAGACTCCCAGCAGCGATCCCGTCAACCTGGCCGGCGCCGTCGCGCGCGACCGCGCCATCGTGGTCGCCGTGGGCACGGTCGGCATCGAACTCGAGCGCAAGGCCTACTACGAGAAGGAACTCGACTTTCGCATTTCGCGTTCGTACGGCCCCGGCCGCTACGACTCCGCCTATGAGCAGAAAGGCCGCGACTACCCCATCGGCTACGTGCGCTGGACTGAAACCCGCAACATGCAGGCTTTCCTGCAGTTGCTTGCCGAAAAGAAAATCAGGATTGGGGCGCTTATCACGCACCATTTTCCAATCGAACAGGCCCAGAAAGCTTACGCCTTGATTACCGGGAAATCCGGCGATCCATTTCTGGGAGTCGTGATCCAGTATTCCGGTTCCGCCGACGAATCGGCAACGCTGCAACTAGTTCCGCCGCCAGTGGCTGTCACGCGCCCACCCGAGGGCAATGCCAAGCAAGAGATTTCTGTCGGCTTGCTCGGCGCAGGTATCTTTGCCGCAGGCACGTTAATTCCCGCAATCAAATCCTCCGGCGAGTCGACTCTCGCTGGGGTTTGCACGGCCACCGGATCCCGCGCCCAGCATGTCGCTCACGAATTCGGCTTTCGCTATTGCACCACCGAGCCCACAAAGCTGACCAACGATCCCGCCATCAACACCGTAGTGATCGCAACCCGTCACCACCTGCACGCCAATCAAGTTCTCGCGGCGCTGGGAGGTGGGAAGCACGTCTTCTGTGAAAAACCGCTCTGCCTCTCGGAAGACGAACTGCGCTCCATCGTCCGCGCATACCGCGAAATTCCCCAGCGGCGTTCCGAACTCATGGTCGGCTTCAACCGCCGCTTCGCTCCCATGATCGTCGGCATGAAGGAATTTCTAGCCCCAATCTCGGAACCTCTGGTGCTCACCTACCGCATCAACGCGGGATTCCTTCCGCCTGACCATTGGGTGAACGATCCTGATCAGGGAGGCGGACGCATTCGTGGCGAGGTCTGCCACTTCGTAGACACGCTGATGTTTCTCGCTCGCTCCCCAATCGTTGAAGTTGAGGCGCGCGCAATTTCGAATGACGGACGCTACAGCGGCGACAACGTGCTCGCATCCCTTCGCTTCGCCAACGGTTCCGAAGGCACGATCAGCTACTTAGCCAATGGTGACAGGTCGTTTTCCAAAGAGCGAGTCGAGGTTTTCGGCGGCGGCGCCGTTGCAGTGCTCGAAGATTTCCGCCGTCTCGAACTGGCGCGCATCGGCCGCAAACATGTCATTCGCTCGCGCTGGCGTCAGGACAAAGGCCATCGCGCCGAGTGGTCCGCGTTTGCCGAGTGCATCAAGAAGGGAAGCGCCAGCGCAATTCCCTTCGAAGAAATCGTGTGCTCAACTCTTGCGACTCTGCGCATCCAGCAATCGGTTGCCACCGGAAAGCCGCAAGCGGTGGATACTAACGCCTTCATCGACGCGGCTCTCGACCCTTCCTGCCCGAACGGATGAACCTTTCACAATGCCGGAGGAATCTACCGTAGGTCATGCTCATCCTGGGCCTTAACATGTTTCATGCCGACGCCTCTGCGGCGATCGTACTCGACGGCGAAGTGGTTTTCGCTATCGCCGAGGAGCGGCTCAACCGCCACAAACACTTTGGCGGATTTCCTGCCCTTTCGGTGCAAGCCTGTCTCGACGCGGTCGGCGCCAAGATTCGCGACATCGACCACGTGGCCGTCGGCCAGGATAGCGATGCCAACCTCGCGAAGAAAGTGCAGTACGCCCTTGCCAGGCCGGCGAAGATCCTGAACTTCATTCGCCTCCGTCAGCGCAAAGAGTCCATGCGCAACGTGCGCACTCTGCTGGCCAAAGCTCTCGATGCCGATGCCTCGCAGCTTTGCTTCCAGCAACATCACGTTGAGCACCACATTGCCCACATTGCCAGCGCCTATTATTGTTCGCCGTGGGAGAAGGCGGCCGGCTTCAGTTACGACGGCTCAGGAGATTTCGTCTCCACTATGATGGCCCGCTGCGACGGCAATGACATTGAAGTTCTTGAGCGCGTCTACCTTCCCCATTCTCTCGGCAGTCTCTACAGCATGATTTGCGAGTTCATCGGCTATAGCCAATATGGCGACGAAGGCAAAGTGATGGGCCTCGCCCCCTATGGCAAGGAGACCTATAACGCGGAGATCGCGAAAATGGTCGCGCCGAAAAACGGGGGCTTCCAACTCGACCTCCGTTACTTCAAGCCGCTGGGCAGCAATCAGGGCATGCAGATTTTGCCCGATGGGACCGTCCGTCTCGCGCGACATTATTCCGACCGCATGGAGAAACTGTTCGGCGCGCCGCGCCTGTCGCACTCCGAAATCACGCAGCGCGATATGGATCTCGCCTTCGGCTTGCAGCATCGATTCGAAGAGGTCTTTTTTCAGCTCCTCAATCATCTGCACGATCGTGTACCGCAAGCCGACCTCGCCATGGCTGGAGGTTGCGCCCTGAACAGTGTCGCCAACGGCAAGATTTTCGACCGCACTCTCTTCCGCCGCACCTACATCCAGCCTGCCGCCGGCGACGAAGGCCTGGCCATCGGAGCCGCGTTGCACACCTATCATTCCGTTCTTAAGCAGCCCCGCCGCCACGAGTTGAGGAGTTCTTACCTCGGTCCGGAATTTTCCGAATCGCGCATCGAGTCCGCCCTGAAAAAAGCGGGTCTCGATTACCGCAAGCTCCAGCGTCAGCCTTTACTCGATGCCGTCGCCGACCAGATCGCTGCCGGCAACGTCATCGGCTGGTTCCAAGGCCGCATGGAATGGGGTCCGCGCGCTCTCGGCAACCGCTCCATCGTGGCCCACCCCGGCCTGCCCAACATGAAGGATGTGCTCAACGCCCGCATCAAGCACCGCGAGTGGTTTCGTCCCTTCGCGCCTTCCATCCTTGCCGAGTACCAGCACGAATACTTCGAGCACGATCATCCCTCGCCTTTCATGCTGCACGTTTATAAGATTTGCCCGGAGAAGCGGAAACTGCTGTGTGCTGTGAATCACGTGGACGACACCGGCCGCTTGCAGACCGTGGCCCGCGAAGAGAATCCGCTGTATTACGATCTGATCGCAGCGTTCCAGCGTAAGACCGGAATTCCCGTGGTCCTGAACACAAGCTTCAATGAGAACGAGCCCATCGTCTGCACCCCCGAAGAAGCTATCGACTGCTTCCAGCGCACCCGCATGGATGTTCTCGCGATCGGCCCATTTCTGGCCTTGAAACCGGAAGCCAGTCAACAGCAGACATAATCGCGCCTCTGTGCGTCTCTATGTCCTCTGTGGTAAAGATTCGTTCTCGCTGTAACGGCAAAAAACAGCATGAGCACAGTTTCCGTTTCCGCAAGCGATCAAGATTGGAAATTGATCCCGCTGGCCAGATTCCCGAGAATGCGTGCCCTCGCTTGGTCGCAGGATTATCTCTACGCGAGCCGTGGCTACAAACTCCTGCGCGCGAGAATGTCACACGCCGACGTTTCATCGACAAACTTGGCATGGCATCCGCTCGCGTCATTCCGCCCTGCCTGGTGGCGTCACGGCAGTTCCGCCCTTCGCCTTACTTCCCGCCTGTTTCGCGACGGCTTCCACGCGGTGGCTATACTGCCCTCAGGAGGAATCGTCGGTGCAGTGCCGGGGGCGATTGTGACCCTACGCCCCGGTGAAGACTTATTCCGCACAACCCACGCCATCACGCGCGGCACGCGACCCCTCCACATCACGAGTGCTCCCACAGGAACCGTCTACTGGGGAGAATATTTCGACAACGCAACTCGCGACGAAGTGCACATCTACGCCTCCGCCGACGGAGGACTGAAATGGGATGTCGCCTTCACTTTTCCGAGCGGAGCCATCCGCCACGTGCACAATATCGTTTATGACGGGTGGGCAGATTGTCTCTGGGTGCTCACCGGAGATTACGGCGACGAGTGCCGCATTCTCCGTGCCTCCTGCGATTTCAGCCGGATCGACGTGGTGTTGCAGGGAGATCAGCAGGCGCGCGCGGTGACGCTGGTTCCCACAAAAGAAGGACTGTACTTCGCCTCCGATACGCCGCTGGAGGAAAATTTCATCTACCGCATGGACCGCCAGGGCAAGCTGCGCCGACTCGCCGGCATCACGAGTTCCTCCATCTACGGATGCCGCGCCAGGGAAGCCGTTTTCTTTTCAACCATGATCGAACCGAGCGTGGCGAACTCAGATCGCAACGTGCGCTTATACGGCAGCCGCAACGGAGAAGCCTGGAGTTCGTTGTTAGCGTGGCGCAAGGACCCTTGGCCCATGAGTTTCTTTCAATACGGCAACGCTTTTCTGCCCGACGGCGAGAACAGCACGAACTATTTGGCCGTCACCACCGCGGCCGTGGACTCCGATGATCAAGCTCTTCTTCTGTACGCTCTCTCTGCCTGAGATCGCCAACTCTTCGTGATATAGTTCGAGAAATCTGCAGAATTCACGCCTCTTTTGCCGCGCTTCAACTACTATCGCCGCGTTGTCAGCGCCTATTTGCTGGGAGGCAAGAGCCATCTCACGTTCTGGCATGAAACGCCGCAGGAGAATCCGCATGCGCGCGCCGGCGAACTGGCCGAGTACTACATGTCATTTGCGGAGAAAGCCGATTACAAGGGCTCCTATTCTGCTGGCATCCCTCTTCTCGATTATCGTGGCACAATCGGCCTGCAATATAACCCCATCGCGATCGCGCAATATGGTCTGGGTAACTACAACCGCTTCCGCCAGACTGGCGGTGCCGGTCGTCGCGCGAAGTTCTTTCTGGTCGCCGACTGGCTCTGCCAGCGTCTGGAGAAAAACCACAAAGGCCTCTCCGTCTGGAATCACCACTTCGACTGGGAGTACCGCGACACGCTGCGTTCGCCGTGGTATTCGGCCTTAGCGCAGGGCCAGGGAGTTTCTGTGTTGGTTCGTGCGCACAAGGAATCGCAAGACGCACGTTATCTTGAAATCGCAAAACTTGCGTTAGCGAGTTTCTTTACGCCGATCAGCGAAGGTGGAGTCGCATTCACCGACGACCACGGAGATCGGTGGTTCGAGGAGTACATCGTGACTCCGCCAACCCACATCCTCAACGGCTTTATCTGGGCTGCCTGGGGAGTCTACGACTACTACCTCGCGACAAAAGATCCTTCCGCGCGGGACCTCTTCGCCCGAGCCGTGCAGACCCTGCTGCATAATCTGGACCGCTACGACCTCGGCTTCTGGTCTCTCTACGAACAATCCGGCACGCGACTGCCCATGGTGGCCAGCCCGTTTTATCATCAGCTGCACATCGTTCAACTGCGCGTGATGCATAAGCTAACCGGCGAAGAGAAATTCGCGCGCACGGCGGACCGTTGGCAAGACTACAGCCGCAGCCGCAGCAATCGCACCCGCGCGTTATGCTACAAAGGCGTTTTCAAACTCTGTTACTACTAGGCGCCATTACGGCTTCGTGAAAATTCTTTACGTCTCACAATACTTTCCACCGGAAATGGGAGCGCCCGCCGCGCGAGCTGGCGAACTCACCCAGCACTGGGCGAATGCCGGTCACGCGGTTTCGGTTCTTACCGGCTTTCCGAATCATCCCACGGGCGTAGTTCCCGCCGAGTGGCGGAGTCGGCTTCGTCGCATCACCTTCCACGAGAACGTTGGCGAGGTTGACGTCTACCGCACCTGGCTCTGGCCTTTGCCCAACCGCAAAGCGCATGAGCGCATGCGGAACTACGCGTCATTCGCCGCATCAGCGGCCCTGCGGGGCATGAGTCTACCCCGCCCCGATGTCATCATCGCCACGTCTCCGCAGTTGCTGGTCGGCCTCGCCGGCTGGTGGCTTGCCTTTGCCCGGCGAATCCCTTTCGTCTTCGAGGTCCGCGATCTTTGGCCGGAATCATTAGCCGCAGTCGGCATGGGAGACGAAAACTCTCCACTGCATCGCTGCCTGTCGGCCATCGCAAATTTTCTCTATCGGCACTCGAACCACCTCGTGGTCGTGACCCCCGCGTTCAAGGATTATCTAATCCGCAACCGAAGCGTGCGCGAAGAGAAAATCTCCGTGGTGGAAAACGGCGTCGAAACCGATGTTTTTTCCCCCAGCACTGCCGCTGCCAACACTGCGCTGCGCCAGCACCTGGGCGCTGATGGCAAATTCCTGGTGTGCTACGTGGGAACCATGGGTATGGCGCATGGCCTGGAAACGTTGCTCGATGCGGCCGCGCAATTGCAACGGCAGAATCCTGAAGTCCTGTTCCTGCTCATCGGCGAAGGTGCCGAGAAAGAGCGCATCAAATCCCTCGCACAAACGCGAAGCCTCGTCAACATCCGCTTCCTGGATCAGCAACCGCGCGAAAAAATTCCAGCATTTATCTCCGCTTCCGATGCTTGCCTGGTGCTGCTGAGAAAGACCGAGGTTTTCAAGACGGTTATTCCGACCAAGATGCTTGAGTTCATGTCCTGCAGCCGACCCGTCATCCTTGGTGTCGATGGGCAAGCCAGAAAAATCATCGAAGAAGCGCGCGCGGGAATCGTGATCGAGCCGGAGAACTCGATCGCCCTCGGCGAGGCGATTCTGCAGCTGGCCGCCGACAAGCATCTTTGCCAAGCATTCGGAGTGCAGGGCAGGGAATTCGTCGAGCGGCATCTTTCCCGGCGCTTAACCGCGGAACACTATATTCAGGTTCTGTCTGGACTTTTGAGCCGAGGTGAGTAAGCGAAGGCCCATACCGCCTGGAGCATTTTCTGCCCGCAAGGCTTGCGGAAGATTTCCCCTACGGGTGCACCGTATAAACCGACACTGCCGTCGCCGCCGATATCGCGGCCTGAAGCGTTTGTGCAGCCAGCACTCGCCCGCCGCTCAGCGGAACGAAGAGAATGTCATCAGCTTCCAGGGTCACGTCCGGAGCCTTGGCTTCCAGCATTTTCTTAAGCGGTACGCGGGTTTCGGTCAAACCGCTAGGCCCTTTGCGGATGATGCGAACGCCGCCCATCTTGGCCGTGTGGTTCGTGCCGCCCACCAGGGCAAGCGCCTGCAAAACGGTGAGCGTGCCGTTATCCACCAGCAGGCCGCTGGGCCGGCCCACGTCGCCGACCACATAGATAATTGGCGCCCGCGGCACGTTGATCGTGTCCCCGGGGAGCACATCGACATTGCCCTTCAGATCGTCCGCCAGATTTCTGGGAAGGCTGATCTGCGTCGCCTGAGCCTGGTTGCGGTGGAAAACGTTTATCTTCCGCGAGGCCGACTGCGTAAACCCACCCGCCTCTGAAATCAGTTCGTAGAGCTTATGGTCTCCCAGGTCGGGGTAAACGCCCGGTTTGCCTACTTCCCCGAGTACCGTTACTCCCTGCGAGGCCGATTCGTCTACAAAGATGGTCACGTGCGGATTGCGCACGAATCCGCCATCTGCCAGGCGTTTCTCGATCAAGGTTTGCGCCTCGTCGACAGTCAAGTCTCCCACATGCACGTAATCGATCAGTGGCAGGTAGACGTCTCCGGCGTTGCCGATCCTCGCCTTGGTGGTCAGCTCGGGTACGTTGTAGACGCCCACCTCGATTAAGTCTCCGGGCCCCAACTTCATAGAAGACGCGTCCGCGCCCACAACATCGTTGGCGTGAGCATCGGCACCGCCCGCTGGCACGGGCTGGGCGGCTGAGGGGAACGGCGTAGGCGGCGGATTCTGTGCTGGATTCTGCGCGGGATGCGCTCCCGCAGGCGTTTGTGCACAAGCCGCCGCGCCGTTCAACACCACGCAGCAGCCCAAAACCACGCAGCTGCCCAAAATAAACGTGCACCCTCGGAGGATAAATCTCGATCTGCCCGACTTTGTCAACGTCAACGAGTCCCCTGAACCTGCGTGGAGTTTTGCCAGCAGTCTAGCACAGGCGGCCCGCCCGAAATAGGCTTTCCGTGGCTATTTGGGCGAGTTTTCCACAGCTTTTTCGCGGCTTCGATTTGAACCCAAGACCCACTACCTGCTAGATTTCCCCAAGCATCGGGCAAATACGAACCCATCAACCCACTAACCCCGGTATTGAGTAGCTGTCATACTCCGCCAGGAGGTCGATCTTGCTGGTCCGGAAGTCCGTGCGCAGGGCGAGAGGGCTTCGTTGACAGTTATATTCCTGGGCATTTTCCTGGTTTCGCTGTTTCTGGCATTTGTCCTGACCCGGTCTGTCCGTGACTTTGCTACGGCTCGCGGTTGGGTGGCCGTTCCTTCGCAGGAAAGGCATCTGCACAGTGCTCCTTTGCCCCGTCTGGGCGGCGTGGCGATTTTTGTTTCCTTCGCCTTGAGCATGGGCCTCGCGGTGGCTCTGGCCGCTTCTCGTCCCAGCCTGCATGCGGTTCTTTCGCTGAAGACGTTCCTGACCATCTTCGGGCCGGCGTCGCTCATCTTCCTGCTTGGAGTTTACGACGATATTCGCGGCGCGGGGCCGTACCTGAAGTTTGGCGTTCAGGCCATCGCCGCCACCGCGCTCTTCATAGGTGGCTTGCGCATCGTCGGTATTCCTGTCCTCTTTGGGTCGCACCAGCTTCCCTGGTTTGTAGGCCTTCCCATTACCATCCTCTGGGTCGTGGCGATCACCAACGCTTTTAACCTGATTGACGGCTTGGACGGACTGGCCGCCGGCTCCGCATTATTCTCGACTCTGGTGGCCTTCGTGGTGTCCATGCTCTATGGACCTTCGATAGTTACCGTCACCACCATCGCGCTGGCGGGGGCGATTCTTGGCTTTCTCCGCTACAACTTTAACCCCGCCACGATTTTCCTCGGGGATTCCGGCAGCCTGTTTATCGGTTTTGTGCTCAGCGCCCTGGCCCTCAAAGGAGCGCAAAAGGCCCCCATCATCGTCGCCGTTGCCATTCCCGTGGTTTCGTTCGGACTGCCCATCCTTGAGACCTCGCTTTCCATCGCGCGACGCTTGATCAGCGGACGCCCGGTCTTCACTGCCGACCGCGAGCATATCCACCACAAACTCCTGCAGCACGGCATGACTCACCGCCAAGTCGTGATCCTGCTCTACGGCGTGTCGGCCATCTTTGCCATGTTGAGCCTGTTCCTGCTCTGGCCCACCGGCAGTTCTCTGGGTCTGGTGTTGGCCGTGCTCGGAGCAGGCATTTGGATTGGCGTGCAGCACCTCGGTTACCTGGAGTTTGGCGAACTGGCTCGCGTTGCTCACCGCACTCTCGACCAGCCCCAGATTTTTGTTAAC
>DATDGM010000152.1:0-2108 GCA_036522075.1 Candidatus Sulfotelmatobacter sp.
CGATCTCATCCATCGACAGCGTGAAAATCAGGAGCGCCGCGCCGATGATCGGAAGCTTCAGGTTCGGCACTGTGACCCGCCAGAACGTCTGCCAGTAGTTCGCACCCAGATCGAGCGAGGCTTCCTCCTGCGCCCGATCCAGCTTCTGCAGGCCGGCGAAAACCTCTGTCGTAGCTACCGAAATCAGCGCTGTTCCGTGGCCCACAGTGAGGGTGAGCAAGCTGAGCTTCAAACTCACCAGGTTGAACAGCATGAGCAGCGACAAGCCGGTGATGATTCCTGGCAGGATCAGCGGCAACAGCACCATACGCCGGAACAGCGCTTTGCCAGGAAATTGGGCACGATCCAGCGCCAGCGCCGCCGGCACGCCAAACGTCAGCGAGATCGCCATCGCTGCCCCAGCTACCTCGAGGCTGTTCATCACGGAATCCCAAATCGCCCCGTCGCCAAATAATGTGCGATACCAGTCGAGGGTCAGATGATGCGGAGGGAAGCCGCCGACCCCGCTTCCGTTGAACGAATAAAGAATAAGGACGGCAATCGGGAGATACAGAAAAGCGAATACGGCGGCGGCATGCGCAAGAAGCCATCGCGAACCCGGGACAGTAGCGGGCGCCGGGCTCATGAGAAGCTCCATTTCTTTTCCAGTCGCTCGGAAAGGAACAGAAGACTCACCACCAAGACCAGCATGCCCAGGGAAATCGCTGCGCCTAGTGGCCAGTTGTAAGCCGCGCCAAACAAGCTCACCACAATGTTCGAAATCATGATGCCGCTCGGACCACCCAACAAGAGAGGCGCCAGAAAGTCGCCCAGGCTCAACACGAAGGCGAATGTCGCTCCTGCCAGCACGCCTGGAATCGAGAGCGGAAAGATTACCCTCCAGAACGTCTGCGCAGGAGTCGCACCCAGATCGTGCGACGCCTCGACCAAGTTGCGCGGAATATGCTCCAGCGCTGCGTAAATCGGGAGGAAAGTGAATGGCGTATAGATATGAGTGAGCGTCAACACCACCGCAAATGGACTGTAGAGCAGAAAATCCAGCGGATGGCTGGTCAGGTGAACGTACTGCAGCATCGTGTTGAGCACACCGTCAGAGCCGAGAATCGTCTTCCACGCATACGCCCGCACCAGGTAGCTTACCCATAGCGGAACGATCACCATCTGGTAGAGCAGATCCTTTCGCTTGGCCGCGTAGAACGATAGAAAATACGCCAGGGGATATCCCAGCAAGAGCGAAAATAGCGTTACCCGCGCCGCAATCCACATGGAGCGCAGTAACGTCTGCCAGTAAACCGGCTTCTGCAGCAACTCGCGGTAGTTCTCGAGATTCCAGGAGTGGACGAGGGTCTGCAAAGAAGACACAGACCAGAAGCCGTAGCAGAACATCAACAGGTACGGCACCAGTAGAAACACCGCGACCCAGGCCAGCGGCGGCACGGTCACGACGGTTTTGTAGGTACGAGAAAACATCAGATTCTTTCTCCAGATTCGTGCACCAGGACCGCGTCGGCGGGCGAGAACTCGAGTTCCAATTCGTTGGGCAACGCGCTGCCAGTCGCGGTTCTCGCCACCAGAACGAGTCCAGTGCCGCATTCGACGCGAATCAGTTCCGTCGCGCCATGAAAGGCCTGATGCAACAGCCGGCCGCGAACCCGAACTGCTCCCGGTGAACTTACCGTGCCCGCCAGTCTTACATGTTCCGGGCGCAAGGAAAAAAGCGCAGGGCCATCGGGCAGAGAAACCGGCCACGACAGAGTTCCGGATTGTGCCGCTCCGCGCGTTACCTCGGCCTTCAGTAAATTCGTGTGCCCAATGAACTGCGCCACGTAAGCTGTCGCCGGGCGGCTATAGATCTCGCGCGGCGTCGCCACCTGCTCCAATTTTCCGAAACGCAGCAGCGCAATCCGATCTGACATCACCATCGCCTCTTCCTGATCGTGCGTGACAAACACGAAGGCGATGCCCACCTCGCGTTGTAGCGATTTCAGTTCCACCTGCATCTGGCGACGGAGGTTCGCATCGAGCGCTGAAAGAGGTTCGTCGAGCAACAGCAATCGCGGACGGTTTACCAGAGCGCGAGCCAGCGCCACTCTTTGCTGTTGTCCGCC
>DATDGM010000153.1:0-5650 GCA_036522075.1 Candidatus Sulfotelmatobacter sp.
AACATGATGGAGAACAACTACATCATGCTGCTGACGCTGGTGGGATTTTCTTTTCAGTATGAATGGCTGCGGACGGGTAGCAGGCGCGCGTTGGCCGTGGGCTCGGCGGCGTTCGGGCTGAATCTGCTGACGCGGCTCACCACGGGCCTCGATTTAATCGCCGGCGGAGCGTTCGTGATCCTCGTTTTGTGGTTCGAGCAGGTCCGCGGGCGCGCGTTGTGGCACCGTGCGGTCGAGTACTGCAAGGTCGCGGCGCCGGTGTATGCCTTGTTTGTGCTGATCGACAGGCTATATCAGTTTTACCGCTTCGGCTCGTTCACCAATACTTACGTTTCGCTGGCGGCGGCAGCGCAGCGCCGCGCGGACCCGACGCTGCCGGCGAATTATCCCTGGACTACTCCTTTTCACGAGGGGTTTCTGGGGCCGCTGTTCAAGCGGGAGAAGTCGATCTTTCTGTTTGATCCGCTGCTGCTGCTGGCGATCGTGCTGCTGATTCTCTTGTGGAAACGGCTGGCGCCGCACACTCGTGCCTATGCGGTAACGTCGCTGCTGCTTTTGTTTGCCTACATCAGTTTCTATGCCCGGTATTTTGCCTGGGCGGGAGATTTTGCCTGGGGTGACCGGTATGTTTCGACCGCGGTGGAGCTGGCGGCGCTGTTGGCAGTGCCGTTGTTGATGCGGTTTCGCAGTCTCGCGGCGGAGGGCGGACCCCTCGCTCGGATCGCTCAAGCCAGGCTAAGAACTAGAGCCGTGCCCTTCCCATCGCTGCCCAACGCAGAGCCCATGCCTCCCGTGTTCAAGGCGACCGCTCTGATTCCTACTGCCTTGCTCCCGGATGCGACGTTCTCAAAGCCGACGCCATGGGTAACGAAATGGATCTGGCGAGCCGGGTTGACTTTGATCACGGCCAGCCTCGTCATTCAAATCGCGTCGCTGGCGTTCTGGCTGCCGCTGGAGATTTATCAGATGGAGCAATTCGGACATCCCACGTTCGTGATCGCCCTACGCTTCAAGAACATTGCCGCCTTCGCGCTGGATAAGATGGACGCATGGGGCCTAAATACGGACTCCATGACGTGGGACTCGTGGGATTACGTCCACATCACGACCTGGAATTTTCTGCCATTTCTGCTGAAAAGAGTGGGAGCGGTGCCGGCCTGGGTGGTGCGGGTTACATTTGCAGTTTGGATCTCGGCGATCGCCGCGCTGCTGGCTGTTTTGACGCGTTTGCGTTCCGTGGTCTGGAGTGAGACTCGATAAGCGCCAGAATGCGCACTCGGCTCAGGGTTCCCCCAACTCGTCTTTCCTTACATAGTTTCCTCCTTGCATCGTTTTCCGTCACGTCAGGCTGAAGGCTTTTTTCAGGGCGGCGGAGGCGGCGGCGCAGGCTTGTTCGATGGGCAGGGCGCGCAGGGCGGCGTTGAAAGGTTCGGCCTGGATGGGGCCGTCATAGCCGATCTGGAGCAGCGCGTCCAGAAATTGTTTCACCGGGATCACTCCCGTAGCGGCGGGCAGTTCGCGATTGTTGTCGCGGTATGTATCGAGGGTGAGGCCGGTCGGGGCATCGTTCAGATCCACCGTGATCACATCCTGCGCGCGCAGGGACAAAATATCCTGCTCGGTTTCTTGCGCGTTGAACCAATGCCAGCTGTCGAGCTGGATGCCGAGGTTCTTCGTGCCGATAGCAGCGAGCAGCTCTTTCATTTCGCTCATGGTGTGAATGAAGGGATGTTTCTGGCTCCGCCACAGAGTCCGCGGGGAAACATATTCCAGTCCGAGTTTCTGGTTGTGGTCGGCAAGAACCTGCGCGCACAGCCGCAGGCGCTCGGTGTGCTGGCGAAAGTTCTCGAGATACGTAAGGTCGTTGCTGCAGGGCATGATCCAGGTGCTGACCCGCCGAACGCCAGCCCGCTCAAGGACCGCCGCGGTGGCCGGAAGTTTTTTCAAATCAGAATTGAAGGTTTCTGAATCCTTGCGGAATTCGACTGCCAGACCGGCCGCTCCAAACTTCAGATTCCTTTTTTGCAAATCATCGAGAAGCCGACGGAGGGCATCGTCACTTAACGAGGCGAAATAGTTGGCATCGGGATCGAGCCCTTCGAACCCATACTTCGTGGCCAGTTCCACCGACTCGAGAAAACTCGCCTGAAACCCTAACCTCCCCAGGCTCAGAATGGCGTAGAACTTGCGCTCGGGCACCGGAGTTGGGCTGGCCAGAAGCTTACGCGATGCTGACAGCGCGATGCAGGCTGCGGTTCCGGCGGACAGGAACTGACGCCGGGTGAGGGTCGTGGACATGGCCGTTATTGTAGACGCAAACTGCTTCAAAACAACTCAATCGCCGCGGCGTGTCCTGGAGCCGAAGTCATTCCTGAGTCGCGCGTGATCAAGGGCGCCTTGAGTTGCTCTGCCAGGGCTATGTAGGCCGCGTCATAGGCGGAAAGATTATTGCGAAGCTGCCAGATGCGAGGCAGCAACACGAAATGCGGATAGCGGGTAAGGCGAAGGTCTAGGAGATCCTGAACGGCTTGCGCAACCCGGGCCCCCGAGACGGTGCCTTCACGGGCTAACCGCCGCAACACCTGCGCGACCTCAATGTCGATCAGATGAGGAGCGTGCAGAGATTCATTGGCACTGCTCGAAAAGATTCGCCTCTCGATGCGGAGGCCTGCCGGCGTGTGCAGGAGCCAGTCGACGGCGGCGGAGGCGTCCAGAACGATCAAGATCGACTGCGCTCTTCCTGCAGCAGGCTTGCCGTGTGGAGTTCGGAGTCGACAGGTCGGCGCCGATGCAAGCGTTCTCGCAGCTCGGCCAGAGTCGGCCGCTCCGCAATCTCCCGGATTTCAGACAGCAAGTAGTCCGACAGGGACATGCCAGCCATGGCGGCTCGAGCCTTCAGGCTGCGGTGGAGGCCGTCGGGCACGTTGCGGAGCTGGATCATCTTTGACATGTGGATAGCATATTTGCATGTGAATCACATGTCAAGATCGCGAAATATCGTCGGGCCGCCCGTCGCGCGCCACGCAGGACGTGCGGGATTCGAACATTGTTGCCCCAAATCTCGGCAAAGAGGCCAGACCGTGGGCGCGACACGGAATATGGATTGCAACGCCGTATCCGTTCGGATACACTCATTGAGGTGAACTCATTTGTCCGGTCCTCCGATTTCGATGCGTGGCTTTCCAAGCTGGCCGACCAGAAAGCGAAGGCCAGAATTCTGGCACGCCTTCTTAGTGCACGTTTGGTAACTTCGGCGACTGCGAACCGGTGGGTGAAGGAGTTTCCGAGATGCGTATTCATGTCGGGCCGGGATACCGGGTTTATTACACGCGAACGGGATCGACCGCCTACGCCTTGCTAGCGGGCGGCGTAAAAGCGTCGCAAACGAAAGATATTGCCAAAGCGAAAGAGATGGCTCGCGAGTTAAAGAGGACGAAACGATGAAGAAAAAGACAACCTATAAGGCGTTCGACGCGGCAGCGTACCTTGATAACGAAACCGTCATCGCGGAATATCTGTCGGCGGCTGCGGAGGACACCGATCCCGATGTATTCATTGCCGCGCTCGGGGACGTGGCGAAAGCACGAGGCATAGCGCAGATCGCCAAAGACTCCGGACTGGGGAGGGAGAGCCTGTATAAGGCATTGAGTGCGGGTGCACACCCGCGGTTTGAGACGATCAATTCCGTGCTCCGTGCTTTAGGCGTGAAGATCGCCGTGGTGGCCGAGCGCTGAGTTTGTTGTTCAGGAAAGGGAGGAAGGCCCAACATCGAATCTTGCGCGGTGCAGCCGACTCCTTCTTAGCGACGTGAGATTCAACTGTTTTGTGCGCGCTGCGGGGAATGGATCGTTCAAGGCCTCCTGTACCGTAGCTAGGTTATTTGCTCCTCTAGCAGCAAGCGCATAGACCGATTGTGGATGGTCGAGCTTGGGCGATCAAGAACCCCCCCAGGGTGGGCGAAAACTCAACCCCTTTCAAATACCTGCATAAAACACCCTGCAACCTACTCGCAACTTCTTTTCTGCCACCGCATCTAAACCTTGACAGTGATTCACTCAAGTCTTAGCATGGTGCCGTACGCAATCGTAGTGATATTGATTTTAAAGGACTTATAGAGGTTCAGGAGGAGCTTTGTATGGGGAAGATTATTGGAATTGACCTGGGGACCACCAATTCCTGCGTGGCGGTGATGGAAGGTGGGGAGCCCAAGGTGATACCGAACGAAGAAGGGGGGCGGACTACGCCTTCCGTGGTGGGATTCACCAAGACCGGGGAACGGCTGGTGGGGCAGGTGGCGAAGCGGCAGGCCATCACCAATCCCGAGAACACGGTGTATTCGATCAAGCGGTTCATGGGACGGCGCTTCAACGAGGTGTCGGAAGAGATCAAGATGGTGCCCTACAAGGTGGTGCAGTCGGGCGACCACGTAGCCGTGCTGGCGCAGGGGAAGGAATATACGCCGCCACAAGTTTCGGCGCTGATTCTGCAGAAGCTGAAGAAGGCGGCCGAAGATTATCTGGGCGAGAAGGTGACGGAGGCGGTCATTACCGTTCCGGCCTATTTTAACGACGCGCAGCGGCAGGCCACGAAAGATGCCGGGCAGATTGCCGGGCTGGAGGTGAAGCGCATCATCAACGAGCCGACGGCGGCCGCGCTGGCTTACGGGCTCGACAAGGGCAAGGACGAGACCATCGCCGTGTATGACTTCGGCGGCGGCACGTTCGATATTTCGGTGCTGGAAGTGGGCGAGGGCGTGATTGAAGTGAAGGCCACCAACGGGGATACGCACCTGGGCGGCGACAACCTCGATCAGCGACTGGTGGATTGGCTCATCGACGAGTTCAAGAAAGACGAAGGTCTCGACCTGCGCGGCAAAGGGAACGAGATGGCATTGCAGCGTCTGCGCGACGCGGCCGAGCGGGCGAAAATTGAACTTTCGACCACGATGGAGACCGAGATCAACCTGCCGTTTATCACGGCGGATGCGAGCGGTCCGAAGCACTTGGTGAAGAAGTTGACGCGGGCCAAGCTGGAAGGGATGGTGGAAGACATTATTCAGCGGTCTGTCGGCCCGTGCAAGCAGTGCATGAAAGACGCCGGGGTCGACAACAGCAAGATCAATGAAGTGGTGCTGGTCGGCGGACAGACGCGTATGCCGCGCATCCAGGCGCTGGTGAAGGAGCTGTTTGGGCGCGAAGGACACAAGGGCGTGAATCCGGACGAAGTAGTCGCCGTGGGCGCGGCCATTCAGGGCGGCGTGCTGGGCGGCGAAGTGAAAGACCTGCTGCTGCTGGATGTGACTCCGCTGACGCTGGCGATTGAAACGCTGGGAGGCGTGGCGACGCCGATGATTCCTCGCAACACGACGATTCCGACGAAGAAGACGGAGACGTTCTCGACCGCGGCCGATAGTCAGACCTCGGTTGAGGTGCATGTGCTGCAGGGAGAGCGCCCGATGGCGGCGCAGAACCGGACGCTGGGCAAGTTCCATTTGACGGGGATTCCGCCGGCGCCACGGGGCGTGCCGCAGATTGAAGTGACGTTCGACATTGACGCCAACGGCATCCTGAACGTGACCGCGAAAGATACGGCTACGCAGAAGGACCAGAAGATTACGATCACGTCGTCTTCGGGGCTATCGAAGGAAGAG
>DATDGM010000154.1:0-11829 GCA_036522075.1 Candidatus Sulfotelmatobacter sp.
CACGCTGAAGTGCGCAACGCCCGCCAGGTTTCGCACCCGAATGTGTGCCGTGTCTACGACATCGGGGAAGTGAACGGCCTGCACTTTCTTACCATGGAGTACATCGACGGCGAGGATCTTGCGTCTCTGCTGCGACGCATAGGCCGCTTACCAGCCGATAAAGCCCTAGAGGTCGCGCACCAAATCTGCGATGGTCTCGCCGTTGCGCACGATTGCGGACTGCTGCATCGCGACCTGAAGCCCGCCAACATCATGCTCGATGGACGCGGGCAGGTTGTGGTCACCGATTTCGGCCTGGCGGGACTGACCGACGACATTCGCGGCAACGAAATCCGCAGTGGAACGCCCGCCTACATGGCGCCGGAACAACTGGCTGGAAAAGAAGTAAGCGTCCGCAGTGATATCTATGCGCTGGGGCTAGTGCTGTATGAAGTCTTCACCGGCAAGCGCGCCTTCGCGGAAAAATCTGCGGTGCATGCGGGCGATCACAGCGATCGAACACCCAGCCGCCCGTCGTCGGTAGTCAAGGATCTCGACCCGGTAGTGGAACGCGTGATTCTCCGTTGCCTCGAGACCGAACCCACCGCGCGTCCTGCAACCGTGTTGAGCGTAGCCGCGGCCTTACCTGGCGGAGATCCGCTGGCCGCCGCGCTGGCCGCTGGTGAAACGCCGTCACCCCAGATGGTGGCCGCGGCGGGGGAATCGGCGGGCTTGCGTCCGCGGGCCGCCGCCCTCTGCATGGCCGCGGTTTTGCTGGGCCTGGCGCTGGTCGCCTATCTTTCCATGCACTACAACGCCCTGGACAAGATGGGGCTGGAGCAGACTCCCGAGGTTCTGACCCAGAAGGCGCACGAAATGATTGACCGGCTTGGATATGAGGGCCGGCCCGCCGACAGCGCCTACAGCCTCCGCTATGACGGCGACTTTCAAGTCTATGTGGAGAAAAACGACAGGCCTCCTCACTGGGACGAGGTGCTGACGGCGCGACCTTCTCTGCTGCAGTACTGGTACCGGCAAAGCCCCGACGACATGGTCCCGACTGATTTCCGCGACAACTTATTGACTCCGGGAATCATCACGCGCACTGATCCGCCTACCGTGCTCTCGGGCATGATCAATCTGGAGCTCGATCCCAAGGGACGGTTGACCTATTTCCAGGCCATCCCGCCGGAAAAGCAAACACCGGAAAAAGAAGAGACAAGAGGGGGTACAGTTGCGGCCTCCGCTGTCCCTCCCGCGACTGCGCTGGCTGCTGTGAGCTTTGATTGGAACATACTTCTTACTGCCGCTGGCCTCGATCCATCAAAGTTGCAACCGGCACAACCTACGTGGACTTCACTGGCTGCTTCCGACACGCGCATGGCCTGGACCGGAACCTGGCCCGGCACCACGCGTCCCTTACGCGTGGAAGCAGCGGCGTTTCAAGGCAAGCCCGTGTTCTTTTCTCTTATCGGAAGCTGGACTAAGCCGGAGCGGATGAAAAGCACGGAGAAAAAATCCTTCGGACAGCGGGCGGGCAGCATCGTCAGCCTGATCGTGTTGTGTTCGGTGCTGCTGGGGTCTGCTTTTCTGGCGCGCAGAAACTACCGCCAGGGACGGGGTGACCGGGCTGGAGCGCTCCGCCTGGCGGTGGTGATGTTTCTGCTGGAGATGGGATTGTGGTTGTGCCGCGGCCATTTCGCAACCTTAGGCGATGCGTTCGGACTTTTCATCATCGCGGTCAGCACCGCCCTATTCACTTCGGGCATGATCTGGATGCTCTACATGGCGGTGGAACCATGGGTGAGACGTCACTGGCCGAAGACTCTGATCTCGTGGAGCCGGCTGTTGGCGGGGCACGGGCGCGATCCGCTGGTGGGCAGGGACATGCTTGTCGGCGTAGTTTTGGGCACAGTCTGGATTCTGGTGTTTCAGATTCGCGCCATCCCCATGATGCGCATGGGAGCGTCGCCCTACCTCTTCTCGACCGAGGTCTTGATGGGAGGACGGGAGGCGCTGGGGGCTTGGCTCTACCAATGGCCGCAATCGATTGAAGTCACCCTGACTTTCTTCTTCCTCTTGTTTTTGTTGAAGGTTCTGTTGCGCAAGGAGTGGATCGCGGGCATTGTGCTGGTCGCCATCTTCGCCCTGCCGCGTGGCCTGAGCAGCACGTTCATGGCGGTGGAGATTCCGGCGCAGGTTCTGGTCTATGCCATAGCCGTGGTGATCGTCCTGCGCTTTGGGTTTGTGCCACTGGCTTGCGCCGTGTTCACGATCAACCTGATGACCAACATACCTTTGTCCGCCGATTTTTCCGCCTGGTATATGCCCGCGTCGATCCTTGCCTTTCTGAGCGTGGTGGCCCTGGCGGGCTGGGGATTCTACCACTCGCTGGGCGGGGAGCCGTTGTGGAAGGTGGAGATGGAGTAGAAATGATGGAGTAGCAATGATGGAGTAGCAAGGGTGTAGCCGCTTCCGGCTCCGACTTCTCGCTTCAGCAGCGCCAGATATTCACTACTTAGTTAACAAACTGCCGAAACACTCTCACGGCGGCAGTTCGGTGGAAGAGGGGCCCTTCAGGGCTGCGTAAAGTGCTTGGAATCAGAAGCGGCTTTAGCCGCACCGCTCAGGAAGCCACAGCGCCTTCTATGCCCTATTCTACGGTGACGGACTTGGCCAGGTTCCTCGGCTGGTCCACATCGCAGCCGCGCCGTACGGCGATGTGATACGCGAGCAGTTGCAAGGGAACGATTTCCAGAATCGGCGACAACTCCTCCGGCGCTGGCGGAAGATAGAGAACGTGGTCGGCGGCTTCTTTGATTTCATCGTCGCCTTCGGTGGCCAGCGCGATCACCACGCCGGAGCGCGCTTTCACCTCTTTTAGATTCGAGCACGTCTTTTCGTAACGAGTCATTGAGCCGGGACTTTTCACGTCGCGCGTCGCGATGACCACCACGGGCAAATTCTCGTCGATCAGCGCGTTCGGACCGTGCTTCATCTCGCCCGCGGGATAGCCTTCCGCGTGAATGTAGGAAATTTCTTTCAGCTTGAGAGCACCTTCGAGCGCGATGGGATAGTGAATGCCGCGGCCAAGAAAAAGAAAATCCTGGGCGCGCTGGTATTGCTTGGCCAGTTGCTCGCACTGCTCGTCGCGAGTTAACAGATGCTCCAGCTTCGCGGGAATGTGCGTAAGTTCCTGCACGGCGGCAATGGATTGCTCGGCTGTCATCACACCGCGCACCTGGGCGAGGTAAAGCGCGAACAAGTAGAGAGCGGTGAGCTGTCCGGTGAATGCCTTGGTCGAGGCCACGCCGATCTCCGGGCCGGCGTGCGTGTAAATGGTGCCGGCCGCCTCGCGCGTGATCATGGAACCGACCACATTGCAGATCGCCAGGGTCTTTGAGCCTCTGGCCTTGGCTTCGCGCTGCGCGGCAATCGTGTCGGCGGTTTCGCCGGACTGAGAAATCACCAGCGTGATCGTCTCCGGAGAGACGATAGGATCGCGATACCGCCATTCGCTGGCGTAGTCCACTTCTACCGGAATCCGCGCCAGCGTTTCAATCATGAACTTACCAGCCTGCCCGGCGTGCCAACTCGTGCCACAGGCGGTGATGTTAATTTTCTTGGCGGAGCGGAATTCGGCTTCGCTGATCTCCAGGTCAAGAAAGATCTGGCCGGTGTCCTGCGAGACGCGGCCTAGCGTAGTATCGCGGACGGTGCGCGGCTGCTCGTAAATTTCCTTGAGCATGAAGTGCTTGAAGCCGCCCTTTTCCGCCATGATCGGGTCCCAGGTGATGTGCTGGACCTGGCGCTTGAGCGGCTTGCCATCAAAATCCGTGAGCTCCACGCCATGGGAAGTCACCACCGCGAGGTCGCCATCGGCCAGGAAGAGGATGTCGCGGGTGTGATAAAGAATGGCGGGCACATCGGAGGCGACGAAGTATTCGTCGTTGCCCAGCCCAATCACCGCCGGTGGACCGTTGCGCGCGGCCACAATCTTATTAGGTTCGTCGGTGCATATCACCGCCAGCGCGAAAACGCCGCTGAGTTCTTTCACCGAGCGCCGGACAGCCTCCTCAAGAGAAGGGCGGCGGCCGTTGCCGGTTTTCAGCAGATGCTTCTCGACTAAATGGGCGATGATCTCAGTATCGGTCTCGGTCGTGAACCTGTGCCCTTCTTCAATCAGTTTCCTCTTCAGGCTCAGGTAGTTCTCGACGATGCCGTTGTGTACCACCACAATCTTGCCGGTGCAGTCACGGTGGGGATGCGCATTTTCTTCGGTGGGACGTCCGTGTGTGGCCCAGCGGGTGTGTCCGATGCCGTAGGTGCCATCCAGAGGCTTCAGACGGATGGCTTCTTCCAGGTTGCGGAGCTTGCCTTCGGCGCGGCGGATTTCGAGGCCGTCGCCATTGCCCGCCACGGCAATTCCGGCGGAATCATAGCCACGGTATTCCAGCCGTCTCAAGCCTTCCAGAATGACCGGAACCACCGATTTCTTGCCCACGTAACCAACAATTCCACACATGGCAGGTGCCCCAATTTAAATCTGTCTAGTCTGCGCTGTTTTAATCTGCGAGGGAGAAACGGAACTCTTCGATCACCGGATTGGTCAACACTTCGCGCGCGATGCGCTCCACTTCCGCCTGGGCTGCCTCCGGCGAAAGTCCGCCATCGAGGGTTAATTCAAAATATTTGCCCTGGCGCACCTCCTCGAGCCCCTTGTACCCCATCTTCTTCAACGCTCCCTGGATGGTTTTGCCCTGGGGATCGAGAACACTTTTTTTGAGCGAGACGTAAACGTAGGCTTTCATGAACGCCTCATTATACGTCAGTCAACTTACCTGCCGAGACTGTGATTTGGGCTCAATTGCGGGGCTCGGGATGGTCCATTCTGCGTTGCAATTCGGCCAACGCCTCTTCGAGCATGTGGCGGTGCCTGGGGTCGTGAACCCGTTCGAGTTGCTGCAGAAGGTTCTGGCGGGCAAGCCGCAGATTCTCAAGTTCGCGGTTTCGGGCAGCTTCCTGCCGGCTCATGGGGGAGCGGCGCGGTCCTGCTTTTTCGCCAGCGTCCGCCTGTTGGTCTTCTACCGACTTGCTTTCCCAGCCGCGCGCCATACAATACTAATTATAGGCCGCAACACTCCTTACCTGCGCGAAGGATGCAAGGCCGTGGCAAGCCGCCAGCGAAATGGGATCGGGTTTTCTCCCGTTCTGTTTTCCTGAAAACGTAACACTGGAGAGACCCCAAACGCCGCCCTTGACGAACGGGTGTATAATCCGGCCCAAATTGGGGCGAAACCGCGATCTCGACCCCGATGCTTATGAGCTACCCCCGGTTGCCGAGTCGTCGACTCTCCGCCACGAAACTCGCTGCCCGTTTTGACCCCAAAGCATTTCTGGCCAATGCCGGTGTTGGTAAAACCATTCACGAGTACCTCCCCAAAGCCCGCATCTTCTCGCAGGGCGAGGCTGGCGAGTCTGTCTTTTACATTCAGACAGGCCGGGTACGGCTCAGCGTGCTTTCCAAACAGGGTAAAGAAGCGACCCTGGGACTGCTCGGCCACGGCGACTTTCTGGGCGAAGGCTGCATTGCCGCGGATCAGCCTATTCGGATGATGACCGCCACCGCCACCACGGCGTGTTCCATCCTCAAGATCGAAAAGAGACAAATGCTACGCACTCAGCGCGAGCAGCACGCCTTCTCCGATGTTTTTGTGGCCTACCTGGTTGCGCGCAATAACCGGGCCCAGGAGGATCTGGTCGATCAACTTTTCAACTCCAGCGAAAAGCGGCTGGCCCGCGCCTTGTTTCTGCTGGCCAACTTTGGAAAAGACGAGTCGGAGAAAGTGGTTCCGCAAGTGAGCCAGGAAACCCTGGCGGAAATGATCGGCACCACCCGCTCGCGCGTCAACTTCTTCATGAAGCGCTTCCGCAAGCTCGGCCTGATCGAATACCACGGCGGACTGCTAGTGCACCATGCGCTGTTGAGCGTGGTGCTGCATGAATAGGAAGGCGTCAGGGGTCAGTGGCCAGGGTCAGTGGCCAGGGGTCAGTGGCCAGGGTCAGTGAGCGTCGGTGGCCCCGTTGGGGAATGGGCGCAGTGCTGCAGTGATAAAAATCCCGCACGGCCAATCCGCAATCCAATCTCAAGGCCTCTTCTAACCGCTAAACACTGACGACGGATCACTGACCCCTGACTCCTGAAACAATTTTGAAAAGTGTGCAATTCTGCACAGACAGACAACTGTGCGATAGCGCACATTCAACTGTAACTTATGTAGCATTAAGGCGGTCTGCTCTTGAGGGGGGCGCAGCCGCTGGGAGCTCGGGTTTCGTGTATTACTTGAGCGCGCCACGCTGTAAAGACCTGCGGCGCTACGCCCCGCCGCTGGCCCCCGACCGCTTGCGGAGTTACTTCCGCGAGCACATGGGGTTGTGCGCCCGCCCTCTGATCCGTTTATCCCGTCCCTTTTTACTCACCCCGTCTATTCTCCCTGGCAGTCTGCGAACCAGGAGCATGACTGAGGAACTCCGGTCATGAACACACCCTCCGCGGAAGCCCTCATCCAGCGTGTTCTCGCCTACACCACTCCTGATGCCTTCAGCGAGCCCGAGCAACTGCTGGCTGCTTTTTGCAGCGCTTCCAGCGTGGGCTTTTGTATTCTGGATCGCGATCTCAGTTACGTCGCCGTCAATCATGTCCTGGCTGAAATCAACGGCAAGCCCGCGGCCGCCCATCTGGGCAAGACCCTGCGCGAAGTCTTGGGAGAACTCGCCACTCGAATTGAGCCGGAGCTTCGGGGCGTGCTGGATACGGGCAAACCGGTGGTAAATCTGGAGGTGACCGCATCGTTACCCAGCCGGGCTGAGCCCGGGCACTGGGTGGTGCATTATTTCCCGATTCTGGATGGGACCGGGGAAGTGAAGCAGGTCGGCGCTCTGGTGGCCGACAATACCGGACGCAAGCGTCTGGAGTATGCCCTCGAAGCGCTGACTCACAAGCTGCAACAGGAAAAAGGCCGCCTGCAGTCTCTGTTGGAAGTCGGCGCCGCACTCACCGATTCGAAGGCCGATTTCGGGCAGGCCTTCCCCGCCATCTCCGCGATTCTGCAGAAAGCCGTGCCCCACGATGCGGCGGTTGTCACGGTGGTGAATTCGAGCGCCGGCACTGCCCTGGTGCTAGCCACCGGGAGCGCGCCCTCCGACGGAATTTTTGAAGCTGGCCTATTTGAACCCATAAGAGTCCCGCTCGAACAGACTCTCGCGGGCCAACTCCTGCAAGAACGCGAAGCCCGAAACCTGAACCGCAACGAGATAGCGTTGTGGGCTCGCAGCCTTCCCAGGCTGCAAGAATTGCTGGGACAAGGGATCGGTTGGGCCTGCTTTATCCCCCTCAAAACGCCGCGGGGGACGGTTGGGTTCCTGATCTTAGTGCGCAGAACGGACCTCGCATTCTCCGATCAAGATCTCGATTTCCTGAGGCGGGTAGCTTCAGAAATGGCCCTGGCCGTCGAGGCCAATGCCACTCACGACGCCCTGGCCCGGGAGAAAGAGCGACTGCAGGTTCTCCAGGAAATTGACCGTGCCCTGCTCTCCAGCCTGGACATCCAGCAGCTTCTTCCCGCCGTCTCCAGTTGCCTGCGCAGAACCCTTCCTCACGATGACTTTGGGATGTTTCTCTACGACCAGAATGCGCACGCCCTGCGGGACTACACCCGCACCTCGGAACTCAAGCGGAAAATCATTTCCGAAAACGGTGTGCTCGGATTGGAGGACACCCTCACCGGTCAAACCTTCGTCGACGGTAAAACCAGGGTCCTGAACCATGGGGATCTATTGAAAGTGCCGTTTCCGGTGGTGCGGAAAGGCCTCAGCCTGGGAGTGCGCTCCCTCTGCTTTGTGCAGCTGCGGACGGCGAAAGGCCCCCTCGGAGTTCTGACTGTCGTCAGCCTTAGCGATCACGCTTTCGCCCCCGAAGACATGGGCTTTCTCGAACAGGTGGCGGCGGCCCTGGCTCATTCTGTGGCGAATGCCTTGGCGCACAAGGCCTTACGAGTGGAGGAAGAACGGCTGCGCGCGCTGTTGAAGACCGGCGCGAGCCTGGCTTCAAGTCTGGATATCCGGCAGGTATTTCCCTCCATTTCGGCGCATGTTCGCCGCGTGAAACAGCACGAATTCGCCAGCTTGCTGTTGCGCGACAACGGGCACGGAAGCTTGCGGCGGCACGCTGTGGATTTTCCTCTTGCTAAAGGAATTCTTCGGCCGGATGCCACCGCCCCGCTGGATAACAGCCCGGAGGGGAAGGCCATGAAACTCGGCGCGCCGCTGATTTTCACGAAGGAGGAAATGGCCGCTTTCGCCATCGACAATACTGCGCAAATGATCGAGGAAGGCATGCAGAGTTTGTGCTGCGTTCCCTTGACCACTTCGCAAGACATTCTTGGCACCCTCAACTTTGGAAGCACCAAGCCTAATGCCTTCTTGCCCGAGGACCTGGAGTTGTTCACCCAGGTTGCCTCGCAGGTGGCGACCGCGCTCGAAAATGAACGTGCTTACCGCGAGATCGAGCAGCTCAAGAATCGGCTGGCCGCGGAAAAGCAGTACCTCGAAGGGGAAATCCGCACCGAGCTGAGCTTCGAAGAAATCATCGGTGACAGCCCGGCTCTGAAAAAGGCTCTCGAACCCATTCCGATCGTGGCCGCCAGCGACGCTACCGTTTTGATTCTGGGAGAAACCGGAACCGGCAAAGAGCTTGTGGCTCGCGCCGTTCACCGCATGAGCCGCCGCAAGGAGCGCAATTTCATCAAAGTAAACTGCGCCGCCATCCCTACCGGCTTGCTGGAAAGCGAACTCTTTGGCCACGAGAAAGGCGCCTTCACGGGCGCGGTCAGCCAAAAAATTGGACGCATGGAGCTGGCCGACCACGGAACCCTTTTTCTGGATGAAGTCGGCGAGATCGCGCCCGAGCTGCAGCCCAAACTTCTGCGCGTCTTGCAGGATCATGAGTTTGAGCGTCTCGGCGGCATACGCACCATCAAAGTGGACGTGCGCCTGATTGCGGCCACCAATCGCGACCTGGCAAAAAGCGTGGCCGAACACCATTTCCGCAGCGACCTGTTCTACCGCCTGAACGTGTTTCCCATCCATCTGCCCGCCCTGCGGGAGCGCCGCCAGGATATCCCCATGCTGGTCCGCCACTTTGTGCGCAACTATGCGGTTCAAATGGACCGCCACATTGAAACCATTCCCGCCGAGACCATGAGCGCACTGATCAACTGGCACTGGCCGGGGAACGTGCGCGAGCTGGAAAATTTTATCGAGCGGTCCGTAATTCTCAGCGATGACACGGTGTTGCGGGCTCCCCTGGCTGAACTTCAGATCGAGATGAGGCCCGGCGGTTCGTCCGATCACACCCTCGACACGGCCGAACGAGAACATATTCTCGGCATATTGCGCGAAACCGGCGGTCTGCTCTCCGGCCCCAGAGGCGCAGCCCACCGGCTAGGCTTGAAGCGCACCACGCTGCAATCGAAGATGCAGCGCCTGCGGATTGTCCGCGAAGACTATCTTGGGCCAAAGCAGATCTGATTCGGCTCTGCATCATCGTCAAACCATTGTCAAGGTTTAAGCCTGCCGACTAATCGGCAAACCGCCGAATGGTCGGCAGATTGCCTGCTCTGGCTTCGCACGGTCCGTTCCCGAACTTATTCCAAACAGGGAAGTTGTGCCGTTCCGAGACTGAGGCCCGTTCTGGAACCGGAATTGCCCACAGTTAATCCATTCTCGCTTGCGGCGAGCCAGCTTCTAAGGGCTCGTGTCTTTGAGTTGAGAGACTGCGGCCCAGCCACCCCCCCGAATGAGCTGTGCAGCTGTGGAGTAGAAACCAGTGCTTGCGCCCACTAGGTTTCAACCTGTGAAGTCGAGTGTTGCCGTTCAAGTGTCGTTGACCGCATCCGCAACGGTGCGGCCAATCCGGCGGGAAGGGCCGACCCGAATTCCGCTGCTTCCGCAACGGAACGTCCCATTCGCTGGCGAAGTTTTCTCTCCCCCTCGGGGCAATCCCTCCGTCGCCGAAGTGGGCTCGGTGGTCCCAAAGCTGTCTAGCGAGAGCCATCCGGGAGCGTGTCCGGAAGAGATCGATCCGCTCTACCTGTTTGCCTGCCGTGTGGAATGGGAGCGGCGCTGCGACACCAGTTCCGCTTGGGAACTAATCTCGGCGGGGGAGAGCTCGCATCAGGACACACGGGCAAACGCGAGGGAGCTGCTGGCAAGCTCGCGGCATTTGGTCGGCAGTAGTCCAGCCGCGGCCGGCACTTTTTTTTTCAAACCGCGGCGGTATCGAACGGTGGAGGCGAACATGAAGACTCCCTACGGACTGGAGATCATCGAGAACTGCTCATCCTGCTACTGCCGCAAATCAGGGTTTTTCTGTGCCTTCTCGTCCCCGGTGGTGGACTCGCTCGACCACGCCAGCCACCACAGCACCATGCCGGCCGGAGCCATCCTGTTTGTGGAGGGACAGGTCTCCCGCGGGATCTTCGTGCTTTGCGCGGGCAAAGTGAAGCTTTCGACCGCGTCACGGGAAGGCAAGGTCCTGATTCTAAAGACCGTCGAAGCGGGCGAAGTGCTGGGGCTGAGCGCCGCCGTTTCCGGAGCGAGTTATGAAATGACGGCGGAAACAGCTACGCCTTGTCAGCTCAATTTCATTGGCCGCAAAGATTTACTGGAGATGCTCCAGGCGCACAGCGAAGTGGGAGTGCATGCCACCCAGAGTCTGAGCGGCGACTTTCAATCCGCCTATCGCGACATTCGCGATCTGGTGATGGCACGTTCTTCCGAGGGAAAGTTGGCGCGGCTCCTGCTGTCGTGCTCTCCCCTTAGAGACAAGAGCAACGGCAGGGACCCCGAGGAGCTCCACCTCAAGTCGGTGATGACGCACGAAGAAATGGCTCAGCGTATCGGCTCTTCGCGCGAAACCGTCACCCGCCTGTTGACTGAATTGAAGCGCAAACAACTGATTCGCCTCGATGGGGCTACGCTGGTCATCCGCAGCCGCACAGCCCTTGAGACCCTCGCCGTCTAGACTTCCTCCCCTGAGCATGGAGAGAGCCAGGTTCTCGGCTCTCTCCTTTTTTGTGTGGGCACTTTTCTTTTTTCTTTTGTCGACGCGGGATGTCTGGATGAACGAGACTTAGAACTCACAGACCGAACAGTTCCCGCAGACGCTTGGTCTGGGCCCGGCTGACGGGCACTTCGGTCTGTTTCTTGTCGTCCATACGCAGCTGGTAGGAACTCTTGAACCAGGGCACCACTTCGCGAATGCGATTGATATTCACCAGATAGGACCGGTGCGCCCGCCAGAAAAGATTGGGATCGAGACTGTCGAGCAGCTCTTCCAGGGTCCGGCAATTCGAATGGCCTTCGATCCCTGACGGACCTGCTGTCACCACGCTGATCACGCCGTCCTCGATCGAGGCGTAACAGATTTCTCTTTGGTCGACCAGCAGCATGCGCCCCATCGACTTCAGCAGAACCTTCGAGAGTTGAGGCTTCTGTTGCTCCAGCATGCGAACCAGGTTGTCGATTTTTTCCGCGGGCACGGCGCCCGCTTCCTGCTTGGCTCGCGCTCTTTGCACCGACTGCGCCACGCGCTTTTTGTCGAATGGCTTCAGCAGGTAATCCACCGCGTTCACTTCGAACGCCTTGACCGCATACTGGTCAAAGGCGGTGGCAAAAACGATCTTGGGCAGCGGGATTTTTTTATCCAGCAACTTCTTGATGACGGCAAACCCGTCCAGGCCGGGCATCTGCACGTCGAGGAAAACCAGGTCGGGATTATGCTCTTTGATC
>DATDGM010000155.1:0-46947 GCA_036522075.1 Candidatus Sulfotelmatobacter sp.
CAGCGGATGATCCTTCCGCACCCGCGTCTCCGGCGACAAATAACTGAACATCTGACTCTGCTGATGATCCACGCCTCTCATGCTTTCACTCTTAACATGTCTGGCCTGTGGATGAGGAGTGGTTTTTCAGCAGCCTGCTAGAGGCCTTTGGGTTTCAGGCCTGTATGTTGGCGATGCGGGCGAGCATTTTCAGGCTGATTTCACTACTTTCGTAAGCTGAAGCCTCGTCCGCCGAACCACCTTATCCGATTGAGAGAACTTTGCGAGCTAAGCGCACATCCTTGCCGCAAGCTCTAAGTACCTTGCCCTGTCATTGCGAGGAGCGCAGCCACGAGGAATCTGCTGTCGCGTGCACCGGCAATCACGTCTGCCCACGCCCCGGATACACCTTGCTGAACGCCACCCACGCCGCCGCCATGACCACGAAACACAGCACGCTGCCCTCCGGACCGACCGATCCTCCTGTCAGCCACGGCGATCCGTGGAACGACGAGCTCAGCAGGTGGCCTGGCGAAACCGTCCCGCTATCAGGGACCGAATAGAAAAAACTTTCTCCCCAATCCCACGCGGCGTGAAATCCCACGGCAAACCAGAGAGTGCCGGTGCGGCGCAAGGTAAGGCAGAAGAAAAAACCAATGGTTGACGCGGCCAGGGCGCCTCGCCAGTCTTCTCCTCCATTTCCCAGGTGGATGGCGCCGAAAACGCAGGAGAGCGCCACCGCGGCTGGCCAGAATCCGATGCCCCGCGCCAGCGTGAACTGCGCGTAGCCGCGCAGCAGAAATTCTTCATACAAGCCCACCACCAGAAACGTCCCTGCCCAGAAGGCGGCGAACTTTACGACACGCTCTCCGTGCAGCACGATGTGGCCAAAATTAAAAACGTGCAGCCCATGGAGCACGGCCAGCAGCAGCGTGATGCCAGCGAATCCCCACAGCGCGCCCACCCAGAAAAGTTTGCCGAAGGCCTGGCGTAGTGGCAATCCATAGGCGCTCCATGGCCGATGTTCAACCCGGGCCAGCACGACTGCGGGAATCACGGCCGCCAGAAACAACGTGAACTCCAAGACCGCAGAGGCCCGCAGAGCGCGCAGATTCCACCACCCGACCACGTCTCCGGCAGCTCGCTGCAACAGGTAATATGCCACCGCGTAGAACGCGAATCCCCAGCCCGGCCGCAGCGTGTAGCGTCCCCGGTCGCTCCCGCCCTCGCGCCCGGTGTCGGTTGCGCTTTCACGCGAGAAGAAAAGCGCGTGCCCATAAGACGGCGCAGTCGCGGCCGCGAAGCTCGGCGCGCCCTGGGCCCCCGCCGGAGCTTCTGAACCGGCACCGCCAGTCTTGACGGAGACCTTCTCGCCGGCACTGCCGGCCCCGGCCTGGGTTGTGATGTCTTCGTTCAAGCTTTCCGCCCACTCGCCCTGAAAAGAAAGTTTCCCCGCAAAGGGGCTGCGTCATGGTAAAACACTCGGTTTCCCTGTCGGCGGAAAATGTGAGTGGATATTTCACCCGCGAGCGTTTCGGACGTCCCCAACTCTTCGCCGGGTTGCTGCTGTTGGCATTCCTCGCGCAGGCGATTTGGCTGGTCAACGCGCAGTGGCGCAGGCAAGGGGTGGAGGGAAAGAACGCAGCGGAAAGAATGGGCGTGGAAGAATCTGAGGGCACGCGCATCGCCGCGGGCTGGCGCCAATGGCACGGTCACGGCATCGCCGGCGCTCCCTATCCCGACGATACGCATCCTGACGCTCCACATCCTGACGATACGCATCCTGACGCACGACATCCTGACGCACCGCCGTCAGGCGCGGATTCATCCGAGAGTTCAAATATTGCGGAGGGCTATAACGGCAACGAGGGTTACGACGCAGAGCGCTCGCCGCTGCTCCCGCTGGTCTCCGCTGCTCCCCTGCTGGCCATGCCGGAGCGCTGGTGGACCGCAGAATCCTTTGCCTATTGGGGATGGCTCACCCGCCTGCCCTTCCTGGCCTGCGGCGTATTCCTGGGCGCGTCGTTGTGGTACGTGGCGCGGCGGCTGTGCGGCAATCACGGCGGGTATGTGGCACTCGCGCTCTACTGCTTTTCGCCGGCTATGATTCAAGCCAGCGCGGTCTGGCATACGGAACCTGAAATCGTGGCCGCGTGGGGAGCGTTTGGCGGTATCTTCACGGCCATCGCCGTGGCGCATACGCTCTACGCGCCGCGCGAAGTGGTGCTCTGGAACTGGCGGCGCATCCTGCTGCTGGGGGTGGCACTGGCCATCGCTACCGGCTCACAGTTTTCCATGATCGTGGTGGTGCCGCTGGCGCTCGCCTTCCTGCTCTACGTGGCTCCGGTGCGGCGGCAGGCGGCACTGGTGATCTGGCTGGCGGCATGCCTGGCGGGTCTGGCTCTGCTCTTCGCCACCTATTTTTTTCATCCCCATGCCTTCGCCGCCAGCATGCGCCACGCCGCCTTCTGGGGAGCCGACTGGCGAGCCTTCACCTTGGCAAGAACTTACCACGCAGTGGCCACGCTGCTGGGGCGTGCCTGCCCGGCGTTTTTACCGGCCTTGCCCCTGGCGCTGGTTACGTATGTTTTGTGGCCCCGCACCCGCTACTTCGGCAACACCGCGCCGCTCTCAGTCGCGCTGCTCTTCATTGTCCTCGGGATGGCGCAACTGCACGTCCCCGACACGCGTGTCGGCGCAGGATTCATTCTGGCCGCGGTTCCTTTTCTTTTTCTCTTCGCCTGCGGAGTGCTCGCCGATCTTATGGAGACACGTCACCGTCCCCTGGTGACGGCCGGCGTCGTCGGCCTGGTAGCTGCCAATGCAGCATGGAGCCTGGTCGCCTTGGGGCACATTCCGTTAGGGTGATCCGCAGCGGCCGGCCTGGATTTTTCGGGCTGCCCTTTTTTTGGGACGCCGCGATTCGTGTGGCTGCCGGACATGCGAAAATCGAGGCTGTGCGGCCACGATAACCTGCGATGACAGAATTTGGCAAAGTGCTGGTATTTCTCGGCATCGTCCTGGCTGCGGCGGGGATCGTGCTGATGCTGCTGGGGCGCACTCATCTGCCGGGGCGGCTGCCGGGCGACTTTGTTTACCGGGGAAAACATACGACGGTGTATTTTCCGCTGGCCACGTCGCTTCTGCTGAGCGTGGTGCTGTCGCTGGTGCTGTATGTGATTGCGCGGTGGCGGCGTTAAGGACGAGGCTACCGCAAACGGCTGAGCGCCTCGCAGCGCTCGGCGGGACGGGCGAGGCGCCCGTCCCCACACGAGCCCTTCCCAACAACGCCTGCCATAAAGAGCAACCCCTCCTACGCATACAGCTGGTCACACTCCCACTGCGGTACACTGCGCTGGTGTCCTCTCTTTCCGATCAAATGGGGTTTAGCTTTCGGCCGCCGGAGCGCCGGGTTTGGCACGTGCGCGAACTGGTGGCGGCGGTGCGCACGCATCTGGAGCGGGAATACTCCGATGCGTGGGTAGAGGGAGAGATCTCGAACTTTCGCGCGCCGGATTCGGGGCATCTTTATTTCACGCTGAAAGATGGCAGCGCGCAAATTCGCGTGGTGACATTCCGGTCATCGGCCAAACTGCTGCGGTTTCGTCCAGGGGACGGAATGCAGGTGGTAGTGCGCGGGCGTGTGACGGTATATGAAGACCGCGGCGAGCTGCAGATTTCGGCGGAATATATCGAGCCCAAGGGCGCGGGAGCATTGCAGATTGCGTTCGAGCAACTGAAAGCCAAGCTGGAAGCGGAGGGGCTATTCGCGGCGGAACGCAAGAAAGCTATACCTGCGCTTCCGGCGCGAGTGGGGATTGTAACTTCTCCACAGGCGGCGGCGCTGCGCGACATTCTCAACATCTTGCAACGGCGTCATCACACTGTGAATGTGGTGATTTATCCGGCGCAGGTGCAGGGAGACTCGGCAGGACAGGAAGTGGCGGCGGGCGTGCGACATTTTAATCGCGAACGGATTGTTGAGGTGATTGTGGTAGCGCGGGGCGGAGGGTCGGCGGAAGATTTGGCGGCGTTCAACGATGAGGGGCTGGCGCGCGCGGTGGCAGCTTCGCAGATTCCGGTGATTTCGGCGGTGGGGCACGAGACCGATTTTACGATTGTGGATTTCGTCGCCGACTTGCGCGCGCCGACACCTTCCGCGGCGGCGGAATTGGTAATCCGGTCGCGGCAGGGTGTGGAGGATCAGGCTGGAGCGCTGCACGAGCGACTGGAGCGGGCGGTGCGCTACCGTCTGCTGATGAAAAGGCAAGCCTTGACGGAACTGGCGCAGCACGGGGCATTCGGCGGGATCATGGGAGCGATCCGCCAGTGCCAGCAGAAGCTGGACGATCTCACGTATCGGGTGGAGCGCGGGGAACGGCGGTTGCTGGAACAGATGCGGCGCCGCTGGGAAACGGTGGCGGCCGCGGTGCGGCATTACGATTTAGCGTCGATCCTGGCGAGCATGAGGATCGGGCTGGGCGCGGGCGTGGCGGCGCTGGCGGGAGCGATGCGAAACCGGTTGCTGCTGCATAAGACACGTGTGGAGCGGCTGCGAACGGGGCTGGAATCGCTTTCACCGTTGGCGGTTCTGGAGCGCGGGTACGCGCTGGTGTTTGATGCTTCGGGCAAGTTGCTGAAAGAGGCGAGCCGCACGGAAGTTGGCCAGGAGATTTCGGCGCGCCTGGCGCGTGGCGAAATTGCGGCCACAGTGACGAAGAAGCGGGAATGAAGTCGTGGGCTGAAAACGCGCTCGTGAGCTTTTCTTTGACTTTGATTGCGACAGAGAGCTTTTAACCGCCGGGGCCGCGGGGGAAGAGCGTTTCGCCGGCGCACGCGGGATATTCAAGAGAAAATCGAGACAGCGCAGCGGTTCAAGCGGGCGTCCTGGCGGGCTGCATTACAATGACATTTCCGGGCTAAATTTCTATATCAGGAGAAGCACTGCGGGTGACGGAATTTCTCAGCTCGTGGTCGAGAGTGTCGGCGACGCTCGACATTCTGCTGGTGGCGGTCATCATCTACCAGGTGCTGACGATGATCCGCGGGACCCGCGCTGCGCCCATGCTGGCGGGCGTGGCGGCGATTGCGCTCATCTTTTATCTGGCACGGATGGGTGAACTGACCACGTTGAACTGGCTGGTAAGCAGCCTGCTGCCTTACGTGATCTTCGCGTTGATCGTAGTGTTTCAGTCGGAGATACGGCATGTGCTGGCCGATCTGGGGCGGCGGCTGAGTTTTCGCGGGTCCTCCGCCGAGGGCGATTCCTATGACGACATCGTTCTCGCGGCGAACCTGTTCTCGCAGCACCAGACCGGCGCGCTGATCGTGATTGAACGCGAGATCGGGCTGCGCACGCACGTAGAAAGCGGCGTGCCCCTGGATGCCCGGCTTTCCTACGATTTGCTGGCAACGATTTTCCGGCCCAGCGCACCGCTGCACGATGGCGCCGTCATCATTCAAAAAGACCGAATCGCCGCAGCGGCATGCTTCCTGCCGCTTTCCATGAATCCCATGCTCTCCACTCAAATGGGAACGCGGCACCGCGCCGGGATCGGAATCACGGAAGAGACGGATGCGATTGCCGTGATCGTGTCCGAAGAGACTGGAGCCATCAGCCTGGCAATTGGAGGCAAGATCGAGCGCGACCTCACCGTCGACCAGTTGCGCGAGCGGCTCGGCGGCGAACTGCGCAGGTATATGTCTCCGGCTACGCTACCGACGGTGATTGCCACGGAAGAAGAATCGGAAGGAGCGCCGGATTCACCGTTGCGGGATGCGGGGCCGATGGCGGAAAAGGGAGATCGCCCGCGCGTGGAAGCGCAAGCGGAAAGGGAGTCTGAACCGTGATCGGTTTCTTCAAGCGCTATGTGCTGCATAATTTTGGGCTCAAGTTATTGTCGCTGCTGCTGGCGGCTGGATTGTGGGTAGCGATTGCGCGCGATCCGGTGGCCGAGGTTGAGATCCGCGTACCGATCGAGTTTCTGCACGTCGCCGACAATCTGGAGATCAGTTCTGAGGCGATTCCCGAGGCGCAGATACGCGTGCGTGGACCGGGGCGCATCATTCGCCAGCTGCGCTCGACCGATGTGCATGCCGAGCTTGATTTGCGCGACGCCAGGTCGGGAGAACGCACCTATGATTTGACCGCGCAACAGATTCACCATCCGCCGGATGTGGACGTGGTGCAGGTAGTGCCCAGCCAGTTGCATCTGGCATTCGACACGCGGCTCACGCGGGAGGTGGAGATTCATCCCCGCGTTACGGGGACGTTCGTGGCCGGGCTACAGATTGGAAAGGTTGAAGTGGATCCAGCGCGCATCATGATCACCGGCCCGCGGCACCACGTGGAGCGGGTCGAATCGGCTACCACCGATCTGGTCGATGCTTCCGGCACAAGAGACCAGGCAACCTTTACGACCAATGTGTATGTGACGGATCCCCTGGTGCAGGTGGTGCAGCCGACTTTGATTCATGTGACGGTGATCATGCAACCGGCGGGAGGGTCGGTCCACTAGCTTCAGGACACTGCCTTCAGAACATGCAGTGTTCTCCCTTAGTTCCGGTCCTGAATCTTCCAGCGGTATATCATCCAAGGTTGTTATTTCTTACGTTGATTTGCAGCTGATTCCACGTTTCAAATCTTATGAGCCAGCAAACACGGCAACTATTCGGGACGGACGGGATTCGAGGGGTGGCGGGGGAGTTTCCGCTGACTCGCGAAAGCACTTATAAGATCGGGCGTGCGTTGGGGCACGATCTGGTTCGCAGCGCGCGTAAGCCGCAAGCCGTGATCGGCCAGGACACGCGGGAATCGAGCGAATGGATTGCCGACCGGGTCGCGGAAGGGTTGGGAGCCGTGGGCGTGGACGTGCATAGCGCGGGAGTGATCACGACTCCAGGAATCGCTTACCTGGCGCGCACGCGCGGATTTGCGGCGGGAGTGGTGATTTCGGCGTCGCACAATCCGTGGACGGACAATGGGATCAAAGTTTTTTCCGGCGATGGTTTCAAGCTTACCGACGAGCGCGAACTGGCCATCGAGAAGGAAATTTTTGCCCTGCTACAGAATCCCACGGTCGCGGACGAAACGGCGCAAAAGATCCCGGGGCCATGCCTGCCGGGAGAGGCGGAGCTGCGCCATGCCTATGTGGAGTCGCTGGCCGCGAACGTTACGGCAAACTTGAGCCGGCTGCGCCTGCTGGTGGATTGCGCCAACGGAGCAGCAACGGCGGAGGCTCCGGAATTGTTCCGTCGCGTTCGGGTTCAGGCGACGTTTCTGCATGTGGCGCCCGATGGCAAAAACATTAATGAGGGTTGCGGGGCGTTGCATCCGGAAACGCTGGGGAAAACAGTAGCGGAGTCGGCAGAAAAATTCGATCTGGGCGTTACCTTCGACGGCGATGCCGACCGCGCCCTTTTTTGTGACGCTGCGGGACGCGTGGTGAATGGAGATGGAGTGCTGCTGGCCGTGGCGCGCGATCTGCACGCGCGCGGCCAGCTTGTGGGAGAACTGGTGGTCGCGACCACCATGTCGAACATGGGCCTCGAGATTGCTCTCAAAAAATCGGGCATCCGCATGTTGCGGGCGAATGTGGGCGATAAGTATGTGCTCGAAGAAATGCTGAAGACAGGAGCCGTGCTGGGCGGGGAACAATCGGGACACATTATTTTTCGCGACGGCGATGCCACCACTGGCGATGGCTTGCTGACCGCGCTGCGGCTGGTGGATATTCTGGTGCGCAGCGGGCGAACGCTGGCGGAGCTGGTTGGCGATCTGAAAGTGTTCCCGCAGAAAATTCAGAATGTGCGCGTGCGGGAGAAGATTCCGTTTGCGCAGGTGCCGCAAGTGCAGAAGGCGATTGAAGCCGCCGAGCGCGAACTGGATGGCAACGGCCGCGTGGTGGTGCGCTACTCAGGAACGGAAGCGCTGGCGCGGGTTATGGTGGAGGCGGAGTCGGAAGAGAAGATGCGGGCGCTGACGGCCGGGATTGCGGGGGAGATTCAGAAGGCGCTGGGAACGTGACAGACACCGAGCTTTCGCTTGGACAGCCGGGGGCGGCTGTCCCCACATAGGCAGTTGCCGATGGACGGACGGGCGAGTCGCCCGTCCCAGCACGAGCCTTGCCCAACCAAACGTTTAGTGAGCGAGATAGAAGTTCACCGTGATCTGTGTCTCCACTTCGACGGGTTCGTTGTTCAGGATGTAGGGGCGGTAACGCCATTGGCTGACGGCTTCGACCGCGGAGCGTGCCAGCAGAGGATGTCCCGTGACCACGCGCAGATTTTCGATGGTACCGTCGCGGCTGATGAGCGCGGCCAGAACAACTTGGCCTTCAATCCGCGCGGACTTGGCTATTGGAGGATAGACGGGCTGCGTTTGGTAGATCAGGCTGCCGGGGCTCATGTGCGAGACGCGGACGGTGTGAGGCGTGGGCGGAGGAGGAGTGGGGAGGACGGGCCTCACTTCACCGCCGCCGTTGGCGATTCCTGTGGGAAGGCCTGTCACGCCAATGGTTAAGTTGCTCGTCCCGCCGATGGCGAATGACTGTGGAGCAACGTTGTCGACAACCTGAGCGACAAGGCGCGGGATTCTCCCAGGCTCGATCACGCGGTTGTTCAGCAGGTTGCTTGGCGCTTGCGCGGAAGAGGCAGTTTGCGCGTGCATGGGTGGGGCAGCCGGAAGCGGCTGGCCCAGGCTGACGGGCGTAGCCAGCCGGCGCAGCAATTCGATGCGGCCGGGCCTCACCAGGGGCAGCATCAGCAGCAAGCCCATAGCGAGGGCTTGCAGTCCGAACGAACTCAGCGTGGTCCAACTGCGCCGGAACCGCTGATCCGATGATGCGCGCAGCAAGGTATCGGTAAACATGTTTTCGCCGGGCGTCTCCCGCCCGAACGTTGCGTGACCGAGCGCGGGTTCTCCCGACATGCCGTTGTTAACCATGCGGTTGTCGACCATGGCGTCCCTCCTGTATCTCCGTTTGCTTTCGTTACTTTTATGGACACCACAGGTGGAGCGCTCGGGCAGCGAGAAGGGAAAAAAAAGGCCGCGAGGAACGCGGCCTTCAGGGGAACATTTGCGACTCCGGCGGTGTCGCTCTTACATCCTCGAAAGGATCATTTCGAAGGATCGGCAGGCTTGGGGGCTGGCGCCTTCGGAGTAGTGGCAGCGCCCGGCCTTGCAGCAGGAGGCTTCGCCGCGCCAGTCGCCGCCGGCGGAGGCACGTTCGATTGTGCGTTATAGCTGTCTACAATCTGTTTGGTCACGTCGATCTTATCGCCGTCCCACCACAGTACCGGAGTCTGCGGCCAGACCTTGGAAGTATCCACGATCATGCCGAATCCGTTTTCCTGCGCGTATTTCACGATCATCGGCGCCATCTTCTTGAGGATGCGTTGCGCGATTTCGTTCTGCTGGTTTCCGGCGTCATCCTGGAAGTCCTGGCCCGAGCGCTCCAGCGATTTCTGTTTGGTTTCGATCTGGCTGCGCAGGGTGGCCAGAGCGTCTTCGCTGAGTTTATCGCCCTGGGTGCTGAGCTGTTTTTTCAGGCCTTCGAGTTCGTCGTTCTGGCTGCTCAGCTGGGCGCGCTTGGGTTCCAGCTTCTTGCTGAGATCCTCAAAGTCGCGGCGGCCTTCATTGGTGGCAACAATGGCTTGCTCGACGTTGATGGTGCCAATCTTGGTGCCCGAAAGCGTCGCGGTCGGCGCTCCGGCGGCGGGTGAGGACGAGCCCATGGGGGCGGCGTTGCTGGTTTGAGCGATTGCGGAAATCACGAAGAGAGCCGCAACAGCCAGGAATGGTCGCAGAAACTTGCTTTTCATTGGATCGCTTGAACTCCTTGGAACCTGACTCCCTGAAAACCTAGATGCTTAGAACGCGGTTAAAGGGAACGTGGCCCCGAAAATGAACTCCGGTATTTGTTCTCAGTGAAATTTCTCGGTGAAGTTTCACCACGCAACGCTGGGCCGCACTAAAAAGAGGTCTCCGCTATAACGGCCGCCGTCGGAAAAGGGCGCACGAGATTGCCAGCATCACACGCCAAGGCCGCGGGCGTGGCGTCCACCCGAACCAGCCTGCTATGGCGTGAATCCCAGCCATTATAGTGACCACGCTTGCATCGCGTCAAACCCAGGGTCGTTGCTTTCGCGGCTGCGGTTCACCGATGCCTAGCTACAAAATTCCTCGCTTCGCTAAAATAAAAGTACTGACCCCTGACCCCTGCTTCTAGAACGTAGTCGCAACCGTGAAGCGGAACGTCTTGCGCGGCTCGCGCAGCAGGAAATTGGGAGCATAGGTGAACTTGGCCACCCCGTAAGTGTAGTCACCAGCCGCGCCGGGTGGGAACATGCTGCGCGTAATGGGAATCGGTGAATTGGCCTTGCTGTCGAGCCGCAACGGATTATAAGCCCAGTAGAAGCGGAAGGGGGCATTGACTACTGGCAGGAACATCTGCAATTCCAGGCCCGTAGACATTCTGGGCTTCCACGTGGTCGAGCCCAGCACCTGCAAATCCTGCGAAGGCGGTGGATTCAACAGCGCTTGTCCGGCGCAGTTGTATCCCGCATCCAGCTTGGGACATCCGAAAGGCGTGCTGATCACGGCGGAGTACTGCGCCGACGCAATTTGCAGCTGGGAGCGCCGAAGGATGGGGTCCAGACCGGTATCGACAAAGGGAGCGATGGCCACCGGACCCGCGATCGTAATGCGGTACTCCAGGTTGGTGACCAGGCTAAGGTCGCCGCCGGGGAAGACAATCTGGTCTACGGGAATGGGAACGGTCCAGCAATTGGTGGGCGCGCCCACGCTGGCATTGCCGGGAACGCAGGGGAAGTTCGGATTCGCGGGCTGGGGCACACCCGACCTGTCTTTCAAGATGATCGAGTTGGCGCTGGGCAGGAAGGCCACTGGCGAGACGGAGCGAATGTCGAAGCCGCGAATGTCGTTTTCACCGCCCATGTAAAAACGTTGGAAGGGCGGAGGAACCAGACCACCGAAACCACTGATGAACGAACCCTGCACGCGGAAGCCGATGGTGTTGCGGCGTCGCTGCACCGGCGTCCAGTGGGTGTATTGCAGAATGGGTCGCACCGAACGAACGGTGCCGCCGATGCCCGCTATCTCCGCGCCGACCGTCATGGTCTGGCCGCTGTGCGGGAACAAGCCGCTATCCACTGAGTTTATCGAGAAGTTGGGGAAAATCTTGCTGGTAACGATCCCCGCCAACGCGTTCGGTCCGGAAATGCCGCGGAACGCGATGAACTCGAACAAGCTCTTCGACGCCGTGCTCAAGGCCAGCAGAGTGGAGCGGTCGAGAGAATAGGTAACGCCCAGCCGCTTGAACGATCGGCTGTGCAGCGGATAGCTTAACGACGTGGTGAACCCTGCGCTGGATTGCGAATAGTTCTGCAGGTTCTGCAGAACCGAGTTCGAAATGCCGGCGATGTTTTGTCCGCTGAAAATGGAAAGCTGCCGCGCCTGGTCGAAGCTGACCTTGTTCGCAAATAAACTTAGGCCAAACTGCAACGGACGGTCGAACATGTAAGGCTGGGTGAACCCGAACAGGGCGCTGCGCGCCAAATTTCCAATGCTCACCTGCACCTGCAGGGAGTCGCCCAGTCCCAGGAAGTTGTTTGTGGAGTAGTTCAATCCCACGAAGGCGCCTTCCAGCCCGCTGACGCCGCCATTCAAGCCGATGCTGTTCTTGCCTTTTTCATGCACCTTCAGCGTCAGGTCCACGAGACCATTCTTTTCGTCCAGCCGCTTATCGGTTACGTTAGGATCGTCGGGCTTGAGCTGATCGAAATAAGAAAGCTGGTTCAGGCGCTGCAGGCTGAGTTCCCACAGCTTCGAGTTGTAGACCCCGCCTTCCTCCAGCACCATTTCGCGCCGGATCACTTTGTCGCGCGTGGTGGTGTTGCCCTGGAACTCGATGCGGCGGACATAGAACTGCTTGCCCTCATCGACGTCGATCTCCAGAAAAATCAGCTTCTTGTCGTCGTCGAACGTAGTTTCAGGCACAGACGTAAAGTTGATGTAGCCGGCGGTGCCATAAGCCTTGCGCAGGTTTTCCAGGCCCTTGGCGACTTTCTCGCGGCTGAACACGTCCCCGTCCTTGATGGGGAACTGGGCACGCAGGATATTCACGTTCTGGATGGCTTTGTTGTTCTTGAACGTGATCTTGCCCAGCCGGTACCTGTCGCCTTCGTCCACCGTAAAGGTCAGGTCGACCGCTTTGCCCGGCCCGGCCTGCAGCAAAGGAATATGAAAGCCCGTGTGCCCGGTATCGCGCATGCGGGTCTTCGGCTCTCCCGGGTTGGCTTTGAAATAGCCGCGATTCTGGTACTCCGCGCGCACTCGCTCCGTATCTTCCTCCAACTTGGTGGCATCGTAAGTTTTTGCGAAGAGGTTTTCGAGAAAAATTGAGTGCGGAATGCCCACCGGCTTCAGATTCTTCATGGCCCCGCGCAGGATCCGAGGCTTGATATTCTTGGCGCCCTCAAAATTGATCTTGCCGACTTTTACTTTCGGCCCTTCTTTGATCACGAACGTGATCCCTACCGCCGCCGGAGGAATCTGGCGCACTTCCGTTCGGATGGTCGAGAACTGCCGCCCGTGTTCGGAGAGCAGATTCTTGATCGAGACTTCCGCTTTCTTGATGCGCGTGGGATCGTACTGACTCTCCACCGAGAGGCCGACTTTATCCTGCTTGAAGCGGTCGAGAATATCGCTTTGGGAAACCGAACTGGCGCCCACGTAGGTGATGTCGCGGATCGTCGGTTTTTCCTTGACCTGCACGATGATGCGCCAACCCTTGGGGGTTTGCTCGCGCAGGAACTTGATGTCCTCAAAGTAGCCCGTATTCCAGAGGGAGTTGAAGTCGCGCTCCAGGCTCGCGGCGTCGTAAACGTCTCCAGGCTTGGTAAATATGCGGGCTCGAATGGTTTCAGACGGAATGCGGCGGTTGCCCTGGGGAATGATCTCGGAAATGATGTCGGTTTGCGCCCAGCTCAAGGAGGCTGGCAGAAGCAGGGTGAGAAGCGCCAGGAAAATGGTCCACCCGCGCCAACGCCGTGGAAATGAAGGAGATGGCGCCTCGGTGGCGCATCGGGTGCGCCCTTCTTCGGGCACAAAAAAACTTTCCGGATGAATGCGAAGATGAATCGCTACGACCTCAGCCTCTGGGATGTAGGAAAACTGCAATTATACGGTAGCGCAACGAGAACCGTCCAAGCCGCAACTCTAATTTGTGCCTTTTTGGGCCAAACGCCGGGTCAGACCCGGGAACTCAGCCCGCGGTTGCTCACTTGTGGATGGCCTGGATAACTCTACCTCAACCAAGACGGAATAAAACGTGGCCGAGTTGCCCATGTCGGCAAGTTTTTCTGAGATTACCATACCAGCGCGGCGAAGCCCGCCCCAAGAATGGCCCATCGCAGCGAAGATTTTCGGCTTTCGTAACAAATATAAAAACCTGAGGTATTAGCTGATGAATTTTTGTGCGATCCTCGCCAACGGAGCAGCCGCGCACGTCTTTTGTAAAAGTCGGAAGCTCAGGAGAAATTGTGATGAAATGGCGACAAGGATCCGCAATATGCGCGCTGCTCGTTTCACTCTCGAGTGTAATAGCCGCGCAAGATGGAACTGCAATCACTCCGAGGACGGTCCAGCTCTCGCCATCGCTCCCCAACGACCCTGTCAAAATCGTCAAGGTGATGCTGGACGGCACTGAGGTCAAGCCCGGGATGCAGGCCTGGCCCGCCGACAAGCCGGGCGTGCCTTTCCAGGGTGGCGACGATTGGTACAACCATCTCACGGTCGTATTGAAAAACATTTCGCCGAAAAAGATTGTATGCGGCGGCGTCAACGTAATTTTCCTCGGCCTCGGGGATGGAACGCCCAATCATCCAATGGTTGGCGAGCAAACCTCTGTCGGCCAGAGACCTGAACACGGGCAATATTCGGGCATTACAGGCAGAAAGCTGGAGGAACCCCCGCGCGACGCTATCCTGGTCGAGCCGGGCCAGGAATTTAGGGTACAGGCCGTCAGCCCTGACCGTTTGGAGGGCGTCAAAGAGACGATCGAAAGTCGGCAGCCCGTCCCCAGCATCGCCAGCATTAGGGTTGGGCTTAGCACGGTCTATTTCGAGGACGGGACCAAGTGGGCCGCAAACCTATATTATCGGCCCGATTTCAGAGCCAAGGGAAAGTACGTCGTCATCTCGCGGAAGGAATTTGACAACTACGGCCAGGAGGCATCCCAATGAAGACTCGCTATCTCGTGATTTCCTCCGCTTTTCTTGTTCTCATCGCTGTGAGCGCGAGGGCCAGAGTTCGCCGATTATTGTCGACACCACTGGGGAAGGGTTCAAGTTAACCTCCGCAGAAAACGGGGTGAGGTTCGACTTCTGGGGCGATGGGCATCCGATTCGGATTGCGTGGACTTCCGCCGGCTCCGGCAATGCATTCCTGGCACTGGACCGCAACCACAACGGGAAAATCGATAACGGCGTACAGTACGGGTTGGGCACCGAAGTTTCGTCGGTCTGGCGACGGGATTATTGACAAGAACGACGCGATCTTCTCCAAACTCCTCCTTTTCCCCGACCTGGGTGTGTACTCGATCAACCTGCGCTACCGCGATGACCGGCACTACTTCGACCAATATGGCAACTGGTTCCACTACCAGGCGTCTCTAAACCCCGACCCGCTGGACGGGGAGTCGAAAGATGGCCGCATGACTTATGACGTCTTCTTCGTGACGGTAAAGAGCCCGAGCGCCATGGCGCGGCCAATGGTTTGGAATAGCATCACAGCTTCAAAGGCTTGGGACCGCATCGCAGAGGCTGACCACCGCCTACGTTAACTCTACCTCGACCAGCACGGAATAAAACGTGGCCGAGTTGCCCATGTCGGCAAGTTTTTCTGAGGTGAGAGCGTTGATGCTCTGGAAACCTGGGGTATGTTTCGCCCAGTTGAGCCGCGCCGAAACTACCCCCGGCTGTACGGCTCCGTCGACTCTGGCTTTTAAGAGGATTTCGCCCCGATGGTTGAAGACCCTCACCCTATCGCCATTCGAGATGCCACGCGCCCGCGCGTCTGAGGGATCCATTTCGAGCAGGCCGGGTTCTTCCATTTCCTGAACCGAGGGCACGTTGGAAAAACTGGAATTCAGGAAGTTGTCCGATTTCCGCGCGAGCAACTCCAGCGGAAATCCATTCTTGTGTCCATGCCGCGACTCCGAGGGAGGCTTGAACTCGGCCACCGGATCGAGCCCCTGCGTCTTCAGCGCCTCGTTGTAAAGCAGAGCCTTACCCGAAGCCGTGCGGAAATTGCCCTGAGCAAAAGGAAGAAATGGCTCGGAGGTCGCGTCGCTGGATTCTCCGGAAGCCGGGAGCCGAGAGCCAGAAGCCGGGAAAGTGAGTCTCACAAACGGCTCGCGCTCCAGTCGCTCGCGGGTGATTCCTTGCAGCCATGGATTCCCGGAATCGAGCGCCAGGTCGATCATCTCGTCCACGCTCTCGCGGAAGCAATCGTCCTCAAAGCCCATGCGCAGGGCGAGCGCGCGAAACATTTCCAGGTTCGGGCGGCATTCTCCGAGGGGCGCAATGGCCTGGTTCGAGATCTGCAGGTAGTGATGGCCGTAGGCGGTTTGCAGGTCGCGGTGCTCGAAAAACGTGGTCGCCGGCAGAACAATATCGGCATAGTCGGTGGTGTCGGTGAAGAACTGCTCGTGCACCACGGTAAACAGGTCGGGCCGCTGCAGGCCGCGAATCACTTCGTTGTGATTCGGACAAACCGCCGCCGGATTCGAACCGTACACGAACAGCGCCTTCACCGGCGGATCATTCTGGGTGTTAAGCACCTTCCCCAACTCGACCATGTTGATGGTTCGCGCCTCGCGGCCGAGAGCGGATTTCATCAGATCTGGCCGCTTTAAGCCCTCACTGTTCAGGCCAAACGAGCCACTGGTCGAGAGCTGCAAGCCGCCGCCAACTTCTTTCCATCCCCCGGTGATGCAGGGCAGCATAGTGATGGCCCGCGTGGCCATGCCGCCGCCTTCGGAACGCTGCACGCCGTAGTTCAGGCGAATCACTGACGGTCTTACCGTGGCATATTCGCGCGCCAGCTTGCGAATGTCATCGACCGAAATGCCCGTCCATTGCGCCACGCGCTCCGGCGGATACTGCTTCACCTTCTCGCGCAGCTCTTTAAATCCAAACGTGTATTTCGCGACGTAATCGGCATCGTGGAGGTTTTCACCGATGATCACGTGCATCATACCGAGCGCGAGCGCAGCATCGGTGCCGGGATTGATGGGCAAATACCAATCAGCGCACGCCGCAGTCCGCGTGCGATACGGGTCGATCACCACCAGCTTCGCGCCTTTGCGCCGCGCTTCGGCGATGAACGGCCACAGGTGCACGTTGTTGCCGTGAATGTTCGCGGCCCAGGCAATGATGTAACGCGAATGCGCAAACTGCTCGGGCTCGGTGCCCAGCTTCACTCCCAGCACCGTTTGCAGCCCCACTTCCCCAGCCATGGAGCAAATGGTCCGATCAAGCTGCGAAGCCCCCAGCCGATGAAAAAAGCGGCGGTCCATGGCCGCGCCATTCAGCGCCCCCAGCGTGCCTCCAAAGGAATAAGGCAGAATGGCCTCGCTGCCAAACTCAGTGATGATGCCGCGAAACCGCGAGCAGATCTCATCCAGCGCCTCGTCCCAGGAAATCCGCTCCCAGACGTGAGCCACATCAGCTTGAGTCGTTTCGGGCCGTGTGGGGACGGCCGCCCTCGGCTGTCCCTGCGGAGCGAAGCTCCGCTGTGTGACACCAGCCGCAGGCCCCTTCGGCCCCACCCGCCGCATAGGATAAAGTACCCGGTCTGGCGAATAAACCCGGTCCAAATACTTCGCCACCTTGGCGCACAGAAATCCCCGAGTCACCGGATGCTCCGGATCCCCCTGAATCTTCGTGGCCTTGCCGTCCTCAACCGTGATCAGCACCCCGCAAGCATCCGGGCAGTCGTGGGGGCAGGCAGCATGGACAACTTTCTTCATGCCATCTGATTATACGGGGCTTTTCGGAACGAGAAGGGAATCCGTCGCTCTCACTTCAATTCCAGAACTTCCTTTTCCTTCGCCTTGCTCATCTCTTCCATCTTCTTGATTTCGTCGTCGGTGAGTTTCTGAATTTCGTCAAGGGAGCGTTTCTCGTCATCTTCGGTAATCTTCTTGTCTTTCAGCGCCTTCTTGATGGCGTCGTTGCCGTCGCGGCGAATGTTGCGCACCGCAGTGCGATGTTCCTCGAGCACTTTGTGCAGATGCTTCACCATTTCCTGCCGCCGCTCCTGGGTGAGCGCCGGCACCGGCACGCGGACGATCTTGCCATCGTTCATGGGGTTCAGCCCCAACTCGGCGGAACGGATAGCTTTTTCGATCGCACCCAGCGACGACGGATCGAACGGCTGCACCGTGATCAACTGTGCTTCCGGCGCGTGCACCTGAGCGATCTGATTCAGCGGCATCTGCGAACCGTAGTAGTCCACGTTCACGCTATCCAGCATGTGCACCGAGGCGCGCCCCGTGCGGGTCGCCGCCATGGCTTTGCGGAAGTCTTCCACCGCTTTCTCCATGCGGGTTTTCAGTTGCGCGCGAATGTCTCTTAACGGACCGCTGTCAGCCATAGTTCTCTCCCCTGACACTGCCCTACCCAAAACGCTGCATTATAAACCTAAAAGAAAATCGGCCACGGATTTACACCGATCACCACGGATCAAGACCAAAGAACTTGTTTTATCCGTGTTGATCCGTGAAGATCCGTGGCCAGATTCTAGGCGCTCACCACCGAGCCAATCTTTTCCCCGGTCACGACCCGGCGAATGTTGCCGCGCTCATTCAGGCTGAAGATATGGATGGGCAGATTGTTGTCCTTGCACAGGCTGATGGCGGTCGAGTCCATCACTTTCAGCCCCTGCTTGAGAACTTCCATGTAGGTAATGCGGTTGAACTTCCTGGCGCCGTCCACCTTCATGGGATCGGCGTCGTAAATTCCGTCGACCTTCGTGGCTTTCAGAATGGCGTCAGCCTTAATTTCCATCGCCCGCAACGAGGCCGCCGTGTCGGTGGAGAAATAAGGATTCCCGGTGCCTCCGGCAAAAATCACGACCCGGCCTTTTTCCAAGTGGCGGATGGCACGCCGCCGGATGAACGGCTCGGCCACCTGATTCATCTCGATCGCGGATTGTACCCGGGTATAGACCTTTTGTTTCTCCAGCGCGTCCTGCAGCGCCAGCGCGTTGATCACGGTAGCCAGCATGCCCATGTGGTCGGCGGAAACCCGATCCATATCTTTGGCTTGCTGCGCGACGCCGCGGAAAAAATTTCCTCCTCCCACGACGATGGCGATCTGCAAGCCCAACTTGTGAACCTCGCCAATCTCGGCGGCAATCTCGTGGATGCGCAGGTTGTCGACGCCAAAGCCCTGGTCCGCGGCCAACGCCTCACCAGAGAGTTTCAGCAGGATTCGTTTGAAGACCGGGGTTGGATTTGTCATGAAAGGCCCAGTAGCGTTTGGAAACAATTTCCGTAGCGCCGGCGTCCCGCCGGCTGTCGCAGGGGCGTCTCGCCCGCGCAGCCTGTACCTGAGATGCAGTCCAGTAAAAAGGGCGCCAGTAAGGGCGCCCTGAATCACTCGCGTTTCGGCTCTGTCGGTTTCGTCACGGCCACGGTTTCGCCCGCGTCGCCCACCTTGAAACGAGCGAAGCGCCGCACCGCAATGTTCTCGCCCAGCTTGCCGATTTTTGCCGCAATCAGTTGCGAGATGGAGATAGTCTGGTCCTTGATGAAGGGCTGCTCCAGCAGGCAAACCTCTTCATAGAACTTTTCCATCTTGCCGGCCACCATTTTTTCTGCAATGGCCGGCGGCTTGCCAGAAGCAACAGCCTGCGCCAGGAAGATTTCCTTCTCGCGCGCGAATGCCTCGGGCGTGACGTCTTCCTTGCGCACATACCGCGGATCGCTGGCCGCAATGTGCATGGCGATGTCGTGCACCAGTTCCTTGAAATCCTCGGTGCGGGCCACAAAGTCGCTCTCGCAGTTGACCTCCACGAGCACGCCAATCTTGCCGCCGGCGTGAATGTAACTGGTCACCGAGCCTTCGCTGGTCACTCGCGCCGACTTCTTGGCCGCAACCGAAACGCCCTTCTTGCGCAGCACCACAACCGCCTGCTCCATGTCGCCCTTGGCTTCCGTCAGGGCTTGTTTGCAATCCATCATCGGAGCGCCGGTCTTCTCACGGAGGTCTTTCACTTGCTGGGCTGAAATGTTCGGACGCTTGCTGTCGTCAGGCTCAGGACTGAGAATGGTAGCCATATCAAATGATGATTCCTTGTTGATAATTACGTTAATAATTACTTCGCTCTATAAACTTCGACCCGCGCCGGGCGATCTATAAAACGACCCGCGCGGGTCTGATTTCAAACGCCGTGGTTTTAACTAAGAACTGACAACTGACAACTGTTTTCAAACCGTCTGGCTCTCCACCTTCGGCAGTTCGGCTTCTTCCGCGGCCGCCGGTTTCTTGTGAGTACCTGAGCCCAGCACCTCTTCCATGCTGATGTCCTCGCCGGCATCCACCGCAGCCGCTTCCCGCTCGTGCGCCTCGTCGCGCGCCGTCTGTGCCGCTTGCGCCGCGTCGCTCGCCGCCTGCATGTCCGCCACTTGCTTATCGGTCATCAACTGCGCGCCCTCGGCAATCGATTCCGAAATCTTCGATGTAAACAACCGGATCGCCCGCAAGGCGTCGTCGTTGCCCGGAATCACATAGTCCACTTCGCTGGGATCGCAATTCGTATCGACCACCGCGACCACCGGAATGCCCAGCTTGCGCGCCTCGCGCACCGCGATCTGTTCCTTGTTGGAATCAATCACAAAGATCGCATCCGGCAACCGGCTCATGTTCTTGATGCCCGCCAGGTTCGCCTGCAAGTGCTTGCGCTCGCGCTCCAGCTTGATGACTTCTTTCTTGGGCAACAGCTCGTAGCGGCCATCGGTGGCCATCTCGTCGAGTTCTTTCAGCCGCTTCACCGACTTCTGCACCGTGATCCAATTGGTCAAAAGTCCACCCAGCCAGCGCTGGTTGATGTAAAACATCCCGCAGCGTTGCGCTTCTTCAGAGATCGCGTCCTGCGCCTGGCGCTTGGTGCCCACGAACAGCACAATGCGGCCGTCGGATGCCAGGTCCTGCACGAACTTCGACGCTTCCTTGAACATCTTCAGCGTCTTCTGCAGGTCAATAATGTAGATCCCATTGCGCTCTCCAAAGATGAACTCCTTCATCTTAGGATTCCAGCGCTTGGTCTGATGCCCGAAGTGGACGCCCGCTTCGAGCAACTCCTTCATGGTGATAGTAGCCAATGAACCTCCTCGTTAGTCTGCATCAGGAAGTCAGTTGCCAGTACCGGGTACCCAGTACCCAGCAAAGCCTGCTGGTCGACTGCGTACCGGCAATGGGGTACTGCTTCACCGATTGCCATTCCCGTCCCCGCGCCGCGAAGCTCGGGAAGAATTGAACACCCTTTTGAAACCGTTCTCAGTATCCGGTCGCCAGTACTCAGCGGATTCTTACTGGCAACTGGGTACAGGTACTGGGTACTACACTTACCGCTTGCTGAACTGGAATCTCTTGCGAGCGCCCTTCTGCCCATACTTCTTGCGCTCTTTACCGCGCGAGTCACGGCTGACCATGCCTTCGCTCTTCAACTTCTTGCGTAGTTCCGCATTGAACTGCATCAAGGCGCGAGCAATTCCGAGCTTCACGGCGTCGGCCTGGCCGCGTACTCCGCCGCCCAGCACATTGGCGATTACATTGAACGTAGCCGCCGAGTCGGTCGAAGCCAGCGGAGCCTTCGCCGCCGAACGCTGCGCCGGCGTCACAAAATACTCTTCGAAGGCGCGCCCATTCACCTTGAACTCGCCGCTGCCCGGACGCAGATACACCCGCGCAATCGCCGTCTTCCGCCGTCCCGTTCCGTAGTATTGAACCAATTCAGCCATTTAGCCTCTAGCTCCTAGCTCTTAGCTCCTAGCGAAAGCCAGAAGCCAGCCTCGTAATCTGAAATCTTTTCCCCGCCGCCCGACCACAAGCGGCGTCATCCTGAGCGCAGCCGTTCTTCAGGCGGAGCGAAGGATCTCAGTCGCTCCTGCTTCGCGCTACGAAACCGCAACTTTGCGCGCCTTGTACTCACGCACTTCCAGTTTCAAATCCTGCGGCTTCTGCGCCTGATGCGGATGCTTGCCGCCTTTGTACACGTTCAGCTTCGAAAGCATGTGGGCCGCCAGCTTGTTCTTGGGCAGCATGCGCCTTACCGCCGCTTCAATAATCGCTTCCGGCCTGCGCACCATGCGCTTCTTGTATTCTTCCGTCCGCAATCCGCCGGGATAGCCGGTGTAATGCTGATAAACCTTTGACTCAGCCTTGAAACCGGTCGTCTTGACTTTCTCGGCATTGATCACGATCACGTGATCGCCGGTATCGAGAAACGGCGTGTACTGCGGATTTTCTTTTCCCATGAGGACGCGCGCCACTTGCGAGGCCAAACGTCCAAGCGTCTGCCCATCCGCATCCACGACGTACCACTTGCGCACAATTTCCCCCTCTTTGGGGAAATAGGTTGACATCGGAAATCTCCCAGAAATGAAAAGACTGCGAAAGAAGACCGCTCGGTGATTCCCCAGCGAGGACGCCAGGCCATCAGGCGGGCAACCACACAACTACCAAGCCTTTACGATACCGGACCCTGCAACCGATTGTCAACGCTGAGTTAACGAAGGTAACGTGGAAAAGATGGAGCCCGTTTTCTGTGCTAAGATTCCGGCCCATGGCAGCGCCATTCTTCGCCTTCCGCCGCCAGTTTGCAGTCGCACTCCTGCTGGCCTCAATCTGCTCATTCGCAGGCGATGAAGCCGGCGAACCCGCGCCGCGCTTCCGCGCCAAAACCACCAATGGCGACCAGTTCAACAACGCTACCGTAAAAGGCAAAGTGGTGCTGTTCGAGTTCTGGACCACCTGGTGCAAATACTGCGCCGACGAAGCTGAAATGGTGGACGACATCGCCAAGGAGTTTTCCGGCAAAGGCCTGATCGTGCTCGCCGTCGACGTGCTCGAGCCAGATCAAAAGGTAAAAAAGTACCTGGCCGACCATCCCCGCACCGTTCCCATCGTGCTCACCAAAGACACGAACCTCGCCGCCATGTATAACGCGCAGGTCTATCCCATCTACGTGGTCATCGACCGCGAAGGCAACATCGCCGGCGAACAGCGGGGCGCGGCCGGAGAAAGAGGATTGCGGCGAATGTTAAAGCGCGCCGGAATCGAGTCAAAGGATTCGGAAGACTAAGGCGAGGAAGTTGAGCACAACCGAAGGTGTCTGAATTCTAATTGCTGATTGCCAATCGCTAACTGCTGTTCCTACTCGTAAGCCAGCGCATCAATCGGATCCTTCTGTGCTGCCTTGTATGCTGGGTATATAGCGCCCAGGGTCGCGCCCACGAGCGCAATTACAGTGGCCCGCAGCATCCACTCGTTGCTCTTGTCGATGTGCACCAGCGGCCAGCGCTGCTCGATGCCCAGGCGCGCCAGCAGGCTCACTCCAATCCCAACCGCAATGCCAGCCAGCGCCAGCAGAATCGTTTCACGCAAGATTACGTTGACGATATAGGCCTTCGACGCACCAATCGATTTCAGAATGCCGATCTCCCGCGTGCGCTCCATCACCGCCGTATACATCGCCTGAAAAATCACCAGGAATCCGATGATCAGGCTCACTCCGATAACGATCGCAATAAACGGCCTGAACCCGGGCAGATTGCTGGGCGTCATCATGCTCAGGTACTCTTCCATCGAGCGCACGACATAGTTCCCCATACCGGGCTGGTTTTTCACGGCAGCCACCACCGCCTCCGTGTTCGCCGGATCGTCGAGCTTCAAGTAAAAAACCGATGCTTTTCCTGGCGCACCGATTATGTCTTGCATCGTCGCCATGGGCACAAATTTTCGCGCCCCTCGTCCATTCTCGACAATTGCGCAGACGCGAAACTGGTGATTCAGGATCTCCATGGTGTCGCCGACCTTCACGTGCTTCTGGCGGGCGATGAAATCGTCCACGATCACATCGTCAGGCCCGCGAAACGGCCCGCCCTGCACATATCGAAAGGGTCCGCCCAGTGCCTCGAAGCTGGGGATATCGATGCCGTCAATCACCTCCACGCCGCCGCCGGTGGCAATCTGCCATACCACGGGGCTCACTACCTTCACATGGGGTATTCGGCGCAGCACGTCGGCAATCTTAACGGACACCGGCGCTCCGCCGATCGCCGCAAAAAACGAGGATCCCGGCGGCTGCACAATCACATCGAAGCCCACCCCTGAGGTGCGTGTCTTGTTCTCGTTCATGATGCCGTAGCAGAGACCGACCACCAACAGGATCAGCGTGACCTCCAGCGCAATCGCGACCACGCTGATCAGCGACCGGATCGGCCGATGCACCAGGTTGGCCACCACCATTTTATTCATCATAAGAAAGCCGTCATTCAGCCGTCAGCGCACAGTCAACGCTACGCAAGTGCGGCCCCGCTCAGAATCGAAGTGATTAAGAGGTAACCTTGGTCATGAAATACCAGGGATGGTTCCTCAGGCCCCAACTCCCGGCAAGAACCGCGGCTGGCTAAATGCTAAGTGCTGCTACCGCACCGAATCCACTGCCGGCACCTTCGCCGAACTCGACTGCGGCCCATCCAGGTGCACCACATCCGCTCCCGCCGGCTGTTCCAGCACAAACTGCTCGTCCTTGAGCGTCTTGTTGATCTCCACCTTCAGCATGTTGAGCGTGATGTAATACTCTTCCTGCGGCCGCCTAATCTCGATGCGCGAGGGGAATTTTACTCCGTCATAATCCTTATATTCCGCGTAGCGGGCGTCAGTGATCAAGTGGCCCTGGTCATCGTAGATGTATTGTTCATGCGGCTTCAGATCGGTGCGGCTGAATACGATCTTGCGCGACAGCACGCCCTCGTGTTCCCCCTTTTTCTGAATGACGATCAGTTCATAGTCGTCCTGCAGCACGCGCCGGCCCTTGGCGTCATGCAGAATCTCTTGGCCGTTTTCCAGCACCGCGATTTCGTTCTCGGGGTCCACGCGGTGGATCAGCAGCGCGTCGTAGATATTTTGCGGGCGAATGTTTTCCAGCGGCTGGGCCGCACTCGGTGTTTGCACTTCATTTCGGCCCACCACAAAGCGGTTCTTGGGAGGAATCCACAGCTTGAAATCCTGGCCGTTGCTCACCATATCGAACGCTGTGGTGCGAACAATGGGCAACAACCCCTGCATGTGCAGCATGGCGGGCTTGCGCGCCAGCACATAGCCGCGGATTTCCTTGTAATCGGTATAGTGGCCCTTCTTGATGCCGCCGACGGAGCTGTCAATATCCACCGTCGCCTGCAGGGACTGGATCTTATCCGCCTGCTGCTGCAGGGAGTCGATCAACTCCTGCTGCGTGGCCTGCAGCAGGGGAGCCTTCGAATACTGCTCTTCCACCGGCCGCGTACCGTAAAGGCAACCCGTCGTGGGCAGCACCGCTAGCAACAGAATCAGGGCAGTATAAAGCGGGGTACGTCTAATCAAGATGTTGGTTAGTCTCCTGAGAGATTTGAGTATACAGGGCCGCGTAAAGATGCAAATGGATGATGAGACAGTTTCGGGAGTGTCCTAGCGCGGTGTCGGGAGCCGAATTTAGCCCTTACTAAAGTCAGCACGCGCGTGGCAAAAGCGATCCGGCCCATCCCCTGCATCATCTAAACTATCCATATTGTGCGCAAGTTGTTCTGGCTCATTCTCGTAGCCCTGCTGGCAGCGGCCGGATGGTTCGCCTGGGCGGTTCTCACTCCCACCCAGCCGACGGGCCAAGTCTTCGTCCTGCTTCATCCGGGATACTCCACCCGCCGTATTGCCGTCGAGCTCAAGTCCGCGGGCGTGATCCGCAACGAGGACGCCTTCATCCTCTGGCACTATGTGCACCGCCACCGCTCGCTGAAAGCCGGCGAATATTTGTTCGAAAAACCGGCCAGCATCATCGACCTCCAGAAGCGCCTGCGCCGCGGCGACGTCTATCTTCATACCGTGGTCGTGCCCGAGGGCTTCACCATGTTCGACATCGCCCGCGCCATCGAAGCTGCCGGCCTCGGCCCCGCGGACGATTTTCTGAAAGTCGCGCAGTCCGACACCGCCCTAATCGCCGACATCGCCCCCAACGCTCCTTCGCTCGAAGGCTATCTTTTTCCCGACACGTATGAATTTACTCGCCTGATGTCGATGCAGGAAATGGCCGCCGCCATGGTGTGCCAGTTCCGCAAGGTCGCGCACCAGATCGAGTTGATCGATTCAGCCACGGGCGAATCTGCCGAGTGCGGCTGTCACTCCTCGCCTGCCAATGGTCAACGGTCAGGATGCATCTTTATCCAGGTATCCGACAAAGCGGTGCGCGACCGGAGTGCGACTCTGACAGCACTGGAACGCACCGTCATTATGGCCTCGATCATAGAAAAAGAAACCAGCGTCCCGGAAGAGCGCCCGCTGGTGGCCAGCGTCTACTTCAACCGCCTGGAAAAAAACATCGCCCTCGACGCCGACCCCAGCATCATCTATGCCGAACTGCTGGCCGGGAGCTACACCGGTGCTCTGCACCACGCCGACATGCAATTCCATTCTCCCTACAACACCTATCGCAACGCCGGCCTGCCGCCCGGCGCCATCGGCAACCCCGGCAAGAGCGCTCTGGAAGCGGCCATGCACCCCGCGCAGAGCGACTACTACTATTTCGTCGCTGACGCCCAGGGCCACCACCGCTTCGCCCACAGCATGGAAGAGCACAATAAGAACGTAGCGGCGTATCGCAAAGCCGTGCGGGGACGGTAAATCGGCGTCCGGCTTTCGGCTTTCGGCTCTCGGCTTCCGGAACCCTCATCGCGTTCGGATATCCGCTTCCCAAAATGGCCTTCTTCGCGTTTCACAACGCGGGCTTGTGACATCCGTCACAACCGCCAGGTCAGAGCTTGTGGCAAATTCGTCGCGGGGCGGCATTCACGGCAGACTCAAGGGAGTGGAACTTACGCGGACTTGCAGGTCTGGCAAGCAACGGTGGAGTTTGCAGCGCGAATCTATCGATTCACCAGGCAATTTCCTAGAGAAGAAACGTATGGCTTGACCATCGAGATGCGGCGCGCAGCCGTTTCAGTTGCGAGCAACATCGCCGGAGAGAAAGGGCGTTCCTCCGATAAAGAACTCATCCAAATTTCTATGTCATTCCAGGGGCTCACTATTCGAAATAGAAACGCAGTTAGCAATTAGCGAGCGGCTAGGATACGGCATTAAAGAGGAATCGATCGCCATTCGACGCGAGACGGGTCGAATCGATCAAATGATAAACGGCTTGATCCGTTCACCGTCCCTCGTCGGCAGCATGACCCGAGAGCCGAGAGCCGGGAAGCCGCTCTATAATCCCTCCGTGACCTCCAGCGCAGGAAACATCGGCCGCGTCCTCGGACTCGACGTCGGTGCCCGCAGAATCGGAGTTGCTGTCTCCGACCTGCTCGGCATCACTGCCCAGGGGCTCGACACGCTGCAGCGCAAGAACAAGCGCCACGATCTCGCCCAGCTCGAGCGCATCATCCGCGAAAACGATGTCAGGGAAATCGTTGTCGGCCTGCCCTTGCGCATGAGTGGCGCAGAAGGCATTCAGGCGGAAAAGATGCAGGCCTTCGCCGCCGATCTTCGCAAGCATTTCCGCCTCCCGGTGCATCTCTGGGACGAACGCCTGACCTCCGCCGAAGCCAACCGCCTGCTGCGGGAGACCGACCTGTCGATCGAAAAGCGGGGCAAGGCTGTCGACCGAATGGCGGCAGTGCTTATTCTGCAGGGATGGATGGAAAGTCGAACTCTCCAGCCTTAGCGTCAGAGGTTCGTCGTCAGTAGGATGTTTACTAACACACCCCTGATCAATTACTTACGAAGGTCGTCTCGTCCGTTACCGGCCGCCGGAACCACCTTCCTTCCTTGCTTTCAGCCCCTGATGGGAGTAACCTAATAATAGTAGTGACTTCGTTCTTCCCCGCACGAGCCTTTCGCCATCCTTGGGTGCCTAGACTATGAGCGGTAACGACTTGAATTTCCACATCGGCGACAAGGTCGTCTATCCCAATCATGGCGTCGGGGTTATCGAACAAATCAGCAGCCGCGCGGTCGGCGCAACTGTTGAGAAGTTCTACCTGCTCAACATAAAAGCCAGCAGCCTCAAAGTGATGGTGCCCTGCCAAAACGTGGGCAACGTGGGCCTGCGACGCGTGGTGCGCGACGGAGAAGTGCAGAAAGTCCTTGACCTGCTTTCGATTAGCGACAGCGGCAGCAACGGCGACTGGAAAGACCGCTTCAAAGAAAATTCCGAACGCATGCGTACCGGCTCCCTCATCGAGGTCGCCGGAGTCCTGAAGAGCCTGATCGCCCTGCATGCCGCCAAGCCGCTCTCCTTCCGCGAAAAAAAAATGCTGGAGCGCGCCCGCTACCTCCTGGTCAGCGAACTGGCCATGGCCCGCAACGTAGAAGAAACCAAAATCGAAGAACTCCTCACCACCGCCCTGGCCAAGTGCAAGCTGCGCTTCCCCGAAGCCAGCGAATTCCAAGCCTAGAATCTGTCAAGCATCTCTCAAGAGGTTGGCGCATCATCGCCGTCGCAAGCCTGGCATGCGATATCCCAGCGCGTCCGCCACCAATGTGGATCCAATCATCGCCCTGCGTTATGCATGAAGCCGCTTCAGTAAAGGCCTGTGTGGAGCAGGCACTCGTGCCCGCTGCCTTTGACGTTGCCGGCCGTCCTCTCCGCCGCCCACCCCGCCGCAGGTTTATAATCCCCTAGGCTGTCCCGCAATCATGACCGAAGACATCAAGCGAAAGCTAGCCGACGAGATCAACGCGCTCGAACACGAGTTGATCCACGAGCTCCCCAAAGAAATCAAAAAGGCCGCCGCACTCGGCGATCTGAGCGAGAACGCCGAATATCACATGGCCAAGCAGCGCCAGGAGTTCGTCAAGGCGCGCGTCCGCCAGCTCGGCAAGCGCCTCGCCGACCTCTCCATGGTCAACATGAACAGTATCCCGCACGACAAAGTCGGCCTCGGTTCTACCGTCAAGATCTACGACAGCACCAAGAACGAAGAGATGGAATACAAGCTGGTCACCAGCGAGGAGTCCGACGTAGCCGCCGGGAAAATCTCCACCACTTCGCCCATCGGCCGCTGCCTGCTCAACAAGAAAGTCGGCGACACCGTAATCGTCGTCAGCCCTAACGGCAAACGCGAATTGGAGATTCTCTCACTCTTGACCATTCACGACGTCGGCGATGAAGACGGCAAGCCGAAAGAGGCGAAAGCATAGTGTCCACGGCCTCGCCACCCACGCCGGCCTCAACAACGCCCACGGCAGCTACATCTCCTGCAACCGGATCTGCCGCAATGACGTCTGCCGCGGCTCCCACGGGCTGGCACTCCTGGACCAGCGCCTTCGGCCGTGCCTGCGGAGTGCTGCTCAAAACCATCGTCCGTTGGCTGGCCCTGTCGCGCATCAATCCCAACGTGCTCACCTTCATGGGACTGGTCGTGAACACGTGGGCCGCCTACTATTTCGGCTCCGCCACCGCCGCCACCGAGAAGCGCCTGTTCTTCTACGCTGGCCTGGTAATTTTCTTCTCCGGCTTCTTCGACCTCGTAGATGGCGAAGTCGCGCGCGCCACCAATCGCGTTACCCGCTTCGGAGCTTTCTTCGACTCGGTCGTCGACCGCTACAGTGACGCTTCCCAATTCCTCGGCCTGCTTGTCTTCTACGCCCGCGGCGACCGCTTCTTCTACGTGGTTCTCAGCGCCTACGTCATGGTCAGCGCCATCATGGTCAGCTACACCCGCGCCCGCGCCGAGAGCCTGATCGGTAGCTGCCGCGTCGGTTTCATGGAGCGCCCCGAACGCCTGGTGCTGGTAATCCTAGGAGCCTTATTCAACCGCATGGCCCCCGTCCTGTGGATCATCGCGGTCCTCAGCACAATTACAGTAATCCACCGCATGCGCTACACCTGGACCAGAACCCAGGACCCGCCAACCGCAGTAAAAGCCGGCCAGGCGGCATAATTTCGAAGAGCGGCCCTTCAGGGCCCGCGTAAAAGCCTAAGATTGCCTTCACAAATTGTGACTTTCCCGCCCGCAGAGTTATCCTAAAGACGCTTCGCAGGCGGCGTCCCAGCATCCACGCAAGCCCCGGCTGATTACCGGGGCTTCGCTATTTCCGTCGCGATTCTGTCCCCCCCGCACACGCCCTCGCCCACCCGCACCTGCTAGACTAGCGAGTCGCTCTCGCTCGGCACTCGGTACTGTGTACTCGGTACTGGGTACTGGCAGCCACTCTCATGCCGACTGATCCCGTTCTCGTAGTACACGGCGGCGCCTGGGCCATGCCGGATGACATGGTCGAGGCGCACCTGCGCGGGGTGAACAACGCGCTGGCTGCGGGATGGCGTGTGCTCGAGCGCGGCGGCCCGGCGCTCGACGCGGTCGAAGAAGCCGTCGTCATCATGGAAGATGACGAGACCTTCGACGCCGGACGCGGCAGCTTTCTCAACCGCGATGGCAAGGTGCAACTCGACGCGCTCATCATGGATGGCGCCACGCTGCGCGCCGGCGGCGTGGGCTGCGTTGAGCGGCTGCGCAATCCGGTGCGCGCCGCGCGAAAAATTCTGGGCGAGAGCCCGCACGTTTATTTCGTGGGCGAAGGCGCGGAAAAATTCGCCGCCGCTCACGGCATCCCACTGTGCCAGAACGAAGACTTGATCATCCCGCGCGAAGTCGAGCGGCTGCGCGAGTATCAGGCGAAGAACACTCTGGCGCAGAACGCGCGGGACTCGGGACAACCTGCGCCGGGCAGCGACCTATTCGCACCCAGCTCGGACGACGTCACCATCTCCCACGACACCGTCGGCGCAGTCGCGCTCGACATCGAAGGCAACATCGCGGCCGCCACATCTACCGGAGGCACGCTCAACAAAGCTCCCGGACGCCTCGGCGATTCGTCGCTGATCGGCTGCGGCTGCTACGCCGATAACCTGAGCGCAGGCGTTTCCACCACTGGCTGGGGCGAGCCGATCATGAAGCTGGTGCTGGCCAAGTGGACCGCCGACCGCATTTCCGCCGGCAACTTGCCGGAATGGTCGGCGCAGGAAGCTATGAACTATTTAGAGCAGCGCGTCAACGGACACGGCGGCATCATCGTGCTTAACTCCCAAGGCCACATCGGCATCGCCCACAACACTCCCCGCATGGCCTGGGCCTACAAGACTCTTCGCAAGCAAGACGCTGGCGTGCAACGGGCGCCCTAACTCTCTCAAAAAAATGAATCGCTCAGGGGTCGCGGCACTCCAAGTGCGTGTTCGTGGTGCCAGCCCGGCAGCGTGGCGAAGCGGACTGGGGAAGAAACCGGCAGACGAAAACTGGGCCGCCCTATGACGTACCGATTTTGGAATTTTTCATTACGAAACACGAACTATCACAGGAAATCCACAGGGGGAATTCCGGCCCAGCTTGCGACTGCCCGTCCGCTGTCGCGAAGTACTTTTGGCTTGTGGGGCGCGGCAAGCGGAGCTTCCGAAGTTCGTAACGTCAGCAAATCTGCAAGTTTTTTTCACAACTCTCAGCAAGGCTGACTGAGCTTTGGTATTATGACCCCCAAGCTGAAGGGTGGGGGGGGTGCTCATGCTCCGAGCTGGAAAAAGCCTGCGGACGCTGCGAGAAAAGCTCGGACTGACCATGCGGGATGTGGAAAACTCCAGCGCCCTCCTCGCCGATAAATACCACAACGAAGAATTCTCTGTTCCCCCGAGCCGGCTCTCCGACATTGAAACTAAAGGGCTTCTGCCGAGCATTCACCGGCTCTATACGCTCTCGGTCATCTACCGCCGCGACCTGCGCGAGTTGCTTTCCTGGTACGGCGTTGACCTGAACAATACCGCGGCCGATCTGGGCCTGGTGACGCCACCCAAGTCACACCTTTGCGACGCCCTGGCGGGCTTGACGGCGGCGCAGGTGCCGCTGCGCTTGGACCCCGGCTTCGACGAGCGGCGCACCATGCACCTGGGACGAATGGTGGAGGAGTGGGGACTGGTGCCCTTCACTTACCTGGCTCAATTTGCCAACAGTGACTTCACCTACGGTTACATTGGCCATCAGGACTTCACCATGTATCCCATCCTGCCGCCGGGCAGTTTCATCCAGGTGGATGAATCGCGGAACAAGGTGGCGGAGGGTTCGTGGCGGTCAGAATATGAGCGGCCAATTTATTTCGTCGAAACCCGCGACGGCTACACCTGCTGCTGGTGCAGCATGCGCAAGGAAGAAATCATTCTGCAGCCACACCCGTTGTCGCCCGTTCCCATCCGGGTGCTGCGGCATCCGCAGGAAGCGGAAGTTCTGGGGCAAGTAGTCGGGATAGCTATGAAGCTGACGGAGTGGCGCGCTCTTGAGACTCCGCCAGGCACGAAAGCGCCGTCAGCACTGAATTGAGATGCGCCGTCTTCGGCAAATCTTTGCCCTCTCCCAGCACCAGGTCGTCGAACTTGCCGCGCATGTCCTCGACGCACTCCTGAGGCGGTAGTCCCTTGCTGCTGCTGGTCGCTTCCAAATCTTCCGTAAGCGACGCCAACGGCGCCCTCAGCACTAAAGCCAGGACTTCCCCGTGCGCAGTTTTCAGCGCTCGCTCCGCGGCTTCCGGGCCGTATACCCGCGCGATTCCCCAGTGCTGATATCCGCCGTGCACCCGGCGTAAGGAAGCCAGGTAAGAGAGTTTCCCCAGCAGGCCCGAGACCGCGGCCAGCGTAGTTTCCCGCACATCCTGCAAGGCAGATTTCAGGGTCATTTGTTACGGATTCCGAACAACTGAGGGCGGCAAGCCTTCTGATTTCCTCCTGCTCGGCGATGCAAGTATCTCCCCGCAATTCCCGAAACAAAAGGAGAAACTTACATGAAACGCCTAGTGCTTACGTTTGCCGCCGCTTTGCTGTTCCTTAACGCGTTCGTGATTCCCACGGTCGTCCACGCCGACGGTACGCCCGACGGAGGCAACTGTAACCCAGGTCAGATCTGCAAACCATAGTCCTGCCTAAAATGTTACGAAATCGAAACAAGAAGTAACTGCTTGTGCCGGCTGCTGGCGTTGGCTGTATAGTGCCAGCAGCCGATGTTTGAACCTCATTCACTGCTTTGGCACTACCTCATGGCCGCCCCCAGCGCGCTTCTTCTGGTGGTGGCGGCCATCTTCTACCACCGCCGACTCCACCGCAGACTCCCTGCTTTCCTCGCCTTTGCAGTGGCGGAAGGGGTCATCGTACTTGCCCTGTACGCCATTGACCTGCTGCCTTTTTTCTCAGGGACGTTCTGGTGGCAGGCTGACTGCGTCCACCTGGTCATTGAGGTGATCCTTAAATTCGCTCTGATTGGCGAGATTTTCTTCTGTGTATTCCAGCAGTACGGTGCCGTTTCCCAGCTGGGACGAACGATGATTCGGGGGGTGGGAGCGGCGCTGGTACTGACCGCAGCTGTGCTGGCGGGAGCCGCTCATACCGGGAACACGATCAGGCTTGTGTCAGGCGCCCATCTCTTGAACCTGGCGGACTTCACCATTGAGTGCGGCCTTTTGGTGTTCATCTTTCTTTTTACGGCGTACTTCCGGCTGGCCTGGGAGCGGCTGGCGTTCGGCATCGCGCTGGGCCGGGGAATCGCGGCTTCGGTACAGCTGAGCACGTGGGCATTTTTGGCGAACGTGAACCTATCTAACTCCACGCGCCATTTAATTGACCTGGTCAACATGTCCGCTTACCACGTTTGTGTTCTGATCTGGCTTTATTACGTACTGACCACTCCGAAGTGGACGCCCAAGGCCACGCGCTATGACCCTGACCACCGGCTGGTTGCCTACTCGATGGTCGAAGACGAGCGGCAGAAAAACCTGGACGTGTGGAACCGCGAATTGGAGCGCCTTCTGCAGCGATGATGCTCACCCTTGTTATCGTGGTAGCGGCCGTGCTGGCGCTGGCCTTGGTCCTTGGCCTGGCGCTATCGCGTGCCCTGGGGCCGACAGCGGGACCGAACGCTGAAGCGCAGCTGCAGCCGATCGATGTGGCGGCGTTTCGCAACCTGGTGGATCCTGCGGAGGACGAATATCTGCGGCGCCATCTTTCGCCGGGCCAATTTCGCACTACGCAACGCGCACGGCTGCGGGCCCGGGCAGCGTATGTGCGCATGGCCGCGAAAAACGCAGCCGTGCTGGTTGGCATGGGCCAGGCCGCCCTGGCCACTGGCGAGGCGCGCGTGCAGGATGCCGCCCTGCGCTTGGTGAACGACGCCCTGTTGCTGCGGCGCAACGCCGCGTTTGCCCTTCTGCGGATCTATGGCGACATGATTTGGCCCGATTACAGCACGGCCACCGCCGGCATTGTCGAGCGCTACCAGGGTTTGAGCGATGCCGCGATGCTGCTTGGCCGGCTGCGCCATCCTGCCGTGCCGGTGCGAGCTACGGCTGGCCTGAACTAGAACAGCGGTCAGTCGCTTTCATATGCCCTGGCAGGCTGCTGAAAAATCCCCTCACGGCGGCGGTTCGGTGAAAGAGCGGTCCGTCAGGGCCGCGTAAATTGCGTGAACTGATAGCGGCTTTTAGCCGCCGAGGGAGCGGAGTCGGCCCGAAAGGACTTTTTCAGCAGCCCGCTGGGCTCTGTTTCTGTGGCTTCGGATCGGACTTCAAATCGTCGCATGATTCCTCGCACACGTTAGTTGTTGTGTTGTTTAAATCGATCTCGTCCACCCTAGGCGTTTGAGTCTCAGCATCGAGTGATTCACCGCGAACCGACAACTACTGACCTGACCCCTGACCCCGAACCCTGACTCCGAACCCTGCGAGTCAACCGATTTCTCCACTGCGCAGCTCTGTGGAAGGCTACACGCTCCAGCGCCCGGGGTAACTCGCGCATTACCCCCTTTTCCCTTGTTTTCGGAGCACGTTCTGTTATAAAAACCAGCGAGAATTTGACCGCCCTTAAATTGTATTCCGCGTCACTTCGGCAAGCTGCCGCAGGTTTGGTTCTGCCATCTGCTCGACGTCTGCTAGTTCAAGGGAGAATTCAATGATCTGCATCCGGAAGTCGGTTACCGCCGCGCTCTTCTTTTTTCTGGTGACGGCGTTCGCCTGGGGCCAGGGCGGCGTGGCCACGGGCGATCTGCACGTGACGGTGAAGGATGCGAACGGAGGCGTGATCGCCAACGGGTCGGTTACAGTGCGGGACGTGGCCAAGGGCCTGGAACGCTCCGGTAACGGCGACGGCCAAGGCGGCTACAGCGTGCGCCTGCTTCCGCCAGGGAACTACAGCGTCACGGTGGAGGGGCCGGGCTTCGGCAGGGCAGACGCGAAAGACGTGAGCATCACCGTGGGCGGGCTGGTGGAATTGCCGGTAACGCTTTCTGTGGCTGGCAGCAAGGAAGTGGTGGAAGTCAGTTCCCAGGCGGACCTGGTCGAGACCTCGCGCAGCTCCACCACCGATACGATCGGGCAGCGGCGCATCGATAATTTGCCCATCAACGGCCGCAACTACATCAATTTCACTTTGACCGATTCGCAGGTGGTGCGCGACAACGCTCCCAACACCGGAGCCGCGCCTACTTCCGGCCTCAACATGAGCGGCCAGCGCGCCCGCTCCAACCTGGTCAACGTGGATGGCGCCGACGCCACCGATAACTCGGTGAACGGCGTGCGCTCTACGGTTTCACAGGAGGCAGTGCAGGAATTTCAGATCATTTCCAACAGCTATGCGGCCGAGTATGGCCGCGCCGCCGGCGGGGTGGTCAACATTATTACGAGATCCGGGTCGAATGATTTTCATGGCGATGTCTTCGGCTACCTGCGCAATCGTAATTTTCAGGCGGTGAGCCCCTTCAGCACGGTCCCGAATCCGGCCTACACGCGCGTGCAAGGTGGAGCGGCCTTCGGCGGCCCGATCAAGAAAGACAAGACGTATTACTACTTCTCCTACGAGATTACGCGGCGGCATGAGACGGGATTCTCGAGTATCGGGCACGATAACTTCGGGCTGGTGCCCTTCGATACCGGAACCATTGCCGGCGGCGTGCTCGGACCGTTCCTCGGCACCATCCAGGCGACTCCGCAGCAGGCGGGGTTTCTGCAGGCTTTACCCGCGTCCGTGGTTCTCCCGAATCTTGCCGCCGTGGAACAATATGTGACGCTGGTGGGGGCTTCCTCCGGCCAGGCAGTACAAGGCGCGTGGCCGACCGGCCTGGTGCAAGGTCTAACCGGCGGTTTGCTCTCCAATTTTTCGGGCTTCCCAACTACCTGTACACCGCTGGCTTGCCTGGCTCCGAATCCTCCTTCAAACGTGCCCGCGTCGTATCAAACGTTGGCGTCGCAGATGGGTAACTTCCCGGTGTTTGAAGGCACCAGCCTCTATTCCCTGCGCATCGATCACAACATCAACACCAACAACCGGCTCATGCTGCGGGCCAACGTGAGCCCCAGCACGATTACGGGAATCGAAGTGGGGGGAGAGGACCAGCCCTTCGGCCAGAATGCTTATTCACGCACTTCGGAGCAGACGTACCGCGACGTTTCCGGCGTGCTGCAGGATACCTGGACCATTGGCAACAACAAAGTGAACGAGTTCCGCTTCCAGTATGCGCGCCGCGGGTTGTCATATTTCTACAACACCGCTATTCCGGGCGGCTCCGACCCTGCGGTGAACATTCCCGGCTACGCGTATTTTGGCCGCGAGCCCTATTCCTCCATTCAGCGCACCGAGCAACGCTACCAATTCACCGACAACTTCTCCTGGACCATGGGGCGCCACGACACCAAGTTCGGTTTCGATCTCAACTATATTCGCCTCAACGCTATTTTTACGGTGAACTACGGTGGGGTATATGATTTTGGACCGCTCACGGCATCGGACATCGACGCTCCCTCAAGCTTTCCTGGACTTTCTCCGGTCCAGGCGTACGGGGCCGGAATTCCGGGAACTTTCGTGCAGGGCATCGGCAGCGCCGGCGATGCTTTCAGCAATATTCCGATTGGCGCCTTCTGGCAGGATTCATGGCGGGTGCGCCCCAATGTAACGCTCAACCTGGGGGTGCGCTACGACGTGGAGATTCCGCCCACCTTCAAGCCAGTCTCTGCGCTGGGTCTGGCGGGATACAACTTCCTGGGACTGCAGAAGGGAATTCAGACCGACAAAAACAACATTCAGCCGCGCCTCGGATTAGCCTGGGATCCGCACAGCGATGGCAAGACCGTGGTCCGTCTTTCCTACGGCATGTTTTACGACCATCCTCTGCTCGGCTTGTATTTTCTCGGCGACGCTTCCGATGGCTCGAGCAGCGGCCAGTTGGCCTTCCCGGGAACGGAAGCCTGTTCTGCGGGACCAGGAAATCCAGCGAACCTGAACGGCATCCCAATTTTCCAGGGACTGGTGAACACCGCCGCTTGCTCGCCCGGACCGGCGGCACTGATACCGGCTCTCGGCTACCTTCCGAACCAGCAGCGGTTCACAGCGCTCAATTTTCCGCAGTCGCTTTTTCTGAACCAGAACTACATCACAGATGGCTTTCCGCTGGTCTTTCAGCCCTTCGGCTATCCCCAGTCGAAGAATTTTGTGTACGCGTATGCCCAGCAGGCGAACATCAGCGTGGAGCGTGATCTGGGAAGGGGCTTCGCTCTCAACCTGGCCTACAACTTCAACGGGGGCCGGCATTTGAATCGCCCCATCAACGCCAGCCCAGTGCGTGGCGACCTGGCGCTCAACAACCTGCAGGCCGCCGTCGCCGCTAAAGTCAATCAACCTACCGACAACCCCTTGCTGGTCAGCGGCTGCGGTGTCGGGCCGGCAGGCCCTTATCTGCCCGCGTCGTTGACCAATTTCTTTCGTCGCGGAGGACTGAACCCATCCGTCGCGGAGGCTTACATCAGCCAGGGTTTGCCGGGTATCGAATGCGTGGGCCTGGCCAATCAGGTTCTGGCGGGCGAAGGTCTGAATGCCGGTTGCAATCCAGCCACGAGCCTGGCGAATTGCATCCCTTTCGGCGACATGGACGCCAACTATTCGAACGGCAGTTCGGTCTACCACGGCTTCAGCGCCAACTTGCGTAAGCGCTTCAACAATCATTATGAGTTTCTGGCGTCTTACACGTGGTCGCATGCCATTGACGACTCAACCGATTTGCAAGCGACGCTGACGCCGCAGGATAGCCTCTATCCTGCCGAGGATCGTTCGACCTCGCTGTTCGATCAGCGTCATCGCTTCGTTTTCAGCGGCGTTTATCAAAGCGGAAAGCAGCGCAATAAATTCCTCAGCGACTGGACCTTCGCTCCGTTAATTGAAGTGTCTTCCGGAAGGCCTTTCAACATCATCACCGGTAGCGGGGACAACCTCCAGGAATCGTCCCTCACCGGCCGCCCCAATACTTTCGTGAATCCGGCATGCACAGCGCTGGGCTTTCCGGCCGTGCCTTCGAAGTATTCGCCTACGGGAGTGCTTCAGGAGCCCTGTACCGCCAACTACAACGGAACGCTGCTCTCGCTCGATGGCAACCTGAGCCGTAACGCCGGAATTTCCCCGTGGAACGTATTCAACGACCTGCGGATCGCGCGCCGAATCTATTTCGGCGAACGCTACAACCTGGAACTCATCGCCGACATGTTCAATATTGCCAACAAGAACAACGTGGCTGCTGTCAGCCCGCTGTTTACCAACGCCGGAACGCCTACGGCGGCGTACGATCCACGGCAGTTTCAGTTTGCGATGAAGATTCACTGGTAGGAGAAAATCCGCCTTCGGGCAGCCGGCTTCCGGCTTTCAGCTTCGCCCGACACCACCAAGTAACTGGCTTCAGGCGTCAGACCTCAGACCTAGAATCAAGTGGCCAGTGGTCGGTAGCCAGTGACCAGACCGAATATTGAATACCGAATACCGAAGCTGATAGCTGATAGGTGAAAGCTGAGAGCTGAGAGCTGAGGTCCAAGCGCCGACACCCGAGGGCCGACGCCCGAAGTTTGCTACACTTTCCCTTCATCCATCCTTGGCGCTTGCCGGAGTTTATTCCCCAATGTCTGAAGCTGAAATGCCCACCGCGCGGACACGTGTGGTCCGCGAGCCCCATCGCGGAGTTTACGATCGCGAAACTGCCTACCGCATTCTTGATGAAGGCTTTCTGTGTCACGTCGGCTTTGTGGCCGATGGCCAGCCGTTCGTCATTCCCACTTCATACGGCCGCGTGGAGAACAACCTCTACGTCCACGGATCGGCGGCCAGTCGCATGCTGCGGCAAATGAAGGCGGGCACCGCAGTGTGCGTGACCGTGACCCTGCTCGATGGGCTCGTGCTCGCGCGCTCCGTGTTCAATCACTCGATGAATTACCGCTCGGTAGTCATCCTTGGGAAGGCAACGCTGGTCGACGATCCGAAAGAGAAGATCGAGGCATTGCACGCGCTCTCCGAACATATTCTTCCCGGCCGCTGGACCGATTCGCGCCAACCGAACGCGAGTGAGCTGAAACAAACCTCGGTGCTGCGCGTGCCCATTGAAGAGTTCTCGGCGAAAGTTCGTGTCGGCCCGCCCATTGACGACGAGGAAGATTACGCGTTCCCGACCTGGGCGGGTGTCGTGCCGCTGGAAATGGTCGCAGGAACGCCGATGAACGATGCACGCCTCGACGCCGGGAGAGCGCTGCCGCCTTATATAAATCCTTATCGACGTAGGCGCTGAGCTTAGGCGGCGCGGGCTTAGGTGACGCGGACATGTGTGGCGCGCCGCGCAAGCCACACTGTCCGGCGGAATCACACTTCAGTCTCTCTTGGTTCTCTTCAAAGATACCGTTGCCGTCCTGCTGTTGTTGATGCTCTTAAGCGCGAGATCCCCTTTCATTTCGTCCTTTGCTGCCAGTCTTAAGTCGTAGCTGAATCTCCACTCGCCAGAGGTGAGCTCAAAGGTCACGTGGTCGCCATCCACCTTGCCATTCTCGATTGGATACTGCTCCTGTACTTGCGGACCGGCTGACCCGGTCAACTTGTTGCCATCTTGCTTGAGGATGACGACCTGCGGCACAGTGTGATCTCCTCCGCTCGCTTTAAAGGTGCCGGTCCACGTGCCGGCCACATCGCCAGCCAGCGCAGAAGCCGCCAACAGCACTACTACGGAAATTATTGTCTTCATACCACCCCTCCGCGCTCGGCAGTTGGCATAATCTTTCTTCGCCGCAACCACAGCAGCAAACCGCTAATGACCTGCACCGGCACAGCAACACTGGTCAGGCACGCAAGAATTCTGCTGGGCATTCCGAGGACCTCGCCGGTGTGGATCGCCTCGTTCGCAGCCAGGATTCTTTCGGCGAGAAGCAAATCACTCGACCGGCTCGAAGAAATCACATCCCCGCTGCACCGGTCGATCACCATCAGGTTGCGCGCGCCCGCAACTCTGTCCTGCGGATCATCAAGACTTACCCGGTATGCGCCACCATACCGTGGCATCTGCACGCGATAGAGTACCGCGCCCGGCATTTGAGCCCGGGCAATTGCCACCGCTTGGTCGGTCGTAATCTCCGCCGCGCATGGCATCGTTCTCGGGGAGGTAGCGGTTTCGCCGCTCCTTATCGTATGTGGCCGGTTCAGTTTGCCCAGCAGCCTCGAAGCCTGATCTTCGAACCCAATGACGGCCCCTGTTGCTGCCAGCACAAAGAGAGGCACCAGCAAGAAAATTCCCGCTGAATTGTGCAGCTCAAACCAGAATGATCGATTCCGCCGGAACCCGCGAATTCGCATTCGCTTTGCCGGCCACCAAAGGTAAAGGCCTGACGTCACAGAGATAAGAGTGGCTACACCGGACCACTTCGCGATGTTCCGGCCAGCATCTCCGGACGCGAGACGCACATGAAGTTCCCGGGCGAATCCCAGCGCAGATTGTCCTCTCGTCCGTACTCCCAGAACTTCCCCCGTGTATTGATTCACGGATGCGATTCCACGCGGCAGCACCACTTCCCAGGAAATGTCGGGGGATTCCGAGAGCAAGTAGGCGACAATAGGCTCGCCGCCAGATTTCCTGGAAACCGCGTCGCCAATTTCCTGCAGCGTAAGAACCCGTCCGCTCGGCGAAACATAAGATAGATGTGCGTGCGTGAGACGGTCCAACTCGGGTTCAAACGCGATTACACTGCCGGTCGCGCCCAAGACCGCAATGAACGCACCCGCAATCAGCGCGACCAATAGGTGAACTTGGAGGATTATTTTTCGCATTAAGTAACCTTGGCCGGGATAAGGAAGAATGTTCTCCTCAAACCCGGGCGAAGATGAAGGTTCGAACCACTCTGGCTGCGTGATCTCATCGTGGATGGGTGAAACCGCAGTCCTTCCAGAGTTTTTCCCAGACCCAGATGCCGCTCCCGGCGCTGGTCGGCAGCGGGAACCCGAGTTGATGGGCCAGCATGCACACCTGGCCGCGGTGGTGAGCTTCGTGCGTAATCATGTAGGGGAGCATGGCTGGGCCCGCGGGCCACGGTCTAGCCCAACCGTCGCGCCGAAAACTCTTGACACGGCCCGGCGGGCAAGACAGAGCGTCCGCCAGCATTTCACAGCAGCATGCGGCACTTTCCATTAGCGCGGCGCGGGCCTGCTTCTGCGTGCAGCGAGTGCGGTCGAGCGGGGCCGGAAGCTTCAGATGCGGCGCCGACAGCCTTAGCCATTTGCGCCGGATATTGTGCACGTGCGCCACGATGGCCGCGATCGTCCGTCCCTTACCCCCGGGCAACTTGGCGCGCCACGCGGCGGGATCGAGATGCTCGAGCACGATCTGAGTCATCCGCTCGTTCACGGCAAAACTCTCCACCAACACGAGCGAACGTTCGCGATCGTCGACCTCAGAGTGGTGCATGGAATCACCTTGTGCCCAGGCCCGCCCCACCTCCGCGTAACGAACGCGCAAGGATGATAAGGGTCAGGCGCCCCCATTTACCGGTCACGCCCTGCAGTGGTCGTCACGACTTCCAGATACGATCAGAGATTTCAAGCTGCCTGCCGCGCGCCGGAATTTTACACTATGCGGTGGAAGCTCTTCGCATCCTGGATGCAAAGTGGTTATGTGAGAATCCGGTTAAGTGGCTCTGTTACGAGGGCCACTGCGACATTAGAATCATCGATAATCGCTGATACCCGAGGACAAGCATGAGATATCGAATGAGCATGGCCGCAACCATTCTTGTCTTGTTGACCCTCCTCCCCTCAAAAGGCGGCTCTCAGGAGCGCGCACCGAACTCTTTGGTGGACGGCGCAAATAACGCACAGAAGAGTGATGTCGTTTACGTCTGTGCCTGTCTGAAAACAAAGTCCTGCTTCTGCCTGACCGAAGCCAAAATGGAGGGCCCATGCGCCTGCGGAACCGAAGGCGGCCCTCCGCTGAAGGCAGTACCGCGAGACAGCGACTGGGCGAGAGAAAACCGCGAAGCCCTGGCTACGAAGTAAGTGGACCTGATGGATTCGGGCATCCCGCCAGTTGGCGACGCAGGGTTGCGCCAAACGCCCTCACAGGCCGCGCACTTAGAATGATGATGAGAATTTCTCTGGGACGTCACGTGTTCGGACTGGCCGCCATCGCTTTTGGGGTCATCGCTTTTGTCTGGCATGAGTTTAACGGCTGGCAACAAATCGGTCCGCTGAGCAATATTCCTCACCGCGAAATTCTGCTCTACATCGCCGCGGTGATCCAGATTTTCGGGGGCGTAGCAATTCAATTCCCCAGAACGGCCCGAGCCGGCGCTCTCGCGCTCGGCCTCATGTATCTGACTTTTGCTCTCCTTTGGGTGCCGATAATCGTGGCGACGCCCCAGATTTACGATCGCTGGGGCAACTTCTTCGAACAATTTTCTCTGGTCGCGGGCGCGCTGATCGTTTACGCGTCGTTTGCCCCCAGCGACTCGCAACGCGCCAGGCTCAGCCAGATGGGATACTTGTTTTTTGGAGTCTGCGTGATTTCCTTCACGCTCGAACAACTGTTCTATCTTTCTGGAACAGCGTCGTTCGTTCCAAAGTGGATTCCTCCCGGACAAATGTTCTGGGCGGTCACCACCACAATTGCGCTTGCGCTCGCGGCCATCGCGCTGCTTTCCGGGCGTTCGGCGCTGCTGGCGTCTCGATTGCTTACCGTAATGCTGGTCGGCTTCGGTTTGCTGGTCTGGCTGCCGGCTCCCTTTGCCGAACCTCATAAGCTGATCAGCTGGGCGGGCAATGCGCAGAATCTGGCGATCACGGGAGCGGCGTGGATTGTCACCGATTTTCTGAGTTCGACACGAAGTTCGAAACAAAGTTCGAAACGGCCGACCTCGATGGCTGCTTAAACCTGGTGGGAAGAAAACGCAATCCCCTCCGATCCGCAGTGTGCTAACATTCCTCCGCTTTCGCTTCGCGATCGCTTTGCTCAGGATTTCCGAAAATGGCGCACGCTACCGTTGGCCTGGAAGCCGCGGTCGGACGGTACATGCATGTGCACCGCTACACGGGCCGGTTGTTTCTATTCGGGGTCAGCATCGGTGCGGCCGGCGCGATTTACCTGGCCTTCACCACGACCGGGCTGGGCCTTCGGGTTCGGTCTGCTTGGCCTCGCCGCGGCATGGGTTTCGACCACAGGGATGGCGTATCTTGCAATTCGGCGACGACTCGTAGAAATCCACAAGGAATGGATGATTCGCGCCTACGTAGTCACCTTCGGCTTCGTGACCTATCGAATTTTCAGCGAATATCTTCCGACGGGAGGGCTTCAACCGCGGGAAGACCTTCGAATAACGCTTGCTTGGGGCTGTTGGGTCGTCCCCCTCTTCATTACTGAATTGATCCTTCAGTTCAGGCGGATGCGCAAGGTGCCCGGACTCTGAATGGATTCTTCCAACTCGGTGATGCAGCCTTGATCCTTGAGGGCGGCCGTACGTTCTCTTGCCGACCAATATTCCCGCTGAGTGGGGCTCCGTCCTTTCGGGTTTGGCGCGATTCAACCATGGAAACGCACCCAGTTCTCCTCATCTATCATGGAACCCGGTCCGTGCGACTTGCGTAGTGCTCACTGAGGAGAGAACTGCATGGCCCAACTTCCGACTGCGCCTTCGACTGACTTTCTGCGCTCCGACCGCGAATCGCACACTGACACTTTGATCCTGCTGGGCATTGCCGGCGCAGTGGCGCTCGCGCATGTGCTCACCAACGGCCGTTACGGATTTCATCGCGACGAACTCCAGACGTTGAGCGATGCGCTGCACATGGACTGGGGCTTCGTGGCCTATCCGCCGTTCACGCCGTTTATGGAGCGCATCGGGCTCGATCTCTTCGGCACGTCAATGGTGGGCCTACGGCTGTTCGCGGTGATCGCGCAAGCTGCGGCCATCGTCGTGACCGGGCTGATGGCGCGCGAGCTGGGCGGCGGACGGCTGGCCCAGACAGCGGCGGCACTGGCGGTCGCGCTCTCGCCGCTGCCCATGTTTGAAGGTACCGAGTTCCAATATTCCACGTTCGATTACTTGTGGTGGGTGCTGATTGCCTATTTCGTGATCCGCCTGCTGAAGTCGGACGCTCCAAACATGGACGGGCCAAACACGAATGGTCGAAACCAAGACCGGCGCTGGTGCCTGGCCATCGGCGCGATTGTCGGTCTCGGCCTGATGACCAAATACACCATGGTTTTTTACGCAGCCGGCATCGTGGGAGGAATCGTGCTTACGCGGGCGCGGCGCTTTCTGGCCAGCGGCTGGTTCTGGGCCGCGATCGCGTTAGCCTTCGTGATCTGTTTGCCCAATCTAGTGTGGCAGGCGCGGCACGATTTCATCTCACTGCATTTTCTCCGGTACATTCACAGGCGCGACGTGGGCGAGGGCCGCGCCGAGGGATTTATATGGTTGCAGTTCCGCGTCTGCACCAACCTGGCTTCGACCCCGCTGTGGATCGCCGGCTTGATCGGTTTTTTCCGCGACCGGCGCTATCGCATGCTGGCCTGGATGTATGTGATCCCGCTGGCACTTTTCCTGATCGCGAAAGGCCGGTTTTATTACCTGGCGGGTGCCTATCCCATGCTGATGGCGATGGGCGCCGCGGCAGGCGAGCGCTGGGCGAAGTCGCTCTCGCGGGGATGGCGCTGGGCGGCGGAAGGTGTGTTCTTCACCGCACTGGCAGCGTGCGGATTGTTTGTCGCCGCGATCATTCTTCCGCTCGCGTCGAGCGGCCCGCTCAAGGAATTCGCGCTTAAGAACAACGGCGATCTGCGCGAAGAAATCGGCTGGCACGAATTAGTAAAAGCGGTCGCCGCCGTGCGCGATTCGCTGCCGCCCGAACAGAAGGAAAATTTCCGCGTGCTGGTGGGAAATTACGGTGAAGGCGGCGCCATCGAAATTCTGGGGCCGGAGTACAATCTGCCTCCACCGATCAGCCTAACCAACTCGGCATGGTTCCGCGGCTATCCCACGCCGCCGCCTTCGACCTTGATCGTTGTCGGCTGGTCGCGCCACCAGGTCGAGGAGACGTTTACCGCGTGCCTGCTGGCCGGCCACAACGGCAATCCATACGGCGTGAAGAACGAAGAGAGCGAAGACCACCCCGACATTTTCGTCTGCGGCCCTCCGCGCAAGCCCTGGCCGCAGTTCTGGGACGACGAGCAGCGCTTCGGCTGAGTGTCGATTTCTTGGCCCACCCTAAGGCCGCGCTTTTTGCGACGTTAGGATGGGGACTTGGCGCACGTTATCGGTTCTGGTCGCGCCTGCGCAGGTAGTCGATGAACATTTGCTCGACGGGCTTGTCGTAGGCCATCAGCACGTGGCGGACGGTGCGTCCGCTCACAAAGTGGCAAACTTCTTCGGCGAGATTCTTGGCGTGATCGCCGGCGCGCTCGAGTGATTGCGTCATGAAGATGACCTGCAGACTGGCTTGGCGGTGCACGGCTTCAGGATTTTCAATGTGGCGGAGAAAGATCAGGTTGCGCAGGCGATCCATCTCGGCGTCGGCGCGGAGAACGTCGACGGCCTTGCTCACATCACGGCCGGAAAACGACTCGCCCACGTCGGTGAGCATTTTTTCGAGGATGGTCGCCATCTGGGTGAGGTCGCGAGTGTCTTCCGGATCGAGGCGTCCACCAGCGGCCTGCGCGCTATTGGCGAAACTCAACAGCAGGTCGCCGATGCGCTCCAGGCCGATCATGAATTTCATGCAGGCCAGCAGTTCGCGCGCCTCGGCCGGCCCGACCTCGGTGATAGCCGTGGTCACGCCGGCGTCGATTTCCATATCGAGCGTGTCGAGCTCGCGCTCGCGCTGGCGCAGCGAATTCAGCAGCGGGCTGGACCCGGTGGCAATGCCCTCGGCGGCAGCGCCGGCCGCTTCTTTGGCCAGGCGGCAAGCTTCCACAGTGCGGCGCACAAGGTAGTGATGAGCGGGCTCGGGTGCGGCGCTCTCGACTCTGGCTGTACTCATCGCGACTTCCCTCCGGCGCGTTTGCCAGCCGGGTGTAAATCGAACCGGCTCTGCTGTCCCTGAGACTTCTGGATCGGCCTTTGCCGACCATTATATTGCCGATCACTGAGTTGGATGCCCAACAGCTAAGCATAGGTTTCATTTCACACGGCAGGGTTACAAACCCGTGAATTTTTCGTCATTTTTCGTAAGGTCAGCCCGCCTACGCCGTGGGTAGCGTGAACACAAACCGCGAACCGTGGTTCAGGTCGCTCTCGGCGCGGATGGATCCGCCGTGGGCCAGCATGATGTGCTTGGCGATGGCCAGGCCCAGGCCGGTGCCCCCCGATTCGCGCGAGCGCGCTTTATCCACGCGATAGAAGCGCTCGAACAGGCGCGGCAAATGTTCCGAGGGAATGCCGGCTCCGAAATCCTGCACGTAGAATTCGACTCCACGCGGCCCCGGCCGCGCTCCGAGCACCACTTTGCCTCCGGCGCGGCCATATTTCATGGCATTGTCGATGAGATTCGAAAAAACCTGGTGAATGGCTTCGCGGTCGGCCAGCACTCGCGGCAAAGTTTCCGCAGACGCGGATTGGGATGACGCAGACCCGCCTGACCCATTTCCGCCGGCCGTTTCCTGAATCTGCAGTTCCACTCCGTATCCCTTGGCCACTTCTCGGAAACTTTCTTCCGCGTCGTGCAGCAGTTCGAGCGGCGGCACCGGCTCGGCGTCAAAGCGCGTCTCCCCCGATTCCACCCGCGCCAGCGTCAGCAGATCTTCCGTGAGCCGCGACATGCGGGCCGCATTCTTCCGGATGATCTCCAGAAACTCCCGCGTAGGCGCGCCATTTTCCGGCATGCCGTCAAGCAGCGTCTCCGAATAGCCCTGGATCGAAGTCAACGGCGTGCGCAGCTCGTGCGAAACATTGGCAATAAAATCGCGCCGGGTTTTTTCCACGCGCTCGGTCTCGGTCAAATCGCGCAGCACGGCCACGGCGCCTCCCCCGGGCAAGGGCGCCGCGGTCACGTCGAACGCGCGGCCGGGAACAATGGAAGTCGCGCGCGCGGTCCTTACTTCCTTGGCTGTAGTCGCGGCGTTCACAGTCGCGAGGAAGTCCGGGTCGCGAACCGTTTCCACCACCGGCGCATTCAAGCGCACACGCTGCGGCACCAGGCGATCCATGGACTGGTTGGCCCACTGCACCCGGCCGTCGGCGCTCACCGCGATGACTGCGTCCTGCATGCTGTTGAGCAGCGTCTCCAGTTGGCGCTGGCTCGACCGCACGGCGGCAAAGCTGCGCTCCACCTGGCGTGCCGTCATATCGAGAGCCGCGCCGAGCCGCCCAATTTCATCGACCCCGCCATCCTAT
>DATDGM010000156.1:0-33782 GCA_036522075.1 Candidatus Sulfotelmatobacter sp.
AGGTTCATCTACCTGAAAGCAGCTTGTAATTTCGCCGGAATAAAACCCGCTCCGGAGCCGAGATGAGGTCCTGCCTGTAGCTCCTGGGTTCTCCGTGTCTCCGTGACTCCGTGGTGAAATGGTCCTTGATGGAACTAAACGGAAAACGTGCTCTCGTGGTTGGCCTCGGCAAGTCCGGAGTGGCTTCGGCGCTTTTCTTGAAGTCTCACGGGGCGCGGGTTACCGCGTCTGACACCAAGAGCGGCGATGAACTGCGCAACGAAATTCCCGTGCTGCTCGATCATGGCATCACCGTCGAGACTGGCGGCCACGGCGACCGCACCTTTCGCGGGCAGGATTTGATCGTGGTCAGCCCGGGCGTTCCGGTCGACGCGCCCGCGCTGGCGCACGCCCGGGCGCAGGGCGAAAATGTGATCGGCGAGATCGAGCTGGCCGCGCAGTTCTTGCCCGGCCCAATCGTGGCCATCACGGGCTCAAACGGAAAAACCACCACCACTACACTCGTGGGCGAAATCATGACCGGCGCCGGCTTTCCCGCGCTGGTCGGCGGAAATATTGGGACCCCGGCGATTTCGCTCGCCGAGCGGGCAAAGCCCGAGACCGTGATCGTGCTCGAGGTCTCGAGTTTTCAGCTGGAAACCATTCAGACCTTTCGCCCGAAAGTCGCCGTCATCTTAAACGTCACGCCAGATCATCTCGACCGCCATCGCACCTTCGAAGCCTACACCGACGCCAAGGCGCGCATTTTCGAAAACCAGCAGTCGAGCGACTTCGCGGTGTTGAACGCCGACGATCTCACTTGCGTCGCGATGGCCGCGCGGACCAAAGCGCAGGTCGTCTGGTTCAGCCGCCAGAAAGAAGTGCAACAAGGCGCGTGGGTGCACGACGGAAATGTTCTGTTCCGCAAGAGCAGTGGCCAGAGCGAGATCATGCAGGTCTCCGAAATTCCTCTGAAGGGTGCGCACAACCTGGAAAATGTTCTAGCCGCTGTGTGCGCGGGTGTTCTGATGGGCTGCTCGGAGGAAAAAATCCGGCACGCGGTACGCGATTTCAAAGCGGTGGAACATCGGCTGGAGTTTGTCGCCACCATCGGCGGCGTCGATTATTACAACGATTCCAAGGCCACTAACGTGGATGCGACCATCAAAGCGCTGGAGTCTTTCCCCGCCAACATCCACCTGATCCTCGGCGGCAAGGATAAAGGCAGCGACTATACCGTACTCAACGATCTGCTGCGCCAGCGCGTGAAGCGCGTATATACGATCGGCGCGGCCGCGGCGAAGATCGAATCACAAATTACAGGGGTTGATGTTGGGCACGCGGAGACGCTCGAGCACGCCCTTCGCCAAGCCCATGCCGCGGCGCAGCCGGGAGATGTGGTGCTGCTGGCTCCGGCGTGCGCCAGCTTCGACCAGTTCAAGAATTACGAACATCGCGGGCAGGTCTTCAAAGGGGTTGTGCGAGCAATGGCCAACGAGGTCAAGAGGGCTTTGCCCTGAAGGCTCGTCGCCGTGATCGCCATACGAATTCCCTCCTCCCGTGCTCCTTTGGGCTATGCCCGCTTCCGGAATGCGCTCTTGCCGAGATGTGATTAGAATCACACCGTTCTATCTAAGATCATGTGACAATCAGTTCGGCATCTAGCCCAAGAAACCGTCCGCAGCAGCGTGGATTGATGCAAGGAGACGTCCATGGGAGAACAAGACAAGCTCACCATCACCGACAGCCGCACCGGCCGGAACTATAACGTCCCCATCGAGAATGGGACCATTCGCGCCATGGACCTGCGGCAGATCAAGACGGGCCCGGAAGATTTCGGACTGATGACCTACGATCCCGCCTTTATGAATACGGCATCATGCCGCAGCACGATTACCTACATCGATGGCGACCGCGGAATTCTCCGCTACCGCGGCTACCCCATCGAGGTGCTGGCCGAGCACTGCACGTTTCTTGAAGTCGCGTTCCTGCTGCTGTTTGGCGAGCTGCCCACCGAGAGCGAGCTGAAAAACTGGGTGCTCGAAATTACACACCACACCATGCTGCATGAGAACACCAAGAAATTCATGGAAGGCTTCCGCTACGACGCGCATCCCATGGCCATGCTGGTGAGCACAGTGGCCGCGCTTTCCACCATTTATCCGGAGGCGCGCGAGATTCACGATGCCGGCAACCGGCTGCTGCAAATCAAGCGGTTGATTGGGAAGATGCCGTCGATTGCCGCCATGTCGTATCGCCACAACGCCGGACTTCCTTATGTTTACCCCGATAATGATCTCAGCTACAGCGAAAATTTCATGAACATGCTGTGGAAGAAAGTTGAGCCCAAATACAGCGCCAATCAGGCCCTGGCGCGCGCTCTCGACACTCTTTTTATCCTGCACGCCGACCACGAGCAGAACTGCAGCACCAATGCCATGCGGTCGGTGGGCAGCTCGCGGGCGGATCCGTATCTGGCCACGGCCTCGGCGGCGGCGGCGCTTTCCGGGCCGCTGCATGGCGGCGCGAATGAGGAAGTAATCCGCATGCTCGACGAGATTGGCTCCCAGGACAACGTGCCAGCATATGTGAAGCGCGTGAAAGAAGGCCATGGCAAGCTGATGGGCTTCGGACATCGCGTGTACAAGAATTACGATCCGCGCGCCAAGATCATCAAGTGGACGGCGCAGCAGGTGTTCGAAGTTACGGGACGCAATCCCAAGCTGGAGATCGCTCTGGAACTGGAGCGCATCGCGCTCGAAGACGACTACTTCATCAAGCGCAGGCTGTATCCGAACGTCGATTTTTATTCCGGCATCATCTACCAGGCGGTGGGTTTCAGTCCGGCGATGTTCACCGTGCTGTTCGCTATTCCGCGCACCGTGGGATGGCTGGCACAGTGGCAGGAACTGGTCAACGATCCAGAGCAGAAGATTGCCCGGCCTCGGCAGGTCTATCTTGGTCACGAGGTGCGCGACTTCGTCCCCATGGAAAAGCGGACGCCGCTGGTGCCGGCGGGATAGGACTGGATTTTAGGATTCGCCGCCCGAACCAAGACTAGCAACACGCAGAATCAACAATCGACAATTCCTTCTACGTCGCTTCCCCCGCTCCGTGGTGAAATGAATTTCCCATGGCCAAGCGGGTGAGTGTGGATCGATGGCTGTTTACGGTGACGATGCTCCTGGTGTTTGTGGGGCTGGTGATGGTGTTCTCGGCGTCGGCGGTGATGGCGCGGGAGCGCTTTGGGTCGGAGTATGCATTCCTTTCGAAGCAGTTGATGTGGGCGGCGGCGGGGCTGGCGGCGATGGTGGTGGCGATGCGCATGGACTATCGCCGCTACAAGCATCCGGCGCTCGTGTTTTCTTTGCTGGGGCTGACCACGCTGCTGCTGATTTCTGTTTTTTTTCTTGACCGCTCGCACAACACGCATCGCTGGTTCCGCGTCGGCGCGTTTTCGTTTCAGCCTTCGGAACTGGCCAAGCCGGTGCTGATTCTGTTTCTCGCCTATTTTCTCGAAGGCCGCGCGAAGGCGATGGACGACTGGCGCAACACGCTGTTGCCGGCGGCCGCGCCCGTGCTCGTACTCTTGGGGCTGATCGTCCTTCAGCCCGACCTCGGAACCGCGATTGCCTGCGCCGGAATTGCGGCGTGCATCCTTTATGTGGCGGGAATGCGACTGCGCTATTTCGGGTACGCCTTCGGGGCGGCGCTGGTGCCGCTTTATTTTCTGATTTTTCACGTCAGCTTCCGGCGTGATCGCATTCTGGCATTTCTGAATCCTTATGCCGAGCGACAGAAGGCTGGGTTTCACCTGATTCAGTCGTTGATTGCGGTGAGCACGGGCGGGATTACCGGCACCGGGCTGATGGAGAGCAAGCAGAAACTCTTTTATCTGCCCGAGCCGCACACCGATTTTATTTTTGCCGTGACCGCCGAGGAGTTGGGACTGGTGGGCGCGATGTTTGTGGTCACGCTCTTTGCGATTTTCTTGTGGCGCGGCATGCGGGCTTCGTGGCGCACCGAGGACACCTTCGGGCGATACTTGGCCGTAGGAATCACCAGTATGGTGGTGCTGCAGGCGTTTATCAACATCAGCGTAGTGCTGGGCATGATGCCGACCAAAGGGATTCCGCTGCCGCTGGTGTCGTATGGAGGATCGTCACTGTTCGTGACGCTCGCGTGCGTGGGCGTGCTGCTGAATATTACGAAGCAGGCGGAGTAGAAAAGCGCCACGGATTTTCACGGATAAATCTTTTTCTTGTTTTTTTATCCTTCTCTGTTTCTCAAGTTCAGGGTTTTATCCGTGTGAATCCGTGCAAATCCGTGGCCGGCTTCGGGTCTGGTTTATAGTCACTTCATGCGGGCCATTCTGGCGGGCGGCGGGACGGGCGGGCATGTGATCCCGGCGCTGGCCATCGCCAATCAACTCAAGAAAAGTTATGGGGCAGAGGTGCTGTTCATCGGGACGGCGCGCGGGATCGAGAACCGGCTGGTTCCGGCGGCGGGATATCCGCTGCAACTGGTGCGGGTGGGTGCGTTGAAGAATGTGAGTCTGCTGACGCGGCTGAAAACGGCTTTTGATTTGCCCCGCGCCGTTTGGGATGCAGGCCGCATGCTGAATGAATTTGCGCCTGACGTAGTGGTTGGAGTGGGCGGGTACGCGTCAGGTCCGGCGATGCTGGCGGCGATTGTTAAGCATATTCCCACGCTGGCGTTTGAACCGAATGTAGTGCCGGGGTTCGCCAACCGGGTTGTGGCGCGATTTGTTTCGGCGGCGGCGGTGCATTTCGAGGAGACGGCGAAATATTTTCGTCATGCCGAAGTAACCGGCGTGCCGGTGCGGCAGGCGTTTTTTGAGATTGCCACGAAACACGGCGGGACCCCGACTCTGCTGGTGTTTGGCGGAAGCCAGGGGGCGCATGCGATCAATGAAGCGATGATCCGCTGCCTGCCCGTACTGCAACGCGAGGCGCCGGGGATTCACATCGTTCATCAGACCGGCGAGCGTGACTATAATGACGCGCTGGCGGCGTATCGTTCTTTGTTTGAATCGGGACGGGGAGAGCCGTCGACGTGTCAGTACGAAGTTTTTAAGTTTATCGAAGACATGCCGGCGGCTTTTGAGCGCGCCGACTTGGTGGTGTGCCGGTCGGGCGCAAGCACCGTGGCGGAGATTGCGGCGGCAGGGAAGCCGGCGGTATTTGTGCCGTTTCCGCGGGCGGCGGACGATCATCAGCGGGTGAATGCCGAAGCGCTGGCGCGGGAGGGCGCGGCGGTAGTGGTGGAGGAATCGAAGCTCGAAGGCGTGTGGCTGGCAGAGACGATCGCGGCGCTGCTGCAGGATCGGCACCGCCTGCAGCAGATGAGCAAAGCGTCGCGGAGCCTGGCGCATCCGAACGCGGCGATGGATATTGCGGCGATGGCAGCGCGTGTGGCGCGGATGGAAGAAAACTAGCCACGGATTTGCACGGATTTTCACGGATACTTCTTCGTGTTTCGTTCTTGAGCTTTAGGATTTTCTGGTCTCTTAAGGTTTATCCGTGTGAATCCGTGTTGATCCGTGGCCAGAAGTTGACCTATGTTCGCCAAGATTCAGCGCATACATTTCGTGGGCATCGGCGGGATCGGCATGAGCGGGATTGCCGAGGTGCTGCTGAATCTCGGCTATAAGGTTTCGGGGTCGGACCTGAGGAATTCTACCGTGACCCAGCGACTGGCCGGGTTGGGCGCGAGCGTATATGAAGGGCATCGCGCGGAGAATATTTCGGGTGCGGAAGTCGTCGTCACTTCTTCCGCGATTGCTAGTGAGAATCCTGAGGTCACCGAGGCGCATAAACTCCACATTCCCGTAATTCAACGCGCCGAGATGCTGGCCGAGTTGATGCGGCTGAAGTATGGCATCGCGATCGCTGGCATGCATGGCAAGACTACGACTACTTCGATGGTGGCGGCGGTGCTGGCTGCGGGCGGGCTCGATCCGACTGTTGTGGTCGGCGGGCGCGTCGACGCGATGGGGTCGAATGCGCGGCTGGGGAAGTCGCAATACCTGGTGGCCGAGGCCGACGAGAGCGACCGGTCGTTTCTCAAATTGTCCCCAATTCTATCCGTCGTGACCAACATCGACCGCGAGCACATGGATTGCTACCGCAACATGCGCGACGTGAAGCAAACTTTTCTCGAGTTCATGGACCGCGTGCCGTTTTACGGAATGATCGTGGCCTGCAATGACGATCCGCTGCTGCGGCGGTTGCTGCCCGAGGTGCAGCGGCGAACCGTGACTTATGGGACCAAGCGCGGGTCGGATTTTTGGATCAAAATCCCAGCTGGGGGAGAACGTCAAAATCCCGACTTCTCCCAAAAACAGGGAGAAATGGGGCACCCGCCCATAAATGCCTTTCGGGTGAGCTATCGCAAAGAAGACCTGGGCGAGTTCACGCTGCACGTGCCGGGAGTGCACAACATTCTGAATGCGACGGCGGCGATTGCGGTGGGCCTGGGTCTGGATGTTGGCGTGGAGACGATCCGCGCGGCGCTCGACCAGTTCCGCGGCGTGGACCGGCGCTTCCAGTTGCGCGGGCGGGCGGCGGGGGTGAGCGTGATCGACGATTACGGGCACCATCCTACGGAGATCAAGGCCACGCTGGCGGCGGCGAAACAGTGCGGGTTCCGCAAGATTCATGTGATCTTCCAGCCGCATCGTTACACGCGCACCCGCGATTTGATGGAGGACTTCGCCACGGCTTTCGGCGATGCGGATTCGCTCTTCGTGCTTGATATTTATGCGGCCAGTGAGAAGCCGATTGAAGGCATTAACGGCGAAGCCCTCGCGCGCAGAATCAAAGAAGGTGCAAAAGACGCGGCCTACGCTGCTTCGTTTGCCGACGCCGTCAATGCAGCCTCGCAAGCCGCCCAGGAAGGCGACATGATCCTGACCCTGGGCGCAGGCAGTGTCTCGCAATTGGGGCCGATGATTCTGGAGAAGCTGAAGGAACGGGTGAGCGCTTGAGCCACGCGCGAAAACAGTCCCTCCTGTAACTTCTGCTCGCCGCCAGCATCGCATTTACGGTTCCCAAGTCTCAGGAGGTCTCTCCACATGAAACTTCGCTCATTTCGAGGTATGGTGTTGGGTATTGTGTTGGCGATTGCCATTCTGGCAATCCCGTCTACGTTGCCCGCAGAGGTTATCGCAGCCAATGCTCGCAAGGCTGCGCCCGAATTCGATCTCAAGGACTCCAAAGGAACTCGCGTCCACTTGCCGGATTTCAAAGGCAAGGTCGTGCTGCTCAATTTCTGGGCGACCTGGTGTCACGGATGCCAGACGGAAATTCCCTGGTTCATGGAGTTCCAGAGCGAGTTCAGGCACGACGGGCTCGCCATTGTCGGCGTTTCGATGGATGACGACGGTTGGAAGTCGGTCACGCCGTTCATCGAAGAGAAGAAGCTGAATTACACGGTTGTGATCGGCGATGAGGCCTTGGGGAAACTCTATGGTCTCGGTCCCATGCCAAAAACGGTTCTGATCGACCGGGACGGCAAGATTGCCGCTACCTATGACGGGGTGGTGGAAAAGGCCGGATGCGAGAGCGATATCCGGGCACTTCTTCGGGACGATGCCAGGAACTCGGCCAAGTAGCCCACCCACGAATCTGGACGCGGCTGCATTGAACGGGACCGTCATTATTTCGAGCTTGTGGTGCCGGCCGCAACTGGCCCGAACTGCGGGCCAAGCGCGGCCACGGCTGATCGCAGATCGGAAATTTTGTATCCTAACAGAGGAATTTTACCCCCGGAGTGGAACTTTCGCTGTCGCCCCGCCGTACCTTCTTTTGCTAACCGAATTCGGCGGGGCCCGTCTATCTGGCATACGGAGAAAGTGATGAGAAACACACAGGCGTGGGCGTGGTTGACGGCGGGGGTGGTGGCGCTGGGGCTGAACGGGTTTTATCACGACGGAGGCGCGGCGTGGGCGCACCGGGTTGCTCAGAGCGTTTCCGACCGGGCCGACTACGCAATTGAGCGCGTATCGGGACGGGCAGAACAGATCCTGGCGCAGTCGCAGATGCCGGTCGATGGCGTCGAAACGGGACGCGAGGAAACGGGACGCGTAGAAACGGCTTCCTGCCGGGTATCTACGGCGCTGGCGCAGATGCAGACCAGAATGGCTCGGACCCAGACCGCGGTGGCGCATTTTAATGGGATGTCGGCGCGAGAACAGGCTCAGGGGGATCGCTGGCAGGCTGAGCAGGACAGAGTGGAAGCGCGAGTTCAGGCCCAGATCGAGAGGCAGATGGCTCGCGTTCGCGTGGCAGCGGATGTGGTTGACCCCGTAGAGATTCGAGTCGCCTGTCCGCGGGTGCGCGTGAATGTTCCGGCGGTAAGAATCCCCGCCGTAGATGTTGGCGAAATCAGCATCCCCAAGATTCAGATTCCTGAAATCCACGTCCCCGGGGTGAGTATTCCCCGGACTCCATCTGTCAGGATTACGGCTCCGGCGGTGTCCGGCGACGAATCGGATTCGGGCCCAATTTAAAGCTCTGCAACAGTACGTCCTTCATCAGCACGACCTCTTGTCTCCTGGGAAAGGGCACGGAAAAACAGCCGTGCCCAATTTTTTTGCAGTTTCAGCCCCACCCCTGACCCCTGATCACTCCCGAACCAACATTTTGTCTACCTCTTATCGCGAAATAAAGTTATAGTTTGAAGGCTCAGCGATTCCCTGACGACAACTGACCTGAACTGATGGCGCGAAAAAGCGGTTCCACCATCGTGCAGGAGGAGTTGTATCCACACAGCGTAGAACCCGCACGCGACGATTTTGGTCGCGACCACCTTCCTCATGATCGCGGTCGCGACGAACTTGACGATGCGCGGCTCATCGACCTGGATGTGGACGAGGAATCTCCTTTTCTGCGCGGGCAGAAACGCGTGCCCGCACGGCGCAGCTCCCTCCCAAGAAAAACCGTGAATTGGCTGCTGTGGGTGGCGATCGCCGCTGCGCTGCTATGCGCCTGCGGGATCGCCGCGGCTGCGCTCTACGAATATGGCGAGCACTCCTGGCGCTTCCGTGTGGAATCGAGCGACAACATTGACGTCACGGGCACGGAGAACGTGACCAAAGCGCAAATCATGGAAGTGATGGGCGGCGACATTGGACGCAACATTTTTTTCATCCCGCTGGCGCAGCAAAAGGCGCAACTGGAGCAGATTCCGTGGGTCGAATCGGCCAGCGTGATGCGCTTTGTGCCCAACCGCTTGAAGGTGGAAATCCACGAGCGCACTCCGGTTGCCTTCGCGCGCGTAGGGCCGAGAATTTCTCTGATCGATGCAGGCGGCTCGCTGATGGAGTTGCCGCCCAAGCGCAAATATTCGTTTCCGGTGATTCTGGGGATGAATCCCGGCGAACCGCTTTCCACGCGAGCTCCGCGCATGAAAGCTTATATGGAGCTGGTGCGGGAGCTGGATTCCGCAGGCGCCCACTATTCCCAAGACTTGAGCGAAGTGAATCTCACCGATTTGGAAGACGTGAAGGTGCGGGTGAATGACCCATCGGGAGATGTGCTCGTGCACCTGGGGTCTTCCGATTATTTCAAGCGCTACAAGACCTACGTGGGCCACGTGCAGGAATGGCGACAGCAGTTCCGCGATCTCGAGTCCGTGGACTTGCGCTACGACAACCAGATTGTGGTGAATCCGGATATTCAGAAGTCGGCAACCACAACGAGAAAGGCGGCGACCACTGCGTCGGTGTCCGCGAGGGCGCCACTGCCTCCCGCGGTAGAGCCGGCAGCGCTGGTGACGAAGATGCCGCCGAATGTAGCTGCACGCAAGCCGCTGCCCAAGCCGGTGTTTGAGGTGACGGAGCAGCAACTCAACTCCAATAGTTCAAGTACAAAAATCGGCGCGAAGAAGCCGGCGTCGAAAACCAGTTGGAGGAAGCCCCCCGCCGCGCGCAAACCAGCGGGGAAAAAAGCGGCCGCGCAGGGCAAGCCCGCGAATGTCGCCGGAGCGAAGAAAACAAATGCGGCCACGGGGCAGGGGCACAAACGAAGTCACGGCGCCCTGGCTGCGCAGAAAACCGCGCCCGGGAAATCTCAGCACGGGCGCATAACCTCGCCAGCAGTGCACAGTGGCGGCCCGAAGCCGAGTCCGGCGATCGCGAAACAGACAGAGAGTCCGGTCCCAAATTGAACGCAATGGAGCAGAGCTATTGAACGCGGCAAATCAAAAACGCCAATCCAAATTTGATAACGATCAGCAATTCATAAAGGCGTGACGAACCAAAAATGACGAATCAGCCGGGAAGCTTTCTTACCGCAATCGATGTGGGCAGCGCCAAGACCTGCGCGGTAATGGCGGAAGTGACGGAGACCGGCCTGCGTTATCGCGGGCACGGCGTAGCCGAGTCGCGCGGATCGCGCAAGGGCGTGATCGTGGAACTCGACAAAGCAGTGGCCGCTGTGCAAAAAGCGGTGGAAGCCGCCGAAGATACCGCCGGAGCGCCCGTAGAGCACGCAATCGTAGGCATTGGTGGCGCGCACGTGCGCGGCATGAACAGCCACGGAGGCATCAGCCTGGGAACGCGTCCACGGGAAATCGGGCGCGATGAAATCAAGCAGGCGGTCGACCGGGCGCGCGCTATTCCGCTGCCGGCCGATCGCGAAATTCTGCATCTGCTGCCGCAGGAATTTATTTTGGACGATCAGGCGGGCGTGCACGATCCCCTGGGCATGATGGCAGCGCGCCTGGAAGTGCGCGTGCACATCGTGACGGCCGCGACCAGCGCCACGCAAAACGTAATCACCGCGGTCAACAAGGCCGGCGTTCATGTGGACGACACCGTGTATGAGCCGCTCGCGGCGGCCGATTCCGTGCTGCGCGCCGATGAGCGCGAGCTCGGGGTTTGCCTGGCGGATGTGGGCGCCGGATCGACCGAGATGATTGTTTTCGTGCAGGGCGCGGTGGCCTTTGCGGGAGTGATTCCGATTGGCGGCGATCACTTCACCAGCGATTTATCCGTGGGGCTATGCACGCCGCTGGCGGAGGCGGAAAAGATTAAAAGGGCATTCGGCAATGCGGTGGTCACTCTGATTCCCGAAGGCAACGAAGTGGAAGTTCCGTCTGTGGGTGACCGGCCCTCGCGCTTGCTGCCACAGCGGCTGGTGGCGGAAATTCTGGAGCCGCGGGCGCGCGAGTTGTTCGAGATGATGCGCGAGAGCCTGCGCCACAGCGGCATGTTCGACGTGTGCGTGGCAGGGATTGTGTTGAGCGGCGGAGCCTCGCGGCTCCCGGGAATTTTCGATGTGGCGGAGTCGGTGCTGCGGCGGGCTGTGCGACTTTCCTGGCCCATGCCGCTGGCCAAAATGCCGGCCACCTTGGCCGAGCCCGAGTTTGCCACGGTACTCGGCATGGTGAATTACGGACAGAGGGCGAGAGTTGCAAGAGGCATTCAGGCGGACCGGTGGGGAACGAGATTGAAGGCGCTGCTGGTGGGGTGAGAAAAGCAGTGGGCAGTGGTCGGTGGTCAGTGAACAGTGGCAATGCGCAGGGACCAGGGGGCCGGGAGAAAAACGTTGTTTTGGTGCGGGACGAAGGGCAGTGGGAGTGGCCGCCAAAACTCGATATGACGGGCATTTCACTGGCCACTGACCACTTCCGACCAAAAGCACAAACTTATACAGAAGAGGAATTCAGACCATGACCGAAAAACCAAAAACCGATTCCAGCATTCGCATCAGCTTTAACGAAGAAGCCCGCAACGATGCCAAGATCAAAGTCATCGGCGTGGGCGGCGGCGGCGGCAACGCGGTCAATCGCATGATCGACGCCGGCGTCGACGGTATCGAATTCATCACCGCCAATACCGATCTGCAGGCGCTCCGCATGTCGCACGCGCCGGTGAAGCTGCAACTTGGCGTCAAGCTCACCAACGGGCTGGGTGCGGGCGCGAATCCGGAAGTGGGGCGCAAGGCGGCGCTCGAGGATTCCGACAAGATCATCGAAGCGCTCGAAGGCGCCGACATGGTCTTCGTGACTACCGGCCTCGGCGGCGGAACGGGCACGGGCGCGGCGCCGATCATCGCGTCCCTGGCCGTTGAGATGGGAGCGCTCACCGTCGCGGTCGTCACCAAGCCGTTTTCGTTCGAGGGCAAGCGGCGCATGTCGCAGGCCGAGCGCGGCATTGCCGAACTGATGGAATCGGTGGACACGACCATCGTGATCCCTAACGAAAAATTACTGGCCGTCGCGGAAAATGCCGGATTCTTCGAATCGTTTCGCATCGCCGACGATATTCTGCGCCAGGGAGTGCAGGGAATTTCCGACATCATCACCATCCCTGGCATCATCAACCGCGACTTCGCCGACGTGAAGACCATCATGGCGCGCATGGGTTATGCGGTGATGGGCACGGCCACGGCCAGCGGGCAGAATCGCACCATGGAAGCGGCGCAGCGGGCCATCGCCTCCCCGCTGCTCGAGGCGGGCGCGATCGATGGAGCACGCGGCATCCTGATTAACATCACCGGCTCGTCTTCGCTGAAGCTGGCGGAAGTGCAGCAAGCCTGCACCATCATCCAGAGCGCGGCGCACGATGATGCCAACATTATTTTCGGCGCGGTGATGGACGAGAAAATGAAAGACGCGGTGAAAATCACGGTGATTGCCACCGGCTTCCGCACGGCGCCGTCGCGCCACCGCCAGCCGGAGACGCGCACCTCCTTCGCGGCCCGGAATGACGACGCTATGGAATTCCCCTCACGCGAGCCGATGGATGAGCCTACGCCGGGGCACATTATGGCAAACGGAGACGTATCGCAGTCCGATACTCCTGCCTCGAGAGCGGGTTCTTTCGACGATCGTTCCTTCGACGATCGTTCCTTCGACGACCGATCGTTGGCAGACCGCTCTCTTGACGACCGCTCGTTCGTTTCCGATAGCGGGGCAAGCGCAGTGGCCCAGGCTTCGCCCTACGCCAACCTCCCGATCCCGGTCGATCCGACACGTGGAACTGGGGCGAACTTCGAGCGCGACGATCTCGACGTGCCCGCATTCCTGCGCAAGCGCAGCGATGTGATGTGAGGATGTGACGTGATGTGAGGATGACTTGGGGCGCGATCAAAACGGTGGGAAAAAGTTTTCACACCACCCGTACCTTTCTAGTAATCTGGTAACTGGTTACCGAAGGGGGTAGTACGCAGGTAATGAGCGCCCATGTCATTGTCCCAGAACGGGTTAAATTGAAATGGATGTTTTTGAGCAAGTGAACTTTGTTATTGCCCGAAATGGGTTAAGTCTCGTATTATCCGAGAATTGGGCATGATATTAAGCTCATGGAGCCCGATTACTACTTGCTGGCACCGCGCGTGCATCGAAGTATCCAGAACTTCTGAAGTGGGGAAAAGGGAAAGATGTCTAAGCAGGGAATGCGCTTTTTTCGTTGGATTTTTGCCTTCGCCATCTGGCTGCCGCTGAGTGGCGCAAGCTTCGCGGCGCACGTCAACACAACTGCCAGCACGGCCAAATCCAAGACGCAATCGCGGAAGATCAGTGAGAGTCAGCGCACCAGGCGGCGCCTGCACCACCTGGCGAGCGCCCGCACCACCACGGCGGTTTCGGCGGTTCACCGCCGCCGCTACCAGGAACGCTTCCACATGAGCTCGTTCGCCGAGGATATCGGCGACGGCGATATCGTTGCCGGCGAAGACAGCGTGGTTCGCCGGGCTGCGCTCGATGCGCTGGGCAACATGAACGGAACGGTCGTAGCCATCGAGCCGACCAGCGGCCGCATCCTGGCTATGGTGAATCAGAGGCTCGCCCTCTCCAGCGGTGCGCAGCCCTGCTCCACCATTAAGCTCTCCGTCGCGCTCGCCGCGTTGAACGAAGGGCTGGTTTCAAAAGATACTGAAGTCGCCCTTGGGGGCCGCAGCCGCCTCAATCTTACCGAGGCCATCGCGCACTCCAACAACGCTTATTTCGAGACCCTGGGCCGCAAGCTAGGCTTTGAAAAAGTCGCGTATTATGCGCATGAATACGGGCTCGGCGAGTTAGCCGGCTACGATATTCCGGGCGAGCAACTGGGCAGCTACCCTGACGAAGTCATTCCTGACAAGCTCGGGGGCGTGGGCAAGATGTGTTCCTTTGGCGAGGGTGTTTCCATGACGCCGCTGCAGCTGGGCGCCATGGTTTCGGCGATCGCCAATGGTGGAACACTTTACTACTTGCAACATCCCACCACGCCAGAGGAAGTCGCAAACTTTCAGCCGCGCATCAAACGCACGCTCGATATCGCTCCCTTAATTCCGGAAATTTCTGACGGCATGGCCGGCGCCGTGCAATACGGCACGGCTCGCAGCCTGCGCCTCAATTTCAACGAGGAAGAAATCCTGGGCAAAACCGGAACCTGCTCGCACGCGGGCACGCGCTTCGGTTGGTTCGCCTCCTACGCCAACACCAGCGTGGGTCGTGTCGTAGTCGTCATCTTCCTGCAGGGTGGCCGGCCGACCTTCGGCCCCAAAGCCGCCGAGATTGCAGGACGCATGTACCGCAATCTTTACGACCACAACTTCTTCATCGCAGGACCGAGTTTGCCGTCCAATACGGCTACCATTCGTCCGGTGAGCAACACTCCGTAATCCCCTAGCACTAACAATTTTTGGCAAGCCTCTCGAAGGAGAGGCTTTTTTTGTCATGCTTGCCGAGTTTGCCTGACCACCTGGGATGCCTGCCGAATCCATCGCCTCGACGGATGCACTTCGCCGCCGAATCTAAGTCGTTTCTAATGCGGATCCTTTCCCCTGAACGTGATGCGAAGGGCTGCCGATAGAAATAAATATTGGAGCCGAGCTAGGTACGAGTTCCTGTTACAAAATCCGCACGCCCCTCTTGCCGAGGGGTTTTACCGCCGCTGTTTTGATGTCCGGAAGCATGGGCACTCGGAGGACGCTACGCTGGAAGCAACGTTACTATTGGGCAATTATAACTACTGGCTGCTCGCGCTGGCTGCAGGTTTCGCGCTGTTTGCCGCGGCGTTTCTGCGCCGCCTGCTGGCCACACAGGGGACCTTGCTCGCGGCGTCGCGCAAGGACGAGCTGTATTTCCGCACCCTCGCGGAAGCCATTCCTGAAATGATCTGGACGGCCACTCCTGATGGCTTGGACGACTTCTTCAACCGGAGATGGTTTGAGTACACGGGCCTGACCACCGAACAGAGTCAGGGCAGCGGATGGACGGTGGCGATCCATCCCGATGACTTGGCTCCCTGCCTGGCAAAGTGGAAAGCTGCCTTGCAAACCGGACAACCCTACGATGTGGAATACCGCTTCCGTAGGGGCGCCGACGGATGCTACCGCTGGTTTCTGGGACGCGCGAACCCGATTCGTGACGACGAGGGCGAGATCGTCAAGTGGTTCGGAACCTGCACCGACATTGAAGATCAGAAACAAAATCAGCAGATCCTCGAGGAGCAGATCAAAGAGCGCACTGCCGAACTTGCCGAAGCCAATACTCGGTTGCAAGAGGAGATGTGGGAAAGGGACTCCGCGCGCCGCGAACTCGACCAGCAGAACGAAAGAATGCTTCGTGAGGTTACGGAGCGTTCGCAACGGGCGACCATGCTGGCGAGAATGGGTGAACTACTGCAAAGCTGTGCCAACCGGGATGAAGTATTTGCCGCGGCATTGGGTTTTGCGCCCAAGATTTTTTCGCTGGGCCGGGGAGCGATTGCGCTCCTCAATCCGGCGCGGGACTTGGCGGAAGTGATCGGGGCTTGGTCCGAGTGCCAGCTTCCTGCATCCGTGTTCGAACCAAACTCGTGCTGGGCGCTCCGGACGGGGCATCCGCATCTGGTAATCGCGGGCGATACCACGGCGCCTTGCGGACATGCGGCGGGGGTGAAGAACACCTACCTCTGTGTCCCCATCCTGGCGCAAGGCGAAGCCTTGGGCATTGTGCATTTTCAGGCAACCAACGAGGTGCCCACGCTCGCCGACTCAGAGCTTTCTTTCAAGACCACATTCGCCGGGCAAGTCGGACTTTCCATTGCCAACATCCGCCTGCGCGAGGCGTTGCGGGCGCAATCCGTGAGAGACCCTCTCACCGGACTCTACAACCGGCGTTACCTGGAAGAAACGCTGGAACGCGAGATTCGGCGGGCGGTGCGCGCCGAGCAGTCGCTGGGAATTCTCGTGCTCGATCTGGATCATTTCAAAAAAGTCAACGACACCTACGGCCACGATGCGGGTGACACGGTGCTGCGCGAAGCGGGAGCGTTTCTTACGAAGAGCGTTCGCGTGGAAGACACGGTCTGCCGGTTCGGAGGCGAAGAGTTTGTGGTTGTGTTGCCCACGGCCAGCGCCGAAGCCGCCCGCGCGCGCGCCGAGCGCATTCGATCCAAACTGCGCGAGCTGCCGGTTCTCCACCAGGGACATTCCCTGGGCAGAATCACGGTTTCCATCGGGGTGGCTGAACTGCCGGTGAATGGCACCTCCGCGGCGGATTTGTTGGCGGCTGCGGACGCGGCGTTGTATCGCGCCAAACGCAACGGCAGAGACCAGGTTGTAGTTTCGGAGCCCCTGGCCAGCACCGAGATGGCTGCAGCCGCGGTTTCCGGCGAAGCGCCCAAGTTGGAATCTGTGAGTGGTTCTACTTCGGCCGCTGAAGCCGCCACCGAATCGGGGCGCTGATCGGCTCGGAAAGTTCCCGCTCTTTCCTGAACGGTACTGACCAAAAACGCCAACAAGATATTCGGCTTTCTGATTCTCGTCATCGCCGTCCAGTTGGTGCGGGATGGCGTGGCCGACTTCTACTGACTCTGTGTCGCAGCCGCAGGGGTTATATATATAGATACGAAGAAATTGAGATACCTTTGAGCTAACATCGGTTTGTGAAGGTTGTGCGAATCAGGCATGAGTGATCGCTGGTAAAATCTTGAGCCGCAGTTAGATATAAAATATTGCGGACTAATGGCTTATTGCGTGCGTTCTGGTTGACTTTTGGGCTGACGACTCGGTATTGCCTGCAGCTAAACACGATTGAACATGTCTTGTAACAGGTTCCCTGGGGAAGGTAATCTCGGGCGGTCGGCCTGTTTCAACATCAGGTGTTCAAATTGCCGGAAAGGCCATCGCGGAGACGGCTAGCGTTCGTCCGTTTAGGGTTGGCGACGAACCCACGGCGACGGCGGAGGGAAGCGCTCGACGAGGCGCGTGAGTGGCTCAAGCGCAATGAGGCGATTCCGAGTTCGACGCGAGCAACGCTCTCATTTATCTTCTGGCCAAAGCGCGGAAGAGTCCTTTGCGCGCAGGACTATCGTTGCGTGCAGCACGCCCTTAGCGTCGTAGCTGCCACGGACTTCCAGACAACGCCCAACCAGCGGGACATTGCTGCGGTGTGCATCGAGGGCAGGCTTCGTATCCACTTGAATGACCTTCTTCGATCGCGTCTCGAAATCCAAGCTGGACCCTTTGATGCTGCGGACCGTGCCGAAGACATCGTGTTCCATGCCCTTCGCCTCCTGGGAGTTCTGTTCTTGTCCAGAAGTTTGGGCCTGGGCTGTGACAGCCACGGACAGCGTCCCGATGCAGTACCAGTTGGCCGCGATCAGAATGGCGATGAAGGTGCGCGGAATGTTTTTCATCTTGTTTACCTCATTCACTGCAGACCAAAGACGGCCAAATTCTGATTACTGGCGACAAACACTCTCCCATTCGCCACCACTGGAACAATATTGGCATTGCCGCCGGTATTCGGCCATGTTCCCGCTACGCCACTGAAAAGCTGCGTCAGCGTTGAACCGCCCCCAGTTGGTTGAGCGTCGAAGGCAAAGAGTGAGATATTGGCGGGGCTGCTATTGATGGGTCGCGACACGGCCCAGATGATCGTGTCGTCATCTTCATGGGATGAGACGCTGGTAAAGAACCCGGGATCCTGTGCACCAGGAAGTGACGGGGAGGATGCCTCATTCGTAATGGAAAAAGTGGGCGAGGTTTGAACCTTCCATTCAATTACGTTCGAGCCTCCGCTGCTCACGATGCGTGCACCATGACGAGAAAAGAACGATTGCCCGCACCAGCAGCCTCCAATACTTGCCTGGCCCACAACATTATTAGGCCCGCCGGATGTATAGCCACCCAAATTGTCACGATTAAGGACATACATATTGCCGTCTTTTCCTGCGGCGGCGAGCAGATGCGGGGTCGGTTCGGGCTGATCAGGTAGCAGCATGGCGCCGCCAGAGCCGTAATCGGTGTCGCCGGAGTCCAGACTAGCCTGATTCGAAGGAGTGAAGTAGCTCAGGATTGTGGTCAGGTCAGGCGACATTTTCACCACGCTCTCCTGAATGCTGTCGGGCACGCTGTAGTTTGAATCGGAATTGCCGGTGACGAAGTACAAATGGCCAGCCTCGTCGGATGCAAGACCGAAGCCCGACATCCAGATGGACGCGAGAAATCGATTATAGGGAGTGTTGTTCGGTGCGGTAGTTTGCAGGTCGTTCATTTGATTTGCCGGAAGTGGATCCAGCGATCTGGCGTTCCAGCCAAGAAGCCAGCCACGAGAGTGGGGTCCTCCGGTTACTCCTGGTGATCCGAAATCGCAGAAGCTGCCGAAACCCGCATAGACATTCCCATTCGCCAAGAGCAACCCCGGGCGCTGCCGCTGATGGCTTGCGCTGAAAGCAAAAGGCGCGCTGCTGGTCAGGTTGTGAGAGGCAGACACTAAAACCGGCGAGACTTTGTCCGTAAGCGTACCTAAGTCAAGCGCGTGCAGGCGATAAGCTGGAGTACCGGCCTCTAACCTGTAAACCATCACATATATTGTTTTGGCCTCACGGTCGATAACTGGTGTGCCATTGATTCCAACGTTCGGCCCATTGTTATTACATCCTAGAGGTGCAGGGACCGGCGTTCCAAAATTAGGACTTAGCAGGACTTTGCCGCTGATCGCGTCAATTGCATAGACCGTGTTACTTTCCGTGGCTACATATACCACCTCATGCTCGCCGGGGCTGGGACCGCCCGTGATTTTTATACGGGGAACGATGAGGGGCTGCGCGTCCACCTGGTCGTCCAGGGACACCTGGTAAAGCAGGCCAAACTTAGGACCGCGAACGTTCTTCGGTTTCAAACGCTCTTCATGTCGGTTCCATCCGGTACGCAGATTGTCGTAGTGATATGTCGTCACCGCCACATGCTCTTTCGTGCAGCCGCTCACAAAAAGAACAGCGCCGACGATCAAAGCCAGAGAACTTCTTGGGAAGGTTAGCGCCATGGAGCCCCCTCATTCGGAGATTTGGGAGTCAGTGGGCCGCGCGGGGACCTAGCTACGTCAAACAGGAACACAATCTTACTATCTTTTCTTTTTGTCAAGGGTAATTTACTAAGGGTTCTTACCCTGGCGATTAATCTCCGATACTTCCTGTCTGATTTGTTCGCGGAACATGGACTTCGAGCCGTTTTTCAACACGCTGGTGTGTGTCAAGATGCGAATTCTGCTTACAGCATTGATTTGCTGCGAGTGCTACTTTATCGAGACTAATTTTTCTACTAACTCCGAGTAATCTTTCTTTTCGATGCCGTGGACTTGCTTGTTGTATTCGTCGACCTTCGAGGAATAATTCATCGAGCAGAATTTGGGGCCGCACATGCTGCAGAAGGCTGCCTCTTTGTAAAAGTCGTCGGGGAGGGTTTCGTCGTGCATGCTGCGGGCGGTTTCGGGGTCGAGTGACAGGGCGAACTGTTTTTCCCAGTCGAATTTGTATCTTGCGTAGCTGAGGGCGTCGTCGCGGTCGCGGGCGCCGGGGCGTTGGCGGGCGATGTCGGCGGCGTGGGCGGAAATTTTGTAGGCGATGATGCCGTCTTTCACGTCTTTTTCGTTGGGCAACCCTAAGTGCTCTTTCGGCGTGACGTAGCAGAGCATGGCGGCGCCGTACCATCCGATCATGGCCGCGCCGATGGCGCTGGTGATGTGGTCATAGCCCGGAGCGATGTCGGTGACCAGCGGGCCCAGGGTGTAGAACGGAGCTTCGTAGCAGAGTTCGACTTCTTTTTCGACTTGCTCTTTGATTTTGTCCATGGAGACGTGGCCAGGACCTTCGATCATGACCTGCACGTCTTCTTGCCAGGCCTTCTTGGTCAGCTCGCCTAACGTTTTCAGTTCGGCGAACTGGGCTTCGTCGCTGGCGTCGGCGACGCAGCCGGGGCGCAGGCCGTCGCCTAAGGAGAAGCTGACGTCATACTTCTTGAAAATCTTGACGATGTCGTCGAAGCGGTCGTAGAGGAAATTCTGCTTGTGGTTGTAGGCCATCCACTGAGCAAGAATCGCGCCGCCGCGGCTGACGATGCCGGTGATGCGTTTCGAAATCAGCGGCAGGTACTGAATCAGCACGCCGGCGTGGATGGTCATGTAGTCAACGCCTTGGGCGGCTTGCTCTTCGATCACTTCCAGCATCACTTCGGCGTTCAGGTCTTCCACGCGCTTCACTCTTGCGATGGCTTCGTAAATCGGCACGGTGCCGATGGGGACGGGCGAGTGGCGGAGAATGGCTTCGCGAATTTCGTGAATGTTGCCGCCGGTGGAAAGATCCATGACGGTGTCGGCGCCGTAGTGCACGGCGGTGTGCAGTTTTTTCAGCTCCTCATTCCCTTCCGAAGTGACGGCAGAGTTACCGATGTTGGCGTTGATCTTGCACAGGCTGGCCACGCCGATGGCCATGGGCTCAAGCTCGGGGTGGTTGATGTTGGCCGGGATGATCATGCGTCCGCGGGCAACTTCATCGCGCACTAATTCCGGCGTGAGCTTTTCTTTGTGCGCGATGTAGGACATCTCCTCGGTGATTATGCCGTGGCGCGCGTAGTACATCTGGGAAAAGTTGCCGGTCTTGTTTTCCTGCTTGCGGCGGGCGAGCCACTGGGCGCGCGGTTGCGGGACGGTGTATCCGTTGCTGCCATTGCCCTTGGAAGTCATGATCGGATCAGCCTCGTAGAATTGTGCGCATCGATTATAACCGCGTGGCGGACAACGGCGTTGAGAAAGCCCACGCAGCGGCGGACGCTTCGTCCGACTAGCGAGCGGGAATCTTGTGGCGAGAGTGCGAAGAATGGGCTCCGGACGAGGGCGTCCGGGCCTATGTGAGTCGCGAAGTTCAGATTTGCTGGCCGAATTGCAGGATGTAGCCGTTATTATCGCGGATGGCGAATTCGCGCATGCCGTAGTCGAAGTTCTCAATCGGGTAAACGACCTCGGCCTTGTCTTTGAGTTGCCGCCAGGCGTCGTCGACGTCATCGGGGTGGAAGTAGAACGAGCCGGTAAAATGAATCTTGTCGAAGGGCTCGTGAGCGTTGGGGAGCGAGAGCATCCACTCGATTCCATCTTTGCGTAACAGGGCCCAGTTCGGCATGCGGTTGAGGCATTCGAAGCCCAGCAGGTCGTGATAAAAGGTGACGGAACGATCGAGGTCGGTCGTCCACAACAGAGGAACCACATGGTTGAGCTTCATGCCGGATTTTGTATCACAAGAGGGGGGCGCTTGCGGATCATCCATTCGGCGACGATCAGGTTCGGGACCCAGCAGAGCCATGAGACGATAATGTAGGAACGCGAGAACGGCCAATGGAAGGCGAACAGAAAAAGCGGCAACCAGTTGCGCAAGGTTACTGCGGCCAGGGTCAAGGCGAAATTGCGGATCATCCACTGGCGGTGCGCTTCGATGTTTCCGCGGCGCACCATGCGGTAGGCTTGCAGCCCGGTGAAAAACCACAGCACCGCCAGGATGCCGAATCCCAGATGCGTTACCAAGCCTTCTTCAGACACCATAGCCATGGCGAATCCAGCGCTGGAGCCGAGCGCGACCTCCAGTAAGTAGAAGCGGCCTAGCCAACGGTGCAGGTTGAGCGCGCGCGCCCTCAATTTTTGGGAGAACTGCCACGGGCCCGCCAGCAGTGCTCCCATGCCTCCGGCGATATGCAGGCGCAAGGGAAAAATGTAACGGGCGAAGTGCGCGTCGCCGGGCATGGCCAGGAAATATGTTGCTCCGTAAGCCGCGACGGCGGCCGAAAACAAGAGCATCAACCACCAGAGAACGGTTGACATGCGGGAGTGGCGCGCCGGCGATACGGAAAGGGCCTGCGGAACCTGCGTGAGATGTGCCATGTTTAGGCCAATGCTGGGTTTAAGGAATCTTGAGACCGAAATCAACCTTCACCGAACATACCTGAAACTGAAGACACTTCGGCCAGACAGTAAGGAGATACGCGGTGGAGTTTGTTTTGGTTCCAGCAAAGCGGACGAACAAGCAGGGTCGAATCACAACGAGCGCGACAATTTTCGCAGCTCGGTGCACAAACGCAGCCCTCACAATTTGTTCAGAGATGTTGGGGCGCTTTCCATCCTTGCCGGTTTAGACGGATCGGGCTTAGAATTCCAGCCGTGCCTTGAAAAGGAGAAGTGTTGCATGCGTGTGCTTCGTTTTCTACCGGCCTTGTTGCTTGTCCTGACTTTCGGCAGTTTCACCCAATCGAGTTCCGCACAAAGGTCCAAGCCCTCGTCGAGCTTCAGCATCGACAACATCGATAAAACCGCGGATCCCTGCGTGGATTTTTACCAGTACGCGTGCGGAAACTGGATCAAGAATTCGGAGATTCCCCCGGACCAGGGACAGTGGGTGAGCTTTGTGGAGCTCAACGAGCGCAACAAGGATATTGAGCGCGGCATTCTGGAAAAAGCTGCCGCCGGAGGGCCGAGCCGCGATGGCATTGACCAGAGAATTGGCGACCTCTACGGATCGTGCATGGACGAGAAGGCCGTGGAAGCGAAAGGCCTGTCTCCGGTGCAGCCGGAACTTGAACGGATCGCGGCCGTGCAAGACAAGGGGGCGCTGATTGCTGAACTCGCGCATCTGTACATTGTGGGAGCGAGTTCGCTGTTTAGTTTTTATTCGCAATCCGACCTGCACAACGCCGACCAGGTGATCGCCTACATCGACCAAGGCGGGCTCACGCTGCCCGACCGCAATTACTACATCAAAGACGATGACCCGAAGATGAAGGAGATGCGGCAGCATCTAGTGGATTACATCACGCAGGTGTTTACGCTGGCCGGGCAGACGCCGCAACAGGCAGCCGATTCCGCGCAGACGGTGTTGCGGATCGAGACCTCGTTGGCCAAGGCCGCCATGGACCGCACGTTGCGTCGCGAGCCGAAAAATCGCGACCACAAAATGAGTCGTGAACAGGCGGTCGCGCTCGGACCCGATTTTCAACTCGAGCGTTTTTTCACCGCGGTGGGCGCGCCAGACTTCACCGAGCTGAACGTCAGCAATCCGGAGTTCTTCAAGCAGGTGAACGGAACGCTGGAGTCGGAATCGCTGGACTCGCTCAAAACGTATGTGAGTTGGCATGCGCTGAACACCGTGTCACCGTGGCTTTCGGACGCCTTTGTACAAGCCAACTTCAAGTTTCAGCAAAACCTGAGCGGTCAGAAGGAAATTCAGGCGCGGTGGAAGCGCTGCGTCAATCTCACCGATCGCGAATTGGGTGAGGCCCTGGGGCAGCGCTACGTGGACGTGACCTTCGGCCCCGACGGCAAGAAGCGCATGCTGAAGATGGTGGATGCGCTGGAGACGTCGCTGGCGGGAGACATTCAAGATCTTTCCTGGATGAGCCCTGAGACCAAGAAGCAGGCCAAAGTAAAGCTGGATGCCATTCGCAATAAGATTGGCTATCCTGAGGTGTGGCGCGATTACAGTTCGGTGGTGATCAAACCGGACGACCTGATCGGCAACATTGCGCGGGCGAATGCGTTCGAGGCAAAACGCGACATCGCCAAGATCGACAAGCCGCTCGACCGCAAGGAGTGGGGCATGACTCCGCCGACGGTCAACGCTTATTACAGTCCATCGTTCAACGAGATTGTTTTTCCCGCCGGCATTTTGCAGCCGCCGTTTTTCGACAAAACCATGGACGACGCAGTCAACTTCGGCGGCATCGGCCTGGTGATTGGCCACGAACTTACTCACGGATTCGACGATCAGGGGCGCAAGTATGATCCGCAGGGAAACCTGCATGACTGGTGGACCGAGCAGGACGGGAAAGAATTCGAGAAACGGGTAAGTTGCGTGGCCGACGAATACTCGAATTTTGTAGCCGTGGATGATCAGAAGCTGAACGGGCGGCTGACGCTTGGCGAAAACACTGCCGACAACGGCGGCGCTCGCATCGCGCTGGCGGCGCTGGAACGCATGATCGCGGAGGACAAGACCGGCAAAGAAGGCCGCAAGATCGACGGCTACACGCCGGAGCAGCGCTTCTTCCTGGGATTCGCCCGCGTGTGGTGCGAGAAGCGGCGTCCGGAAGTGGCGCGCGTAAGAGTGCTCACCGATCCGCACTCGCCGGGGAAGTATCGCGTAGATGGCGTCGTGCAGAACATGCCGGAGTTTCAGAAGGCGTGGGGATGCAAGGCAGGCCAGCCCATGGTGGCGGAGAACGCCTGCCACGTGTGGTGAGGCAGGCCGTTAGATCGGATCAAGTCTCTCTGGAGTTTCTCCGCGAACCATGTGGAAGCATGTGGGGACAGCCGCCCTCGGCTGTCCGGTCGAGCGAAGCTCGACTGGGTTTTGTGCCTCGGTAGGCAAAATGCCGGGCTGCGCCCGGCGGACAGCCGAGGGCGGCTGTCCCCACATAATCTTTCCTGTTGTTGGCTACGGCTGCGGCGTGGCCAGAACTACTTTGGCCGATGCCGACTGGCTTAGGTCGATGACATGCACCACCTGGGCATAGGGCACGGACCCGTCTGCCCGCACGACAACCATTTTCTCGCTGTGGTTCTGCAGGAGCTGATTCAGCGCGCTTTGCAGGTCACCCCAGGGGAGCGGCTGGCCGTTGACGGTCAGCGTGAGACCATGCTGCGCCGAATTGAGCACCCACACGACAACCTTCGCCGATCCGATTTTCTCGGGTGCAATTTTGTCAATGTCGGCGGGCGCGGCAACAAACACACGTAAGCCCTTCGGAGGTTCGTTGCCACTCCACTCTGCGGACGCTGCCTGGGCGGTCAGCAGCGTAGGTACTCCAATCCCCGCCGAGAGCGCAGCGTTCAGAACGTTCATCACGCCAGAGTAGGAAACTCGGGCATCGGCCTTGAGATAGAAGTTCCTCTGCCGGTTCGCGAGGCTGGCCTTGAGCTTATCGGTCAACGCCGATGGAGTGATCTGATCCACGCCGAAGAAGGTGCTCCCGTCCTGGGTTACGGCAACGATCAACGCGCTATCGTTGTCCGCCTCGGGCATGGGCGCGGCATTGCTGGTTGGGGCTAGTTTCACGCTGATCCCTTTTTGCAAAGGTGGAGGGGTGGTCTGGGCGAAAAGAGTGCAGAGGGTGCAAATTACGACTGCGAACGACGTTGCCGGAATGCGGTTCATAAGAATTCTCCTCAGAGGCTAAAGCCCTGTTTCCACGTCGGTCCTATGGGCCCGGCTGGAGGCCGGGCCAGTTATGTTCCTTTCCAAGTTCGCTCAGTGGTCTGCGGTCTACGGTTTCGCTCCGCCCAGCGATGCGGTCGCAAGCGTTCCGCCGAGGCCCATGGTTTCAACCGCGGATGAGGGCACGATCACCATGGAGCCTTTTTCTTTGATGGCCTCGTAGAGCATGTTCATGGCGCGCAGATGTAAAGCCACAGGGTTTTCCGCGTAAGCGGCCGCGGCTTGCACGAAGCTGTCGGAGATTTCTTTTTCGGCCTGACCCAGAATGATGCGGGCCTGGCGTTCGCGCTGGGCTTGCGCCTGGCGCGACATGGCGTCTTCCAGGCCTTGCGGAATTCTTACGTCGCGAATCTCGACCGACTGCACCGTGATGCCCCACGGATTGGTTTTTTCATCGAGGATGCGCTGCAGTTCGCGGCCCAGGGTTTCGCGCTCGGTGATCATTTGCGCCAGCTCGTGGCGACCGATGGATTCGCGAAGCGCGGTTTGGGCGCTCATGGTGATCGCCTCGATAAAGTTCTCGACTTCGAGGATTGATTTCTCGGCGTTCCACACCATCCAGAAGACGATGGCGTCGACGTTGACGGGAACGGTGTCGCGAGTCAGCGTGGATTCCGCGGAGACGCTGGCCACGCGCACGCGCTGATCCACATAAGGGCTGAGGGTTTCCACGATGGGCACGATGTGGAACATTCCCGGGCCGCGCAGGCCAACGTATTTGCCCAGGCGCAGAACGGCGACCTTCTCCCACTGCCGCACTACCTTGATCGCGAACATAAAGTAGATACCCAGCACGGCGCCGGCAATGATCCCCGCGGGATGATGAACCGTGACGGTGACGACCGCGCCTGCCAGCAGGCAGATGACAAATAGCGATTTTCCAATGCCGCTGATTTGACCGATTTCGATTTTCGTCATAACGATCTCCTGTGCGTGGATTGAGGCAATAACTCACGCAAGCCTTCCAATAAGTCTTCAACGGTGAATCCGGCGGCGCCGGCGCGGGCGGCGAATTCACCGACCATCTGCGTGAGTTGGCGTTCGCGCTCGGCGTTGTTTTTCTCCGGCTTTTTCTTGGCGACAAATGTTCCCGTGCCCTGGTGGGTTTCGAGCATGCCGCCCAGCTCGAGCTCGCGATAAGCGCGCATCACCGTGTTGGGATTGATGGCGAGATCGACGGCAAGCTGCCGCACCGTGGGCAACTGGTCGCCGGCGGTGAGCGCGCCTGCGGCTACGCCGCCCCTTACCTGATCGATAATTTGGCGGTAAACCGGCACGCCGCTGCGTAAATCGAGAGCGAATCCGAAGGCGGGCGCGGTGGGTTGGCGTGATCCAGTCATATAAACTGCTAGTGTTATAGTATATTAGTACAAGCTTGTCAAGAGAAAATTTCACCGGACGGAAAGGTTTTCTGCGGAGGAGCTTCAGGAAGAACAAAAATAAGAACTGCGCCCCGGCGACCAGTCCGCGCGTCAGTGCTGGTCGCCGAAGCCTTTGAAGCCTTTGCGGCGCTGCTCGCTGTAACGATGTAACGCGTCGAGGACGATGGGGTAGGCCTCGCCTGCGGGACGTATCTCATCGACTTCGACGGCTTTGCCTTCCAGCAGTTTGTAATCCTGAAAAAAGCGGCGCAGCATGAGCAGGCGATGCGGTGGCATCTCGGACGCTTCGCGGTAGGAATTGAACTCGGGGTCTTCGGTGGCGACGGCGATGATCTTGTGATCCTGCTTGCCGGCGTCGATCATGGTCATCAGGCCGATGGTGCGGGCGTGAATGATGGTCAGCGGCACCACAGTTTCCTGGCACAACACCAGCACGTCGAGGGGATCGTCGTCTTCGGCAAGAGTCTGCGGGATGAAGCCGTAATTTGCCGGATAGTAGACCGCGGAGTAGAGAATGCGGTCCAGGCGAATGAGCCCGCTCGATTTGTCCAGTTCATATTTCACACTGGAGCCGAAAGGAATCTCGATGACGCAGTCGAATTCCTGCGGGAGCTTGCTGCCGGGAGTTACGTCGTGCCAGGGATGAATCATGATGAATCGTTGCCTCTTTCAGAGGAAATGACGAGCGCAATCTCCGCGCCGGCTGTTTCATTCCAGCGATTTCATTCTATCGAAGCGGTCGCTCCGGCCCTCCGGAATCTTGCTTCCCGCATCTCCGGCGCGTAGAGTCTAGTGGTGGGCGAGGTTTCGCGCGGGAGCGGCATTTATGTCGAGCCAGGGAAATACATATTTGAAGTTCGGTGCGGTCACAGCCGTCATTATCGTGCTTCTGGGGTATCTGGCATACACCGGCGTGCAGGACAGCAAGAGTTATTACGTCACCATCAAAGAACTGCATGCCATGGGGCCGGGGGCTTATTCGAAGCGGCTGCGGGTGGCCGGAAACGTGAAGCCGGGGTCGATCAAGCGGGCTGGAACGCACGTGCAGTTTGTGCTGGTCGAGCAAGACCAGACGCTCGCGGTGGACTATACGGGAACCGAAGCTCCTCCGGACACATTCAAGGACGAATCACAAGCGCTGGCCGATGGCAGATTTGGTTCGGATGGCGTTTTCCACGCCAAAGGGCTGCAAGCCAAGTGCGCCTCGAAGTATGCGCCGCAGCAGCCCGGCACGCCCGCCAACGGAATGCAATCCGCAGAACCGCCCAAGAGCGTGACCGAAACGCAGCCGGCCGGACCGCCTGCATCGCAGCCACAGGCACAGCCCGCGCTGGCTTCGAACTGAAGCCCGAGCTTCGTCGCTCGAACATCGCCGCGCTCGACTTCGCTGCACACATCCGCTATCTTCAAAGCTTCGAGCGTGGCTTCGCGAACAGAAGCGTTGCGGTCGAGAGATTGTTTGAGCGTTTGTTCGCGGGCCCCGAGCCGCAGCGTCTTCACTTTCCGTGACTCACTCCGCCACTACGCCCATTATTACCGTCAGCAACGTCATCAAGCAGTTCGGCCGATTTGCCGCTTTGCGCGGCGTGACCGCTGAGTTTTCTGCGGGAAAGTTCTACGCCATTCTCGGGGATAACGGGGCCGGGAAGACGACGCTGCTGCGCGCGCTTGCTGGGCTGGCGCGGCCTACGAGCGGTGAGGTTTTAGTTCTCGGGAAAGATCCGCAGACGGCCTGCCGCGAGATTGGCTACATGGCGCATCCTTCGCTGCTCTACGACGAGATGAGCGGGATGGAGAATCTGCGGTATTTCGCGCGGCTTTACGGGATTACTGGCGACCGTCAGCGCGATAACGATCGACGCGATAACGATCGACGCGATAACGATCAACGCGACAACGACCGTTGCGCGCAGGTGGTGCGCTCCGTTGGGCTTGATCCCGAGTTGACCCGGCCCGTGGGGCAGTATTCGCAAGGCATGCGGCAGCGCATGTCGCTGGCGCGGGCGATTCTGCATGATCCGAAAATTCTGTTGCTCGATGAACCGTTCTCGAACGTCGACGTCCACTCTGCCGGCGCCATGGTTGGCCTGCTGCGCGGCATGCGCGATGCCGGGAAGACGATTTTCGTGGTGACGCATCAGGCTGCGCTTTTGCAGGGCGTAGCCGATGAATTTATCTGGATGCAGGCAGGCCAGACTGTCAGCCGCACCGCGGACCTTCCCGCTACTCTATCGAACGCGGGTGCGTCATGAATTCGCTGTGGTCGATCACGCTGGCGACACTGGCGAAAGATATTCGGCTGGAGTGGCGCTCCAAAGACGCGCTGAACTCCATGCTGTTTTTCTCGCTGCTGGTGGTGGTGATTTTCAGTTTCTCTTTCGATCCTCTAGCCGAGGAATCGCGCCACATTGTGGGGGGGCTGATTTGGGTGGCGTTTTTGTTTGCGGCGGTGGTGGCGCTGAACCAGACCTGGGCCCGGGAGTTGCGCAATCAGGTGCTGGACGCTTACCGCGTGTCGCCCGCTCCGGCGAATGCGTTATTTCTGGCGAAGGCGTTGGGGAATTTTATTTTCGTCGGCATCCTGGAAGCGCTGATGACCCCGCTGTTTGTGGTGTTTTATAACCTGCATGTGCTGGGTCCGGCGTGGCAGCTGATTCCGATTGCCATTCTCGGAACCTGGGCGCTGGTGGTGAACGGAACATTTTTTGCGGCGATGTCGCTGCGCACGCGCAGCCGTGAAATCATGCTGCCGCTGCTGCTGTTTCCGATTTCGATTCCGGCAGTCATCGCGATGGTCGCAGGAACCACTGCCGTGCTCACCGGCGACGATCCTGCGCACTTTTACATCGTGTTGCTTCTCACTTACGATGTAGTGTTTACTGCAGCGTGCCTGGCCTTGTTTGAAACTGTGCTGCAGGCGGAATGATGCAGGCAGAATGAAGCGAGCGGCTGCATAAGAAGGGAAGAAGATAAGAAGTGAAGAAGTCATGAAGCGAGCCTTCCCCATCCTCGCGGCGATCACGGCGGTATTGCTCGCCTACGCGCTCTATCAGGCTCTGGTGGTGGCGCCGACTGACGCGCAGCAGGGCGATGTTTACCGCATCATCTACTATCACGTGCCTTCGGCCTGGACCGCCTTCCTGCTGTTCTTCATCAACTTTGTCGCGTCGATCCAGTACCTGGTTAGCGATAAGCCGTCTACCAGGAACGCGGCCAACGGGATCGCAGTCGCCATCGGGATCGGCGGTTGCATCGTGCCGTTTATCCCGCGAGTGCAACAGTGGCTGCACGCCACCGGAATTTATTCCAGCTCGGCCGCGACCACGGTCGTGATTATCGTTGTACTTTATTTCCTCGCCGGAAAATATTTTCCCGGCGAAAAGCTGGATATGCTGGCCGTGACTACCGCCGAAGTGGGCGTGGTGTTCTGCACCATCGTTTTGGTCACCGGACCGATCTGGGCGCGACCGGTGTGGGGCATCTGGTGGGCGCCGGGAGACATCCGGCTGACTTCGACGCTGGTGCTGTGGCTGATCTACGTGAGTTATCTGATCCTGCGGCGCTTCTCTGACAGCGCGCAGACGCAGAAGCTGGCCGCAGCGCTTGCAGTTTTCGGGGCGCTGGACGTTCCGTTGGTTTATTTTTCTATATGGTTTTTTCGCACGCAGCATCCCCAGCCCGTGATCGGTGGAGGTGGATCGATGGATCCAAGAATGCTTCGCACGCTCCTGATCAGCTGGATGGCGTTTCTGTGTTTTGCATTTCTGGTGTGCTGGGCTCGATATCGCCTGGAAATGCTGCGCCGTGAAGTGGAGCAAGCCCATGCTCTGGAATCACTGAGTGGAGTCGGTTCGAGCGGAGGGTCAAGATGAACGCCATTAAATTTCTCTACGCCGCCTACGTCGCCACGTGGCTGATTCATATCGTCTATCTGGGAAGCCTGGTGCGCAGATACGGCCGGCTCCGGCGGCAGATGAAGGATTTAGGGAAGTGAAAAGCCGGGCTTCAGCGAAGCTCAATCAATAATGTTCAGGAGTTGAGGGCGCCAATAATTGGTTGGCCGAAGCCGGAAAGCTGAAGCCCGAAGCCGGTTTTCTAGTTTGCTTCTTTCCATTCCTTGCGCAGGGCGGTGAGGAAGTCGTTGCAGTCGCCGGAGCGGAGGAATTCGTAATCCTCGATCATGGCGGCGGTGCCGATGCGCTGAGAAGGCAGCGGATGTTCCACGCGAATCACGCGGGCGCTGAAACGGACGCGCACCGCGTCGGTGAGCGTGACGTGGGGCGGGAAAGTAAGAGTCACTTCGAGCTGCGTGCCCGCCGCGACGGCTTTATCCAGATAAAAGAAAACTCCGCGGGCGCTCACGTTTTGGGTTTCAGTGTGGAATTCGCTCGCGCCCTCAAGCCGGACCACGGCCGGCAGCCGCATGTCGAACCGCCGCATCGACCGCCGTTCCTGAGAGCTAGTCTGCATCTTAAAAGAGCTCGTTGAAAGCATGTCTCCCCAGATAAATGGTTCCAAAGATGAACTGCTACTGAGAAATAAGGGGAGGTTCGAATCTCGACGGCCCCAGACCCTGTGAGGCAATGTATAGAATCGTCCGCGGTTTGCAAACACAAAAACGCGGGGCGGACTTGAAACGGTAAAACTTGTGCTAACCCCTGACCACGGGGAGGTGCTGGGCGCGGGGCCCCAATCCCCGCGCCCTTTATTGAGCAATCCTGCTGCCATCCCTTGCGGGGTTTGAAGGGCAACCGTGGCAGGAGAATCAGCAGCTTGCGGCGGGCTCACCGACCGGTTCGGGGTCTATGCAAGGGTTTGCAGAAGGTTTCCCAACGCGCGACAGCGGAAGATTTCCCTCAACCCCCACTTTCGTGCCATGCGCGGCATCTTTCGCTAGCCTCTGGCGCATCTCATCAAATCTTGAGGACCAGCTTGGGGACCCAGCTTGAAGCAATTGTCCGGCATCGTGGGAGCGGTTTCGTTTCCGTGATAACAACGATTCGCCCGAGATCGGCGCGGGCTGGCTTGACAGTCTATCCGTCAGATGTTTAAGTAGTTATTTAAATTTTCTGCCAGTTTCAACGCTATTGTGAGCTGCGGCCGGCTTCGCCGCCGTGGGACAGAACTGACTCGTCGTGCACCATTTCTATTTCTCTCCAAACTGATCTGACGAAAGCGGTTCAGGATCGGGCTGGAAAGCGTCAGACTGGGTGATCATGCTGGGCACGATCTGACTGAGGATGATCTGATTGAGGACGATCAGATTGAGGACGATCAGACTAGAACAGTCGAACTGGAAACGGTCGGAGTTGTAGGTCGAACTAGTGGGTGGAACCAGAATGATCGGCGCTTACGAGCCGTAAATTCGGAGGAACGCTTGAACGTAAATCGCAGTGGGTCGGGAACAAGCTTGGCAACCAGCTCGGCAAAAGGCTCGGGCGCAATCAAGGTCGGCGTAGCATGCGGCGCAATTCTGCTGCTGGCGGGGGGATGCCTCTTGCTTGGTTCGGCCTCCCTGTCGCACAAGTTCGCCGCAAGCTCGCTGGCGCAGGTTCCCGCCTCCCCGCTGCAGAATGCCATTCTTTCCGCGAGTTCCTCCGCCCCTGACGTTGCTACCCAGCTGAGCCAAGATTCCACGCAGCAAAACTCCCAGCGGGCGATGGACGTCCTCCGCCATTTGCCCCTGCTGTTTGAGCCTAATGTTGGCCAGATGAACCTGAGCCAATCTGACTCCGGCGTAAAGTTTATCGCCCGGGGCAGCGGATACTCGCTGTTACTTGATTCCGCAGGCGCCACCCTGGCGCTGCGAGGCAAAAGCCGCGCCGGCGCGGCCGCAGGCAATCAATCGGTCCGCATGAAGCTGGCCGGAGCCAGCCACAGCCCGCGCATCACGGGAACCGACTTGCTTCCCGGCAAGAGCAATTACTTTCTGGGAAACGACCCGGCGAAGTGGCGTTCCGACGTTCCGCAATTTGCGCGGGTGAGCTATGAAGACATTTACCCCGGCATCAACCTGGTTTTCTATGGCAATCAAGGGCAACTGGAATACGATTTCAAGGTCGCACCCGGCGCGGATCCCTCGCAGGCGCAGCTCGAGTTCGACGGGTCGCAGAACATCGAACTGAGTTCCGGAAGCCTGATTCTGAAAAGCGCAGACGGCAGCCTGCGCTTCGATGCCCCCAACGTCTATCAGGAAATCGACGGCCATCGCCAGCCTGTGCAGGGCCGTTTCGCGCTGCGCACCGCCAACCGCGTCGGCTTCGAAGTGGGCGCCTACGATCACAGCCGCGAGCTGATCATCGATCCCATTCTCACTTACGCCACTTTCTTTGGCGGCACCGGCAATGACCAGTTTCCCTCCATCGCCGTCGATATTCTGGGAAACGTCTACCTGACGGGGTCGACGACTTCCTTAGGCCTGCCCACCACTACGGGCGCCTTCCAGACTAATCTGAATGCGACGCCGAGCGCCCAAAACATTTTCGTTCTCAAGCTGAATCCGCTGGCCGGAACGTCGGGCATTGAGTATCTGACCTACCTGGGCGGCAGCGGCACAGATGGCAGCGCTGGCATCAGCGTAAACGGGAACAACATTTACGTTGCGGGAACGACTTCTTCTCCCGATTTCCCCACTACCACAAACACCGCCTACCAGACGGCTCCCAAGGCTGGCAGCGCTGGTCCCAATCACGTGTTCGTGAGCGTACTGAATACAACCGCTGTCGGCACCGCACAGCTCACTTATTCCACCTATCTTTCGGGCAGCGGCAACGACTTGGCCAGCGGCATGACGATTGATGCCAATGGCAATGTCTACGTCACCGGCACCACCACTTCCACGGCGTTGAGCGACCAAGGCAGCTTTACGAACGTTTTCCCTGCGACCTACATTGAGCAGCCTTTCCAGGCGATCACCCGCGGCAATGCGCTGCAATTCTTTGTCACCAAGG
>DATDGM010000157.1:0-5061 GCA_036522075.1 Candidatus Sulfotelmatobacter sp.
CAGCGGGAAATTGTAGTCGCAGTAGATGACCGTAATGCTGTCATTGATGGCCGGAGCTGGGGCCGAAGGAACTACCGCGGCGCCCTCCACGCCATTCTTCCAGCCCGGAACAATTCCGTAGAGGTAGTTGGCGTTGGGATAGGTGTTGGTCACGACATGGCAGATGCCGCCCTGATCGCAGCCGTAATGGGACGGGCCGGCTCCGCCACCGTTGGGAAGCTGCACGCCGCCGGTGATGCCTGCGCCCGCCAGACCGATGTCTTTGTTCATCATGTCGATGGCCGCGCGCATGTTCTGCTGCGTTTCAGCCCGCTGCGACACCACGAATGTGGTGTTCATGCCGGTCTTGAACAGGCTGGTCGCAGAGCCCAGCACGATCAGTCCCACCGTCATTGCGATCATGAGTTCCAGCAGCGAGAACCCAGGTTGCGTATGTTGCTTTCCCATGTTCATGATTTTCACTCTCAGCTCTATCGGAACGCCGAGATCAACGCCTGCACTTGGAAAGTCTTGGTGCTGGACCCTCCGCTTTTGGCGTAGGTCACGGTCACTACAATTTGCTTGAGGTTGGGGTTGACGGTGACGCCGTCCGCCTCCAACACCTTGTTGATCTGGATCTGGCGGGTGAAACCCTGCAAGCCCAGGGCAGTGTCGTCGGCCGTGCCGAGGATGCCGTCGGGCCCGGGAAGCACCACGCACTCTGGCCCCGCTGGACAAGGTCCGCTCGCGGGGAAGGCAGCGTCATCCGCGGTGTTCACCAAACCATCGGGGCCGGCAAACAACAACTGAGTGGGCCCAACGGTGAAAATTCCGCCACTGCCAATGTTGGCGATCTGGGCGAAGCTGATCTGCTGGGTGTTGCGCGCGGTGTAGACGCTCTCCATCGCCTGCAGAGCCTTCTGGCGGGCGATGAGATCGTATTGCGAGTACTGGGTCGCGGTCACGGCAGCCCCAAGCCCAGCGATGACGGCCACAATGCCGATGGTGAGGATGACGGCGGAAATCATGACCTCGATCAGCGAAAACCCCTGCTCGGACCTCCGAGCAGAGCATGAACGGACCGAGTTGAGAGAAGCCATTCCTGTTTTCATTGCTGCACCCACGTGTTGACTCCCGCGACGTTGTTCAGCCGGTACCCGCGGATTCTGCCCGTCGGACCGAATACCGTGACTGCCCGCCCACTGTAGAGGTCGGTGGCGCGAGTCATGTAAAGCACTCCGCTATTCCAGTTTCCTAGTGTGTCTTGCGACGAGCCATCGGGCATGAACATGACGTAATTCAGGCTGCCCAGCCCCATGCCTTGGTCGAAATCGATCGAGGTAGCGCCGGCGCCGAAGCCGTCAGGTACGGTGGCGGCAGTCGTGGGAAAGCCCGGCAACACTGCAAATTGAATGTCCGTCGGAAGTTTGTAAGTGGCGACGATAACCGGAGCGGGAGCCACCGGAACTCCCGTGCCCAGGAACCAAACCGTCATCGTGGCGGGGGTTGCTGGCGGTCCGGCGGCCCCTGGCGCGAAAACAATCTGGTAGCGATTGCTCTTGGTGATGGCCTGATTGCGCCAGGTGCGAATCACTTCCAGACTGGTGTCATAAGCGTTGTTGACGTCATTCTGCTTCAGGATGGGTTGCATCGTGATGAACGTGATGCCCCCCATGATCAGAATAATGCTCACGGTGAGCATCAGTTCGAGCAGCGAAAACCCACGGTTTGACTTCAATGTCATAGTTTTCCCCGGGGGAACGCCTGGCTTCGGAATCCCCGTCCCCTGGTTACAGGGATTGCCGAACGCAGAACTCTCCGCACTGCATGCCTTCGCTCCAGACACAACGGTTGTGGCTGTAGTGCAGTGTTCATCCTAGGAACGGCTGCACATGACGTCAAAGCACGACGGTGCAACGCCGGAGGATTGGCCTTTTGTAATCCGACAGGTTACTCGGGTCATCTGCGCTGAGAACATGACTACTTAACCCCTTCGACAGTCCGTGAACGTGACCGGGGTAACTTGTCCGGGGAACCGACGTGACTCTAGGATTCGGTCTAGCTATGACTCTATCGGCGCTCTTGGTGTGCGTAGACGACGCGGCGAGTGGGGTATTACGCCAAGTCCTTGGAGAGCTCAACATTCGGGTGGAGTCCTGCTCCGACCTGGCGCGGGCCGGCATCCGGCTGGCTCAAGAGCGCTTCGACGTCGTGGTTTTGGACTGCGAGTCTCAACGCGAAGTTACCAGACTGCTGCGGGAAACACGGCTTTCCCGCTTAAACGACGCAACGCTGGCAGTGGCGGTGGTGCCGGGGCAAGATAACATCCGCGAAATGTTCTCGCTGGGCGTGAACTTCGTGCTCTACAAACCGGTGTCTTACGATCGCGCTCTAAGCAGCTTGCGCGCCGCCCGGGCCGTCATGCGCAAAGAAAAACGCCGGAAACCGCGTGCCACGGTCCACGCCCACGCCACCATAGACTATGCCGACGTTGCCCAGGAAAAAGCGACGCTGGTCGATCTGGCGGAAGACGGCATGTCGGTAAGATTCGGCAAGAAATTTCCTCCCACCAGCAAAGTCTATTTCCAGTTCAAGCTTCCGGATCAGAGCTCAGTCGTCCGGCTCTCTGGGCAAGTGGTTTGGCAAGACTGGAACGGACGAACTGGAATCCAGTTCGTAGATGTTCCGAAGACCTCCCGCCGCTTGATCACCGATTTCTTGCGGCCGGTGCTCCCGGCGGCGCGGGTGCAAGAATCCGTCTCCGGCGTTACGGTCGAGATGGAAGAACCGCTACAGGCAGTGGGCATCGTTGCAGGCGGAGAAAGGCGGGAACAGGTCGATAGCGAACCCGCGGCCACCGGCGCTGGCGCGGGCACAGCGCGGCTGCGCTCCGAAGCGGGAAATCGGCGAGACAAAATCCGCTACGCGTGCCGCCTGGGAGCGCAGGTCTACCGCACAGGAGTTTCGGTGCCCAATCACTGCTGCCTGACCGACCTGAGCGCCGGCGGCTGTTACCTGGAAGTGCCGTTGCCCTTCGAGAAGGGCGCATCGGTTGAGATCATTGTCCACACCCACGAAATGAAGCTGCGTCTGCGGGGCAGGGTGCAAGCCTCGCATCCAGGGTACGGCATGGGTGTGGAGTTTGAATTGAAGACCAGGGAAGAGCGCGATCACGTGCAGAAACTCACCGACTTCGTGGTTGCCAGTGCGGAAGAGTCCGAGTAGCTCACAAGACCCGAAATACTAGCGAGCTGTTTTTTCTTCTTCTCTTTCTTTTCCGAGCACGGTCTGCCGGAAGTAATCCAGCGACATCCGCAAACCAGTCTCCAGATTGATTTTCGGATCCCAGCCTAGAAGCCGCCGCGCCTTGCCGATGTCGGGGCACCGTTGCCGGGGATCGTCCGGGGGCAGCGGTTCATGTCGAATCTTGCTATTCGAGCCCGTGACTTTCAACACTTCCTCGGCACACTCCAGGATGGTGAATTCATTCGGGTTGCCGATATTTACCGGCGTGTGCTCGTCGGATTTCGCCAGGCGCAGGAAACCCTCGATTTCATCACTGACGTAGCAGAAACTGCGAGTCTGGCTGCCGTCTCCATAGACCGTTAGGTCTTCACCGCGCAAAGCCTGCTTCATGAAGTTTGGCACTACGCGGCCATCATTCAACTGCATTCGGGGACCGTAGGTGTTGAAGATGCGAGCGATGCGCGAATCGACCTTGTGGTAGCGGTGATAGGCCATGGTCACCGCTTCAGTGAAGCGCTTGGCTTCATCGTAGACCGAGCGCGGCCCGATAGGGTTGACGTGACCCCAATAAGTTTCAGTCTGGGGATGTTCGAGCGGGTCGCCATAACATTCTGAAGTGGAGGAAACCAGATAACGCGCACCGTATTTGTGGGCCACATCGAGAGCGTGAAAAGTGCCGAGCGAGCCTACTTTAAGGGTGGCAATGCCGTGGACGGTGTAATCGACGGGGCTGGCGGGGCAGGCAAAGTGAAAAACAAAATCGACTTTACCCACGTCAAAGGGTTCACAAATGTCGTGCTCCACCAGTTCGAAGCGGGGCTCGCGGCTGAGATGTTGAAGGTTGGAGCGGCGCCCGGTCAGCAAATTATCGACCGCGGTCACGTGCCAGCCCTCGCCGAGCAGGGCGTCGCAAAGATGAGATCCTAGAAAACCGGCTCCGCCGGTCACCACCGCGCGCTTTGAATTCATGCCCGCTTCGCGCCGTTTTTCAGGACCGCAGCGGAAACGCCCTCGGGGTGGCACGCCGCGCGACCCACGCTGTAGTACGTAAACCCATGAGCTGCCATCACTTCAGGATCATACAGGTTGCGGCCGTCAATCACGATGGGATATTTCAGGATCTGGTTGAGACGGTTCAGGTCGAGGTGCGTGAATTCCTCCCATTCGGTGAGGATGAGAAGCGCGTCAGCGCCATTGGCAGCTTCGTAGGCGGAGTTGGCTAACTTGATTGCAGGTATCGATTCCTGTGCGCGCTCCATGGCGGCGGGATCGTAGGCCGTGATGCGGCAACCTTCCTGCAGCAAAGCCTGTACCAGAAAGAGCGCGGGGGACTCGCGAATATCGTCGGTGCCGCCCTTGAAGGCCAGGCCGAGCACACCCACATTCTTGCCGCGCAGGGTCCACAATGCGCTGCGCACCTTGCGCAGGAAGCGGGAGCGCTGATCTTCGTTGATGTGCATGACTTCGTCGAGCAGGCGGAAGTCATAACCGCATTCCCGCGCCACCGCGCGAAAGGCCAGCACGTCTTTGGGAAAGCAGGAACCGCCGTAGCCGATGCCGGGATTCAGAAAGCGCCGCCCGATGCGAGAATCGGCGCCGACCCCCTCGCAGACCTGATTCACGTCCGCGCCCACCGACTCGCAGATCGATGCGACGGCGTTGATGAAAGAAATCTTCATCGCCAGGAAAGAATTCGACGCGTGCTTGATGAGTTCTGCGCTCTTGCCGCTTGTGACCAGGATGGGCGGGGGCACGACGGCGCGATCGGGTTGTGGAATGGCGCCGGCCTGCCGGTAGTAGCTGCCATCGGTCATGGGAGCGTAAACCTTGCGCAAG
>DATDGM010000158.1:0-12826 GCA_036522075.1 Candidatus Sulfotelmatobacter sp.
ATTTGGGGAGGTCCGCGCAAACTTTACGCCGCCATCAAGTTCTTCCTCTATACGCTCGCTGGTTCCGTTCTGATGCTGCTCGGCATTCTGTATCTCTACTTCAACCATCACGCCATGACGGGCGTTTACACATTCAGCATCGAGCAGTTGTATACCACGGCGCCGCAGATTCCGTTCCACTTCGCCGTGTGGCTGTTTTTCGCATTCTTCATCGCATTCGCGATTAAAGTTCCCATGTTCCCCTTCCACACTTGGCTCCCCGATGCCCACGTGGAAGCGCCCACGGCAGGCTCGGTCATCCTGGCCGGCGTTTTGCTGAAGATGGGGACGTACGGCTTCGTCCGCTTCTCGCTTCCGTTTTTCCCGCAGGTGCTTTCGAATCCCGCGACTTTCCTCAACGTGACCGTCCGCGGCTGGATGATCGGCCTCTCCATCGTCGCCATCATTTACGGCGCGCTGGTCTCCTTGATGCAGAAAGACATGAAGAAGCTGGTGGCCTATTCCTCCGTGAGCCATCTCGGCTTCTGCACCCTTGGAATTTTTGCGCTGAACTCGGCGGGCCTGAGCGGTTCGGTTTTGCAGCAAATCAATCATGGAATCTCGACTGGCGCGTTGTTCCTGATCGTCGGCATTCTTTACGAACGCCGCCACACCCGCGAGATCTCCGAATACGGTGGCATCTCGAACGTGATGCCGGTCTACGCCACCATCACCATGATCATGTTCCTCTCCTCGATGGGACTGCCGCTGCTCAACGGCTTCGTCGGCGAGTTCACCATCTTGCAAGGAACTTTCATGGAAAACTGGAAGTGGGGCGCATGGGCCGTCCCCGGAGTGGTGCTGGCCGCGGCCTATCTGCTCTGGCTCTACCAGCGCGTATTTTTCGGCACGGTGACCAACCCAAAAAACGAAAAGCTGCACGACCTGACGCCGCGCGAGGTGCTCACCTTCGCCCCGCTCATTATTTGTGCCTTCTGGATCGGCTTGTATCCCAAACCATTTTTCCAGATTCTCGAGCAGCCCGTGAATCACCTGGTGGCCACGGTTCACCGCGACTCCTCGCAGCCCGCAGCCCCGGTGAACGCACAACTGGGTACCCCACCTCTGCCCGTTGTTGGGAGAAGTGGGAACGCTACGATGCAGTCGAAGGAAACCATTGCTGCGAACGCGACCCCGTCTAAGATTCCAGCCCCCAATCCCGCGAAAGGCAAGAACTAAGTGGGCGTGCTCTCCCAATTCTCGTGGACGGACTATCTGCTGGCCCTGCCCATCACCATGCTCGCGCTCTTCGCGCTCGGTATCCTGCTCATCGACTTCATGCTTCCCAAAGAGATGAAGTGGGCCAACCCCGTCACCGCCTTCATCGGAGTCATGTTCTCGCTGGCCGGCGTCGTCAAGATTCAGCTCTGGATGCACGCTGCGGGCCTTCCCGGAGCCGCAGGTTTCATGAACACCATGCTGGTGGACCACTTCGCCATCTATTTCTTCTATCTGTTCCTGGCGGCGACCGCGGTTGCGATTCTCATGTCCAGCCGGTACATGGAAATTGAAGACGAGAATCACGGCGAGTATTACGCGCTCATACTGCTCTCGGTCGCCGGCATGATGTGCATGGCCGCCGGGTTCGACATCGTCTTAATCTTCATCGGCCTCGAACTGATGGCCATTTCCACCTATGTGCTGGTCGGGTTCCTGCGCCGCGACCGCCGTTCCAATGAAGCGGCGTTGAAATATTTGCTGCTGGGCGCGTTTTCTTCCGGGATTTTTGCCTATGGCCTGTCGCTGATCTACGGCCTCACCGGCAGCACGAATCTCTATTGGATCGGCCGCCGCCTTCCTGTCATCTTGCAGGGCGGCCAGAAATCGATCGCCATCGTCGCATTGCTGACGACCGTGACCGGACTGCTGTTCAAGATCGCAGCCGTGCCTTTTCACCAATGGGCGCCCGATGCTTATGAAGGCGCGCCTACCAGCATCACCGGATTTATGTCGGTTGCGGTCAAAGCCGCGGGATGGGCTATGCTCTTCCGCCTTCTGCTGGGCAGCCCTGTCGCTCCCGGCGGGCTGCTGGCAATGCGCTCCATCTATGTGCCGCTGCTGGTGTTCGTCTCCATCGCGACCATGACGGGCGCGAATTTCGCCGCGCTCACGCAAACCAACACCAAGCGCCTGCTGGCGTATTCCTCGATCGCGCACGTGGGCTACATGCTGCTCGGCCTGGTGGCCGGAACCGCCACACAGGTCAGCCTTGACGGCATCAAGGGCATTCTGATCTACCTGCTCGTCTACACCTTCATGAACCTCGGTGCCTTCGGCATAATCGCGTCCTTGCGCCGCCGCAAAGTCATCGGCGACGAACTGGACGATCTCAACGGCCTCTATCAACGCGCTCCCGTGGAAGCCGTGCTCATGCTGGTATTCCTGCTTTCGCTGGCGGGGATTCCGCCGTTGGCCGGCTTCTGGGGCAAATACTTTATCTTCCTCAGCCTGATTGAGTCGGGACACTACACGCTGGCCGCGCTTGGCGTGCTCTATTCCGTCTTCGGCCTCTACTATTACCTGCGCATGGCCAACGCCATGTTCATGGGCCAGCCCGAAGCCGGCGAAGGACGTCTGCCCGTCAGCGTCGGCATGCGCGCCGCGCTGAGCGTGACCGCATTCGCCACCGTCTACATTGGCATCCTGCCTGACCGCTTCATCCAGTTGGTGAACTGGGCCTGGGGCATCGTGCAGAACCCCGCGGTGGCCAAGCTGATCCGCTAGCGGGGCTCATGTGGGGACAGCCGCCCCCGGCTGTCCAGTCGAGCAAAGCTCGACGGCGCACTTCGCCGGGAGCTGGCAGACCCTAAGGTGCGACGACGAGCTGAGTTAGAATTTCGTCGGCTCTCCAGGCCCGATACTGTGTGACAATTTTCATCCGCCAGGCCGTTCTCACCGACATCCCGAAATTGCGCGTTCTGATTGAAGCCTCGGTCCGCCATCTGCAAGCCGGGGATTACACGCCCAGCCAACTGGAAGGCGCGCTCGAAACCGTCTACGGCGTAGACAGCCAGCTGATTGCAGACGGCACTTACTACGCCGCGGAAGCGCAAGCGGCGGAGGCGCGGGCAGCGGAAACGGACGCCACGCTAGTCGGCTGCGGGGGATGGAGCAAGCGCAAAACGCTTTTCGGAGGCGACCGCTGGACTGCCCGCGAGGACGACCTGCTCGATCCACGCCACGACGCCGCCAAGATTCGCGCCTTCTTCGTCGACCCCGCATGGGCGCGCCGAGGAGTCGGCACGCTGATCCTCGAAGCCTGCGAATCGGCGGCGAAAGCGGCAGGATTCACGCGATTAGAGATGGGAGCGACCCTGACCGGCGTCCCCTTCTACCGCGCCAAAGGCTACGTCGAGCTGGAACCTCTGGCCGTTTCGTTGGCCAACGGCGAGTCACTGGCGATTGTGCGCATGGCTAAGGAAGTATGAAATCAAGATTCGGAAACGTCTCGATGCGGACGGCGTAGATGATGCAGCCGCCCAGAGGGACGCGGGACGACGTGGATGACGCAAACGCCCCGGGGAATGGGGACGCGTGGAGAGGAAGAGCGGCCCTTCAGCCCCACGTAATGCGTTGGAAGCGAGCGGGCTTCAGCTTCGGTGTTCGCGCTTCTGCTCTGGCTTTTTTGGGGCTTGCTGCCAAGGAGGGCTATACTTCCGATTCGGGCAAGAATCTTGTTCTCGATCCCGTTATGACCGACCGCCCTCCTAACCGCGAAACCCCGGTAGAGCAGAAGCGCAGCTTATGGCTGCAATTCGGCCGCTACAGCCAGTTGGCTTTCGCCCTGCCTGCGGCGACGATTGCCGGCTACCTTGTCGGCTCGCAGCTTGACCGCTGGCTGCACACTTCGTGGATCAGCGTGGTCGGCCTGTTTCTAGGAATTGCCGCGGGGTTGGTCGAGGTGATTCGGACCGCTTCCCGCGACATGCGCTAGGGACGCGGGCCTCTGAGCGATGGCCTATCATCCCCATAATCAATGAGATGGATCCACTAACTTCAAACGGCGAAGAGGCCCGGGTAAACGGGGAAGCCAAGAAGGCGGAAGCCTTCGACATTGCGTCCGCGCCCTCCGAAGATTTCTATTCCGGCGCCGTGAACCGGATCCGCGGCTTCATGGTCGTCATTGCGCTGGTGCTCACGGCAGCGGCCTGGTGGCGGTTCGGACGCTGGTCGGCGCTCGGATTCGCCTTAGGATGTGCCATTGCTTACCTCAATTTCCACTGGTTAAAGAACGGCGTAAGCGGCCTGGCCGACCGCGTGACCAACCCAAGTATTACCGATCCCCCTAAACCCCAGTCCGGCAAGGGGATCGTGGTCCGTTTCCTGCTCCGTTATGTTTTGCTGGCCGTCGCCGCGTATGTTATATTAACCAGTTTTCCCGCGAGCCTCAGGGGTCTGTTTGCGGGCCTGTGTTTGCCCGTCGGGGCCATTGCCTGCGAAGCGTCCTATGAGCTGTATAGGAGCTTCTAGCTACCAGCTTCTAGCCAAGCGGGGCTGAGGCGGGAGCTGGCTCCCGAGAGAATCTACGGTTAGCTAGGAGCTAGCAGCTAGAAGCTGTTTTCTATGCCTGAACAACTCTGGTTCACCGCCATCCTCAACCGCTTTTTCGCCGGCGCTGTAACGGCCTTGCTGGGGCGGCTGCATATTACGCCGAAGTATCCGCTGGCTCCCATTACCAATGCCTTCGCCATGGAGCTGCTGGTGGCGGTTTTCCTGGTGGCGGCTTTTTTAATGTTGCGCTCGCGCCTGTCGGTGGACTCACCCGGCGCCCTGCAGCATATGTTCGAAGGCGCTGAAGGATTCGTATCGAGCCAGAGCCGCGACATCATCGGCCCCCACAACGAGCCTTACACCCCGTTCTTTGCCATCGTATTCATCTTCATTCTGGCCTGTAATCTCCTCGGGCTGATTCCGGGTTTCGAGTCTCCCACCGGAGTTCCGGTCGTGCCGCTGGGTTGCGCCATCTGTGCGTTTTTCTACTACCACGCCCAGGGCTTCAAACATTCCGGGCCAAAATACCTGCTGCATTTCTTCGGCCCGCCCATGGAAGGCATGCCCCTGGTCGCGCGGATTCTGCTGGCCTGCCTGATGCTTCCGATTGAACTGGTCAGCCACACCGCGCGATTGCTCTCTCTCACAGTGCGTCTGTGGGCCAACATTTTTGCCGGCGACCTGATCACTCTGGTTTTCTTCTCCATGATCCCGATCGCCGTGCCCGTGATCTTCATGGGACTGCACATTGTGGTCGCGATTCTGCAAGCCTACGTGTTTATGCTGCTGGCGATTATTTATGTGAGCGGCGCGGTGGCTGACGAACATTAGAAAGCACTTCTCAGTTGTCAGTTGTCAGTTCTCAGTTGCTGCGGACGAGGCTACGGGCAGCGAAGTTGAACTTGAGTTCAGGGTTTTGCTGAGGACTGAGAACCGAGAACTGAATTAAGACGGCAAAGCTACATCCATCAGCGTGAGGGCGTCTGCACGGTATGGCGTCAACCACCCACTGGCGGAAATTTAATACGAGGAAAAAACAATGCGTAAGTTTTTGAGTTATCTGTTTATGACTCTATCGGCCCTTTGCTTCGCCATGCCGGCGTTTGCGCAGGGCGGGGCAATGACCAATGCCAGCTGGGTTGCCATCACTGCCGGATTCTCCATGGCAATCGCCTCCGCGGTTTGCGGATTGGCCCAAGGCAAAGCGACGGCCGCCGCCGCCGAGGCTCTGGCCCGCAATCCTGCCGCTCGCCCCGGCATCCAGTTCGCCCTGCTTCTGGGACTGGTCCTGATCGAATCACTTGCCCTTTACACGCTGGCGATTATTTTCTTGAAGGTGAAGTAGCCGCGGAGTCTTACCGCGGAGGACGGTCGCGCAAGCGCACCGACGATATTTTTCACCGTGGAGCCACGGAGAAGATCAAAAGCAATTCTTAGGTTTTCTCCGTGTCTCCGTGGTGAACGATTTTCTGCTTAGCCCTTGCGCTCGCCGCCCCACTCCTGGCCTTTGGCTTGGGTGGCTTGGTTCATGGCCTCCACCAGCACGCGGCGCAGGCGATAGCGGCTTTCGAGGTCGGTGTTCACAATCTCGAAGCCCACTTCGTTCACGCGGGCGCGGCGCAGCAGTACGTGGGCACGAACTTTAGCCCGCATGCCCACAGAAATTTCCAGGTCGGCTTCGCTGCCGATACGCAAGTTGTCTTCTTTGGTGCCCATGCCGCCGCCGAGGCTGAGCTCGCGGATCAGGATGCGCGATTTTCCCCACGAGCTGCCAATAGTCGCGCTGATGGTACGCGCCAGCACCATACGCTCGTAGCGGCGCTGCCGCACCCACGGGCAGGCGGGCGCCATATCCAGCGGAGCGATCGCGAGTTCGGCGGGCTCCAACCCGCTATCGGCCAACACCTGCGAACCGTAGCGCGGATCGGTTTTCGACAAAGCCTGGGCCGCAGCAATGCGCAGCTCTTTGTGAAAAACCCAGCCAAAGGTTTTCTTGGCTTCGAGAATTTCCCGCAGCGTCGCCACCGCTTCAGGATCGCGCAGGCGTCCCAGTGACTCAATCGCTTTCAGCTGAATAAAGGGCGAGCGGGAAGCCGTTTCTCCTGGACGCGCCATCGCAATCAGCGGCTGAGCGGCGGAGATGTCGCCACTCATGCCGATTTCGTCGACGGCTTCGGGCAATACCAAAGGGTCGAGAATCTCGGCCAGCTCAAGCAAGGTGCGGCCACGATCCACCGCCGCTCCGTAAGCGATCTGGCGAACCGTAATGTCGTGATAGAAGCGATTCCATTCCGGCAAGCGCACCGGCAGTAATTCCAGCAGCGTGGAGGTGTCGAGGCGGCTCAGCAGTCCCACCGCGGCCGAGGCTTGCCGCAATTGTCCAGTACGCAGAATCTCGCGCAGCTGGGCCATGGCCGGCGTACCGATTTCTTTGACCAGTTCGATCATGCGGTCGCATTCGTCGCGCCGCATGCAGCGGAAGAAGCGGTCGGCCAAATGTTCGGCTCCGGGGCCGGCGGTCCGCCGCAGAACCGCGATCAGATCCTTGGGGATGGTGTCGAGGTGCAGGGCTTCTTCAATGAACTCAGGCAGCCGGTTTTCGACTCCGACGCGTGGCCGCAGGTCGCTGCCCAACACAGGACGCTGCGTGTAAACCGCTTCCATCCCGGCGCACACTTCATTCACCGCGGCGTAGTTTTTCGACGAACTGGCTTCCTGGCTGAGCCGCACGAAAGCCGCGCTGATCAAGCTCTGCAGCTCCGAGTCCTTTTCCGTAACCAGCTGGTCGCTCAGCTTGTGGATGGCGTCACCCATGGCCTCGCCGCCCAGGCGGGCATAGAGGTCGGCCAATTGGCTCAACCCGATGGCCGTCTTGCGGCGCGGCTCAGTTTCTCGGGCGCTCATGCCGCTGGAGTAATTCTTCAGGATTTCTTCCGCCGTTTGCTTGTCGTCGCGCTCCAGCAGCACTTCCACAAACTGGCGCACATTGCGCGGCGGCACGCAGGCCGCCTCATGCGACATCAGCACGCTTTTCTTTCCCGACTCCGGCACTTCCGCCCAGAACATGCGGTCGAGAATGTCGGCGTGCGAATCGATCAGGATGCCGGCCTTGCTCATCTTGTCTTCTTGCGTGCGCAGGATTTTGCGCAGCGAATCCATCTGCCGGCTCATGTGCTCCATCATCTGGTGCACGGCGTTTACTTTCACTTCGCCCTTCTGGTAACGCTCCAGGGCGAAACGAATCGCCATATGCTCGGCTGCCTTCATGAGCAGGGGAGCGTCTTCCTCCTCGGAAGTGGCGGCCTTAGCGGAAAGGCTGCCCAGAAGCTGCTGCAGATTCAGCCGCGTGTTCGGGTCGACTTCAGCCAGGTCCTTCTGCAGATCTTCGGCTTGAATATTCGGATTGTTCTGCGCCTGCCCAAAGCGGGTGAGCAGGCGGATGGCTTGCACCACTTCAGCTTCCTGCAAAGGAACAATGCCGCCGGTATAGGCTGGAGCCGCGCCGGTTCCGGTTCCGCCACCCCCGCCGCCTCCGATGGCCACGTTGGGCACGCTGCCTAACGGAGCAGTGGGCCCGGTTCCGGTCCCGCCGCCACCGCCCGATTTCGCGCCTTCCGCGGCCGCGATCAGCTGCAGCAGCTTCTGCGGATCGTTCAACCATTGCTTGAATTCTGGGCCAAGGGTTTGCGCCGCGATCTGCGCCGCGATGCTGACGTCTCCCGTAAGGGGGTCGGCGGCCACAAACTTCACTTCGTTAATCCGGATGGTGCTGTTGCCTTCCTTGCCCATGCCGAGAGCATCTTTGATTTGTTTCGAGACATCCTGCGCCTTCGAGCCCCCGATGGTGAAGGCGCGCACCAGGCGGGTGAAATCTTCCACAGTCACGTCTTTGGAAAAATGCAGACTGGCCAGGCCGGCCGCGTTCAACAAATTGGCGAAGCTGCGCTCGGCGTTGCCGGTCTCGAGCGGAATGCCATCGAGCAGCAGCTTGTTGTCCGAGACTCCCAGCAGAAACCCGGCGTCTCCCGCCGTGGGCAGGCCGTTCTGCAGCTCGTTCCAGGTGATTTCGAACTGCGCTTCGGTACGCTTGTGCTCATAGCCATACATGCGCGCGTACTTGATCAGAATGTTCAGACTGTGAACAAACGCGCGCGCCGAGGCGGACCGGTTTTCTTGAGATGTGCTCTGGGCGGTGATAAAAGCTCCTTAACCCGCAGTAGCGCACTCCAAGGGTAAGACCAATCGGTAAGCACTGGCAGATTACCGAGGTAATAGAGATGTGACCGTTAGCACGCGGAAGGGCATGGCCGGACATGTGCCACGCGCGTCGGTCCCCGACACGCCCGCAGGCGCACTTCTACAGAATTGACACAAGTTATGCGTGGTGTGGCCCACTGGAGGAGCTATCGTACGAGGTGGCTGACCTGGAAGTGGTGTACCATAAACTGCGAACCTTCGAGGAAACTACGGTGTCCTGCCGACGATTGGTGTTAGTTGCCGCGGCCCTCGCATTCCTGAACACGCCGCGAGCGGCATTCACCCAGCAAAACCCCGCACCTGATAGCGGCACTGGCCTTCCGCCACCAGCCGTCAAATCGGAGTGGGGCGATCTCTCACTCCTTCCTGGGGCGATTTTACTTGCGCCGCCAAACGCTCCCAGCCTTCCCGAAATAAAGTTTCCGAACTTCGCCTCCTGTCCGCTCGCAGAATTACAGCTCATGGTCAGAGGGTTGGAGCACGTCGAGCTTGCTCAAGATCAGTCACAACTGGCCGTTCTTCTCGACAAAATCGGAGCCAAGACGCTCGAGAACGTCCGTAAGACGCCTGACCTCATCTCGCAGGAGGCGGTTATCCTGAAGCTGGGTCATACCGAAACACGACGGAATTTTTCTTTCCTCATTCTGCAGCACCGCCTGGACCCCCAAAGCGCAGTCTTTGATGAGTATCGAGTGGACCTCAAGAATGGTGAGCAGATTGAAACCGACTTTGAGAAAATCGCGTCACTCGACTCGCCCGCGCCATCTCCCCCCGCAGCCTCGCAGCTCACGGTCTTGCCGGCGCCGCCCTCCGAATCGCCCACCCTGTCGCAGGGCTTCGTAAATCAGTGGCTTTACTTCTATCCGACCAACCAGTCCAGCTCGGAGTTCCGTTATCTGGGAGAAGAAGCCGTCAATGGCCATCAAGCGCTCGTCGTCGCCTTTGCCCAGAAACCAGCATCGGTTCGACTGCCCGCGACTTTTGTCTCCGAAAATACGACATACCAGATTTTTGTGCAGGGTATCGCGTGGATCGATCCCTCCGACTACCGGATCATGCGCCTGCAAACGGATCTGCTCTCATCTGCGGCCGGACGACGGCTTCGCCAGCTCACCGTCGATACTCGATTCGCCGAGGTCCGCCTCGCAGGAGTGCCCTCACCCTTGTGGATGCCCCGTCAGGCTCGGGTAACGGCGAGCATCGGCACAATTACCCTCGACGAAAGACATACCTATACGGACTACCGGCTCTTTCGGGCGCACTCAAAAATCGTCATGAAGTGATTCTCTGGCGAGCGCGCTCGCTCCCAAATTCTCTCTGCATCACGCGGCACCCCTGCACGAAGATCCCGATATTTAGCGGACGCGAAGCGAAAATGATATTTTGAAAGGCGAACATCGGAAGCCGCGGGCCCGAATTTCGCCGGGCGTTTTTGCCTTCGGAGTGGCGTATATACTTACAAGTTCTGAAAGGCGAAGGATTATGAAGACGTCGTTAGTCTGCCACTTTCCGCTTCGCCATCGTGCAGCAGTCTTGTTACTAGGGACGGTCTTGATCGGTCTTGCTTCCGCGTGTCACAAGACTGACGGAGACGTAGCCGAAATTCTTCGAGCGGCAAACAGAGGCGATTTGGCGGAGACCCGGCTGCTGCTCGACCGCAATCCGAATCTAGTATCCGGTAAGAACAGGGAAGGTTTCACCGCTCTCCATTACGCAGCGTTCGATGGCTACTTGGAAATCGCAGAGTTGCTTCTAGCCAAGAATGCCGATGTGAATGCACAAACCGGCAGAGGCGACACGCCGCTTCACTATGCTGCGGGGTACGGCCACAGAGACATTATGGAGCTGCTACTGTCGAATAAAGCCAAGGTAAATCTTCAAGACGGCATCGGACGCACCCCATTGTATGACGCCGCGGCGTGCGGTCGACTCGAAGAAGTCGAGATGCTTCTGGCCGCCAAGGCTGATGTGAACGCGGGAACCCTCCGCGGTTATACCGCTCTGAGCGGCGCAGCCGCTCACGGCCGGGAGGATGTCGTCCAGTGGCTGATCGACAACGGAGCTAACATTAACGCAGCAGACCTCGACGGCGGCACGCCTATGCACTGGGCCCATATAAGGGGCTACGAGCGCGTCGAAACCCTATTGCGCCAGCATGGTGGCGTAGAACTACCGCGTGCCAGTGCGGAGTGGCCCTATCCCTGACCTTCTAGACAGGGCGGCAATGCTAGTCAATTGACTTAATCACGCCCGTTCCCGTTTTGACCGCCGGTCAATGGGTTCTACAGCGATTTATCCTTACTGGTTGCTTTCCAAACGGCGTCAGTCCATGAAGATCCGGACATTTAGCGGACGCGAAGCGGAAATGATATTTTGGAAGGCGAATATCGGAAGCTTTGCCCTTGCCCTCCGCCACCAGCCGCGCGAACACTGAAAAGAAGCCCGCTCGCCGCCCGACCAGGCCCACCAAGAAAATTACCGGCCTGCGCTACTGGATGCTGCGCGTGCTCGACGAGTGCGAGCATGTCTCCGCCGATTTCAGCGCCGATCCCGTGCACGACCTGCGCGTCGCGCTGCGCCGCTGCCGCTCCATGGCCGACGGCCTGATCGCCATCGATCCTGACCCCGACTGGAAGGCGATGAAGAAGGCAGGGAAGAGACTCTTCCAGCGACTGGGCGAGTTGCGCGACATACAGATCATGATGGAGTGGATCGAAAAGCTGTTTCCGCAGCAGGCAAGTGCGTTCGCTGAGGAACCTGTGGAAGCGCGGGTTAGCATATCGGCCCGTGTGGGAGCGGGCGACTCGCCCGCGCTTCTGCCATCGGCAGAGAGCTCTGGGAACCAAACCGAGGATTCAACTCTCCCGCAGGATCTCGTATCGGACCCGCACGGTCCGCCCGTCCAGGCGCTTCTTGCCATCCTGACTCGCCGCGAGGTCGAGGAAAAACGCGAGGCCCGCGCCGCTCTCGAAGACTTCGACCGCAAGCAATGGCGGCAGTGGAGCCGGTCGCTGCCGCAGCGGGCGGCGCACATCCGCCCGGGCAGCGCGGTGTTCAAGCATCTCGCCCTCGAACGCTGGACCGCGGCCCGCGACCTTCAAACCCGCGCCCTGCGCAACCGGTCCAAAGTTGCGCTTCACATGTTGCGCATCGGCATCAAGCGCTTCCGTTACATAGTGGAGAATTTTCTGCCGGAGGAGCACAAGGCGTGGAGTAACGACCTGAAAGCGATGCAGGACTTGCTGGGCGAAGTCCACGACTTGGACGTGCTGTGGGCCACGGCGCTTTCGAGTCAGATATTGGGTGATGCCGAGTCGCGGGAGGCGTGGCATCGCCGCGTTGCCGAGGAGCGGTCGAAGCGCATCGGGAAGTATCGCCAAAAAATGGTCGGGGCCGATTCTCGGTGGAATGTGTGGCGTGCAGGATTGCCGCAAGGCAAGCAGATTCAAGTGCTTGCCACGCAGCGGATGAAGTTATGGGCGAAGGTGCTCGATCCCGACTTCGCGCACTCCGAGCACGTGGCGCGGCTGGCTCTCGAACTTTATGACGGCCTCGCCGCCAGACGATTGCTGGGTTCGATGAATGGTCTTTCGACGAAGAGTCCAGGGAATGGTCAGGTAAACGACTCGGGAGCACGGGCGAGTTTGCAAATGGCGGCACTGCTGCACGATGTGGGTAAATCACAAGGAAACAAAGGACATCACAAGGCGTCGCTGGAGTTGATCAAGTCTCACAGCACGCCCCTGGGATGGAACCCGGCCGACATGCAACGCGCCGCCACCGTCGCGCGTTTTCACTGCGGAGCTCTGCCCACACCCAGCCACAAAGCCCTGCGCGATCTTCTGCCCGACGAACAGAAGACCACGATTCAGCTGTCGGCGATCCTCAGATTGGCGAACGCCTTCGACTGGTCTCACGATCGCCACATTCGCCGCATTCAAATCGAAAACGGCAACCTCGAAGCGGGAACAAACCGTAGCCGCGCCAATGGATTTCTGCGCAAGCCCGCGGCCGGCTTGGCGAAAAATGAAGCCCTCGT
>DATDGM010000159.1:0-33571 GCA_036522075.1 Candidatus Sulfotelmatobacter sp.
TGGGGTTGCTGCAGTACGGAACCGATGCCTACCCCGAGGCTCGAGACGCGCTGAGCCGCTACATCCAGCTCACTCCCAATGCCGGCCCGGCTTTCGCACTGCGCGGACTATGCGAATTCGAAATCGGCGATTACACTCCCGCGCTGAATGACATTCAACACGGGTTGTCCCTGGGAGCGGCGAACCAGCCGCGCAACGAAAAAATTCTTCACTACCACGAAGCGTTGCTCCTTACACGCAGCGGAAATTTCGAAGCTGCCATACAAAAATATGCGACCTTTGCCGGGGGCAACGTGCCGAACCCAGAATTCCTGGTGGGCATTGGCCTGGCCGGCTTGCGCACGCCGCTGTTGCCAAGAGAATTGAGAGCCGACAAACAAGAGCTCTATAGTGCGGTGGGCAGCGCCACATTCCACTTTCTCTCGGGAGACGAAAAGGCGGCGCAACAAGAGTTTCAGGATTTGTTTCAACGCAATCCCACGATTCCTAACCTGCACTTTCTCTACGGTTACCTGCTGTTTCCGCGGGACGCCGATGCGGGCATCGCCGAATTCAGGCGCGAGATTGAAATCGCGCCCACGAGCGCTCCCGCCAACGCCATGCTCGCGTGGGGCTGGCTGATCAAGAACAACCCTGCGGAGGCTCTACCCTACGCCGAAAAAGCGGTGGCGCAGGACCCGGCTTTCCCCACCGGTCAACTGGTGCTCGGCCGGGCGCTGGTGGAGACGGACGACGTGAAACGCGGCATCGAGCACTTGGAAAAAGAGTTGCAGCTGGAGCCCAATAACCTTGAAACCCACCTCGCGCTGGCCAAGGCTTATTCGAAATCCGGCCGCAAAGAAGATGCGCGGCGCGAGCGCTTGCTCTGCCTCGAAATTACCAAGGGTGAGGATGCTCCCGTTGCGCCTTAGATTCTGGTCTCGATCCTTATTACCGATGTTTCCGCTGTGGTTTGTATTGCTGGCCATGCCGGCGGCCGCGCAGACGACCTCGAGCGCTCCCGGCTCCGCCTGCGCGGGCTGCCACCAGTCCAAAGCTACGACCCAGCCGCAGACGCCGATGGGCCGGGCGCTGCTGCTGCCCGGCGCTGAGACCGCGCTGAAAGCGAATCCGAAACTGGCGTTTCATAGGGGCGACTACAGCTACACCGTGGAGACCCAGGGCGACAGCAGCATTTACAGCGTGACCGACGGCAAGCGCTCCATCTCGTCGCCCATCCGCTGGAACTTCGGCAACGGCGCCCAAACCTGGGTGTTCGAGCGCGAGGGCCAATGGTACGAAGGACTGGTGAGTTATTATCCGGATATCAAAGGCCTCGACATTACGATTGGAGACGCCGGCCTCACTCCACACACGCTCGAAGAAGCCTTCGGTCGGCCGCTTCTGCACAGTGAGACAAAAGACTGCTTCGGATGTCATTCCACCAACTCTGCCCAGAACGGCAAGCTGACTCTCGAGACCATGCGGCCGGGAGTTACCTGCGAGCATTGCCATGCGGGCACGAATACGCATCTGCTGGAGGCGATGCAGGGCCAGTTCGATTCTCTTCCACCGAAACTCGGCAAAATGACCGCGGAAGATATTTCGAGTTTTTGCGGCCAGTGTCATCGCAGCTGGGAGTCGGTGGTGAGAGGTCACGCGCATGGCGTGATCAACGTTCGCTTTCAACCTTACCGCCTCGCCAACAGCAAGTGCTTTGACGGAGCCGATCCACGCATCAGTTGTCTCGCGTGTCACGATCCTCACCAGGATGTGGTCCGGCAGGATTCTTCTTATGATAGAAAATGTCTAGCCTGCCACAGTGGTTCCGCGCCGCCCGCCTCGTCCGCGGCCTCATCCCCAGTCACATCCTTGGTCTCCGCGCCAGCGACCGGCGCACAATCCTGTCCCGTTTCGAAGTCCGATTGCGTGAGTTGCCACATGCCAAAAGTGACGCTTCCCGGCGGCCACATGAGGTTTACCGATCACCAGATTCGTGTGGTCAAGCCTGGCGCTCCTTATCCCAACTAGATTGACGCCGAAAAACTGTGGTAAGGTTTTTGAACAACTAAGGTTGATATGCGCCTCCGCGGTTTCTGCTTCTTTCTTCTGGTTGTGCTCCCCGCAGGAGTGGTTTCGCTCCACTCGCAAACCCCAGCCCATGACTCAGGCAAGGCCGCGCCCACAATCAAGAGCACAGTTCGGCTGGTGCTCGTCGATGTTGTGGTGACCAACGGGAAAGGCGATGCGGTGACGGGGCTGAAAAAGGGAGACTTCGAAGTGCTGGAAGACGGCAGGCTGCAGAACGTCTCCACGTTTGAGGAGCACCACGGCGCGCCGCTCACGCAGATCACATTGCCGCCCATGCCGCCTCACGTCTACACCAATTACCCCGTCACGAAATCGGCTGATTCGGTGAACGTGCTGCTGCTCGACGCGCTGAACACTCCCTCGCGGGACCAAGCCTACGTTCACTCGCAGATGCTCAAGTATCTGAAGACGATTCCTCCCGGAACGCGCGTCGCTATTTTTACGTTGGCATCGCGGCTGCGCATGCTGCAGGGAGTGACCACGGACTCTTCGGAGTTGGTGGCGATACTGAACAATCCAAAGGCTGGCCCGCAAGCGTCGACGGTGCTTTCCTCCGACATCGAGAAAGATGCCAACCAGCGGCTGATCGACTTCATGATCGAGAACAGCTCGGCACCTACTCCGAAAACCTTGGCGCAAGCGGCGGTCGATCCTATCAATGTGATGAAGCAGTTCCTGGCCGATACGGCGACTTTCGAAACTGAGTCCCGTGTCCGCATCACGCTCGAGGCTCTGCAGCAACTTGCCCGCTATCTCTCCGGAGTGCCGGGCCGCAAGAATGTGGTCTGGTTTTCAGGTTCTTTCCCATTGGCCGTTTTCCCCGATCCTGACTTGCCTGATCCCTCAAACATCGTTAGCACTTTCCAGGAGGAGATCCGCAAGACCGCCGATCTGCTGACCGCCAGTGAAGTCGCCATTTATCCGGTCGCAGCAGAAGGTCTCGCCACGGATTCCGTTTACGACACTGCGGGCAAAGAGATTGGCGAAAAAAGACCGGCGGTGGCGATGCAGGATCAGGTGAAGCAAATGCGCACCAGCGCCACGAATCGCGATTTGAGCCACGGCGCCATGGAGGAGTTAGCCAGGGACACGGGAGGCCAGGCGTTCTACAACACCAACGGATTGGACGCCGCTCTGGGCCGTGTGATCGAGAGCGGAGCCCGCTACTACTCACTGTCTTATACTCCGAGCATCGCAACCCTGGATGGCAAGTTCCGCCACATCCAGGTGAAGCTTCTCAAGGGCAAAGAGAATCTTGCGTATCGGCGCGGATATTACGCCGACGACCTTGCTGCCACATTGACGGTTGGGCAAAAACCGGGCTCGGATCCTCTGCTCGCGCTCATGGGACGCAATCTGCCCGACTATACTCAAATTCTCTATAAGATCCTGGTGAAGCCGTCGGACCCGCAGCCCGCGCCCGATGCACCGCGCATCGGCAGCAACCCTGACCTGAAAGGACCCATCACGCGCTACGGCGTTGACTTCGCGATCTCCGCCCACGATCTCGCGCTCGAGCCCGCTCCCGAGGGCGCGCGCCACGGCAGCATTGAAATCGTGCTGCTCGCCTACGATCGCGAGGGCAAGCCGCTGAACTTTGTGGTGACCAAGGGCGACGTACTCCTAAAACCCGACGTCTACGCGACCGTGCAGAAAGTTGGCTTGCAAATCCACAAGGAGATCGACGTTCCCCAGGAATACGTGTACCTGCGCACCGGCATCTACGATTTAAGGTCGAGCACGGCCGGCACGCTCGGAGTCCCGTTGCCCAACCTCTCAGCCCCGCCGGTTGCACCCACGAAGTAGGCCCCCAGCGCGAACTCGTTGGGAACCCACGCGGTGCGTGGTGAAGGCTTGCGGGTCTGCGGGCGGCTCGATTATTCTCGAACTGCAGGACCCTGCTATTTGCGGAGTTCGCTGAGGCCGATCTTTTGGCGCATCAACATCAATGTATTCGACGCTTGCGAAAACCGGGCTGGTGCTAGCCGCTTGTCTTGTGTCCGGCATGGCCTGGGCGTCCTGTGCAGGTCCGCCGTCGCTCGAAACCAGAATCAAATCCCATGCTGACGCGCCGGCATACGTCGATCTCGGCAATTGGTTCGGTGACCATCACCAATATGATTGCGCTGCCGAGGCCTTTCGCTCGGCGCTGAAATTCGAGCCCACTTCAGCCTCCCTTTATTACCTTGTCGGACTCAGCCTGTTTTCTTCCGGTCACGCCGAAGAGGCAGTGGGCGCGTTGCAGCAATCCATTCAAATCGCACCGGATGAAGTCAAGTCGCACTTGATTCTGGGTGCGGCTCTCGAACAGGCTCACCGAAACAAAGAGGCCATGACCGAGTGGGTGGCGGCGCTGAAGATCGATCCGCACTCCACCGAAGCCATCGACTGGCTCAGCAAGGGGCTGGTGGCCGAGGGAGATTTCGGCGACGCGATCGCCCTGCTGCGATCCGCTCCGCGCGATGAGAATCTAACGATCCGTCTCGCGGAGGCCTACGACAAAGCAGGAATGCTGGATAAAGCCGCCGACGTCCTGAAACCGGCCCTGAATGCGAAGCCGTCGTCTCTGCCTTTGACCGAAGCCCTGACCACGATTCTGGTGAAGCAGACGCTGTATCAGGATGCGATTCGATTAGCGGCCAAAGCGGCGAAATTGCATCCCGGAAACCTGGAAGCGGAGCGGCAGTATTTTCGTCTGCTTGTGCTCAACGACGACTATGCGCTGGCGACGCCGCTGGGGCAAAAGCTGCTAATCCGGGCGCCGCATGATTTCGACATTCTGTATCTCAACGGCATCATGGAGCGCGCTGCCGGCAAGTTCCCCACCGCCCGCAAACATCTGGAAGAAGCGGTTCGTCTGCAGCCCAACCATTACAATGCCCGCTACAATCTCGGCGTGGTGCTGTCTGAACTCAACGATGCCAGCGGCGCCAAGGAGCAATTGGAAAAGGCCATCGAACTCGGGGCTTCTGAACCGGAGATCCGCTTCACGCTGGCTTCGGCGCTGCGTACTCTGGGAGAAGCCGACGAGGCGAACCAACAGCTGAAACTCTATCAGCAGGAATTACAGGCGAAGAATAATCGCACGCTGGCTGCCAGCAAGGCCGCGCAGGGGGACAAGGAACTCGCGACCGGAGATCCTCAAAAGGCGGTAGCCTTCTATCGTGAGGCAGTCACTGCCACGCCCAAAGACATTCTGCTCAGCTTCAAACTGGCTCTCGCTCTCGATCGCACGGGGAATATCGATGAGGAGCGCACGTTGCTGGAACAAGCCGTGAAAGTCGATCCCAGCTTCGCCTTGGCGCAAAATCAGTTGGGGTATCTGGCCTCGCGCAGTGGGGATTCCGCTTCCGCCGAAGAACACTTTCGCAATGCGCTGCGCGCGGCTCCGGGCTACACTCAGGCCTGGGTCAGCCTGGCGGCAACTTTAGGAATGGAGTCGCGTTTCCCAGAGGCGCAGCAGGCGGTGGCCAGCGCGCTGAAACTCGATCCGCAAAATGCGGAGGCGTTGCAGCTTCGCAAGGACCTGGAGGCGGCGCAGACCCAACACTGACGTGTAGCCTATTGACGATGGGAAGAGAATCGGCAACCGCAAAGGGCCCCTACAGCAATGACGGTTAAGAAACCGGGAGAGTGGACACGACGCCACGTACTGCGTGCGTTCGGCACAGCGCTGGCTCCCGCATTTGTCCCGGCCGGGCTTCGCGCCGCGATCCCGCCTCAGATCGCAAATAAGACCGCAACTACGCCCGCGACGAAAGCCGCGGCTAAGCCGGGAGCCAAAACCACCGCGCCGTTTTCCCGTTTCGTCGATGTTGCCCCCAAAGCCGGGCTCACCCAGACGGTCTTTTACGGCGACAACGCCCGCAATGTTTACATCATCGAGGTCAACGGACCCGGCTGTGCCTTCTTTGATTACGACAACGATGGCTGGATGGACATCTTCATGCTTGGCGGGCGAACCCTCGAGGGCGTTCCGCCGGGCTCCAGCAATCGCCTCTACCACAATAACCGCGACGGCACCTTCTCCGATGTCACGGCGAAGGCCGGCCTGCTCGAGCCCGCAGGGTGGGCCTGCGGAGTCTGTGTGGGCGATTACAACAGCGACGGCTTTGAAGACTTGTTCCTCACCTACTACGGACACAATCGCCTCTATCGCAACAACGGCGACGGCACTTTTACGGACGTGACGGCCAAGTCGGGCCTGTTGAACCCTGATACTCACTACGGTTCCGGCTGCACATTTGTGGATTACAACCGTGACGGCCTGCTCGATCTGTTCGTCTCCAACTATGTGGAGATTGACCTGGCGACCGCTGCCAAGCCTTCGCTCGATGTTCCCAACTGCAACTACGACGGAGTGCCCACCAACTGTGGCCCGAACGGGCTCGTTGCTCCTCCGCATTTTCTTTACAAAAATAATGGCGACGGAACTTTCACCGATGTCTCGAAAGAGTCGGGAATCGCGGCCATCCGCGGTTCCTACGGCTTCACCGCAGTTGCCTTCGATGCCGACGAAGACGGCTGGACCGACATTTTTGTGGCCTGTGACTCCACTCCGAGTTACCTGCTGCTGAATAACCATGACGGCACGTTCCGGGAAGAAGCTTTGATTCGCGGCGTCGCCCTCAGCAGCGACGGCCGATTGATGGGCGGAATGGGGGTGAGCGTCGGAGATTACGATCTCGACGGTCATCTCGACATTCTAAAAACTCACTTTCAAAACCAGGCCACCGGCCTTTATCGCAACAACGGGAAAGCCGACTTTGAAGATGTGACTGCGCCCGCCGGCCTGAGCAACGAACGCCGCTTCATCAGTTGGGGCACAGGACTTTTCGATCTCGATAACGACGGCTATCCCGACATTCTGCTGGCAACGGGCACAGTTTATCCCGAGCTGGAAAAACTGAACCCCGTCAAATTTCCGCCGCGCAGCCCCCGCATTCTTTTCCGTAATCAAGGCAATGGAACTTTCGTGGAAATGGGAGAGGACGCCGGCCCCGCCATCAACGAGCACCACGGCAGCCGCGGCGTCGCGTTTGGCGACTTCGACAACGATGGCGATCTCGACGTGCTCATCATGAACCGGAACGAACCGCCGTCGCTCTTGCGCAATGATGCGCCCAGCGGCAACCACTGGATAAAAGTTCGCCTCGAAGGTGTGCAGAGCAACCGCAGCGCGATTGGTTCGCGCGTTCTGGTTCGTTATGGTGGCAAGGTGCAGGCCCAGTGTGTGGTCAGCCAATCCAGCTTTCTTTCTTCCAACGATCCGCGTCTGCACTTCGGTCTGGGAGCGGCATCCGCCGCCGACGTCGACGTCTACTGGCCGACGGGCAAAATGGAATCCTTCCCTCACCTGTCCGCAGATCAGCTGGTCACTATCCGCGAGGGCCAGGGGATCGTGAAAGGGCGTGCGTTCCGTTAGACGCCGCGAATTGCGCCGGCATTCCTGGAAAATCCTCCGCCGAAATCACCTTGTCCTGCCTCGCCTCGGGACGGTATGATTGGCCGTTCAAAGCGCTCACCAGTTCCACAATATCGATCATTGTGGGCCCCACGGGGGATTATTGGCATGTTTAGTTTGGCAGGGAAGGCGATCCTTCTGGGGCGACTCACAAAAACTACAACAGTCTTGCTGGCGGTCCTGCTCGTTGTCCCGTGGACGTCCGCTCAGACCAGCGCGCCGCAAACCACCCAAGGCACGGGCACGCCCGCGATTGTCACGAATGTCGATGAGGTCACGCTCGACCTGGTGGTTCACGACAAAAGCAACAAGCCTGTTCTTAATCTTCAACCCGGCGACATTGCGGTTACCGACGCCGGTTCGCCCGTGAAACTTTCTGATCTTCGCCTGGTGAGCGGGTCTTCCGGGGCGCACCTGATCACTCTGGTCTTCGATCGCCTTGATCCTTCGGGAGCGAAAAACGCGCGCGAAATCGTGACGAAAATTCTCAAACTGGTTCCCCCAAAAGAATTTTCCATTGCAGTGATGAGTGTGCACGGGCGCCTGCGGCTGCTGCAGGAGTTCACTTCCGACCGCGGCGCGGTAAATAACGCCATTGCCGCAGCCACAGCCGTTGCCAATGACGGAGTCGACTCTGCCAAGGCGGACGCTGCGGCCCTGCCGGAAAAGAATCTGATTGCAGTAGCGCAGACTGGAAACGATCCCTTGGGAGTGCGAGTAAGCGCCGAGGAACGCAGCGTCGGCCGCACCATGCTGGCGGCCCTCGAAGAATCTCAGCGGATCGTTCAGGACCAGCACGCCATGCCCTCCCTGGCGGGTCTGCTGGCGCTCACCCGTACGCAGCGCCAGATCGCCGGCCGCAAAGTCATATTCTTTTTCGCTCAGGGCCTGCAGCTCGATTCGAGCGCCAAAGATATGCTGCCCATCGTGGTGGGAACGGCGAATCGATCCAGTGTAAGTATTTATGCGGTCGACGCGAACGCGATTGACGCGGATGCTTCGGAAGGAATGATCGCGGCATCGGCCATGGGAAACTTGGCGGCTTTCAATCGCGCGAATCCGGCACCAACCGGGCCCGCAGCACAGACGCCCCAGGCCTTCGGGCCAGGCATGGCATCGCAGATCAGCGATCAAATTGGCCGGGTCGAAAGCGAGGGACTCAATGCCTACAAGAATCCTTTGGCACTTCTGGCTGCGAACACCGGCGGCGCTTACATCATGGCCACCGACAATATAAAGAAGCCTCTGCAACAGATGGTTGGCGACATGACGACGTACTACGAGGCTTCCTACGTTCCGCCTATCCAGGAATATGACGGGAAGTTTCGGCCGGTCGCGGTTCAGCCCCTGCGCAAGGGACTCAAAATTCGATCGAAGCCGGGCTATCTCGCGGTGCCTTCGAGCGCTGCCGGTGCCGGGCTGCGACCCTTTGAAATGCCGCTGATGAAAATTCTGGGCGAACCGCAGTTGCCCACCGACGTGAAGTTCAGGGCTGGAGTTCTCCGGCTTGGTGAACTGCCGGACGGAAACGCGAACACTTTAGTGGTGGAAGTGCCGCTCTCGGAACTGGAAATGCACGAAGACCCGAATGCGGATCTGTTTTCCGCCCACGTGTCGATCGTGGCTCAGATCAAGAACAAGTCGGGAACCGTTCTCGAACACTTCGGTGAAGACGTTCCGCGGCATGGCTCACTGCAATCCATGGAAGCGGCACGCTCCGATGTGATCACGCTGCAGCGGCACTTCATCGCCGGTCCGGGCGAATATGTTCTGGAGGTCGCGGTCCTTGATCGCAACACGGGAAAGGCCAGCGCACAGCGCACGGACTTTGAAATCGCGAACCCGCCCGCCGGCCCATCGCTGAGTGATCTAGCGCTGGTCCGCCGCACCGTTCCCATGAACGCGGACGCCGATCTGATGGAACCGCTCCGATATGAAAGCAGCAGGGTCGTGCCCGATCTCTCGGGCCGCGTCTCTCCTGAAGCAAAAAGCGTTTCTCTGTTTTTCATGATCCATTCCGACGCCCAAGCCTCCGAGCCCGCCACGCTTGAGCTGGAAGTGCTGCGCAACGGCGAGTCGGTAGGGCACATGCCGTTGCAACTGCGGAAGAGCGCGGGATTGGGAGCGATTCCCTATCTGGCGTCGATCCGCGCTGGCGCTCTGCCTGCCGGCAATTATCAGGCGGTCGCCAGCCTGACCCAGGATGGAAAAACCAGTGAGCGCAGCGTTTCGTTCCGCGTGGAGGGTCCCGAGTTGGCCAGCGCAGTGGCAGGGGCGGATACTGCAAAACTCAGCAGCAACGACGCTTCGCCTCTGGCGGATGCAAAAAGCGAATCTTCGGGGATTGGCCCCATGGAAGGGCACGACTCCCATAGGCTCATTATCACCGCCCTGCCCGACGCCAAGAATTCGCCTCCAACTCCCGATGAGTTACAGTCGATGATCGCCGAGGCCAGAAGTCGAGCGATTGGCTATGCGGCGGCATTGCCGAATTTCATTTGCGTCGAAGTCACCGATCGATCGGTCGACGCCGGGGGCAACGGCAAGTGGCGACGCAGAGACACCATTGCGGAACGAGTCCGTTATCACGACAACGCTGAATCACGTACTACCCTGGAGATCAACGGCAAGCGAGTTGGAACCGGACGATCCGGACTGAAGGGAACACTCTCACAGGGAGAGTTCGGCGGCGTTCTTAATGCAGTCTTTCAACCCTCCTCGAAGACGGATTTCCAGTGGAAGGAAATCGATGCCCTGGGCGGCGGTACCGTGCAGGTCCTGAGCTATCGCATTGCTCACGAGAACTCCACCTGGGGGCTGGCTGGGGCCAACAACTGGAAGGTTTACCCCACATTCCACGGACTGGTGTACATCGACAGCGCGACGAAGGGGGTTCGGCGGATTACGCTGGAAGCTGACGACTTGCCGCGCGATTTCTCGATCCACGCGGCATCGATCGTAGTGGATTACGACTATTTGGCCATCGGAACGCATGATTATCTGATGCCGGTCCGCGGAACCGTCAGTATGAGGCAGGGAAAGCGGGAAGCCGTTCTCAACGAGATGGAGTTCAGGAACTACAGGCGCTACGGATCGAAAGTAAGCATTCGTTACGGAGGATCGACCACCCACTGATCAAACCCGCGTTCTCGAACCGGTCTTCTCCACCCGACTTCTTCAAGCGGCCGTCCCCGATTATTCGACCTTCACCGAGAGCTCCGACTGCGCCACCAGCCGTCCTTGCTGCGCGGTGATCACAACATCACATTGACCTGGGTCCGGCGAAACCCGCACCATCATGGGTATGGAACCGTCCGCTTCCTGCTTCGACAAATCTAACGGTTTGCGAGCCACTTCCCGGCCTTCCCGGAACACCTGCAAGGTTGCTTTTAAATCTTCAGTGGCCCCCGACTGAGCGGGATACACGACGAAATAGAGATCGACCGGCTTGCTGGATGCCACCGAATCTGCCAGGCTCGGGACGATGCGCCCCGTAGCGACCTGTAACGGGTCCAGAGGATCACGCGGGCCGGCCAGCGGATCGAGACGCCGCACCATTTCAAGCGAGCTCACGCCAAAGTTCTTACCGGGATCGACAAAAACGGCCACGCGTTTCACGGTCGTTTTCCCAGCCTCCTCGTCAGTAACGGCGGCATCCACTACGTAATGGCCCTGGGGCAACTCCACCGGCTCCGCATACAGGATGCGGTCATTCCCCAGTTGCCCTAGTTCGCTATTCGGCGCCTCGCGAACCAGATCACGGCTCACCTTGCCCACAATCTCTCCGCTGGCATCGTGAATCAGCGCGACCAGCGAGGCTTGAACGCGAGCCCTGCCAGTTTTTGGATTGGAAACCACTCGCAACCCCGACAGCGGAATCTCAAACACTACTTCATACTCCACCGCGTCGCGGGTGGGGCGGAATTTCATCATCGAAATCTGATACGGAAATACCACCGGCACGGGACGCGCATTAATGGCATTGAGTGCCGTCACTTCAAAAGGCTGCAGAGGCGCTCCATTCAGCTCCGGCAGCGCAAAATAGCCCTTACGGGTTTGCACCGTGACTTTGGGCCGGCTGACCTTCACCTCGATTTTTCGAAAGTGCCCGTCATAATTAGTCGATGTCGGCGTGTACGCCAACTCATAGTGCGTGCGGATGTCTTCCATCATGCGCTGCATCGGCACCGCGATCTCGTTCGTATTGGTAACCGCAAAGCCGCCGGTCGACTCCGCCAGTTCCCGCATGTTTTCTGATGTGCTCGAAACCGTTGTAAGTTCGAGGTCATCGTCTTGAAAGTGTCCGTTTCCTGGGTCTGCCAGCTGCGCCGAACTCTCGGCTCCCGCGCGCTCCAGCGACGAAAGAGATCTCGCCATCGGATCTTCCACATTCAAGCCGCGTGTATCGATGGTGTAAATAGCGACGCCGGTGCGGTTAGCATAGCTGATCAGGTTATCGACGACTTCTCTCCGGTTCACCGGGAACGCAAGCCCGTCGGCCAAATAAAGGATCACTTTGCGGCCGGGCAACTTCTCCTGGCTGCGCACCAACGCGCGCAGAGAATCCATTGCGTCCATGCCGTTGACGAGGCTGTCTGCGAACCGCAGCCCGCTGGCCATGTGGATCTGGGTGAGAAGCGCATTCCCCAGAACAAGGGACGCGTCCTGAGAAGCGGCGTTCCTTGCCCAAAGAGGATCCGTCACTATGCCACCCAAAGGATTCAAAGCCGCGTTTTGAGCAGACGCAATCGTCGCTGGGCCGCTCAGCGGCGAAGCCAGGATATTGGCCACCTGGGCCTGGATCGCGGCGTTTGCGCCGCCTCCAACGTCCGCCGTCAAGCCCAGATCGTCGTTGCTATACAGTCCCTTCGCAGCGCTATTCACGGCCTTCGCCAGAGCGTCCTTGTCGGCGGTATAGGCCTGAACAATCTGCAGACTCCGATGCAGTTTATAAATCGTGATGAAGGTGTTCGGGAGATTATCGTTCTTCAGAAATTCCAAAACCGACTCGCGCGCGAATTCCAAATCCAACGGCGCGATTTGGGCAAACACAACCGAGACAAAATTTACCTGTCGAAGAGAATTCACCGAGGACACTGGCTCCGCACCGGCGGCTTTTGGCGCGGCCTCGCTTTTCGCCACTTTGCGCTCGATCTGCAGTTGCTCGGCCCCTTGCACATCCCGAAATACGTGGATCTTCTGCAACACGCCGTCCTCGTATACCTGCACTTCGTCCTGGCGCAGGTCTTTCACCGGGTGCTGGTGCTTGTCCCGCACCACCAGGTCCAACAAAACCTCTCTCGAGGTCGTATGGATCACCGGGCGTACCTTTGTATCCGTTTGACCGGCCAGCAAAGAGCACAAGAAGAAAATCAAAGCAAGGAAGGAGAGAACACGGGTAACCATCTTGCTTCACCTCCCGTCATGTGGAGACGGCGACGAGGATTATGAGTTCCAACTCTTAGCAGTCACTTTCGTCGTGACGCGGCACAAAGTCGAGAGCCCTGCGGGCTTAGAAACTGAGGGCATTGTACAGCGATTTGCGACAGGCGAAACGGCGAATAAGGGAATACCTCGGTTTTTCGTTTTCCTTTGATTTTGTACCCAGACAGGGCACGCCGAACTGGACAGCTTTATTTTGCATATTCCGCCATCCCCGGTACCGCCATGGATACTCACCCTGGGAAATGGGGAAAAGCCGACACCTGGGCTGTAATTTGACCGGGAAGAGCGTAAACGATTGCGATCCAGCAAAAAAACGATTTTTTGCTTGACAGTGGGTGTTGAGGAAGGGTAAAAAGCCTGCCAACAGGCGTAGTACTTTTTAGTTAGTGTCAAGTAGGGTCTTATTTTCGTTTAGGGGCTCACCCACGGTTAGCGGTCTCGAAAGTTCAGAAAGTTGAGTTGGGTTGCAGTCGGCGACTGCAAACAGCGGTTATTTGCTACGTTACGCGCGCGGAAATGCGACGCAGTTCACATCTTGAGGGGGACCACATGGTTTCGACGTTCAATCGGGTAGTTCTGGAAAAGGCACTGGCCATTTCAGCCGTTTTCGTCCTGCTGGCTTCGGTCTGCTTCGCCCAGCAGCTGACCGGGACCCTGAGCGGCACAACCTACGATTCGACCGGGGCCGCGGTTCCGAATGCCAAAGTGGTGATGAAGAACGCGGCGTCCGGCGACGTGCGCTCCACCGTCTCCAATGGCACGGGATACTTCTCGATTACCGCCATTCAACCGGGGACCTATACCGTGACGGTGTCGGCCGCGGGATTCAAAGCGTGGCAAGAGCCGGGCGTCGTCTTCGCCCAGGGGGATAACCGCACGTTGCCCAACATCAAGCTCGAGGTCGGCCAGGTCACCGAGACGGTCGAAATCACCGCGGGTGCCGACGCCGTTGTGCCCCTCGACACTGCCGAAGTCAGCACCACGCTGAACACGGGCATGGTGCAGGACATTACGCTGGCTGGCCGCGACGCCGGCGAATTGCTCAAGCTGATGCCCGGCATGGCGCTGAACAATGGCGCCACCCAGGGATCCAGCTTCAACGACAAGATTGTCGGCACCAACAGCGGTCCGGTTGGATCGTATTCCGCCAACGGCACGCAACCCAACGGCGCAATGGCATTCATGCTGGATGGCGCCAACTTGGTCGATCCAGGCAACGCCGGAACCCAGATTGCCAACATTAATCAGGACATGGTCGCGGAAGTCAAAGTTCTCATGTCGTCCTATAGCGCTGAGTACGCCAAGGGCCCCGTGATTTTCCAGGCGTTCAGCAAGAGCGGCGGGAATCACTTCCATGGTGAAGGTTATTTCTACGCACGCAACAGCGCTTTGAATTCTGATGACGCCTACGCCCACAGCCAGAAGATCCCCAACTCTGCCGAGCACTATTACTACATGGGCGGCAATATCGGCGGCCCGATCGTGATCCCGGGACTGGACTTCAACAAGAAGCGCGACAAGCTGTTTTTCTGGGCTGGTTACGAATACATGAACCAGCACCCCGCAGCTGCGCCGATCAACTTCAACGTGCCGACCAACGAACAGAAGATGGGCGACTTCAGCGAAAATACGATTGATGGCGCTCCAGGCCGGGTTCTAACCAACGGACAGTGGACCAATACGCCGCTACTTAAGTCGCTCGACAACAGCCCGTGGAGTTACGCCTATGGAATTCCGTCTGGCCTCCCGAGTGATGCCACCAACGCTACGAACGGAAGCTGCAACAGCTGCGTCATGCAGACCACGGACTTCGACCCGAACATTCTCAAAATGCTGAGCTTCTATCCTAAGTCCAACATCAGTCCGTCCGCAGCGAACGGCTTGAACAATTATCAGTACATCTCATCCATTCCCCAGAACCGCTGGGAGGCCACTGGCAAGGTCGATTATGCGATCAGCGACAATACCAAGCTGACCGGGTCCTATACTCGGCAGATCGAAAATGATCAGCATCCCATCGGCGTGTGGTGGACTCCACCGTGGACGTTGCCCTATCCCTCGAACGTGGTTGCTAAGACGACGTCGCAGGAAGTGATGTTGAACCTGACGCATGTCTTCAGCCCCACCACCACCAACGAATTCGTATTCACCTTGGCTCGCTATATCAACCCCAGCACGCTTAGCAATGCGTCGGTGGTAGATCGCACCAACCTTGGATTCAACGTGAAAGGCTTGTTTGGCACCACCACCTCGCAAATGCCGAACATTCTCGGTCCCTGGGGCGGGGCTTTCCCGAACATCGACGAATTCACCATGGATAACGCTTTCAGCGGCGCTAATGAGTTTGGCGCCATCAAGCGCGATCCGGCGCTCTACGACAACTTCACCAAAATTGTCGGGTCTCATACTCTGAAGGCCGGCTTCTACTGGGATACGAGCGACAATATCCAATCCACCGCAGGTTTAGAAACGGGTGCACAGGGCTCCTATAATTTGGGTTGGGGCAGTCAAGACTCCGGCAACGTGGTTTCAGACTTCCTGCTCGGCAAGACCAACAACTACCAGCAGCAAAGTTCTATTCCGACCTTTAATATCCAGTTCCATCAATGGTCGATTTACGCCCAGGATTCGTTCAAGGCCAACAAGCAGTTGACCTTGAATTACGGCCTGCGCTTCGACCACGTGGGCCAGTGGTATGGGCCTTCCAATGGAATGCAGGTCTGGAGCCCCAATACTTACGTCAACACTCCTTCGTGCGGCTCAACTCCGACGCCAGGCTGCGCTCCCGCCAATACTGGCCTGCTCTGGCATGGGAATGACCACAGCATCCCGCTGTCGGGTCTGAGCTCTCCCCTGTTCTACTATGAGCCTCGTGGCGGCTTGGCCTACGACATCTTCGGAAATGGAAAAACTGTGCTCCGCGCCGGAATCGCATGGTTCCGTTATCAATTGGCCGTCAACGACGTCGGCGGTCCCACGGCTGGTCCCGCGGGGTCGTTCTTATTCACCTCGGGTTCTACAACGGGATATACCGCCGGCAACCCAACCAATGGCTTCCAGGGAATCGACTGCAACTGCACAGGCTTTACGCCTCCCTCGAGTGTGGCTCAGAATGGCTCGGGCATCAGCGCGTTTCAGCAGGGCGACAATCGAACTCCGTCTGTCATGGACTGGAACGTCACTATTTCGCAGTCGCTCCCATGGCGCTCGGTGTTTGAAATTTCGTACGTCGGCAATAAGAGCGTTAATGAGCTGATCAACGGCAACAATGGCAAGATCTACGACCTGAACAACAACCTCCCGGGGGTGTTCTATGGGATCGATAAGACCCAGGGTCTCGCCATCTCGCCGTCGCAGCCCAATTGCACTAACGGCAGCTCACTGACCTTCTTCGTCGGTTGCAACGCGAGTTATACCAAAAGCTTCAACGCCAACAACTATCGCCCATTGGTCAACTACCAGGACATTTACATCATCGCCCACGGTAGCTACGCGAACTACAACTCGTTGCAGATGTCGTGGCATAAGCAATCTGGTCCTATCACCTTCCTGATGAACTACACGTTCAGCAAGGTTCTCGGAATTCGTGACGGTCAAACGGACAACGGAACCGGGAACGGAACCGCCGTCGACCCCTTCAGCTTGAGGAACAATTACGGTCCTCTGCAATACGACCACACGGACATCGTCAATGCGGCAGTGGTCTACAACTTGCCCAAACCGATTCACAATAATCACATCCTGGAAGGCGCGGTGAACGGCTGGCAGCTCTCCACTTACACCACGTACCAGAGCGGTGGCCCGCTGCAGCCCTCCCTGGGCGGTTTCCTGAACGCCTCTTACCCTGGCGGCCTTACGGTGCCGACGGTCGGGGCACCCGATCTTCCGAACAACGCCATTCTCATGCCCAACGGGCTATACGCGAACGGCATGAATGCCAACACCTGGTTTGGCTCGAACGCTTATCAAGGAATCGAGCCGGTCCTCGTCTGCGACCCGCGCAAGCATGCCTCTGGTCAGTATTTCAACCCGAATTGCTTTGCGCCTCCACAAGCGCTCGGTCAACAGGGAACTCTGAACTGGCCCTATCTGCATCTGCCCGCCTACTTCGACAGCGACCTGGCTCTCTACAAGAACTTCAACATCTCGGAGCGGCAGAAACTACAGTTCCGAATCTCCGCGACCAATTGGCTGAATCACCCGTTGCCTCAGTTCGGGCTGGCCGGCATCACGGATGAACAACTCAACTTCCAGAAGAACTACTCCATGACGGAGAGCAACCAGGCAGAATGTCACTTGCTTGCGGGCGCAACCGCTGTCGCTCCCTGCCAGGTGCCTCTGGTTGGCTTGTCGCAAACCAACACGAATCCCACAACCACCGGCAAACCAGGCTTTACGACGGGTAGCCGGTCGCTGCTGTTCGCTCTGAAGTACTACTTCTAAGCGGACATTAATGTCCCCTGATTGATATTGATGACCGAATCTCAGACCAGTTCTACGGAGCGGAATGCATGAGTGGGAATCGATACACGAAGTCGAGTGATCGCGAGGCTGTTCAACGGCCTACGCCCGTTGTACGACGTTACCAGGCAGCACGGGAGAAAACCATGATTCGCAAAGCTTACTGGAGCGCCTTCGCCTCAATCATCCTGGCCTTGGCTGTCGCCACCGGCTGCAGCAGCAGCCCGCAAACGCCTCCTGCTACCCAGATCATCACGGTCGCAGCGGGGACCTGCACCGCGGTGAATTCGTGTACCGGGCCGTTCCAGCAGAATGCGCCCATCAATACGGCGTTCACTTCGACGCTGTCAGCTACAGTGTTGTCGAATGGAACGCCGGTGTCGGGCGCAACGGTGACCTTTACGGCTCCAAGTGGCGGGGCGGGCGGCACCTTCAGCGGTAACACCTTCGCCACGGGCACCACGAGCGCCTCCGGGGTGGCCACGTCACCGACGTTCACGGCGAATGGGACGGTCGGCACATACACAGTGATCGCTTCGACCGCGTCTTCCCAGTCGACGGGTCTTTTCAGCATGGCAAACACCGAAATGCCGTCGGCGATCTCGGTTGCGGGCGGCAGTCCGCAGAGCACGACCGAAGGCACGCAGTTCGCGAACGCACTGTCAGTAACAGTACTCGATGCGGCTAACCTCTCGTTGGGAGCGCAGCTGCCCGTAACGTTTACCGCCCCTGACGGCACCTTCCAAGACACGGGCATGAACACCACTGTTGCGTTGACTAACGCCAGCGGCGTGGCCACTGCAGCGGCCTATACAGCCAGCTCAGCGATTTCTGGCACAACGCCGTATTCCGTGACTGCCACTGCGACCGAAAACATCGGCGGGGTTAAAACGACTTACACGACAACACTTACCCTATCGAATACAATCCAGCCGGCCGTCATCAGTCCGGTGGCTGGTACCACACCCCAAAATACAGCCAACGGCACGGTCTTCCCGACGGCCTTTTCGGTGACCGTGGTGGACGCCACTGCCCCGGTCCCGAACGCGGTCGTAGGAGCACTGGTAACGTTCACGGCACCGTCATTTACGCTTAATTCCTCGAACGTTCCGAGCGCGCCGAGCGGCCTTTTTTACGACAGCTCTACTACGAAGTACGACCTGCCCAGCGTGAGCGTATGGACGGATTCGACCGGCACGGCCACCGCACCAGCCTTCCAGGCGAACACCTTGGCTTCGCCCGTCGGGCCTCCCGTCGTAACTTATAACGTCACGGCCTCGGTTGTCGTTAAGAGCGGTACCACGTTATCCACAGACGGCGAAACGCCGAAGCAAAACTTCGTTTTGACCAACAACTAAACTTCTGCGTCTCCATGCAGTAGAATCATTCCAGGGGTGGCTTCGGCCACCCCTAATTTTTCTTGTTGCATCTTCGCCCAGCGATGTGCTCTCTCAAGCCGGCCCGCCGCATCGTCTATTGCCTGCTGCTGATGGCGGCGGCCGCTTCCCTGCTGAAAGCCGCCAAACCCTCCAGTCCCATCCGCTTCGAGCTCAAGAAAATTCCTTTCCGCCTGGAGAACAGCGAGACTCCGGCCAAGAACGCTCCTGAAACCATGCCCGGCGGCGTGGCCATTTTCGATTACAACGGAGATGGCCGGCCGGACATCTTCTTCACCAACGGCGCCAACATCGCCACACTCAAAAAAGATTCGCCCAAGTATCGCAACCGCCTCTTCCGCAATGACGGCAACGGCGCATTCACTGACGTCACCACGGCCGCGGGCCTGGCCGGCACCGGCTACGATATGGGCGTGGCCGCTGGCGATTACGACAATGACGGCTTCCCCGACCTGTTCGTCGCCGGCCTGCACCACAGCACGCTCTACCACAACAACGGCGATGGCACCTTCACTGACGTCACTGTCAAAGCCGGCCTCGACGCCGCCCTAAACCATCCCGACCCCGAATACGGTCCGCTGTGGGCAATCGCGGCCGCGTGGGTCGACGTGAATAATGACGGCCTGCTCGACCTTTTCGTCGTCAACTACATGCAGTGGTCCTACAGCGCTGACCCGCTCTGCGGATTTCAGAAAGTCGCCGACTACTGCAGCCCCAAGTTTTACAAGGGCCAGCCCAACCAGCTTTTCCTGAACAAAGGCGACGGCACATTCCAGGACGTTTCCAAGGAGCGGGGAATCCGCGACCACATCGGCAAAGGCATGGGCATCGGCGTGGCCGATTACGATCTCGACGGGCGCGCCGACCTGTTCGTCACCAACGACGCCGCCTACAATTCCCTGTTCCACAACAAGGGCAACAAGTTTGAAGAGGTCGCTTTCGAAGCGGGCGTGGCGCTGGTGGAAGATGGCAGCTTCGTCTCCGGCATGGGCCTGGATTTCCGCGACTTCAATAATGACGGCTATCCCGATATTGCGTTCGTCGCGCTGAACAACCAGACTTTTCCGCTGTTTCAAAACACCGGCAAGGGAGATTTTCGCGAGGTAACCACGCCGAGCGGCATGCGCGAGCCCAGTCGCCAGATGTCCGGATTTGGCGCCGGTCTATACGATTTTGATAACGATGGCTGGAAAGATCTTTTCGTGTCGCGCGGCCACGTGGAATCGATCTCCATGCCCACCCAGCCCGTCGACCAGCCGAACACGGTGTTCCGCAATCTTGGCGCGAGCGGCAAGTGGGCTCCGCTGACGGAAGAAGCAGGTTTCGATGCCGCACCGCCCGCCCGCCACCGCGGCTGCGCTTTCGGCGATCTGGATGGAGATGGCCGCATCGACGTTGTGGTCACGGCCATCGGCAAGGACGCCGAAATCTGGATGAACCGCAGCGAGAAGTCCGGACATTGGCTTGATGTAGCCCTGCGCGGAACCAAGAGCAATCGAGACGGCATTGGCGCCCGCATCAAGCTGGTGACCAAAAGCGGCGCGCAGTACAATCACATGACTACCAGTGTCGGCTACGCCTCATCCAGCGACGGCCCCGTTCACTTTGGCCTCGGCCCCGATAGCCGCGCCGATCTCATCGAAATCCACTGGCCGTCGGGAATTGTGCAAACCTTGAAGGACGTCGCTGCGGATCGCATTCTGAAAGTGACAGAACCTTCGCAGTGATGCCAAGATCATTCGGCAAGCGGGGGTTCGCGGCCGTCAGTTCGCCTGCTTTTCCGACGACGCCACCGCGACGGTTTGTTTCTGAATATTCCACCCGCGGACGGCCAGCTGCGCCGTGCCGTTCGCCGCTTTCGCCGGATACTGAATTTCAATCTCCCGGCTCTCCCCCGGAAACAGAGACACATAGTTATCGCTGAAATAGGCAGGCAGAATCCGCGAACCATCCGCCGCGTTCAGCAGCGTCAGCTTGTTCATCAACGAAACCACGCTCCCCGCGTTCCGCACTTCGACTCGCACATCGATTTCATCGTTGGCGCGGGTAGACCGCGCCGTGACCGACAAAGATGAAGCAGGCAGCCGATTCAGTCGCCGGTAGGACGCGCTCTCTGCCCCCAGCCAGTAGAAATTCTCCGAGACCACTTCGCCCCCGGCGCTCCGTAGTTCCAGTTTCACCAACACGACCCCGTCCGATGCGAGCTCGGGCGCGAGGTCCAGCTTGAATCCATCCGTGACTGAGTCGGCCGCTGCATCTTTCTTTTCTTCATGGTGCAGCAGCAGTTTGTTGTCCAGTGAATAAACCTTGGCGCTGATCGATAATCCGGTATGAGGATCGTTCGTCGTGTTGACGATCGCAACGTTGTAGTTCGACAAATCAAGCTGCACATGCAGAGGCTCGCACGCCTTCTTCACCCCATAAAACGAAGACTGCGTGTCGTAATCAGAAGTAAGAATCTGCCATACGTTGCTGGGCCACGCGGGCTGCGTCATCCACAGCAGACGCCCGCTGTTCGGGGCCCACAGGTGCGCATTCATGCCCTCAAAGATTGCCCGGTGATCTTCGTAATCCAGCATCTCCGCCTTGCGCTCAAAATCTTCCAGGCTGGTGGCAGCGCCAAACTCAGCCTGCACTTCCGCCATGAACGGCGCCATGTCGCCGTTCCCGCTCTGGTGCCAGTCGTGATACGCCCAGGCATCGCTGAGGGGCCACTGATCTTCTTTCGGAATCCAGTGGCGAAAAGACTCCAGCGTCGAGAACGAGGGCGTTCCTGTCTCCACCGAGAACCCGTGGTTCAGCGCCGTGTAGTAAAGCGCGGGGCTCATGTACCGGTAAGGACCGCTATGCTGCAAGTTAATCTCGTTCGAGCTCGGAAAATAGAAGCGCGTGCCGTCCAGTGAGCGCGCCAGGTCGGCGATCCCTTCGTTGATGATCGGTTGCGGCACACCTTCGTTACGCCCGCACCACGCCACGATCGAAGGATGGTTCCGAAACCGCAGTATGGTATCGCGCACATTCTTCAGAAACAACTCCGGGTCTTCGGCTTCTATGTTGTAATTCTGCGTCGATTCCCAAAAGTCATTCCACACCAGCAGTCCGTATTCGTCGGCGAGTTCGTAGAACACTTCCTCGGTGTTCTGCCCAACCCAGTTACGGATGATGTTCAGGTTAGCGTCGCGGTGCAAGCGAAAATAAGGTTCAAGCCGTTCCCGCGAGACGCGCTTGCGCGAATCGTCCATGCCCCAGTTTCCTCCCCGGCAAGCAATACGCACGCCGTTGACGCGGATTACAAGGTAGGGCGAGGTTCGGGTGTCATCGAGCATCCGCACCGATGCCGAGGACTCGCCTCCCGGCGCCAGGGAATACACCCATGATTTCCACGAGTCCTTCCACTCCGGAGGAAAAGCCGCCGGATACGGATCTGTCGCGGGAATCTCGCGAATGCCCTCCCGGCTCACATCGACAATCCGTTCTCCTTTTACTCGCGCCGTGGTCGGGGAATATTCTAAACGCCGCAGGTGACCGGTTGTATCCAGCAGACTCAATTCATAGGTAATCTCACGAATTCCGAATCTCAGTTGTTTCCGGTCAGACTCAGAACTTCCTTCCGAGAAGCTCAGCTTCAACGTGTACCGATCCGCTTTGCCGTAGCCGTTGGGCCACCACAGCCGCGGGTGCTGCACTGTCAACTGCGGGAACTCGGAAGCGGCCAGCTTCACTGTTAGTTTGCCAGGAGATAATGTAATTTGCTTGCTGACAAGCGTGTCGCCGAATGCAACCTTGAGTGTCCCGCTGACCGGAGCGCTCGAGAGATTTTCGAGCGGCACCGTGATCTCGACCTCGGCGCGGCTGGTATCCGGCAGCGGCAGCGTCGTTACGATTTGTACGTCGCCGATCTTCACGGCTCGACTGGCCTCCAGAATTACGGGTTGCCATATTCCGGTATCGCGATCTCTTATCGCCGGAATCCAATCCCACCCTTCCGTGGCCACAAACGTCGGACCATCCAGACACATTAATCCGCCATTCTCGCCCGGGCCGCCCTTGATGGATTGTTCCTGCGGAATTCCCGGGTGAGGCGGTGGCGAAACCCGCACCGCCAGGACGTTCATTCCTTCCGCATTGACTACCCCCGTCACATCAAAGATGCCGCGAATGAATGCTCCTTTTATCGTCCCGAGGGATTGCCCATTCAACCAAATGTATGCCTCATAGTTAATCCCCTGAAACGTCAGCGTCAGCCGCTTTCCAGCCGCGCCCTTCGGCGCTCGGAATTCCATCCGATACCAATAGTCCTGCCGGTTCAAGCTCTCCGGAATTGCGAGGTTATTCAGCCCGTAATCCGGGTCGGGATACACACCGCGATCAATCATGGTCGTGAGCACGGTGCCTGGCACCGTCGCAATCCACCACTCGCGGTCGTTGTAGCCGGCCTGCGAAATTGCGGCGCCATCCGCCTTTACCTTGGGCGCGGGAGTCATCCGCCAGCCCCCCGTCAAAGTCCATTCTCTTTCTCCGTTCGCTATGAGGGCTTCGTGCTCCGCCGGCGGAGTTTTCGCAACCGGGCGCGAGAATGGCGCATTGCTCCGTGGCATGGTTGCCGGATCTTGCGGCGCCCGATACCCTGCCTGGCCGCGCGTCTGCACTGGCCAGGGCTTCGATCCTTCTTCGTATTCGATCAGGGAAAAGTCTTCTTGCACTTCAGCGAGTGCCCTCACTTCGTCCGCGCTGAGCGCCCGTCGCAGCAAACTCAACCCGGCAACCACCCCTCCAAAGTGACGCCAATTCGCGGCTGGGTAAATGGCAGGCGCGATCTGCAGAACGGGGCTCACGCTGCCTAGATCGAGCCTACCGCGGGCTATTTGCGAGCCTTCGCTGTAGAGTCGAAACTCTTCGCCATCAAAGGTCGCGGCCAGGAAATTCCATTTCCCCGGCGTCGGCGAAACTGCGCCCGACAGGCTGTTATCCAGGCCCATCCACAGAATTGCTTTCTCGCCGTCGAGGGCGAGATATCGTGAGAACTCTTCCGTGGGCTCGCCGATCCCCGCAACGAAACTTGGACCATTTAGCCGTTCGGCAGATTTCACCCAGCCATACAACGACCAGGGCGAGTCCGCATGCAGCACGGAGTCATCTTTGCGCAGCGCCTTCTTCAGGCCATCCCCATCGGGCAAAAAAACTGCGTTGAACGGTCCATAGAGCGGCGGATCGTTCGTGACTGTTGTCTGGGAAACGCCGCCGGCTGTGGTTGCCAGCAAACAGAACAAGACCATCCCACCGTGAATCAGATTGCGAACGTTGTTTCGGAACCTTTGTTGGAAACGTGGCAACATCCTGGTCATGGTTTGGCCTCAAGTTCTACGCACTGCTCTAATCTCGAGATAAATTCTGGAGTTAATGCTTCAAGTAATAGTGATTACAGATTCTGTGCGAGTCGTTGCGGCGATCGTACGATCATCTCGTTCCCCAAGTTACCGTCATGGACGCGGACAATTATAGTCCGCCCTCTACCTGGCTTCCAGAGCGGAACCCCCGGTTTCACCTGACGAACCACATCGCATCCAACAGTTCAAACGTGTCCGCATCGCAGGAAAACATCTCCTCGAAGCCCGGCCCTTGAAAGTTTTAACCATCAGTTTTCTTGCACTTCGGGGCACTCCGCGATTAGAATTCCTCTCCATTCGCAGGAGGTCCTGGCGTGGCATCTCGTTCAGCAGCGGCTGTCTCTCTTCCCAAGCGTCTTGCCTCTGTTCACGGCATGATTGCGCTATTGTGCCTCATTCTCGCGGCCATCCCGGCCGTCAGCCAACAAACCCTGGGAGCTTTAAACGGCACTATCACCGACAGCACCGGCGCTGTGGTTGAAGGAGCCAAGGTGCAAGCCCGCGCCCCGGCCACGAATCTCGAAGTCACCGGGGAAACCAAGTCCGACGGCTCATTCAGCATCGCCGACTTGCCCATCGGAACCTATGAAGTCAAGTTCATCAAAGACGGATTCGAAACCGCCGTCTATCCCCAGATCATGGTGCAAGGCAACCGCACTACAACGGTGAATGCAAAGCTGCAGCCCGGAACGGTCGCATCCACGGTCACGGTCAACGCCACGCCTTTGCTGAATGAGACGGACACGGCCAACGGCTATACCCTGGGTTCAGACCAGATCGAAGCCGTTCCCTTGGGGACGGGAAGCTTCACCCAACTCGCCATTCTTGCCCCCGGCGTCAATGCGGATTTTTTGTCGGGTTCCGGCTCAAACGAAGGCTTGGGCAATCAGGGAATTGTGGCCAATGGCCAACGCGACACCAGCAATCTGTTCACATTCAACGGAGTGAACGCGAACAATCTTTTTAACGGAAATTCGACAAGCAACATCTCCGACAGCCGGTTCACGCTGAACACCGGCGAAATTTTCGGAGTAGGCGGCCAGGTACAAACCAACAGCTCGGTATTTGACGCCATCGGCCAAGCCCTACCCACCCCTCCTGTGGAAACCATTGAAGAAGTTCACGTGACTACATCGATGTACGACGCCTCGATGGGCTCGGCCAGCGGCGCGCACGTTGAAACCACCACCAAGTCCGGCGCGAACCATCTTCACGGTCAGATTTATGAATATTTCCAGAATAATGTTTTCGATGCCCAGCCCACATTTCTGGCACCCAATCCATTCTTTTCCGGCGCGCCTCCCCTCCATCGCAACGTATTTGGCGGGACGCTGGGCGGTCCCATCAAGAAGGACAAGATGTTCTTCTTCGCTTCCTATCAAGGACAGCGCATCAGTGACGCTCTCAGCGGAGCGTTCAACGGTGTCCCTACCCTTCCGGGCCTGACCGATACCAACCGAACTGACGCGGCGACCGTTGCCGGCCTCGTGAATACTGCGAATGGCTGCCCAGGATGCATCACTGGCGTGCAGGTGGATCCCGTAGCCCTGGCCATCCTCCAAGCGAAAGCTCCTGGCGGTCAGTTCATTATTCCCTCGGCGAATGCGGCTACCGGAGAAAACGGTACACAGCCGTTCAATGCTTTCGTGAAAGGCCCGTCTAGCCAGTTCAACGCTACCCAGGTCAACGGCAACGTCGATTACATGTTCAGTCCCAAGGACCGTCTTGCTGGCAAGTACTACTATCAAAGTGATCCAACCAGTATTCCGTTCGCGGTCAGCGGGGTGCCGGGCTTTCCGCAAACCATGCACGCCGGAAGTCAGCTTGCTTCCCTTGATAACACCACGGTTTTCACTACCAACGCCACCTGGGAGAACCGGTATGGTTTTGTTCGCGAAGTGGCCAATGCTACGACCTCCCAGCCCCTGAAACCTAGCGACATAGGTCTCAATCTTCTGGGCAGCGCCTTCTTTCCGGGAATCACAATTGCTAACGCGGATGTTGGAGCCCCCTTAGCCGGTGGCGGAACCATAGCCCCCTTTAGCGGCAACGCCATGAGCATCGGTCCCTCATCGAACTTCGCCAACGCCGGAATCTTTCAAAACCAACATGAAGGATCGTCCAATTACCACTGGGTTCACGGCCGGCAATCGCTGGCTTTCGGGGGCATTTTTGATTACGTGCAACTCAATGTTGAGAATCGTGAGAACCAGGTGGCCAACCTTAGCTTTAACACCTTCGGCGACTTCCTTACCGGAACGCTGGACTCGGATCATAGCAGCGGCCAATTCTTGAACGGCGAAACCAACCGTCACTTCCGCTCCCGATCCGCCGGCCTCTTTATTCAGGATAATGTCAAGGTTCAATCGAATCTAACGTTCAACCTGGGGCTGCGCTGGGATTGGGACGGCCCTCTCTATGAGAAGAACGGGCTGCTCACCAACTTCTACCCCTCCGATTACAACTATGACGTCGCCACCGATTCCTTTGGGACCCTGGCCAACGGCGAACCCGCGATTGGCCTGGTAGTGGCGGGGAATAACAAGGCCTTTGGATTCAAAGGTGTCAGCGACTCCACTCTTACCGGCCGCCAGTGGATGTTTGCTCCCCGCCTCGGAATGGCGTGGAGCCCGTCGGGTTTCAAGAACTTTGTGGTTCGTGCCGGCTTTGGAATCTTTGCCGACCGTGGCGAATACTTTACGGAGCTTTCCGCCAGCGCCGGCCTCGGCATCAGCGGGCCTTTCAGCGTCACCACGCAGGAACCTTTCACGGTTCCGGTTAACACCACATGCCCCAACAATTCTGCGGCCAGCCAGGGGGCAAAGTGCCTCAGCCTCGGAGCCTTCGCCACACCGCCGCCGCCTCCGAGCACTCTCGGAGTTCCGGGGATGAGCGGAGTCGCAGGGCTCGTTTACAATCAGTCCGAATTGAGCGGCTGCGCAATAGTTACTCCCACCTGCGCGCCTACCGGAAATCCTAATTCCGACTTCCTGTTCGGAGGCTACGATCCCACCAACAAGCTGCCGTATTCGGAAAACTGGAGCCTGGATCTGCAGTGGCAACCGAAGAACAGCGTTGTGCTCACGCTGGGATATATCGGAATTCACGGCATACACCAACCGATCCCAATTCCTTTTAACCAGCCGGGTGTCGCGACGCCGTCCCATCCGATCAATGGACAGATTTACTCTTACGGCTTTCAGGCGCAGGATGCCAACTTTAATACTCTGCTGACCGAGCAGGTGCAGACAACCATCGGAGCATTCTCCGGTTCGGATGGAAACACGGCTCTGCGCACACCTTATATCGGCTTCAATCCCAACGCCGATTTCTGGAAGGCGGAGGGCATAGCGATCTACCATGCCCTGCAATTTCAACTGACCAAGAGGATGTCACACGGCCTGATGGTGAATGCTTCATACACGTATTCGCATTCCATCGATGAAGGCAGCGGACTGGGCGCGGGCCTCTTCTACAATGGAAACAATCCGCTGCAGCCGTCCACGGCTTACGCTTCTTCTGATTTCGATCGCACGCACGTGTTGACGATTAGCTATGTCTATCAGCTTCCTACATTAAAGAACCCATCTCGACTGGTTCGTGGCTTGGCGAACGGCTGGGGAATCCAAGGCGTCACAATAGCCCAGAGTGGCGAGCCGTTCAGCGTCATCGATTTCTCGGGATCCGCCGCCAGCATTTTCTTCAGCGCCGACGACTTCATCACCAACCCCATTCTTCCGCTGGCTCCTGGAATCTCGCCTAAGCAGGCTACCCAGGGGGGGACGGACAATGGAGTTCCCTATATCAACCCGAATGATTTCTCTATCCCGTTTCTTAGCCCCGGCCAAAGTGGTGTTCCGCCTTGCGGTCCTACTACCGCAGGAACGACTGCCTGCGACACCCTGGAAACCGGCTACGGGAGTAACAGCCGAAATATTTTCAGGGCCCCTTTCCAGACTCGCTTCGATTTCTCCGTGCTCAGGAATTTTAAGTTCAGGGAACGCTTCGCTCTCAAATTCCAGGCCGACGCCTTCAACATCTTCAACCATCCGAGTTTTGACACCCCGAACTCAAACTTTGCGCTGAATTCTTGCTTCAATCCATTCCCCTGTTTCACTACCCAGCCGCCTGCATCGAAGAACTTTGGCGTGATCCGCCAGACGGTCGGGAGCAACCGCTTCCTGCAGCTCTCGGCGCACTTGACGTTTTAGGGCAGCCGGACCGAATGGTGAAAGCTGAATGGCGAACGATGGTAGTTAGCTCGCGGGTCCCATGAAAACATCCAATTTCACCAGAGGGCTGATCAGCCTAGCGCTGGTCGCCCTCTTTCTGGTTCATCCAGATTCTGCTCCGGCATGGGGCAATGAGGGCCACACTTACATCAATCGGGTGGCCGCCCAGAACATTCCTGCCGACATGCCGCGCTTTCTGCGGCGAGCTATCGCTGAAATCGCCTATCTAGGGCCGGAACCGGACCGTTGGCGCAGTCCCTCGGAGTTCGCGCTCAAGAACGCGCAAGAGGCCGATCACTTCATCGATCTCGAACGCGTGGACGGGCTCAACCCGCTCCCGCCCGGCCGCTACGAGTTTTACCGCAAGCTATACGAGAAGCGCGCCGCGACCGCCGACCATGGCGACGATTACCTTCCCGAACATGTTGGACTTCAGCCCTATATCACGATAGAAATTTTCGGCCGGCTGAAGGCGGCGTTTCGCGAGTACCGGCATCTGCAGGAAACGCATCAGCCCACGGGTCCGGTGGAGCATGCGATCGTGTTTTATGCCGGTTGGCTCGGCCACTACGTGGCCGATGGCTCGCAGCCCCTGCACACCACCATTCAATACAACGGATGGGTAGGGCCGAATCCCAACGGCTACACCACGCAGCACGGGATTCACGCTCTTTTTGAAACCACCTATGTGGCGCAGAACATTACTGCCGCGGATTTTTCCAAGCTGGTGCATTCTCCCGAGCGCCTCACCGACCCGTTTCAGCAATACGTAAGCTACTTGCGGGAATCGAATCGCCAGGTTGAGAGGGTTTACTCCCTAGAAAAGACGGGTGCATTCACGGGGAAAGGGACCACTGAGGCTTTCACCTTCACCACCCAGCGGCTCGCCGCTGGTGCGCAGATGCTGCTGAACCTGTGGTATACAGCCTGGCTCGACAGCGCGATCAAGCTTGACGAAACAAAAAAATCCGAGTCTGCGCAGAAGTATCAGAGTGCGCCTAAGAATGATGGTCTGACTAAGCCCGATGCCAGCAATTTGCCCCCTCCCGCACACTTGACGGCCGAAGAAGACCATCAGCGGCTTTTGAATCTGCTGCACATCACTTCGCTCCGCCGCGGCCCCGACGGCGATCCGAAATCTCCCAATGCCGCGAATGTGGACGAATCCAAGGTCAGACCTTATATCCTTCCCGACCCGCTCACGCTGAAGAACGGACAGAAAGTCAGAACGGCAGAAATGTGGTGGAAGCAGCGCCGCCCTGAAATCGTGGAGGACTTCGATCGCGAAATCTACGGCCGTGTTCCGAAGAACACTCCCAAAGTAAATTGGGAAGTGGCCGCCACGACGCAAGAGAAAAACGGAGACGTGCCGGTCATCACCAAAACGCTCGTGGGCCACGTCGACAACTCCTCGTACCCGCTGATCCAGGTCGATATTCAGCTGACCCTGACCACCCCCGCGAACGCGGCTGGTCCCGTGCCGGTAATGATGGAATTCGGCCTGAGCCCGGAAGCTCTGGCGGCAATAAAAAAGCGTTTCACGGAGGCGCAGTGGGCTGTCTTCATGGGCAGCGGGCCCACATGGCAGCAGCAAGTTCTCGCCAAAGGCTGGGGCTATGCCGTTCTTATTCCCACCAGCGTGCAAGCGGACAACGGCGCGGGCCTGACGGAAGGAATCATCGGCCTGGTCAACAAAGGCCGGCCCCGCAAGCTGGACGACTGGGGCGCGCTGCGCGCCTGGGCCTGGGGTGCAAGCCGCGCCTTGGATTATTTTGAAACTGATAAATCAGTCGATGCCAAACAAGTCGGTATCGAAGGATTGTCGCGCTACGGCAAGGCCGCGCTGGTGGCGATGGCATACGAGCCGAGACTGGCCATCGCTTTCGTCGCATCGTCAGGAGAAGGCGGCGCCAAGATTATGCGCCGCGAGTTTGGTGAGCAAGTGGAAAACATCGCCTCCACGTCCGAATATCATTGGATGGCAGGCAACTTCCTCAAATACGCGGGACCTCTCACTCCGGACGATTTGCCGGTGGACGCCCACGAATTAATCGCTCTATGCGCCCCGCGCGCGGTGTTCATCAGCAGCGGCTCGCTGCAAGTGGAAGGCGGCTGGGTAGACGGCAAAGGCATGTTCCTGGGCGCTGTAGGCGCCGGACCCGTCTATAAACTCTTAGGCAAGAAAGATTTGGGCACCACGGAATTTCCAGCGATGGAGACCGCGCTGATCGACGGCGACATCGCCTTTCGGGAGCATAGCGGTGGCCACACTGCCGGCCCAAACTGGCCGACTTTCCTGACGTTTGCCAGCCGCTACATAGAAACTAAATAAACTTACGGAATCTTGACCGACACCTGCGGTCATCGCCGCGCAGCCCACGCCAAACCGTCAGGATTATCTCCGGCCTGGATGTGACCAACCACCGTTAAGGAAGTAAGATCGACGACTGCGACGTAGCCATCCGGCGTGCAGGCCACGAATGCCCGCGAACCGCCCGACTGCACGAGAATGCCGGCCGCGCCGTGGCCAATGGCGACTCGCTTCACTTCTTTCCGCGTGCGCGCGTCTAATACGACCAAATCCGGGCCGCCGAGAGCTGACACCAGGACTCGCTGTCCATCAGGAGTGAACTTCAAACGATTTGCTCCGCGAGCGTTCGCGTCAAGAGTCTGCACCACGCTCTTGCCGGCGCGGTCGATGATTGAGATCGTGCCGTCCTGCGCATTGGCCACCCATATCTCTTGTCGATCGGGAGACACGTCGAAACCTTCGGAGCCATTGCCGACCTTAACCACGGTTTCATTCCAGTCGCTCCGGTTCCCCGCGCCAGCGGGGGCTGGCCTCCCGGGCGCCGTTCGGAGCAATTCTTTATCGATAATGCTGACCGTGCCGGAACTCACGTTCGTCGTCACGATGTACTCACCGTCCTCCGCCACATAGATCATGTGCGTGCGGTTCTGGCCAGTTCCCAGAATCCAGTCCACTTTCTGCGATGCCGGGTCATATCGCCCTATGGCCTTGGCGCCTTCCGCTGTGAACCAAACTTTTCCCCCGATAAAGGAGAGCCCATGCGGACCGGTCAACGCGCCCAGGTCGACGGACGGCAACGCTTTATGCCCGACCAAGTCGACGACGGCCAATGTGTGATACGCGCCGGAACCGTAATTGGAAACGTAAGCCGTCGATCCATCGCTCGAGGCAATCACTTCGTGCGGATCGTTTCCCACCGGGACTTTTGCCACCACCTGCAGAGTGGCTGGATTGACGATGGCAAGCGTCTGATCGTGTTTGGAAAGTACAAGCAGCGATCCCGTCGATGCATCCTGCGCGGTGAGAACTCCGGAAATGCACAACGTCGCAGCCCAAGCCAAAGCACAGACGACAATTTTCATAGCTTCAGATTACTCCGGTCTGCCGGCGGCAGAAAGGGCCAGGCTTGTTCGGCCACATCGGGGCTGCGGAACTCTGCGAACGCTCGAGGATTTACCGAACCTTAACAACGCCGAGTTAGCATTTCTGAAACAACTTCCCATCAATCTGGATTTGTGATTTGTCACTGCGCGAGTCCGAGGCATAGCCTATTCAGAGGAGTGACTTATGACCACCATCGACTCAACTCTCCCCGCGGAAATTCTTGAGCTTAGCCCCTATGGCGAAACCCGATCGACGATTACAGGAAAACCGCTCGCGTCCGAAGAACTGCACATGATCGATACTTGCTGGCACGCCTGCAATTACCTCGCTCTGGGCATGATCTACCTGCTGGATAATCCGCTGCTGGCTGAACCCCTGCGGCCCGAGCACATCAAGAACCGGCTGCTGGGCCACTGGGGATCGAGTCCCGGCCTGTCGTTCATCTACGGCCACCTGAACCGACTCATCAAGAAATACGATCTCGATATGATTTTTCTCGCCGGTCCGGGCCATGGCGCGCCCGGCGTGCTTGGGCCCGCATACCTTGAAGGAACTTATTCCGAGGTTTATCCGGAAGAGAGCCAGGACGCCGAAGGCCTGCGTGAATTCTTTAAGCGATTCTCCTTTCCCGGCGGCATTGGCAGCCACTGCACGCCCGAAACACCAGGGTCGATCCATGAAGGCGGAGAACTCGGCTATGTGCTCTCGCATGCGTGTGGCGCGGCGTTCGATAATCCCGAACTGATCGTGGCCGCGGTGGTGGGCGACGGAGAATCCGAAACTGGGCCGCTAGCAACGTCGTGGCACATCAACAAATTTTTAAACCCTGCGCGCGATGGCGCGGTTCTGCCCATTCTGCACCTGAATGGATACAAGATTAATAATCCCACTCTGCCGGCGCGAATTTCGCATGAAGAACTGGAGAACCTGCTTCGCGGTTACGGCTGGACCCCTTACTTTGTGGAGGGTTGCGATCCTCACAGCATGCATCAAGCGATGGCCGCGACGGTGGAACATTGCATTCTCGAAATCCGCGAATGCCAACAAACCGCGCGCACGCATGGCGTGGGCAGCCGGCCGCGCTGGCCCATGATCGTGTTGCGTTCACCCAAAGGCTGGACGGCTCCGCGCGAAGTTGAGGGACATCTGCTGGAAGGTTTCTGGCGCGCTCATCAAGTGCCGCTGCCCAACGTAAAGAAAGACCCTGAACAACTCCGAATTCTTGAGAACTGGATGCGCGCGCAGAAGCCCGACGAATTCTTCGATGGAAACGGCAAGCTGGCTGCTCTGCTCAGAGAATGGGGTCCCGCGGGGCACCGTAGAATGAGCGCGAATCTTCACGCCAATGGAGGGCGGCTCAAGAAGAATCTGCGGCTTCCGGATTTTCGTGAGTACGGACCGAAGGTCGAGAAGCCAGGAAAAACTCTGGTCGAGAATACGCCTCCGCTCGGCGCGTTCCTGCGCGACACGATGAAGCTGAACATGAACAATTTCCGTGTCTTCGGACCCGATGAAACCACTTCCAACAAGCTTGAGGCGATTTACGCTGCAAGCAAGAAATTCTGGATCGAGGAATATTTCCCCGACGACAAAGACGGCGGCGAACTCGCCCCCGACGGCCGCGTGATGGAGATGCTGAGCGAGCACACCCTGGAGGGAATGCTTGAAGGTTATCTCCTCACCGGGCGGCACGGATTTTT
>DATDGM010000160.1:0-21729 GCA_036522075.1 Candidatus Sulfotelmatobacter sp.
CGAGCCGGACTGCCCATTTTGAATGCGCTCGAACTGCTGATTAAACGCCAGAAGGATCCCTACTTGCGCACCATCCTTGAAAATGTGCGTGAACGCGTGCGCGGCGGCGAACTGCTTTCTGACGCCTTCGCCGCGCAGGGCATCATTCCCAAGATTTACACCACCACGCTGATGGCCGGCGAGAAGAGCGGCAACCTCGACGAAGTCCTTACCCGTTACATCAACTTCCAGCGCCTGTCCATAAGTTTCCGCAAAAAGCTGGCAGTTTCGCTGATTTATCCCACGCTGCTGGTCAGCGTCGTGCTGATCATGGTGACGTTCCTGTTCACCTACGTAGTACCCAAGTTCGCGGAGCTGTTCAATAGCCTGGATGCTCAGCTGCCCTCCATCACGCTGTTCATGCTGGCCGTGGGCCAGAACGCGCAGAAATATGCTCCCTTCGCGCTGATCGGTCTGGTCGTGAGCGGCCTTTTGCTCTGGCGGTGGAAAAGTACCGACAGCGGCGCCGACCGCATCGATCGCGTGATTTTGAGCTTGCCCTTGGTGGGCGACATCCGCCTGAAGCACCAGGTCTCGGCTTTCTCCCGCATGCTTGCCACGCTGCTGCAAGGCGGCCTGCCGCTGGTGCCGGCGCTCGAAACGGCGGGCTCCTCCATGACCAGCCGCCGCATCCTAAAGGGTGTGATGCGGGCCAGTGTCCGCGTGCGGGAGGGCCAGGGCCTGGCCGGCAGCCTGGAAGAACAAAACATCTTCCCCGATCTGGCCGTGGAAATGATTGAAGTGGGCGAATCCACGGGCGCTTTGCCAGCCATGCTGAATTCGGTGGCCGAGTTCTACGAGGAAGATGTGCAGACCGCATTGAGCGCGTCTTTGGCGCTGATCGAGCCCTTGATCCTGATCGTCATGGCGATTTTCGTGGGTGCAGTACTGATTTCGTTGTATTTGCCGATCTTTACACTGGGGGTCCATTGACCTGGGGTTCACTGGCAACGTCCGGCGCGCAGAAAACGTAGCAACATGACCATGGCAGAAAAAAAATCCATCTTCGTCAACGGCGGCAACGGCGGGCAACTGGTTAGCACCGGTAACCCGGTCACCGATCTCGAACGCGCGCAGGATCTCGCCCGCCGCTATCGCTTCGAATTCGTCGACCTCACCGATTTTCAACTGCATCACGAGCTGTTCAAGAAAATCCCCGTCGAGCTGATGTTCCGCTACAAATTCGTGCCGCTCGACGAAACACCCGACGGCAAACTGGCCATCGCCATCGCCGATCCCAGCCAGCTGATGATGATCGACGAAATCAGCCTGTTGCTGAAGCAGCGCATCCTCACCAAAGTCGCCACCCTGAAGCAGATCGACGACATCCTCAAAAAGACCGAGCAGTCGCAACGCGTTCTCGAAGAAGCCAGCGAAGGCTTCCAGATCATCCGCGAAGACGAGAACACGGGCGCCGAGGAAACGCTCAGCATCGACAAGCTCACGGCCACGGGCGACACCAGCCCCATCATCCGCCTGGTCGATACCACCATCTTCACCGCCCTGCAGCGCCGCGCTTCTGATATTCACATCGAGACCCGCGACGATTCCGTATGCATCAAGTTCCGCATCGACGGCGTGCTCACGCAGGCCATGCCGCCCATCGGCAAAGAGCACCACTCCACCGTCATCTCACGCATCAAGGTGATGAGCGAGCTCGATATTTCCGAACGCCGCGTGCCCCAGGACGGCCGCTTCCGCGTGAAATACAACGGCCGCGCCATCGACTTCCGTGTCTCCATCATGCCTTCGATTCACGGCGAAGACGCCGTGCTCCGCGTGCTCGACAAAGAGTCGATGAGCGAGAAGTTCCGTACGCTGACTCTGAACGTGGTCGGCTTCGATGAAGATGACCTGCGCCGTTTCCGCCGCTACATCAAAGAGCCTTACGGCATGGTGCTGGTGACGGGCCCGACTGGAAGCGGCAAGACCACCACTCTTTATGCCGCTGTCAACGAGATTAAGACCGACGAAGACAAGATCATCACCATCGAAGACCCGGTCGAATACCAACTTCGCGGCATTACGCAGATTCCGGTCAACGAGAAAAAGGGCCTGACCTTCGCCCGCGGCTTGCGGTCGATTTTGCGCCACGACCCCGACAAAATCATGGTCGGCGAAATCCGCGACGCCGAAACCGCGCAGATTGCCATTCAGTCGGCGCTCACCGGTCACCTCGTCTTCACGACGGTCCACGCCAACAACGTGGTCGACGTGATCGGGCGCTTCCTGAACATGGGCGTCGAGCCTTACAACTTTGTTTCCGCGCTGAACTGCATTCTGGCGCAGCGCCTGGTGCGTTTGATCTGCGATTCCTGCCGCACCCCGGTGCACTATCCGCCGGATGTTCTCGAAGCCAGCGGCCTCGACCCGGCGCAGTGGTCGAAGGTTCCGTTATATGAAGGCCCGGGCTGCATCGAGTGTGCCGGCACCGGCTTCCGTGGCCGAACCGCGATTCACGAATTGCTCGATTTGAGCGACCGCATCCGCGAGATGATTCTGGGCAAGAAGCCGACTTCAGAAATTCGCCGCGCTGCCCGCGAAGAAGGCATGCGCTTCCTGCGCGAGTCAGCGCTCGATAAAGTGCGGCTCGGCATGACCACGCTGAAAGAGATCAACAAAGTCACCTTCATCGAGGCCATGCGGTAGAGAGGCAGTGGGCAGTGGTTAGTGGTCAGTGGGCAGTGATCAGTGATCAGTGATCAGCGGCCCGTGAAGACCACGGATTGCAGAATTCTGATCAATGTTCACTGGCCACTGCCTTTCGGCTCTTGCATTTCTTCGCGGCAAAGGTTCTCATTTGTAGATTAGGATGAATACACGGGGCGTCGTCAGGAAATGAGTTTAAGTTCAGGCACATCCAAACCCAAGCTGGCCTGCGAAATCGCCGCGGACCGCATTCTCGCCGGGCGACTGGGCGAGAAAAGCGGCCATCTCGAGGCTTGCGTGGTTCGCCAACTGGCCCCAGGCAGCGTAGTTCCGGACTTGATGGAAACCAATCTGCGCCAGCGCGACGCAGTGCGAGCAGGAATTGAGGCCGCGCTCAGTGGCGTGGCCGGTCGGTCGCGCGACGTGATCGCCATCGTCCCGGACGCCGCAGTGCGCGTGATGCTGGTGGAATTCGATACCCTTCCGTCGGATGCGGAAGAGGCTCTGGGCGTGGTTCGGTTTCGCCTGAAAAAGTCCCTGCCCTTCGACGTGGAGAAGGCCAAGGTTTCCTATCATGCGCAAAAATATGTCGATGGAGTGCGTGTGGTGGCAGCCGTCGCGCTGGCCAATGTGGTTGAAGACTATGAAGCGGCGTTTGACCGCGCCGGCTTCAGTCCCGGAGTGGTGCTGCCTTCCATGCTTGCCGCGCTAGGAGCAGCGCAGGGCCAGCGCCCAACCTTGATCGTAAAAGTGGATGCCAATACCACCAGCATCGCCATTCTGAACGAAGGCCAGCTGCAGCTGTTCCGCACGGTCGAGAACACGCGCGGTTTCGCCATCACGGGCGAGCAACTGGCTGAGGAGGTCTATCCCTCGGTGGTTTTTTTTCAGGACACTTATCATTTGAATATTGAGCAGATCTACGTGGCGGGCGTGCCCGAAACCGGCGGCCTGGCGGTGGCTCTGCAATCACAAACGGGTGCCGAGGTTCAGGATCTGGTCGCCTCGTCGCAGGTGGGGATCGCCGCCGGCGCGTCGGTGCCGCGCTGGCAAATGGCGGGAGTGGTAGGAGCGTTGGTTTCTTAAAGGCACTGATCAGTGGCCAGTGACCAGCGATCCCTAAGGAATCACTGGCAACTGCTCACTGGTCACTGGTCAATGAATTTATGCGTCTCGATATCAATCTCGCCAGCCGGCCTTACCAGGATGCTCACGAATTCTGGATGCGCTGGGGCACGGGCCTTGCGGTCGCGTGCATTCTCTCACTGGCGCTGCTCGCGAGCACCATTACCGGATGGAACAACGCGCGCCGCGACCGAGCGACGATTGCGGACTTGCGCGCGAAAATCGAGCAGCGCGATCAACTCCGCGCGGAAGCCGAAGATTTTCTCAATCGCCCCGAGAACCGCACCACGCGCGACGAGTCTAAGATCATCAACTCTCTGATCGAACGCAAAGCTTTTTCCTGGACCCGGCTGCTCGAAGATATGGAAAAGGTGATGCCGCCCGGCGTACACCTGGTTTCGATCCAGCCCAAACTGGATGATGACAACCAGTTGGCGGTGAAGATGACCGTGGCCGGAAAGTCCCGCGATCGCGCCATCGAACTGGCCCACCGGATGGAACAATCGCGCCGCTTCACCCAGACTTCGATCGAAAAAGAGGCGGTCGCCCAGTCCCAGGGCGGGGACACCGTGCAGTTCGAGTTGGCCGCGATCTACGTGCCGGAATTGTTTGCCGACGCTACTCCAACTCCGGTCAGCGCCGCGCCCAAAAAGACTGAGCCTTCCAAAGTGCCGGGCAAAGGGAGGAAGTCCTGATGGCAGACCTGCGGCAAACCCGTAAGAATATTCGGGCGGCTCTGTTCATCATCCTGGGCGTGGATGTGCTGGCGGCGATCTTATTCTTCTCTCCCCTGGTGGGTTCGGCGGAGTCGCGCCTGCTGGAGATGCATACCCTGCAGGCGGAACTCACCACCAAAACGCGGCAGGTGGAACCACTCAAAGATCTGCCGCACAAAGTTGTGCTGGCGCGCCAGGAGATTGCCGAGTTCTACAGCAAGCGGCTGCCCACCGAGAACTCACAGTTCGTTTCTGAACTGGGCAAAGTGGCCAGCGCTGATGGCGTAGCGATCGAGCAGGTGCAATACAAGCACAGCGATCTTGGGCCGGGCGGCCTGCAGCCGGTAGAGTTAGAAGCGGACCTGGCCGGCAACTACAGCTCGCTCGCCCGCTTCATCAATGCGCTGGAACGGGACAATACGTTCTTCATCATCAGCAGCGTGGAACTGGCAGGCGAACAAACTGGGCCGGTCAAGCTCAAGATGAAACTGGAAACCTACTTGAGGGCGGGAGCGCAGTGAAACTGGGAACTGAAAATAAGAAGACGATGGCCTGGGCACTGGGGCTCGGCGTGGTGGCGATTTTTGCCATCGTCTACGAAGTTGTCCCATTCTTTATGGGACCCAGCGTTACCCCGGTTTCCGCCTCGCAGCCGATCACGCAATTGTCGTCCCGCGTCGCGCCCGGACTGCACGAAAAAAATTCGAAGAAGAACCGCACCGAGAATCTTGACCCGACCCTGCAGTTGAAGTTGCTGGCCTTCAGTGAACAGACCAAGTACGAAGGCTCGGGCAGAAACATTTTCGTTTCGCAGGCGGACGACCCGATTCCAACTCCGCGGGGAAACGGTGCGGCGCCAGGCAGCACGCCGGAAGACCACACCTACACTCCGCCTCCGCCGCCACCCGCACAACCGATCCCGCTCAAATTTTTCGGCTTCGCCAGCCGGCCGGGAGAGCCGAAAAAGATTTTCCTCGCGAAAGATCAGGACGTCTTTATCGCCGGTGAGGGCGAAATCGTCGACCGCCGCTACAAGGTCGTGCACATTTCGGCCGCCTCGGTTGAGATTCAGGACCTAGTGGGCAGCGGGCCACCGCAAATTATCCAGCTGACTCCGAGCTAGAACTGAAGATGGCCGCGAAAAGAAGGAACCACTCGCCAGCACCGCACCCCGACACAACGGGAGCTTACCGTGCACCCCGCCGGCGGCGCCGCGATTCCAGCGAGCGGGGTTACGTTCTGCTCACCTTGCTTCTCATCGTCGCGCTCATGATCATCGCCGCCGGAGCGGTGGTGCAAACCGTTGCGTTCGAGATCAAGCGCGACCGCGAAGAGGAAATGATTCATCGCGGAGTGCAATATGCACGCGCCATTCGCAGCTATTACAAAAAATTCGGCCGCTACCCCACCAAGATCGAAGATCTGGAAAGCGCCAACAATCAGCGCTTCCTGCGCAAGCGTTACAAAGATCCAATTACGGGCAAAGACTTTAAGCTGCTGCACTACGGCGAAGCCAAGCTCACGCTCAGCAACCTGCTCGGCGGCGGCGGCATTCCCGGCGCGAACCCCATCGGTGGGGCTAGCGGGCTGAATGGCGGCGGAAATGGACTGAGTGGTGCCTCCGGGTTCGGGTCATCTGCCGGATTTGGCGGCGGGTCGAATGGCCTAGGGTCCAACTCGCGAAATGCGCCAGGTTCGAATCAGGATTCCTCAAGCCAGGATTCCCCAAGTCAAGGGACCGCGGATTCTTCCGACCCTTCCGCTGCAGCGAGCCCCGGTCTGTCTGACCAGAACCAGAATGGACTATCCGCCTCTGGCAACAAGCTTTCCTCCCAGGTTTTCGGCGGTGGCCCCATCGTGGGAGTAATCAGCATCAGCAAGAAAGATGGCATCCGCGAGTTCGACCACAAACGGAAATACGACCAGTGGCAGTTCGTCTACGATCCGGCCACCGACCGCGGCGGCCTGATTAAGGGCCCGAACCAGACCATAACAATGTTCGCCAACAATCCCCTGCAGCCCGGGCAACCGGGGCAACCCGGACAGAACGGGCAACCCGGAAACAGCAGCCCGTTCAGTTCGTCCCCGGGGATGGGGAACAATTCGAGTTTCGGCGGCTCCAGTTTCGGGGGATCGAACTCGAACCCGTCAACCCCCACACCTCCGCCAAGCTCAAACCCACAGCAGCAGTAACAAGTCTGATTCCTCTAAGAGGTTGCGGAAAACCATGCGAATTCGGCGCAACGTGGAAGAGCGACCCTTCAGACCCTGCCCTGAGCTTGTCGAAGAGGCCGCGTGAGTCGTTTAGAATTGGTCGGGCTTCAGCCCCAGTGGTCGCAGTCCTCGCCACGATAAGACTTTTTCCGCAGCTGCTAAGCCGCATCTTGCTGCCAATAAGAACGTACGCAGACTTCGGCCACACAAAGAAAAACGGCCTCATCGTAAACTGACGATAAGACCGTTTTGATTCCCGAAAACTGCAGCGAAGAATCACGCCGCGCGCGCGAAACTCCACCCGCCAACTTCCACGCTAAACGTTGAACGACGATCCGCAGCCGCACGTGCTCTTCACGTTCGGGTTCTCGAACTTGAAGCCTGCGCCTTCCAGCGTCTCCACATAATCGACCACGCAGCCGTTCAAATACATGACCGAGGTCGCGTCGACGAACACCTTCAGTCCGTCCATTTCGAAGGTCTTATCCATCATTCCGGCAGCATTTTCGAACTGCATCGAATACGAGAACCCCGAGCAGCCTCCCCCCACCACGCCAATGCGCAGACCAGCGGGAACCGGGGTTTGCTGCCCCATGATGCTTTTCACCTTCGAAACCGCGTTCGCAGTCAGGGTAACCGGAGCAGCCTTCTTGGTTACTTCCGGGACAGTCGTAGTGGCCATGTCTTTAATCTCCTCGGCTCTAAGGCCTTTTGTATTATAGCAAATACACTCCGCTCAGCGGGAAGCCCGAATGTTCGGGCCCGTCGCAGCACAGTCAGGTAACCAGTTGATTTGATGACCGGGAAGGGAGAAAGTCGCTTTTGGGGCCAGCCTACAATTTCTAAGATGTAAACCCGCTTTATTTTTGCATAGGGCGCTTGATTTCAGGGCTATAATGTCCGCATTAGGGCTTCCCAGAGCCCGATGTGGCGCTCGGTGCCGCACCCCCTGAGAAGCTGAGTGGACTCTGCCCGAGGTGGTTTATGACGACTCTGACAATGGTAACGATCGTCTTTGGCGTTTTCGCGATTGGCCTGATCCTGCTGCTGATCTACCGCAGCACGCTCACCATGCATGAGGATGACCAGTTGTTTCTCGATGATGCGAATTCGCACATGCAAGATGAGCAGACGGAGCTGCTGGTCAAGGTCAACCGCCTGACCCTCCCACTCCGCGTGTTCGCGGCTGGGTCTGGAGTATTCCTGCTCCTGCTCACCGGCATGTACATTTACCAGAAACTGAACGAAGTCCAGTAACGTCCTGGTTCAGAGCGCCCGAAGGGCGAGACTGCCGAGGTTTCGCGCCTGCGGAGACGTGTTTGTGGGCTGGATGTTCGCGGGTTGGATGTTCGCGGGTTGGATGTTCGCGGGCCGGATCCCGAGCCCCGCAGCGGCGCCGGCGGCGTTTCCTACCTTTCCACTCCTAAAACCCACTCACCAGTCATCTGCACCGGCTGACTTCCCTGCGCCGATCTGCGTTGTCCTCCGGTTGCGTCTCAATACATTGTATGGAACCGTTTGCGCAGGGCGAGGCTCCCTGCGTGTAGTTGGTTGGCGAAACGCTGATTGATCAGCCTGTTGGAACCGTCTACAATTTTGTCTGCAATAATCCCGTCCCTTCCGGTAACTTGAAAGTAAAGCGTGCGAAAGTGGCGGAATTGGCAGACGCACCAGACTTAGGATCTGGCGGGTAAAACCGTGGGGGTTCGAGTCCCCCCTTTCGCACCATAGCTTGAAGCGCTTTTCACTTCTCTCACTTTTGGGTCGAACATTTCGCTTCCGGCCAGGGGCCTTTGGCGATTTCGCTCTTATCGAGAGCAATCACGACAGCGTCGTGGTCTATCGATTCTCCAATGGCCAGCGGTTAGGCTCGGTCTTCGGCGAAGTCTTGGCTTGGGACGCGGCCCCGGGTTTGCTCTGGTCATCTCGGTCCCCCTTCTTTCGAAGCGGTAGTAAAGTACGACGGCCCCGGTTCCAATCGGGGCCGTCTTCATTTTGTAGGGGGTAGCCAAAACATTCAGTTCGACATGATGGCTGGCGACGACGCCAGCACTCCGGCGGCCAGTTCCAGATCGTGCAAGTTCTCGCGGCTGAAGTCCTGGGTCATGCCGGCGTCCAAAGCTTTGCGGGAAATCTGAATCACGCCCACTACATTCAAGTCCTGATCCATGATGGGAACCGACATCAGTTTTTGAATGGGATTGGGGGCCACTTCTTCATAGTCGCCGTTTCCGCTGGGCTTGATCGTCTCAAAGATGCTGGCATGCTTTACCCGGGCAAAATTGTTGAAAATCTCGGCCTTCTTGCTCAACGCGGTGTGGGCGGCAACGGCTTTGCTGGAAAGCGGGATCGCCCCCGTGGTGCGCAGGTGCTCGGGGAAAACAAACCGCAGCAGGCCGCTTTCTAACCGCAGCAGGGCCACTTCTGTGTATTGCACGCAAAAGATCTTGGCCAGCACCATGGAAACGTCCATGGGCGTAACTCCTTGTCCCAGAATGCTTCCCAAGGGGAGCAAGTTTTCCGGTAGAACGATTTCTTCCATTCCGGCATTAGCTTGTTGGGTCATAAGGACCTCACTCAACCTTCCCAGTCGAATACCTGAACTGTTATCGCACGTTCAAAGCCACATGGGTATCCCCCGAAAGTCACTATCGGCAGCGAGATAAGTCGTTTGTTTTCAATAAACACTAAGAAAATGAGGCAGTTTTGGCTGGTACCAGGCGCCGCTCAGCGCCACAAACGATCAAGGATTGACGGTTTTTGTCATCGAACGGCGGGAGGATTCTAGCCCAGGACAAAATTAAAGACGAGATTTCCGGCCACCCGGCCTTCCCTTTGGGCTGCAAAACTCATTACACTGCGTGGCTATGAGCAATCCAATGCAACCGAACGTGAAGCTGGTGGGCAGCCCCGACTACCGGGAGAGCTACGCGAACAGCGTGCAAATGCGGGTCAACATATGGGACTTCTTCCTGGTTTTCGGAACCCTGCAACAGCAGACCGAAACCCAGGTGGAAATCCGCAATTTTCAGGGAATCTATCTAAGTCCGCAGCAGGCTAAGGCGTTGCTCGGACTGTTGCAGCAAAATGTCGCCGGCTACGAGAGCGCCTTTGGAGAGATCAAGCTCGACCCGCGCATGGGTTCGAGCGGGCCGGTGCACTAGGGTGGCCGTTCGGCGCGCGCTTACTGCGTGGATGCACAGGTCGAGTCCGACGCACAGCGCGGGTTCACAGGGCCGGGAACCAGACGAACGTAGTGCAATTTTCTACCAGCCGCACCCCGCTCTGGTATTTGCCGCCATCTTCGCATTCATTTTTCTGCTCCATGCGCCTCTGCTGCGCTTGCCTTACTTCTGGGATGAAGCGGGTTACTACGTTCCCGCAGCTCGGGACATTCTGCTGAGCGGCAGCCTGATTCCGCATACCACCGTTTCGAACGCACATCCGCCTCTGGCGCTCTGCTGGCTGGCGCTGTGGTGGAAGCTGGCGGCGTACGATCCTCTGGTGACGCGGTCGGCCATGCTGGTGGTAGCGGCGTTCTCGCTATTGGGCGTCTTCCGGTTGGCCGAGCGGGTGGCGAATCTGCAAGTCGCGGTCGCATCCACGCTCTGCACAGCGCTCTACCCGGTTTTCTTTATGCAGAGCTCCATGGCGAACGTAGATTTGGCGGCCGCCGGATTGACGATTTGGGGATTGTCCGCCTATCTGGAGGGCCGCGTTTTCTGGTTGGCCCTGTGGTTCTCGCTGGCCGCTCTGGCCAAGGAAACAGCCATCCTGGCGCCCTTGGCGCTGCTCGCGTGGGAGATCTTTCTGCGTTTGGTGCGCCGGCTCGAGAGTGCCAGTTCACGTGCTACTCCAGAATCATCAGCGAATCCGTGGAGACAGCGCGCAACGCCGCCCGCAACCAGGCTTCTGGCCGGCCTGCTGATTCCGCTTCTGCCCCTGATGGCGTGGTACGCGTACCATTACAGCCGAACTGGATACGTATTTGGCAATCCCGAATTCTTTCGCTACAACGTCTCCGCCACGCTCAATCCGGTTCGCTTCGTGCTCGCCCTCGGACTGCGACTCTGGCAGGTGTTCGGCTATCTCCATTTGTGGGTGCTGACGCTGGCCATGCTGCTGGCCATGTTTCTGCCGCCGCTCGACGGCAACGGCATACCGCGTCGCCGCATGGCCATCCCCGTTCAGATGGTTTTTCTGGTGCTGGTGGCCGCCTACGTTTTCGCCATGGCATTGATCGGCGGCGCGGTGCTGGCGCGTTACCTGCTGCCGGTGATTCCGCTGGTAATGATTGTAGCGGTATCGACGCTATGGCGGCGGGTGCTCATGTGGCCGGCGGCGATGGCCGTTGTCTGGTTGGCCTTCGTGGCGGCGTGGTTTTGGAATCCTCCTTACGGATTCTCGCTGGAAGACAATCTGGCATATCGCGATTACATCCACTTGCATGAAGAGGCCGAGCAATTTCTGGAGGCGCGCAATCCCATGGCACGGGTGTTGACGGCCTGGCCGGCGTCGGAAGAACTAACCCAGCCGTGGCTGGGCTACATTACGCGCCCCATGCGGGTGGTGCGCATCGAAGACTTCTCCGCGGACGAAGTATTCTCGGCCGCCGATTTCCGCACCAACTTTGATGTGGCGCTGGTCTTCTCGACCAAATATGAACCAGCGCGGGATTTGCTGGGCCATTCGCGACGATGGGAAGAGCTGAAAACTCGCTTCTTCGGCTTCCATCGCGATTTACCTCCGGCTGCGATAGCTCGAATTCTGGGCGGGCGCATCGTCTTCTCAGAGCAGCGCAAGGGACAGTGGCTCGCCATCATCGAGATGGACCGCACTGCATACGAGGAAGCTTCGGCCGCCGCCCCTTTGCAAGCTGCCGTCTCCCAGCCTATTTTCCAACCGCATCCAGAACCGCGTCGTTGATGGCGTACACCGTGTCGTCCGCGCCGATCAGTGTTGGTGTATAGGCCTCACCGATGCCGCCGGAAAGCGTGACCCTTTCCGGCATTTATTTGTCGTCAGATCCCAACGGTAGAGCCTGCCGTGTTCACAATTCGCAGGTTGAAACCCAATGTGGCTGGCCGTAGCGTGCGTATCGGAAAGTCCTCCGGGGCTTTGAAACGCGCACTATCAGGAGGAAAGGTACCGGTTGTTAAAAACATGCCAAAAGGAGGTCAAAGAACTTCTTCTTTGCGTAATCAGGATTGCATGAGATGGCACGAGTGCGTTTTGATAACCAGCCACACCTCGCGCCCGGCCTCAAGTTTCAAGGAATCGCGCGCGGCCAAGGTGAGATGAGCTTCCAGTTCCACGCCACAATCGACCCTGGCAGAGATCATCACGTCACGCCGCTCGAGTGAGACTAAGCGACCGGCAAGCACGTTTCTCGCACTCAACCCTACAGGCGGAACAATGGCCAAAAGAATGTCACCGGCGCGAATGCCAACTCGTAACCAAGATCCAACCTCGGCGCGTACCAGGGGCGTCTCCAGGGGAACGAGCTTGGGTGGTGTCTTCTTTACCGTCGCCTTCGCGTGAGGCGCCTCTCCGGGAGATGGCTTTCCGGATTCGCTCGGATACAGCAGGCAGGTCATAGTGCCGCGATCGGCGTGCAGGGATTCGACGTTTGCATCCAGAATGTTTTCGAATCCGGCAAGATTGGCAACGGTTTCCTGCTGCGGCGCGCTCAGCACTTCGTGCGGCGTGCCCGTCGCCAGGATGCGTCCATGATGCAGGACAATTGCACTTTCTCCGAGCGCAAACACTTCTTCCCGGCTGTGAGTGACATAAAGAACCGGAACCCGATGGGTTTCGTTCCAGGCGCGCAGATCGTCGATAATTCGCGACTTCGTGGCGACATCGAGCGCGGCCAGCGGTTCGTCCAGCAGAAGGATGACGGGGTCGGTCACGAGCGCCCGCGCCAGGGCCACGCGTTGGCGCTCTCCACCGGAAATCTCGTTCGGGCGGCGGCCGGCGAGATGCGGAATGCGGAGCGCAGAGAGAATCGACGCGGTGCGCCGTCTGCGTTCGCCGAGCGGTACATTGGAAAGGCCAAACTCAACGTTCTTTTCGACGGTAAGGTGTGGGAAGAGCGCAAGGTCCTGAAACACGTAGCCGATTTTGCGCCGCTCAGCCGGCAGTTGAATGCGCGCGGCCGCATCGAACAACACGCGGTCGCCTATGGCGATGCGTCCGGAGTTAGGTGGGATAAGCCCGGCCACGCAATCGAGCAGCGTGGTCTTGCCCGCTCCGGAAGCGCCGAACAGAATGGTGAAGCCGGGGGCAGCGTTGAACTCTACATCGAGCAAAAAGCCTGATTCCGCGATTTGTTTGCGCACCTGCACGCGCAGCGTGCCGCCCACCGCATGTGCGTCTGCAGCGGGCGGAGCGGAAACGGAGGTTGTACCGCCTCGTTCTGTTTTATCTGGGCCCATTGATAGCCGTAATCGGCCAACTCCGGCGGTTCGAGCCGTAAACAATCGCCAGCATGGCAAAGCAGATTACCAGCAGGAGGAGGGCGGTGGCATTCGCCGTGGCGTAGTTCGCAGCTTGCACCTGGTCGAAAATTTCAATCGAAACGGTTCGCGTTACCCCGGGAATGTTGCCGCCCACCATCAGCACGACTCCGAATTCGCCCATGGTGTGGGCAAAGGTCAAGGCCGCACCGGTAATCAGCCCGGGCCTGGAAAGCGGAACCGTCACCCGGAAGAAAGTGTTCAGCGGCGATGCGCCAAGCGTGGCCGAGGCCGAAATCAGTCTTCGGTCGATACTGGAAAATGACGCAGCGAAGGGCTGCACGGCGAAAGGCAAGCTGTAGAGGATCGAGCCGATCACCAGTCCAGTGAAAGTGAAGGCCAAGGTATGGCCGGTGAGCGAGATCCACCAGCGCCCCAGCGGACTGCGGGGGCCGAGCGCTACCAGCAGGTAAAAACCAAGCACCGTGGGTGGGAGCACGATCGGCATAGCCACGATGGCTTCCACCAGAAACTTCCAGCGCCAGCGGGAAAACGAAATCCAATAAGCGATGGGCAGACCGATAATAAACAATAACGCGGAGACGATCAGCGCCAAACGCAAGGTCAGCCAAAATGCTTGCCAGTCGATGGACATGAGTTCTTGCTTATTTCTGCTCAGGAACGGTGAAGCCGTAACGGCGGAAAACCTCCACCGAAGCGTTCGTTTTGATGTAGTCCACAAATGCCGCCGCTTCGCGCTTATGCGGCGAGTGCGAGACCACAACCACACCCTGATCCAGCGCGGGATATGCCTCCGCCGGAACTTTCCAGAACTTTCCCTCGCCTCGCATAGCCATGGGAACGGCGTGAGCCAATGCAATAAACCCCACCTGCGCGTTGCCTGACTCCACGAACTGCGCAGCTTGCGAAACATTTTCGCCCATCACGATCCGGTCCCGCACCTGTTCGTAAACTCCAAAGTATTTCAGAGCAGCAACAGCAGCGCGGCCGTAGGGCGCGTGTTGCGGATTCGCGATGGCAATCTTCTTCACCGAAGGATCTTGCAGAACCTTGTCGCCCTGATTCGCAATGTCCAGTGGCGACGCGGAAGGCGCCCAGAGTACGAGAGTCCCCACGGCGTAGCGATAGAGCGTAGCGGCGTCGGCATCGCCCGCAGCGATGAGTTGGTGGGGATAGTCCATGTCGGCGGAGAAGAAGAGATCGAATGGAGCGCCGTTCTGAATTTGCTGGGTAAGCGCTCCAGACGCGGCGAATGACAGCTTCACCTGCACTCCCGACTGCTTTTCGTAGTTGGCGGCGATTTCCTGGAGAGCGATGCTCAGGTCCGCAGCCGCCGCGACGGTGATTTGTTTTGATCCCGCTTCAGCCGCTGAGAGAACCGGCAAGATGCACAAACTTGCCGCGAGAAAAACAACCGCAGGCAGGAAAAGGAGAACTCGACGCTTCATGCTGGTGACTGCCCTCCGTACGGCGCCAGGCTGGCCAAGGAAATGGGCGAAAACGATTGTACAGGGCGGAGGGCGCCGATTCCCAAAGTGGTCCATTCCCGAAATATTGTGCTGCTTTCGGTTGCTTCCCGCTTCCTCGGTCTCAATACTTGGTTCCAGCCAGACTTGGAGCCAGCCAGCCACCTATGCCACGTCGTCCGTTTTTCTGTATTTTTCCTCGAATCTTGATCGTTGCTTTCAGCGGTTTGCTTTTCATTAGAGTCTCAGCGGCGCAAGGCCCGGGCGGGAAACAAACTTCTCCTGCGAGCGCAATACCAGCCGCCGATACCGACCACGAGCACGAGCGCAACGCGTGGTTCCTCCATGGGCGCGTGATCCCTGGGAAGAATGCGGCAGAGTTACGGCACCGTGCCTACGAACTCAAGATGCAGAATCGGGCCCTCCGCATCGCCACGGCGGCCGCGCTAGCCCAGGGAGGGGCCAACCCGAAACCATCGGCTCTCACTTCGGATGCCTGGCAGCCTTTAGGGCCCATGCCTCTCGCATCGGATGCCTCGGGCAACGGCACACAGGACTATCGCGAGGTTTCCGGGCGCGCGACTGCGGTCGCCATCGACCCGGCTGACCCGAGCGGGAATACTGTCTTTATCGGCGGCGCGCAAGGTGGTGTGTGGCAATCCACGAACGCCGCCAGCAGCACCGCATCGAGCGTCACATGGACGCCGCTCACCGACGATCAGACAACGCTGTCGGTGGGGTCGATTGCCATCCAGCCGGGAAATACCAACCCCGCAACAAGCGTGATTCTGGTGGGCACGGGTGAGGCGGACAACTCCGCCGATTCGTATTTCGGCCTGGGCATTCTGCGTTCGGCCAACGGTGGGAACACGTGGACGCAGATTTCAACAGCGAACGGCGGGGCGCTTTCTTTCAGCGGCCTGGGCGGAACGCGCATGGCCTTCAGCTCGGCCCACACCAGCACGGTGGTTTCCGCTATGGCGGCCAGTTCCGAAGGTGTGGAGGCCGGCGCTGTCACCGCCAAGACCACCCGCGGCCTCTACACGTCTCTCGATGCCGGCCAGTCGTGGACCTACAACGCCCTGGTCGATCCGGAAGGACACGCCACCGACGCTACGTCCGCGACGGCGGTGGCTTATAACGCAACGGCTGGGACTTTTCTGGCGGCGGTGCGTTACCACGGCTTTTATTCCTCGCCTGACGGCATCACCTGGACGCGTCTCGCCACTCAGCCCGGCAGTTCTTTGAGCACCACCGCCTGCCCGCCGGTCTCGACCGCCAACGAACAAGCTTGCCCGATTTATCGCGGCGAAATCACGATCGTTCCTGGGCGCAACGAAATGTATGTCTGGTTCGTCTCCCTCGATTCTTCGGGCAATCCGGTGGACGGTGGCATCTGGCAAAGCCTGAACGGCGGCTCGACCTGGACTGCGATTAACGAGACCGGAATTACGAATTGCGGCGACGACAGCGGATGCGGCGTGGAACAAGGCTACTACAATCTGGAACTGCTGGCCGTGCCCAGCGGATCCGCGGCCACGGATCTCTACGCGGGCGCCATTAATCTCTTCAAGTGCTCCATCAATTCCGCAAACCCCACGTGCGGTGCAAACGGGTTCATCAACCTGACGCACGTTTATGGGTGCATGCCCATCGCGGCTCCGGCTCACGTGCATCCCGATCAGCATGCGCTGGCTTACGTGATTCCTTCCGCCGGGGGCGACTCCGGCAATGATCTGATGTATTTCGCCAACGACGGCGGCATCTATCGCGCTCTCGACGGCTATTCCGGGCTGACTTCCGGCTCGTGTTCGGGCTCCAACGCATTCGACGACTTGAACCAGAATCTGGGATCGATGACCCAGTTCGTGAGTTTCTCGCAACACCCCAGCGATCCGAATACGCTGTTAGGAGGAACTCAGGATAACGGCTCTCCGGCCACTTCTTCGGCGACCACAAGCTTGAGCTGGATCAACGTGAATGGCGGCGACGGCGGCTACAACGCCATTGATCCCACTACGCCGTTGAATTTCTTTGTGTCCAATCCTGATATTCCGCCCGCGGGCTTGAGCATTCAGGAATGTCCGAGTGGCGTCAATTGCACCGAAGGAAGTTTCAGCGCAGTCGTGGGCAGCGCCGATGTCGGCGGCGACGATGGCGCATTTTACTTTCCTTATGTTCTCGACCCCCAGTCCACCAGCGCTCTTTTACTTGGCACTTGCCGCATTTGGCGCGGACCACGGCTGGGAGGCAGCTACACACTTCTTAGCCCCAACTTCGATACCTTTGGCGCGGGCACCTGTTCCGGAGGCGAGGTCAACCTGGTGCGCTCTGTCGCGTCGGGCGGACCCAACGACAGCAACGGTTCCCTGGTGATTTATGCCACCACCGACGGACTCGGTCCGATTGACGGCCCTCTGTCTTCACCCTCCGGCGGAAACGTCTGGGTCACAACCAATGCCACGGCAGGCCCGTCTGCCTTCAGCGAAATCACGCAGGGCATCAATCCTAACCAGTTCCCTATCTCAAGCGTGGCCATAGATTCGTCCGATCCGACAGGACATACGGCTTACGTCACGGTGATGGGATTTACGGGCGGCCCGGGGCATGTTTGGCAAACTACCAACGCCGGGGCTACGTGGGCGGACTTCACGGGTACGGGTGTGAACGCCTTACCAGATGCACCGGTCAACGTGGTTGTGGTGGATCCCGGCACTACTGTTTACGTCGGAACCGACGTGGGAATCTTCGCCACTGGTATCAGCAGCCCGGCCTGGACGGAGGTGGGCCCGGTTCCCAACCCGCTCGGTGGTTCCAGTGGCTTTCTGCCCAATGTTGCGGTTACTGCACTCGGAATTTTCAAGGCCAGCGGACAGAAATTGTTGCGCGCATCTACTTATGGGCGCGGGGTCTGGCAGTTCGACATAAATACCATCCCCGACTTTCAGATCTCGATCGCGAACAGTCCGCAAACCGTTTTTGCCGGCCAACCTGTCACTTATAACGGGACACTTTATGCGATCGACGGATACTCGAATACGGTGATGCTGACTTGCGTCGCCGGAACAACGAATCCGCCGCCAACGTGCACGCCTCCCTCCAATCTTCTGATCCCGACAGCCGCGGGGGTTCCCTTCACCGTGACGGCGGCCGGTCCAGCCGGGGATTACAATTTCAACGTGCAAGGCGAGGGCTCGGACTCGAACCTCGCGCACAACGCTGCCCTGGTTCTGCACGAGATCAGCTTTGGGATTTCGGCTCCATCGCCAGGTTCGTTGACTGTACCCGACGGAACGACCTCCTCCCCGGTCAGCTTCCAGGTTACGGCGGTGAGCACATTCAATCAGAGTGTGACGGTTTCCTGCACCGTGCCCATTACTGGAGCAACCTGTAATCTCACGCCCGGCACAACGGTCAATCCCACATCGTCCAATCCCGTGAACATGACTGCCAGCGTGGTCGTTCCCTCGGGAACTGCCGCCAACAGTTACACCGTGACTTTGCAAGCGAGCACGAGCGGCACTGCACCCGTCTCGACTTCGTTCAAGTTGACTGTCCTGTCCAATCCCGATTACATCCTGAGCGAGGTGGGAACTTTTCCGGTGGTGAATTCGGGCGGCGGCGCTGGCGGGACGATCAGCGTTACGGCTCAGGACGGATTTATGGGTACGGTGTTCCTGAACTGCTCTTTGAACTCTGGAAACGGCGGTTGCAGCGTTGCTCCAACATCGGTGGGCACATACCCCACCAACGCCATAGTTACCGTCAACGCTACAGGCCTGGCCGCTGGTAGTTATCAGGCCTCAGTGCAGGGCGTGTTCGGCGCGACCACGCACACGCTCGTGATCCCGTTCAACGTGGCGGATTACCAACTCACTGGCCAGTCATCTCTCAGCCTTCTACCGGGCGGACAGGGCCCCGTCGGCCTGACCATTACAGCCTCCACATACTATTCCGGGCGGGTGAATGCCAGCTGCGATGCAAGCGCGCTCGCCGGTACGATCTGCACGCTGACCCCAGCGTCCGTGGCAGTTAGTGCGGGTGCGCAGGTGCCGTTTACCGCAACCATCAGCGTGCCTAGCGGCGCTACACCGGGCATCTATAACATCACAATCAATACACAAGACACGACCGGAACACCGAGCCACAGTTTCACGATTGCCCTCACCGTCCTCATGCCGGATTTCTTATTAAGCGAGCCGAGTAGCTTCCCCGTTGTAAAGGCGGGCAGCACCAACACGAGCGGAGCGATTAGCGTTGCCTCTCAAAACGGTTTCAGCGGTATCGTCAATTTGATCTGTTCCCTGACTTCTGGAAATGGAAGTTGCAGCATCGCTCCGGCATCCGTCAGCTCATACCCCGCTAGCGCGATTGTGACCATCAACGCTACCGCGTTGGCCGCCGGCAGTTATCAAGCGACGGTGCAGGGCGTATCGGGCGCGCTCACGCACACGCTTGCGATCCCGTTCAATGTGGGCGATTACCAGCTCTCCGGTCCGCAGACTCTCAGCCTCGTACCCGGCGGGCAGGGCACGGCCAGCCTCACGATCGCTGCTTCTACCTACTACGCCGGCTTAGTCAATGCGACTTGCGATGCCAGTGCCCTTGCCGCCACGATCTGCACGCTGAGCCCGGCGAATCCGGTGACGGTTGCGACAGGCGCGCAAGTTCCGATGACTGCAACCATCGACGTACCCAATGATGCTACACCGGCCACATACAACATCAAGATCAATACCGTGGATACGACGGGTGCGCCCGCGCACAATCTCGTGATTGCGCTCACGGTCGTTCCTGACTTCGGCATCAGTTCCTCAACCGCTCCCATAACTGTGACGGCTGGACAAGCGGCCGGCCCTTACAACGTGATCGTTCAGCCAGTGGGAACATCTTTCAACAACGCGGTCAGCCTTTCCTGCACGAGCGGTCTTCCCCCGGGTGCCCAGTGCAGCTTCACGCCGAACCCGGTTACGCCCGGCAGTAACGCAGCGGACGTGGTGTTGAGCATCTCGACCGCGGCCGCGGCGCCGGGTACACGCAAACTTGCCCCACAAGCGGGGTTTTTCTTCTATCTCTTCGGCTTGACGATGCCAGGAATCGTGGTTGTTTGGGGCATCGCGGGCAAAAAGAAGCGGCGCGGGGCGGCATCGCTGATCGGCGCGCTTCTGTCGCTAGCCCTCCTGTCGTGCGCAGGCGGCACCGGGATCAGCCCCGGGGGAGGCTGCTCGGCTGCGCCCACCGTCCCCACCGGCCTGGCATCATCGTCGACTACGAGCACCAGCACAACTTTAACGTGGTCACCATCCACTACGGTTTCGGGTTGCAGCCTCACCTAGTACACCGTTTACGAGAACGGCACGTCGATCGCGTCTCCGACCAACACCACTTTCGCGGTTACAGGACTATTACCCTCGACTCCGCAAACACCCGAGATTTATAACTTCTCCATCGCGGCCAGCGACTCGGCAGGAATCTCATCCCCCAGCGGATCCCTTCCGGTGCAGACTCTTCAGGCGCCCACTTACACAGTGACTGTCACCGGCGTCTCCGGTTCGCTCAGCCACAGCACCACGGTCACCCTCATCGTCCTGCCGTGACGAAAGCTTCGAGTTCCCGCTATCATCCATGTGTGACTTCTCGGTTGCATTCCTCGGCTGGCCGTCATTTTGTGCCAAGCGCGCATCTCAAGCCTGAATGTCCGAAACCCGCTACAACGTAATTATTATCGGAGGAGGTATCGTCGGTCTGGCGGTGGCGCTGGAGGTCACGCGCCGTTTTCCCCGCCTCAGGCTCTTGGTCTTAGAAAAAGAAGACCGCGTGGCCCGCCACCAGAGCGGACACAACAGCGGCGTTATCCACTCCGGCGTTTACTACAAACCCGGATCGCAGAAAGCCCGGCTATGCGTGGCCGGCGCTGCTGCCATGGTGGAATTCTGCCGTGAGCACGGACTTCCACACAAAGTGTGCGGCAAGGTGATCGTCGCCACCACGGAATCGGAATTGCCGCGTCTCGAAGAACTGCGGGGGCGCGGCGAAGCCAACGGCCTGAGTGGACTTCGCCTCATTGGGCCGGAAGAGTTACGGGAAATCGAGCCGCACTCCCAAGGCCTTCAGGCTCTGGTGGTTCCTTCCACCGGGATTGCCGATTACGCCAGGGTGTCCGAGAAATATGCGGAATTGATTTCCGATCAGGGCGGAACCATCCTTACTTCGACACCGGTCACAGGCATCAAGCGCACCGCGAATGAAATCGTGGTGGAAACCGCGCGCGGGGCCTACACGGCGAATTTTCTGGTCACTTGCGCTGGACTTTTCAGCGACCGCATCTGCCGCATGGCCGGCGACGAACCGGGTGTCATGATCGTTCCGTTTCGCGGCGAATATTTTGACCTTGTGCCTGAGCGCTCATCTCTGGTGTGTTCGTTGATCTATCCCGTGCCGGATCCGCGTTTCCCATTTCTCGGCTTGCACTTTACCCGGCGCGTAGCTGGGACGGTAGACGCAGGCCCGAACGCCGTTCTCGCATTGCAACGCGAAGGCTACAAGCACTCCGACATAAGCCTGCGCGATTTGGCCTCGTCCCTGGCCTTTCCCGGCTTCTGGCGCATGGCCGCAAATAATTGGCGCAGTGGACTGAACGAATTCCGCCGTTCATTCTCGAAACCTGCGTTCGTGAAAGCTTTGCAACAACTGGTTCCCGAGGTGCGCGATGAAGACTTGGTTCCGGGAGGCTCCGGAGTTCGTGCCCAGGCTCTAAAACCGGACGGCACGCTGGTCGACGACTTCCAATTTTTTTCTTCGCGGAAAATGCTGCATGTGCTCAACGTTCCGTCTCCCGCTGCGACGGCATCTCTCATGATCGGCAAAGCCATCGTCAACACTGCCGCGAACGACTGGGGACTCGGCTAGTCTCAAGGTTTTCTTAGCGATCTCGGCGCGTGTTCTCTCGCGATCTCTGCGCTAAAAGCTCTTGCGCGGTTCTTTTCTTCCTGAGCCTGCTGCGCTGCACGCGCGCTGAGGACGCAGCGAAAACTGCGAAGT
>DATDGM010000161.1:0-25680 GCA_036522075.1 Candidatus Sulfotelmatobacter sp.
AAACTCAAACAGATTCCAGAACACCGCCTTCATCTCCATATCCGGGATCGGGCTCAGCGCCACCAGCACGTCCACCGACGACGACAGCGCAATCGCCGTATTATGCGCATACGCCCCCGAAAGCGTAATCCCCAGCAGATACTTGTTCGCCCACTCCTTCAGCGCCGGCATCAGCGCGTCCGCCGCCTTATGCGGCAGCGATCCCGTCCCCGGAATCACCTGATACTTCTCCACAATCGAAGCCGCATATTGTTCAGTCGTCACCATGGCGGAATAAGCCCCCGCTGCTTCTATCGGCAGTCCATCGGAGATAGTTGAGTACCCCTGTGGATCTTCTCGTCGAAGGCCACGGAACCGGCACAGCTCTGATCCTGGCCCGTTGGCGCGGACCCTTGGCACTCAGGGGCCATTCTCTTCTGCTCTCGGCAGGCCTAGTTTCGTACTTGGGCAGCACTCGACAGGGCTCATCAACATGCCGCCCGCGACTCAAAACTGAGTCTGGCGCGTTGGTGTGATGGAAACGGAGCTGGAGTTCCTTTTCGCCACGGCGAGGGGCGCACGGTTGGGCACTGTGAAACGGTCTGGTTCGAATCGGCACCATATTAGGGTGGAGCGAACACTATGTGGATGCGGTCATGCGCGCTATGCAAAACACTCCTAAGAAAGTTGCGATTGTGCGATTCGGTGTGCTGTCAATGCGGATGGGAGTGGCAAGGCTTTGGAGCCTCCTGTTCCGATCTGACCAGAGCGGTAAAGAAAGAAGGAAAGCAGGAGACCGGCCTGTGGCTAATGTAGTCGAGTTCTACATTCCGAGCACATTCCGGAGGCCAGTCAAGTGGACGCCGCCGCAACAGCGCGGGAAGCTGATCGAGTTCTACCCGCCCGCAAAGAAATCGGCCTGAAAGAAACTAGCGCCCCTTCTCCCACCCCAGATTCCCCGTTGGACTCACCTTTACCCTCAATCATCGACCGGGTCTTGAGCGCTATCGCCCGAATGAAGGTTTCGTAGCTGTTGTGAGCCCTATGGCACCGTTATCAATAGTGATCTGGAAAGTTTCCGGCTCCCGCAGTAGAGTAATCTCGAATGTCATATCGCGATCGCCTTGAGAAGATAGACCGGTTCCCATTCGCCTTGTTGCTGCTTGGTTATTTTCTATTTGTTTCCCCTCTTACAATCCCTGCGCAAACCCTGGCGGACCATCTGGGATATCCTCCCGGCACAAAGCTGATCATTGTTCACGCCGACGACCTTGGTGAAACTCACGCGGTGAATGCCGCCGCCATGAAAACTCTGGAGCGTGGGTCGGTCAACTCCGCCAGTCTGATGGTTCCCTGCCCGTGGTTCCCCGAGATCGCTGACTACGCGAAATCCCATCCCGGCGGAGACTTTGGACTCCATCTCACGCTAACCAGCGAGCGAGTTTATTACCGTTGGGGTCCGGTAGCTCCCGCCGACAAAGTGCCCAGTCTGCTGGATAAAGACGGGTACTTCCATCATGACTGGGAACACAACCAGCACATCAACGCGAACGAGGTGGGGATCGAATTGCGCGCTCAGATCGAACGCGCGCTGGCGATGGGGGTTCGCCCTACACACCTTGATTCGCATCAATACCGCCTGATCATGAATGGGAAGGAACTGTTCGACGTGATGCTGCGACTGGCTCATGAATACAAGTTACCGGTTTTCGTCACCAGAGATTGGTTCGCTGATCATCCTTATCTGCAGCAGAGCCTCGGTCCTAACGACATAGTTCTTGATCATACGATCACGATCGGACCCGAAGTTCCGGCGGAAAAATGGGTTGAATTTTACGTTTCCGCGCTGAGAAACCTGAAGCCCGGTGTTACCGAATTCGTCATCCATCCCGGTTTCGACAATGAGGAACTGCGGGCGGCTACCAGGGAGCGGTCAACTTGGGGCTCGGCTTGGAGGCAGCGCGACTTCGATTTTTTCGCCAGCGATCAATTTCGCGACATTCTGATTCAAGAGAATATCAAGCTGATCACGTGGCGGGAACTTGCCAAAATGGCGGCGCGGAAATAAGTGTAATGCCCTCTGACGAAACCCCCAAAATCCTGCCTAAAACGAAGGTGCTAAAACGTCCAGATGTGCAAATCTCAAAGTTGTACCGAATCGGGCCGGGCTCCGAGTGTCCCCGTGTTAATCCCGTGTGAATTGCATAACTGGTTACTACTCAGCCATTTAAAGCCTTAACCTGACTCCCGCAAAGACCGGCCGGTCGGCCTTTGCTGAAAGAAATTTTGCAAGCGGTTTTCAATTCCACAAGCTTTCCACAGGCCAACCTCCAATTCAGCAATCCCGGCGCAAGCTAAAGCTCCTACAGGATTTACCTGAGCAGCGGCCTGCCCCGCCCTCGCCTCGCCGCTCACTCTTCCGGAGCCAGCCCGCCCTCCGCCACTGTCTCAAATCTGGTGCAGTTTTTCAGAAATGCCAGGTGGATTCTCCCCGTTGGCCCGTTGCGCTGTTTGGCAATAATGATCTCCGCCCGCCCCTGCAAATCGGGATCGTCCTGCTTGTAAACCTCTTCGCGAAAAATAAACATCACCAGATCCGCGTCCTGCTCAATCGACCCCGATTCGCGCAAATCCGAAAGCTGTGGACGATGATCTCCTCCCCGGCTCTCCGGCGCGCGGCTCAACTGCGAAAGCGCAATCACCGGCACCGAAAGTTCCTTGGCCAGCGCCTTCAGCCCGCGCGAAATCGCCGACACTTCCTGCGTGCGGTTCTCGTAGCGCTTCCCTCCGCCCGACATCAGTTGCAGATAGTCGATGATGATCAAATCCAGCTTGCCCGCCGACTGTTTCAGCCGCCGCGCCTTCGCCCGCATCTCGCTCAAAGAAATTCCCGCCGTATCGTCGATGTAAATAGGCGCGTGCGCCAGTTCCTCCATGGCCCGAACAACTTTTCTGGTATCGTCCTGCCACAGCGACCCGGTCCGCATCTTGTGCGCATCCACGCGCGCCTGCGAACAGAGAAGACGCAGCAGCAAAGCCTCGCGCGACATTTCCAGCGAAAACACGCCCACCACCTGCTGGTCCTCGATGGCCGCGTTCTCCGCAATGTTCATGGCAAACGCCGTCTTGCCCATCGAAGGCCGCGCCGCAATAATCGCCAGATCCGATCGCTGCAACCCGCTCGTCATTTCATCCAAGTCGTTGTAGTGAGTCGCGAGCCCCGTAATCCGCTGCCCGCGCTGCAGCAGCGCGTCCACCGAGCCAAACGACTCGCGCACAATTTCCTGCACGCCCATAAAGCCGCGTCCAATGCGCTTTTCCGAAAGCTGAAAAATCGCAGCCTCGGCGTCGCTCAGCACATCCTCCGCGGAGTCCGCCTGATCCGCCGCCCGCGCAATCGCCGTATTCGCCGCATGAATCAGCCCGCGCAGCAGCGCCTTGTCGCGCACAATCTTGACGTAATGCTCAATGCTCGGCCGTTCCGGAACCCCCTCCACCAGGCTCGACACATACGCCACATCGCCAATCGCCTGCAGATCCTTGTGCCGGTCGAGCTCCTCGATCAGTGTGATCATGTCAATCGGCCGCGACGACTCCGCCAGATCCACCATCCGCGAATAAATCCGCCGGTGCGAGTCCAGCGAAAAGTCCTCCACCCGCAAATGCTCGGCCGCCTGGTTATAAGCAAAGTTGTCCAGCAGAACCGCCCCCAGAATCGAGCGCTCCGCCTCCACATTCGCCGGCAGACTGCTAATCGTGTATTCAGAAGTTGCCAAGTTTTTTCACGCCTCGGTAGTGGTTGACCTCACCTCTTACTGCGGTGTCATCCTGAGCGCAGCCGTTCTTCAGGCGAAGCGAAGGATCTCCCGCTTAACCGCAGTGGAGCGTGAGCCAAAATGCACTATGCCCCTTTTCCCTGGTGTGGCGGCAGGCACTCCCGCTCGTCCGTGCCGCAGCCATCTCCTCGCCCGCCACAAAATTCCCCGCTCCGTTCAGCACTCTCGCGCATCCGCCCCTATCAGCATAAGCGAACATAAAGCGAAATACAAAATGATTTGTGCAGAACCTGTGAAGCCCACCAATATATTGTGGAAACTCCAACAAAACCCGTCGGAATCTTGCAGGCTCATGTGGGGACAGCCGCCCCCAACTGCAGAACATGTGGGGACAGCCGCCCCCGGCTGTCCTTCGAGCGAAGCTCGAACGGTTTTGTTCCTTAACCGTAACCGGGAAGGTATGCACTGGCTTGGTTTCGTAACCGTACCGGGAAGGTATGCACTGGTGAGGAGCACACAAGCAGAACCTGCCAAGTGCCAAAAAAAAATGCGGCCGAGGCCAGCCACCTCGACCGCATTCGTTTCGTGGGTCTTCTCGCTCGCCTCATCCGCCGCTCGCGCGGCGGGATGATGCTTCTGGCCCGACAGCCCTCCCAAGGGAGTGCCGCATTTGCCAAAGCTGGCCGCATCTCAAGTTCTTGCGCCCATGAGATGCAAACCGCTGCGGGGGCCGGCAGCCCATTCCCACTCTTCAGCGGGATCGGGGAGGAGGCCGCAACGCCCGGGCAACCAGTTTCGCGTTCGCACGCGTCTTCCGGATTGTCCCCCGGCGATTCACCCTCGAGAATCACCGGCTGCTGCAGGCCCTGCCGCAATCATCCGGCAAGCTCAGAAAACTCTCACGTTTTCGTGCACTCACTTTCCATCAGAACCCCTTCCCCCGCAACAGAAAAACTGCCCCGCCTTGTGCAGAAACTGTGGACGACCCACCTTCGTTGTGGAAACCCGAGGAAAACTTAGAAAAACTTCCCGGCCACGGATCACCACGGATAGCCAAACGGCACTTCTGAGTAGCCAGATCTAGCGTGTCTCTTTGCCCTGGCTGACAGTCCGAAGTAAGATTCTTCAGAGAACTGTGTCCCGTCGATCACAGGGTGGACGCATTGCGCGGCCCGCGCTATGTCGAGGATTATTCATGAAAAATCAGAAAAGAATTCTTCTTGTCTTGCTGGCGGTGGCAGCGCTGGTGGCGGCCCAGTCGAGCTGCACCCGACGACCCATCAAGCCTGAAACCACGGCAAAAACTCCCGGCCAGAAGCTGCACTTGAAAGGCTATTACCGGCGTTACCCGTGGAAGCAGGGCGGCCGTAAGGAAGCCATGACGATGGCGCTGGCCGGCACCACGGTCCCCATGGCGCAGTATTCTTTCACCGCCTCCAAGGATGGCCAGACGTATGAGGGCGTCGTGGTTGGAACCAGCCCATTCTCCAACCCGTTGACCGGTTCCTCCATCAATGCCGTGGTTGTGCCGCTGAAGGTCACGATCGGCTCGACGACATTTGATCCCACAGCGCCGAACTCGTGTGACGGCAACATTTCCGCACTCACCCGTTTTCAGCAGTCGCCGCTGGCCAACGATGTTCCTGACCTCACCATGAACGGTGTGGACCTGGGCAATGTGCAGTTCATCAACGGCGAGCGGCGGGCGGAGTTTTGGACGACGATTCAAGGCTCTCCCGCCTATCAGAATGAGCTGAATTATTCTTTCGCCAATCCCTACTCACTGACCGCTGCACAAGTTGATACGCACGGGACCACCGCCGGCAGCGGCTGTGCCCAACTCGGAATCCTGTCCAACAGTTGGCTCGACGGGATTTTGCAAAGCACGGTGCTGCCCGCGCTCACCGCCTCCGGCACGGTTTCGCCCAATGCCGTGGTGCTTTTTCTCCTGGCGAACACTGTGCAGTCAGATTCCGACCCTCCCAGCACCTCGAGTTGCTGCATCCTTGGTTATCACAGCGCGGCAGGAACTCCGGTTCAAACCTATGGCACCATCGACTGGGATACATCCGGCAACTTCAGCGGCCTCTCCGATGCTTCCATCTCCAGTCATGAAATCGGAGAGTGGATGGACGATCCCCTCGCCAACAACGCCACTCCGCCGTGGGGAAACGTGGGACAGGTCAGCGGCTGCCAAAACAATTGGGAAGTGGGCGACCCGCTCTCCGGAACACTCATGCCAGCGATTACCATGAGCGGAAAAGCCTACCAGATGCAAGAGCTCGGCTTCTTCAGCTGGTACTTCAATAAACAGGGCGATCCTTCGGTTGGCGCCGGCGGCAAATTCTCCTCCAACGGAACCTTTCAGGCGCCAGCCCAGCCCTGCCCGCCCGGCGGTTAAAGAAAAAGAAAGTGAGCCTAATCAAGAAGGGTCCCCATTCAAGCCCTCCTACTCTTCATCACTTTGTTTGAGCGGACGCACACCACCCTGCTCCAGCTCGCGCCGAAAAAAATTCATCGAGGCCTCCATCCGTCCGACTACACCTGTTGGATGAACCTCCGCCCTATTCTTCACGTCTTCAGCGGATGCCCCATCCTTTCCGGCCGTTTGTGAAAGTGTAGGATCACTCGCTCCCACCCCCACCGCCTCCCGCAGCAACTCCCACGCCTCGCGATATTTTTCGTACCGCCCGGCCGGCGTGCACAGCGACACCGACCGCATCCCCTGAATCTCCTTCGCCGGCAGGATGAACCACCCATCCTCCGGCACCACATACGCTGCCAGAAAGTCGAACGCTCCCGCCTGGTACACCTTGTGGCTGCTGCACACCGAGCACAAATATCCCTCGCCATTCTTCGACCGGAAAATCGTGCACTTCACCTGCACCGCCACAAACTTCCCCGGACGCCCCACCACCACATCAAAATTCTCCGAGTCCCCCAGTGGCTTCGAAGCCGGCAAATCCCGCTCCGCCGCCTCCGCCATAAATCGCAGCTCAACCCACTCCCCGCGCTTCTTCTTATCGCCAATCTTATGACTGCTCTTTGCCTTCCTCTTCGCCACACCCACCTCAATCAAATCGTTATCATGCGATCTTTCGACAAGTTGTCATACCGAGCAACGCGAGGAACCTGCTTTTCCACCGTCATCCCGAAGGCGCGTGCTTTTACCAACGCGCCGAGGGATCTCAGTCTCCACGAACCGTCGCGCGCGAGCCCTCACTCCATTGAACTTTTCTGGAAATCCAGACGCAAGGAAATGTGGAGAAAAAGTTGAACCATTCCCAAATCAGGACGGGAAAGAAGGGTGGGGGGCTGGCCCATCCTTTCACAAATATTCATCGTGCGGTTGCCCCACCCTTCCCGCGTTCTGTGCGGGAGGGTGGGCCTTCCCGAATGTGAGTTGTTCACCGAGCCGTTCACGCTTCCGCGCTGTCCATTGCGATTCAAACCCGGACTCGCTCGAGTTCCGCATCGAGGGGGCTTCTTTCGCCGCCAACATATCGAGCAGCGGCTTCCCGGCGATAGCCACTAAACGTGATGAAGTGCAGACAACGCCGGTCTTGATAGCGGGCTGGTTTTGACGTGCATTCACGGAATCCTGGGTTGAGGGAGGCCCAGCCTCCCGCCAAAAGCGCGGGAAGGCTGGGGCAACCCCATTCTGGAGCATTTTTCGTGAAAGCATGGGCCAGCCCCCCGTCCGGTTCAAAGGAAGCGATGATCAAGAACTTTGGGGTCTCTTGAAACGAAATGAAGCCAACCCAGACGACTGACTCTAGCGAGTCTAGCGTTTGCCCGCTGCATCTTCCTCAAGAAACGTTTCCCACATTTGATGCCGCTTCAGAAAGTCTTTCGTCCTCGCCATCTGTACGACCCAAACCTCACTTTCAGTGTTGTAGTATCGAACCTTATTCTCGGGGTCAATAGACATGCAATCGTCCATCTCCCATTTCCATTTTTCGATGACATCGTAGGCTCGAAGGCTCCCTTGACCGTGGTCAGACTCCATCTGGGAAAGCCAGAGTCGCTGGTCGGCTTGGCATTGTGCGACTGTGGGTGCGTGTTCGACTTGTCCAGCGGGTGAAGCCGCGACGAGCAAAGCCGCGAGAATCAGGCCAGTGAGAACTAGACGTTTCATGGGCGGGATTTTAGCACCGTTCGACAAACAAAAAGAACAATGGGTCCGCGCAGGTCTCGTGCCCGAGGGCGGGTTGGCCCATCCTATCCGAATCAGGATTCCTGAAGGGGTTGCCCCACCCTTCCCGCGTTCTGTGCGGGAGGGTGGGCTCTTGCCACGAGCACGACACCCATTTGTTCTCGCTTTCGCGCCGTCCATTGCGACTCGATCTCCACAATCCCTTCCATCCCCGTCGCGTAATGCACGAAGCTGCTCCACTTCCAGTCCTCTGGCCTGGCCACCAGTCCACGCTTTACCGGATTACGATGCATATAGCGCAGCTTCTCTACCCGCTTCGCTTCGCTCCACACGGGGAAATCATAATAGCGAACCTGCCAAAAGCGTGGCAGACTTTTCGCGCGCAGCTTTTGTGAGGTGAGTTGTTTGAGCATCTGCATCACAACCGACAATTTCGAGCGTTCGGGTTCGCTGAGGAGCAGGTGTACATGCTCCGGCATCACTACGTAGCCTGTGAGATAGCAGCCATACCAACGGCGAACGCGCTCCAGTTCACGCTCGCATAGCTCCCGCGCTGCTGCGGAGTCGAGCAGCGGCATGCGCCGATCACAACTGAAAGTGATGAAGTGCAGACAGCGCTGGTCTTGATACCGGACGGGTTTGACGTGCATTCGTGGAGATTGTAGCTCGCCCGGAAGGCCCACCCTCCCGCAAAAAGCGCGGGAAGGGTGGGGCAACCCAAATCGGGAATTCGATTCGAAAGCCTGGGCCAGCCCCCAGCCGAAAAGCCCCGGCCTTCGAACCCCGAAGACCGGGGCAGCCTCCGTTAGAATAGTTTCGGCGAAAGGCTGGGCCAGCCCGCCCGAATGACCCGGTTGGAATCGTCGAACCCAAAACCGTAAAGTTGTTACCAAATGGAAACCCGCATGAAAGCCTTACTTGACAACCGATTTGCGCCGACGACATTCACCTGGGGCTTTGTTGAGAGCTCTTTTGCGCAATCCTCGGAGGCGTTTGTCCAGTGGCAAGACCAGATCGCGAAGAAGTTTGGTACGCGGAAGGAACGTAAGAGTTTTCGGGCACCGCTGTCAGAGAGTCTTTTGGCGTTAGAGCCTCTTACGACCCCTTTGGACCGTTACCTGTTGACCGAAACACGCTCCGGCTGGAGCGCCATCTTTGCGAATGGGCTCCGCGTGAACGACGTACATAGTCCAGTTAGCTATCTTCCAACCATTTTGGGATGTCGTGGACTCGAGATAGCGTGCGTTCCTGACAGGAGTAACTGTGCCGATAAAAACGGACTCCAAATCTACGGTGCAATTAAATTCGCCTTATACAGTCCCAACAAGACTGACTGGCTTAACAGGACTAGGAGTATTTCCGTAATGAACGATGTTGAAGGCTGGGAATTTGCCGCGCAGGGCGAAGTCCAGCCCTACGAGCAAATCGAGAATTACCAAAAGCGGAGAGCAGTTGACCGTTTCACTCCGGAAATGCTTGAGTCCTACTGCGCGGCGCTAGGCATAGAACTGTTCAACGCAGACTTTTACGGTGAGCAGTGTCTCCTAGAGCACACTACTAAGAGGGCGGCCAGCGCGGAAGGCATGACAATGTCCATCGCGGAGGCCAGATCGCACGTGCATATCCGTGAAATATGACGACAGCTTCGGGCGCCGAGGTTCTTGCACCTATATCTACGATCTGCGCCGCTATCGGTATGATGCGTCCCGGCATGTGCTCATTCAGCGCGGGCGTTTCGGCATGGCACAAGTTTACCGGCAAAGAACGGGATAGCGAATCAAGTCTGGATTTCTTTGGCGGCGGGCTGGCCTGCCCTTCTTGCCGCCATCATACGAACTGAGGCTGCCCCGGTCTTCGTGCCTTTCGAAGGCCGGGGCTTTCCCATTCCACACACCACGGGCCTTTGGATTACGCCACCGATGAATCATCCCCAGGCGTCCCGAACCCTCACCTCCGCCCGCAACCGCTCCTTCACCCCAAACCGTTGATGCGACCCAAGCCAGGCACCCGGCCAGTCTATTTGACTCACTCCAATCCTGGTCTGTGACGGATAAACCTCGCCTTCCGCAGCCAAAAAGCCCCGGCCTTCGAACCCCCGCGAAAGACCGGGGCAGCCTCCGTTACAATAATTTCGGCGAAAGGCTGGGCCAGCCCGCGGGCATCGATGCTTGGGGAAATTTGACGAACCGTGCCCCGTGACGGGCAAGACCAATTCTGAATCTCTAGCTTGTGCTCCAGCCAACACGCAGAACCAATTGAACACCTGCTTCACCTACGATGCCGCTGGGAACGTCATCAAGAGCGGCGCCATCACCTACACCTACGATGCCGAGAACCGGCTCATCGCGACGGCTGGAACTTCCTACGTTTACGATGGTGACGGCAATCGGGTCGAGAAGTGCACGGAGGGCACCACGCCGGGGACGTGTGCCAGTAGCTCCACCGGCATGCTCTACTGGTTGGGGGCTGGCCCATCCTTTCACAAATATTCATCGTGCGGTTGCCCCACCCTTCCCGCGTTCTGTGCGGGAGGGTGGGCCTTCCCGAATGTGAGTCGTTCACCGAGCCGTTCACGCTTGCGCGCTGTCCATTGCGATCCAAACGCGGACTCGCTCGAGTTCCGCCTCGAGGGGGTTTCTTTCGCCGCCAACATATCGAGCAGCGGCTTCCCGGCGATAGCCACTAAACGCGATGAAGTGCAGACAACGCCGGCCTTGATAGCGGGCCGGTTTTGACGTGCATTCACGAAATCCTAGGTTGAGGGAGGCCCAGCCTCCCGCCAAAAACGCGGGAAGGCTGGGGCAACCCCATTCTGAGCATTTTTCGTGAAAGCATGGGCCAGCCCCCAATTGCTCATGAGTCCCGCATTCTAACTTCCCGATTCTGCCCTAAAAGCCAAAGCCCCGAGGGTACTCGGGGCTTTTAGATACCAAACGGCGTTTGCCAAACACTGATCATCATAAACCCTTAGCGCCCACAGTCAAGCAGATCTCCAATTGTCGCGTGACGCGAGGAGGGCAAGGGAGTCGAACCCTAATGGCTGCAAAGCCACTCGACATTTGGCAAACGCCGTCCAGGACCCACTGGCAATACCCTCCTAAACGCCGTCCGCCGCGGATGATTGTATCGGTCCGCCTGCCTGCGCAAGAAAACATGCAAGCACTATTTTGAAAACGCGTTTCAAATTGGGAACGGCACCCCAAACGAAGAAAAGGGCACGGCCGCGGCCGTGCCCCGAAAAATCCGCGTTGATCCACGTGAATCCGCGGCGAAGAAGTTTGTTGGGCGGACGAGGGCGTCCGCCCCCCACACGAACTAGTCCTTCACTCCATCCATGAAGGCGCGCAGTTTGCGCGACCTTGAGGGGTGGCGCAGCTTCCGCAGCGCTTTGGCTTCGATCTGGCGGATGCGTTCGCGAGTCACGGCGAACGATTGCCCGACTTCTTCCAAAGTGTGCTCGCTGCCGTCTTCGAGGCCGAAGCGCATCTTGATCACTTTTTCTTCGCGCGGGGTCAGCGTGCGCAGGACCTGTCCCGTCTGGTCCTTGAGGTTCACGTTGATCACCGCCTCGGCAGGCGAGACGACAGCGCGGTCTTCGATGAAGTCGCCGAGATGCGAATCTTCCTCTTCGCCAATTGGCGTTTCGAGCGAGATAGGCTCCTGCGCGATCTTGAGAACTTTTCTCACTTTCGCGACCGGAATATCCATTCTCTTGGCGATCTCTTCCGAAGTGGGCTCGCGTCCCAGTTCCTGAACGAGTTGCCGCGAAGTGCGGATCAGCTTGTTGATGGTTTCGATCATGTGCACCGGAATACGAATGGTGCGGGCCTGATCGGCGATGGCGCGGGTGATGGCCTGCCGAATCCACCACGTGGCGTAGGTGGAAAATTTGTAGCCACGGCGGTATTCGAATTTGTCCACGGCTTTCATCAGGCCGATGTTGCCTTCCTGAATCAGGTCGAGGAATTGCAGGCCGCGGTTGGTGTATTTTTTGGCGATCGAAACCACCAGGCGAAGGTTGGCCTCGATCAGCTCACGCTTGGCCTGCTCCGCGTCCATGTCGCCCTGGATGATCTCGCGCTGGGTGCGCTTGAGCTCCTGAAACGACACGCCGGTTTCGAGTTCCAGCTTTTCGACTTCACCGCGGACGGCGCGCGACTGGCGGCGATATTCTTTTTTTTGTTCTTCGCTGCGAGTGGCGTCGGCCTTGCGCTCCAGATTTTGCGACTGGCGATCGAGCGAGCGCATACCGTCGACCGTTTTGTTCAGGCGGTCGATAAGCCGTTTGCGTTCGTTGTTGGTGAACCCGAGCTTGCGCACCGCCTTCGACACGGCCACAATCGCGCGAGCGAAGTTGCGGCGGGCGCGGCGATGGTCTTTCGGACGCTTCTTCTGCGAAACCGCAACGTATTTTTCTTCGACGACGCTGACCCTTTTGTAGAGCTTCGCCATGGCGTCGATCTTGCCGGTGAACTCATTCAGGCGATTTTGCAGAATCTCGTCGGTGATCTCTTCTTCATCGAAGGTGACCACTTCCTTGATCGAGCGCACGCCTTTTTTGAGGTCTTCGCCCATGGCCAGCAGTTCCCGGATAACGATGGGAGACCGCGACAGGGCCTTGAGCACGCGAATCTGTCCGCGCTCGATGCGCTTGGCGATTTCCACTTCGCCTTCGCGCGTGAGCAGCGGCACCGTGCCCATCTCGCGCAGATACATGCGGACGGGGTCGTTGGTTTTTTCCAGCGCGCCCGGAGTTAAGTCGAGTTCAACGTCTTCGGAGCCTTCTTCTGCATCCTCGAATTTTTTATCGAGCGCGGCGGAGGAAGGCAGCTTGGGGCCTTCCAGCACGTCGATACCTTGCGTGCCGATCGTGGTCAGCAGGTCGTCGAGATCATCAGGGCTGTGCACGTCATGCGGTATGAGGTCATTGACCTGGTCATACGTGAGGTAGCCCTTCTCTTTGCCTGTGTCGATCAGCTTCTTTATATCTTCAAATTTGTCGTCGAGAGCCAAAGCGTTTCCTTAAACTGCTTAATTCGCCCGTCGTGAGCCTTGCTTCGCTCAGCGAGAGCGTTGTGGTAATGTTCCGTATGGTGGGAAACTGGGGTAAAGCGGGATTGTGCGCCTAGCACAAACTTACAGAGTTTAGCACATAAGTGCTGCTGCGTCTATCAGTTGCCCGCTGTAAATCCCGTGGCCCGCCGCTAAATCTAATTCTGCTAAATACTTAGATGACCTTCCAAGCCATTTTGTTTCCACTCCTCTGAGATAGTTTGCGGAGCTTTTGAGGCTCTCAGGCGGCCGGTCTGCCATCCCCCTGATTGGGATCGCGGAGGGCGCGGCTCAGGCGCTCGAGTTCGCGCAACAGCAGGTTACGCTGCTGGGCATCGTCGTTGCTGCGCGACGATTCCAGTTCGCGCCGCACTTGTTCCACGCGGCGTTTGATGTGAATCTTCTGCAGGGCGCGCACGGCGCGGTCCAGCAGCTCGGCGGTCAGGAGCTCGTCTTCTTTCAACAAGATCGAAGCCAGCAAGCGTTTGTCCCCCTCCGATTGCGGGACTTCCATTACATCGGCAACTTCGGGGCTGGCATTGAGCAGGGCTTCGACCAGCGACTCGGTGGCGAGGCCGCGGTGCAGGGCTTCGTTTTGCAGGACATAGCGGGCCTGGCGGGCCGGGTCAAATTCTTCTTCTGCTCCGTCGCGCGCGGAGAAATGTCCTTCTCCAGGCAGCATCTGGCGAGACGAGGCGAGGGCGCGGATCAGGATGCGTTCTGCGTCGGTGACTTGAGTTTCTGCGGGAGCTTTGATGGCGGAGGCGGAACGAGTTGCGGCGACGTGCTTCAGCTCCTGACGTAAGACGCCGGAATCGATGCTAAGCTTCTGCGCGATCTCCTGCGCGAGCTGATCGCGGACGATGCGGCTGGGTACGCGGTGAATGTGGGGCAGGAGATAGTTGACGGCCTTCTGTTTTCCCTCGCCGCTGCGGGCGGGAAACTGTACGCGGGCGCGGTCGATGAGGTAATCGAAATATTTCTGGGAATGCTTGAGCGCCGCGACGTAGGCGTCTTTGCCTTTGCGGCGGATGAAGAGGTCGGGGTCGAAACCCTGCTCGAGGGTCAAGACTTGAATCTCGAATTCCTCTTCGACGAATAGACCCAGGGTTCGTTCTGTCGCCTTTGCGCCTGCCGTGTCGGGATCGAAATTGACCACGACCTTCTTGCTGAAACGGCCGAGCAGCTTGGCTTGCAGCTCGGTGAAGGCGGTGCCGGAACTGGCGATCACGTTGTGGAATCCGGCGGCGAAGACGGAGATGCAATCCATTTGGCCTTCGACCAGGATGGCGTAATTCAGAGCACGGATGGCTTCTTTGGCGTGGTCGAGGTTAAACAGGACTTTGCTTTTGGAATAGATCGCGGTCTCGGGAGAGTTGAGATATTTCGGTCCGGACTTTTCGTCGGTGGCGAGGGTGCGTCCGGTGAAGGCGATGACCTTGCCCTGCTCGCTGGCGATGGGGAACATGACGCGGTTGCGGAATTTGGAATACATTGCAGCGGTCGTTGGTCGCTGGTCGTTGGCGGTTGGCTTCGGGAACTCAGGGTCCCTCGACTCCGCATCCACTCCGCCTTCGCGGAGTTGAGGCTCCGCTCGGGATGACAATGTTGTTGAGGATGCATCTTCCTGCTTCCAGGAGAACAGGCCGCTTTCGCGGAGGACTTCTTCGGTGAATTCGGCTTTCAGGCGGTCGCGGAGGAGGAAGCCGGAATCGGGGGCGTAGCCGATGCGGAACTTAGCGATGGTGGCATCGTCCAGGCCGCGGCCCAGCAGATACTCTCGGGCGCGGGCGCCTTCGGGACGCTGCAGGCATTCCTGGAAAAATGCTACGGCGCGCTCGTGGACGTCGAGGAGCTGGCCGCGCAGGCGGGCCTCTTTGGCTTCGCCGGGAGTGGAATAACTTGCCCTGGGCAGCGGAATATTCAGCTTCTGCGCGACAAGGCGCACGGCTTCGGGGAAGGTGATGTTTTCGATTTTCTGGACGAAGGTGAAGAGGTCGCCCTTTTCGTGGCAGCCGAAACAATAATAAAACTGCTTGGTGGCGTGGACGTTGAACGACGGCGTCTTTTCGCCGTGGAAGGGACACAGCCCGGAGAAATTCTGCGCCCCGGCCTTCTTGAGCTTGACGTAGTCGCCGATGATGCGGACGATATCGGCCTGCTGCTTGAGTGTGTATGCGAAATCGCCGGGGTTGGCCATGATGGGTAGAGACAGGTCTCCAGTGGAATTGTGCGCTGGAAAAGGGCTGAGGGGAATATACCGGAGGGGGATTGTTGTGGAGAAGCTGTGGAATTACAGAATATTCAGTTGAGGCCGCTGGAAAAAAAGGTTTAGGGGCAGGCGCGCCCCTGGGGTGGGTATTCCGGTGAAGGTGAACGCTGAATCCAGCGGGAAGTCGAACGGTGTTCCGGTGAAGGCGAACAGCCGTCGGAGCGAAGCGACGCTGGCAGGCTGATTGTGCCGGAAAGTGTTCGGCTTCGTCAACGACCATCCGAAGAGACGAGTGTTTTCCGTAGCGAAGCGGAGGAGCCTCGGCGGGGATTTGGGGTGCAGGGGAAAGGGGCGGCCAGCCCCTTTATCCCCTGCTTATCTCTGTAGAAGCACGACTCATTTGTAATAGCCAAGACTTGATCTTGCAGGCCGCTGCTGTCGGATGAGGTCGCTACTGTCAGGCAGCCCCTTCGATGAGGCATTCTGAACGGCTATCGCCGCCTGGTTTCAACAAGTGAGCAGGTCAGTGGTAATGCCAATCGAGGGTTACGGGCTTTGGGAAGGTGGGGTCGAAGAGTACGAAGCCATCCGTATTTTCACCTTGCATCAAAAAGAACACGACCTCGGATTTGCCGTCCCCATCGTAGTCACCAGCATCGAGTAGGGTAAGAAAGGAACCGATCCGTCGTGCGGTTCCGTCTGGGTCCACGAAAAACCACGGCTCCGATGTCGGATCATCAGGATCGCTGACGTATCCGCAGTTTCCTGCGTTCAAGCTGGTCTTGATGAGAAAGGAATGCTTGTTTGAGCCATAAGCGATGGGAAAGGACAACGCCGAGTCTGGGAATTTCCAGTCACGTTCAACGATTTCTTCGTTCCCGCAGCGATCTACATGTGGATAGTCATGGCGAAATGCCTTGATAACCAACGCTGCGGTCTCCCGAGGCATCGGCATGCGTTTCCAACCGTCAGGATCGCGAAAATTCGGCCTTGAAATCGCGACCAGTGGACGACGAACTTTTTCCACTGCCAATCCGGCAAACATTGTGGATGGCGAGCCAATGCTCGGAACAGGTTCGGAAGAAACCAGAATACTTTGAACTGGTGTTAACCAATCATCCGATGCAGTTTGAGCCTCTACATGCCCTAGCATTTTGCCGTCGAAGGCGATCGTCCATTTGAGACGGGCAGGTAAAGAGGAGGGGTCAACTTTTTTCCAGCCTGAGGGCGTCTTCTCAAATGCTGGCCGGATGAAGCGCTGGCTGGCAACTACGGGCTTCCAGTTGAGAACTTCTTCGCGTGCGTCGTCGAGCAAGCCAACGTAGGTTGTATTGGTCGAATTTGATTTTTGCGACTGGGCACAGAGAACTGCTTCGAGGAAAAGGACGCCGAGCAACAGCCGCGTTGGATGGTTGTGGGCCATTCAGAGTCAACTCGTTCATACCAAGCATATCTCTGGAGGACAACGACTTGAAGGTTACGACGGTTCCCGCAGAACGCATGGTCTACGTAACATCCGGATTGCGCTCAAAATCCCTACTCGGCACCAGTTTGGATCCGACGGCTAACACCCGTCTGCAAGGTCGATTTCAAACTTTCACAACTCATTCCTTCTTCTCATCGCTCTCATCCCGCGGGAGATTGCGTTTTTTGCGCATGGACTCTCCGCGCATCTCGATGCGATGGGCATTGTGCACCAAGCGGTCGAGAATGCCATCGGCGATGGTTGGATCGCCGATTTGCTCGTGCCAGCGCGAGACCGGCAACTGGGAAGTGAGGATGGTGGAGCGAGTCTGATAGCGATCCTCGCAGATTTCCCACACTTCGCGCCGCTCGGCTTCCTGCAGCGGAGGGCGCCAGCGTGGGCTTCTCCAGCGTGTGAAACAGGCTGGCCCGTGATCCGTCCCGCTTGCGGAACGGCCGCTCATTCAGCCGCACCAGCAACTCACGAATGGCTTGGTTGAGCTCGGGTAAGCTAAAGAACTTCCGGTTCCGTAAAGCGGCGACGATCCAGCGTTCAACCACTTGCACGCCGCTCTCAACTTTGGCTTTGTCGCGGGGTTTGTAGGGACGTGCGGGAACTACGCCCATGCCATAGTGCACGGCGAAGTCCTGATAGGTGGGATTGAGATCGGGATCGTAGCGGCAGGCGCGCGTCACCGCCGTTTTCGTGTTGTCGGGCACTGCCAGCCTGGGAATGCCGCCGAAAAACTCCAGCGTGTGGATGTGGGCTTGAATCCAGGCTTCCAGTTGCTGATCACGCGTGGCTTCTGCGTAGGTGTAACTACTGGCGCCCAGCACCGCAACAAACAGTGAGGCTGGCCACGCCTCGCCGGTCGTGGCGTCATAGACGGGAATCGTCGCCCCCGCCCAATCCACGAACATCTTTTCTCCGGCCTTGTGCTCCTGGCGTAACACCACATCCAGATGTCGTCGCCACTGCTGATAGCGCTCACAAAACCAACTGTAGCGATAGCCCTCGGGATGATCTTGCCGATATTCCTGCCATAGCAACTGCAAGGTCAGATGGCGATGTTGCTGCAGTTGCTCGTGAATCGCTTTCCAATCCGGTTGTGGCCGTGATTGCGCTGCCGCTCGCACGGCCTCGGGTTGGTTTCCAAACAGCTTGCTTTCCAGTTCCTCTTCGCTCAGGTCCTCGGGCAACGGCCAGCCGATCCCGGCTGCTGTCACGCGGTTCAAATAGTCATGCACCGTGCTCAGACCGATCCCGCAACTGCGTGCGATCTGTCGCTGCCCTAACCCCAGTTCGAACCGTAACCGCAGAACTTCTTTGATCTTCCGCATGGACTTTCTCCTGGCCGGCACCCTCGACCTCCTTCGCTTGTGGAGTTCAATGCCGGGTGATTGTCCAGCGGTCGCTGCCCCTCCTGCTCTTCGCCTTGTGGAAAACATTCCGCTCCAAGCCGAACGCGCTTCCGGTAGGCGACAGAAAGTGTTCGCCTTCCCACCGGAACGGCGTTCGCCTTTAGACCGGAATGCTGTTCGGAATCACAACGGAATGGTGTTCGGCTTCACACCGGAATCGCGTTCGCCTTCGACCGGATTCCCCACTGGGGTAGGGATGCTTCGACTGCGTGTGGCCATTCGCTTCGCTCTCGGCCACACTTCGCTCTGCATGACAAACCTCTACTTTCCCGGCCAGGGGGTGTCGGGGTCGAAGCTGCGGCGGATCGACAGAGCGATTTCTCTCATTCTTGTTGTGGACAGGACGCGCCTCTCTGGCGTGAGGAGCAGGCGTTTCGCCAGCACTTGCATGAAGTGTCCTTTCACAAAGGAGGGACCGGGTAGGCCGGTTTCGCCGGGTGGGAGTTGAAGGACGGTGGCGCCTTCTGGTCCGCTGCTGCTGAGGGGAACGATCAGCACAGAGTCGATGCGGTCGCTGAGATTTCTTTGATCGAGGGAGACGATCAGCACCCAGTGGCGTATGGGCGGGTTGCCTAAGTTGGCGGTCCAGATTTCTCCGCGGCGAGGGAGCGGGTTAACGGTCAAAGTCGATTCCTGCGACGCTGTGCGAGAGCGCTGCTTCCAGTTGCTGTTCAGCCGCGGCTTCTTCGTCGGTCAGGTTGGCAAAGTAGGCGGTGGTGTCGGCGGCCAGGCGCTCGCGGTTCTCGTAGACGAGCAACTTTTCTACCGCCGCGTCGAGGGCTTCGGCGAGGCTGCGGGCTTCGCCTTTGGCGACAAGGTCGTCCAGATAGGCAAGGGTTTGGGGCGAGATTGTGGTGGAGATCTTTTGTCGGGTGAGGCGAGGGGTGGTGGCCATAGTTTTGTCCTCTGTTTGTCTGCCATTATAGCAGACGACGAGGGGATTATTGTATCTGCTGCTGTTTCAGCCGGATACATCGTTGCCACGGTTACTTTTAGGGCATTGTGAGGGTAGGGGTGCTGCGACTGCGTGGGGCATTCGCGTTGCTCATGGCCACACTTCGCTTGGCATGACAAGACTAGTCGGTCAGGTTCAGGGGGGAGAGAGAGATCCTTCGCTTCGCCTGAAAAGCGGCTGCTGTAAGGATGACAGAGGAGGGTGGGGCGTTGCAGAAGGAACGGAAAAGCCTCTCAAGAGGTGCTTCTCCCGAGAGGCCGGTGAAAATCCTGAGGCGAGACTTGGTCTCGCTGCGGTTAGTGTTTCTTCTTTTTTGCCTTCTTCTTCGTTGCCATGAAGGATCCTCCCTTGAACGATTTCCCTTGCGAGATTGGACTCCGGGCCCGTTACCTGAAAGACCAACCCAATAAATGGTGTCGCTGGTCCCTCTAACCCAAGATATTGCGGCACTATGAACAAAGTGTCAATAGAATTTTGCAGTTTTGCGGGGGAAAAATCGTCGTCGGTCGTTGGTGGTTAGAAGCCGACAAGCCATCTCATCATTCAAGGCGGTCGAATTTATGTTGCGGACTTTCGGGACAGGACACCAGAAGCCATCTCATAAATGAGCCGAACGAGTTCACCAACACTCCCTCAGGGGCTAAAGCCCGCGTGTTTCCTTGGCCCTGGGCGGCACGGCTGAAGCCGTGCCCTTCCCAAAACTATTCATGAGATGACTCCCAGCGACCGACGACCAACGACTGGTAGTACACTGCGCCACATGCCCCGCGATGCGATCGAACTGGAAATCTTCAAGAGCCTTTACCACTCCATTGCCGAGGAGATGGGGGCGACGCTGCGGCGGACCGCGTTTTCTCCCAACATCAAAGAGCGGCGCGATTACTCCTGCGCGGTATTTGACGACGAAGGCGCGGTCATCGCCATGGGCGATCACATGCCGGTGCATCTGGGGTCGATGCCCATGTCGGTGCGGGCGGCGATTGCGGCTTGTGAGATGGAGTGGGGCGATGTGGTGATGCTGAATGATCCGTTCTGCGGGGGAACGCATCTGCCGGATATCACGCTGGTGGCGCCGGTGTATGTGGATCGACCTGGAGTAAGAACGGGCAGGCGAGTAGCCCGCGGCCACACGAGCCGAGTCGCCGGCGAACTGCGCAGGCGACAGGCTGATTTTTATGTGGCTTCGCGGGCGCACCATGCCGATGTGGGAGGAACTTATCCCGGGTCGATGGGGCTGTGCCGCGAGATCTACCAGGAAGGCCTGCGGATTCCGCCAGTGAGGCTGGTGCGGGCAGGCGTGCGCGATCCTGATGTGCTGGCCCTGTTGCTGAATAATGTGCGCACGCCGGAAGAACGGGAGGGCGATTTGGGCGCGCAGATCGCCGCCTGCCACACAGGCGCCGAGCGATTGCAGGAGGTCTGCGCGAGATATGGGGTGGAGAAGGCCAAGGTTGTGGCGCGGGATCTGCTGGAATATTCCGAGGAACTGATGCGCGCATTTCTGCGGCAGGTGCCGGAGGGGGTTTACGCGGCGGAGGATTTTCTGGATGGAGACGGGATGAGCGACAAGCCGGTGAAGATCGCGGTGGCGGTGACGATTCGGGAAGCGGTTCGAGGGAGGGTGCGGCGGCGAGACGTGGGCGCGACAAAGCGGGGACGGGAGCGCCCGCGCCATATGGTCACGGTCGATTTTACGGGGAGCGACCCGCAGGTGGAGGGCAGCGTGAATGCGGTTGCGGCCATCACTTATTCGGCATGCTTCTATGTCTTTCGATGCCTGCTGGCGGAGGACGTGCCTGCCACGGCGGGATTGATGCGGCCGATCGAGGTGATCGCGCCCGAGGGGACCATTGTGAATGCGCGGCCGCCGGCGGCGGTGGCGGGCGGAAATGTGGAAACTTCGCAGCGCATTGTCGATGTGCTGCTGCGGGCGCTGGCGCAGGCGATTCCAGAGCGCATTCCGGCGGCGGCTGCGGGGACGATGAATAATCTGACGATCGGCGGCATTGATCGGCGCGCGAAGGAAAGTCCCCACGCCTCGAAAAAGGCGCGAGAGCTGGGGCATCCGGCGGGCAAAAGCGGTCTGGAGGAGAAAGCTGCGGGCATGGGCGATGCCTTGGCTTACGATGCGTTCGCTTACTATGAGACGATCGCCGGGGGGATGGGCGCGCGGTGGAGTAAGCATGGCATCTCGGGTGTGCACACCCACATGACCAATTCGTTAAACACGCCGGCCGAAGCGCTGGAATATGCCTACCCGCTGCGGGTGGTGCGCTACTCGCTGCGTCCGCAGAGTGGGGGCGCGGGCAAGTTTCGTGGGGGCGACGGAATCGTACGCGAGATTGAGGTGCTGACCGATTGTGATGTGACGCTGCTGGCTGAACGGCGCGCGCGCGGACCTTGGGGATTGGCTGGCGGAGCGGATGGCGCGCCCGGCAAGGCGTTCATCATCCGCCTCGATGGATCAATCGAGCCGATGGGGGGAAAGTTCAGCACGCGGCTGCGCGCGGGAGAGCGGATCCGGATTGAGTCGCCAGGCGGCGGTGGCTGGGGCAAGGCCACCGACCTATGATTGTTGCATCTCACCGAATGAGACTGGAGGTGCCATGCCATTCGAAGTCAGCAAACACTATCTGGACGAGGTCCGCCGCCAATTTCGCGGGCACAAACGCATGGGCGAAGGCGCGATGGCGCAACTGCGCGATGAGGATTTTTTTGTCACGCTGGATCCGGAATCGAATTCCGTTGCGATTCTCGTCAAGCACCTTGCGGGAAACATGGGTTCGCGCTTCACCGACTTCCTTACCACCGATGGCGAAAAGCCGGATCGCTTTCGCGATCGGGAATTTGAGATAACGTCTGCCACCACCCGCGCCGAAGTCGTGAAGTGGTGGGAGCAAGGCTGGGCGCGGGTGTTCTCGGCGATCGACGCGCTCCAGCCCGAGGACGTGATGCGCACTGTCACCATCCGCGGCGAGCCCCACACCGTGCTGCAGGCGATCAACCGACAGATTGCGCACTACGCCCAGCACCTGGGGCAGATTGTTTTTTTGGCCAAGCATCTGCGGTCGAGGGAATGGAAAACGCTGAGCATTCCGCGGGGCAAGTCGGAGGAGTTCAAGAAGGTCGCGCCGAAACTCGAGAAGCGCGAAACGTAATGCGGATTTACCCGGCTGCCGGGCTGCGCCCCGGCGGACAGCCGAGGCGGCTGTCCCCACATGACCGCCCTAAACGCCCGGCCCGAAATAGCGGTAATGCCCCGTGATCTTCCAGTTGAACAACACGTCTTCCATCTTCGGCCCTTCGCCAATGTTGTGCACCACCATGTAGCGCCCACGAGATTTCTGGTCGACTACAATGCCGATGTGCGGCACATTTCCGCCCAGGTCCCAGGTGACCAGGTCGCCGGGATAATAATCTGCGGCTCGGTTCGTAATCGGAAGGGTCTCCCCTTTGCGCTGAAAAAACACCATAAGGTTCGGCACGCGCCGGTGGTCGATGTTCGAGTCGGGATGTCCCAGCAACCAGCGCCGCTTATTCGGATAGGCGGCGAAGTTCCCGACCATATCCTCGTGAACCTCTTTCTGCAAATCGACCCCCACGGCGCGATACGAGCGGATAATCTCGTCGGTGCACACGCCGGTATCGGCTGGCACGTCGCCGCCGGGGTATGGGATGCGGACGTAGGCAGAAACATAGCGGACGGAATGATGGGTGCGCTCAATGGCCGCCGCAACCAGTCGGCGAGTGAAGTCCTGATGGGACTCCGCAGAATGATTCGTCTGCGCCCGAACTCCCGGAAGAAGCGCCAGCCAGACCAGCGCCGCCGTCATCAACAATCGCTTTCTTCGGCGAGCGAACATCTTCCCGATTGTAACTGCCTTGCGCTTGGACGAGAATGGGTCGGGAAGCGTTCTCCTTTCGCCGTGCAGTGCTAAAATCATACGTTTTGTGTTCGATTCGGAATTCATAAGGCAGCTGTCATGTCATCCACTATGCTCGCGGTGGTCAAGCCGGAAGCCGCGCCGGGCGCGGAGATTCGCGAGGTTAAGATTCCCGCCTACGGGCCCAACGATGTGCTGGTTAAAGTGAGGGCTGCCTCCATCTGCGGCACCGACTTGCACATCTACAACTGGGATCGCTGGGCGCAGAAGCGTATTCATCCTCCGCTGATTCCCGGACACGAATTCTGCGGCGACGTTGTAGCTTTCGGCGGCGAAGTCACCAGCGTGAAAGAGGGCGATTTCGTTTCCGCCGAAATGCATGTGGCTTGCGGAAAGTGCCTGCAGTGCCGCACCGGGGAAGCGCACATCTGCCAGAACGTGAAGATCATCGGCGTAGACGCCGACGGGGCGTTCGCCGAGTACGTGGTGATTCCTGAGTCGAATATCTGGAAGCTCGATCCGGCGATTCCGCAGGACTACGCCTCGATTCTCGATCCGCTGGGGAACGCCGTGCACACGGTGCTGGCCGGAGAGATTGCCGCGAAAACCGTGGCCATCACGGGATGCGGGCCGATCGGACTATTTGCGATTGCCGTGGCGAGGGCCGTGGGCGCGACCACCGTGTTTGCCATCGAAGTGAACGAGCACCGAGCGAACATCGCTCGCCAAATGAAAGCCGATTACGTGTTAAGTCCTGCGAAAGAAGATGTGCGCGCGGTGGTGGCAGAACGGACGGGCGGCTTGGGCGTGGATGTGGTGCTCGAAATGGCGGGCCATCCCGATTCGATTCGAACGGCGTTCGATATTGTGCGGCGCGGCGGCAGAATTTCTCTTCTCGGGCTGACCTCGAAACCGATCTCGCTGAACTTTTCGGAAGACATTATTTTCAAAGGCATCACGGTGCAGGGCATCAACGGGCGCCGCATGTACCAGACGTGGTACCAGATGACGGCGCTACTCAAGGCCGGCAAACTCGATCTGCATCCCGTGATTACCGACCGCATCGCGATGAAAGATTTCTCGAAGGCGATGGAGCGGCTGAAGACCGGCGAGGCCAGCAAGATTCTGGTGTACCCGAATGGGGTGAGATGACTTTTCTCTCGGCGGATTCATGCGGAGGAACGCAGATTTTCTTTTGATTGTCATTCTGAGCCGGGCGAAGAAGCTATGTACTTTACCAGCAGCTGAATTGCACAGATCCCTCGCGCGAAGAGCGCGCTCAGGATGACAAGCGTGGCGAGTTTCATCGGATCTCATCCGCAGTTCTTCAAGGTATTAAACTGACATCGTCTTCCGTCCGCGTTGACCCGCGTAAATCCGCGGCAAAGAAGTTCGAGGTTCCTATGACCACCGCAACCCGCACCAATCCGCTTTCTTATCTCAGCGACCAGATTAACGAACTCAAGGCCAAGGGCACGCATTTCAAGCTGCGCGTGCTCGACGACGAGCAGGCGGCCGTCTGCACGTTCGACGGAAAGAGAGTCATCAACCTGGCGTCGAATAATTATCTGGGGCTGACCACGCATCCTAAGTTGCGCGCGGCAGCGCTCGAAGCTACGCGGCGTTTCGGCGTGGGATCGGGCGCGGTGCGCACCATCGCCGGCACCATGAAGATTCACATGGAGCTGGAAGAAAAAATCGCGCGCTTCAAAAACGTTGAAGCGTGCGTGGTCTTCCAGTCGGGGTTCGCGGCGAATGCCGGGACAGTGTCGGCTGTGCTGGGCAAGGAGGATTTCATCATCTCCGACGCGCTGAACCACGCGTCCATCATCGATGGAGCGCGGCTTTCGAAGGCGAAGATTCTGGTTTTCGAGCACAAGAACATGGCCCAAGCCGAAGAAAAGCTTGCCAGCGTGAAAGATCAACCCGGCAAAAAGTTGCTGATTACCGACGGCGTCTTCTCCATGGATGGCGACATCGGCCCGCTGCCCGCGCTCTGCGATCTGGCCGAAAAATACGGCGCCATCATGATGGTCGACGACGCTCACGCTTCCGGCGTGCTGGGCCGCAATGGCCGCGGCACCGTCGATCATTTCCATCAGCACGGACGCGTCGATATTCAGGTGGGAACGCTGTCGAAAGCCATCGGCGCGCTCGGCGGTTACGTCTGCGGAACGCGCGATCTCATCGACTTTCTCTATCACCGGGCCCGGCCGTTTCTGTTTTCCACGTCGCATCCGCCGTCGGTGGCGGCCACGTGCCTTGCGGCTTTCGATGTTCTAGAGAACGAACCGGAGCGCATGGAAAAACTCTGGGAGAACACGCGCTTCTGGAAAAAAGAGCTCGGCCTGCTCGGTTTCGACATCGGCGGCAAAACCACCCCCGCGAGCGAAACACCGATCACACCCATCATCATCGGTGACGGCAAGCTCACCATGGACTTCTCCCGCGAACTTTTCAAAGAAGGCGTCCTCGGCACCGGCATCGCGTTCCCGACGGTGCCCGAAGGCAAAGCCCGCATCCGCACCATCATGACCGCCACGCACACAAGAGAACAACTGGATCAGGCGTTGACGGTTCTCAAGGCCGTTGGCAAGCGGATGGGAATTCTGGCGTAGCGCCGTCGTCCCGGCGGCGGTCGTGGGGGCACTTCCCGGGCACCTCCCAGGGGCGCCTCCCCACCGCACCCGAAGGTTAACGAATCATTCCGCCACGACTTCAATCGCAGTCACGGTTGCATACCGCGTCACTGGCACAAATTCAAGCAGCAACTTACCTTG
>DATDGM010000162.1:0-1637 GCA_036522075.1 Candidatus Sulfotelmatobacter sp.
GGGAATTCCCATGAGCTGAAAATATTCCGGACTCACCGCTACATAGTGCGCCGTGCTAGGCGTTCCCGGCGGCAAGGGAGCATGATCGGCGATAGAAAACGGCAAGGCGGCGAAGGGATCGGCCAGCGGCGATGGTATCCCAATCGCGGAATCTTGCATTCCGGGCTCGGCCTGAATTCGCTCCAGGAAGCTGTTTGAGAAAGCGGTCCATTGTTGGGGAGTTGAATATTGATATCGGGGAAGCGAGACCTGGGCCTTAAGAACGTGCTCGGGATTAAACCCCGGATTCACCGCGGTCATTGTCAGCAGGCTGCGAACCAGCAATCCCGCGGCGACCACGATGACGGTGGCCAGGCCGATTTCCGCCGTTGCCAGGGCCCTGCCTGTGCGCGAGCGGCCGCCCGTCCCGGTACGCGCCGAACTGTCTTTCAGATAGGACTGCATGTTTGAGTCGGTTGCCAAAATAGCCGGGATCAGGCCAAACGCGACAACCGCCGCAAGCGACAACAGGAGCGCAAAAGCAAGCACCCTGAGGTCGACTTGCACGACTCCCATCGCGGGAAGATCCTTGGGCAGCAGCATGGCAAGCGCCCTGGCGCTGACCACTGCGATGGCCAGGCCTACCGCCGAACCGATTAATCCAACCAGGGCGCTCTCGGTCAGCAGTTGCCGAATGATCCGTCCTCGACCGGCGCCGAGTGCTTGCCGCAAGGCCAGTTCGCGCGTGCGAGAAGCCGCACGCGCAAGCATCAAGTTCGCGATATTGACGCAGGCCAGCAGCAGCACCAGCCCGACCGCGCCCAGCAGAACCAGCAGAGGGGCCTTGATGTCACCAAAGATCGCGGTCTGTAATGGCGTAAGCCCTACACTGAAGCCGGCATCTTCGGGGAATTCCTTGGCGAGTGCCTCGCTGACTGACTGTGCCTCGGCCTGAGCCCGCGCTACAGACTCTCCAGTTTTTAGCCGCGCTACGGCAAAGAAGCCGCGGATCTCACGGTTGAGCATAAAGACGCTGAAGACCGGATCCTGGGCCATTGGAATCCAAATTTCCTGATGGCCGCCGAACACCGGTATCTGAAAGCTCGCCGGCATAATCCCAACGACCGTGAACGGGCGCTGATCGAGCAAGATCGAGCTGCCAACAAAATCAGGCGAGGCGCCGTAACGAGTTCGCCACAGTCCCTCGCTGACAACCACCACGGCGCCCGCACCTTTCTTCCCGTCTTCTTCCAGGAGGTAGCGCCCGGCGAACGGGTTGGTGTCGAGGATACGGAATATTTCGGGGGTTACGGTCACGGTCGCGACTTCAGTGGGATCGCCCGATCCCGTCAACGTGAGCTTGTGGCGGGCAATTCCGGCGATATCCGCGAAAACTCCGCTGCGTTGGAATTCTTCCAGGTCGAGGAAGGAGCAACCCGCCCCGTTCACACCTCGCTCGGGGTTGCTTTCAGACAGGTCGACCAATTGCTCGGACCGCGCATACGGCAGTGGCTTAAGCAAGACTGCATTGATGACGCTGAAAAATGCGGTGGTCGCGCCGATGCCAATGGCGAGAGTGAGAATCGTGACCGCGGCAAAGCCGGGAGCCTGGCGCAGCAAGCGCCCTCCAAAGAATATGTCTTGAATGAACGTATCCA
>DATDGM010000163.1:0-2355 GCA_036522075.1 Candidatus Sulfotelmatobacter sp.
AGGCCGTCGATGAATACGATTTCCGGCAAAAGCAACTGACCGAATGTGACACGAAGTTAGAAGCTTATCTGGCGGCACTGCCAACCCGGCCCGTGCCTGTTGACGACGGCAGATTCACACCACCGCCCGCGTCCGGAAAAAAGAAGAAAGGGAAACAGACGAAGAAGGGAAATGCACCCCAGTCCTTCGATCTGGCTGCCGAACTGAAGCGGGTCACCGGAGTAGACGCTTTCCGCATCGACGGCATCAATATCATGACGATCCAGACGGTGGTGGCTGAGTTGGGGACCGAACTGCAGCGATCGTGGCCTGACGAACAGCGGTTCACGTCATGGCTGAGTTTGAGTCCCAAGCGGGATGTCAGCGGAGGAAAGGTGATCCGGCACGCCCGCGACCAGAGCAGGAACCGGGTAGCCGGCGTCCTGCGCATGTCGGCTCAGGCGTTGCTGCGCAGCGACAGCTACCTGGGTGCGCGCTATCGCCATCTTCGCGCAAGGCTGGGACCACCTAAAGCTATCAAGGCTAGCAGCCCGTGGCGTAACCCCGGAAAAATTGGCGACAGCAGTTGCGATGCCTGAGACGACGGAATCGCGGACTCCGCGATCCATAAGTCCGAAAACGCGAGGCAGAGCGCTCTGAACTCATCCAGGCGGTATTTCTGAAGATGAGAATGACAAAAATGGACCGTTGCTGCCGGTTGCAGAGTTCCCGCGGGGTCCCCGCACCCAAAGTCTGCCGGAAAATGAGACTCAGATTGAACGCCCCAACGTGAATCAATTGGCGCTTCAAAACATTTTCGCGGCCGCGCAGAAACACTCGCCTCATGGCACCGGTTTCGTAGCAGTGGGCAAAAGACCTCTCAATCAGTTCCCCTCTTTTCTTCATGAGTCGCTTGCTGTATCTGCCCTGAACCCGCCGTCGATTGGCGTACACTGCTTTCTTTGCGTCCGCCTTACCCGCCCAGTTACGCTGCGGCCGTTTTGGTTCGGGAATATAACTGCGCGCTTCCGCCTCTTTCACGGCCAGCATCGTCTCGTCACTGTGATAGCCCTTGTCGGCCACCACCTCGGCCAGAGGATTCAAACTGACCTTCGGTTCTTCGGCGGGCGATTGCGCCACTTCGCGCTCGATCAGACCGGCCAGATTTTCGGCAGTCTCGGCCAGGGTTTGTTTGATCGTCGTGGTGTCGCCCTGGTCGGCGGCCTGCAGTGTCACTGCGAGCACCGCTCCTGTCTCCATGTCCACCGCATGCTCGGCCTTATGGGCAAGATGCGTGGTCCCGTCCTTCATCTTCGTAATCCGCGCATCCGGATCACCGGGACTCATCCACTCCTTGTTGGAACCCTTCTTCTTTCTCTTCCGGTCCACCCGCGCCAGGTCCTCACGGGTCGGGGTCGCGATCCCGGATTGCTGCGCCAGCCCGGTCAGAAACTCGTCGTAAGTGGCCCCGTTATCCCGGCGCACGATCGCCCGCATCGCCGCATTGGCTTCCAGCGTCGTCGCATCTACTCCCACCGTCTTGCCTTTCAGCAAACCACGATCGGCCAGCACGCCCAGCACCCACAGGAAAACCTTGCGATGCGTTTCCACGTCGATCAGCCGACGCGTGCGGGAAATGGTCGAATGGTCGGGCGTGTTCTCATCCAGTCCGAATCCCAGATATTGCCGCAGACCCAGCGAATCAGCCGCCCGCCATGCAATGCCCCGTTCCGAATCGATTCCCTCAAAGTAACCCACCAGCAAGAGCCGGAAGTAAGTGCCGGGCGTCAACGAGGGACGTCCATTGTTATCCGCGTAGAACCGCGCGCACTCCCCTTCGCAGAACTCGTCGAACTTCTCCGCGTCCAGCAACTGGTTCAGCCTCTTATAGAATGGATGCCCCGGACCACTGACCAGTTCGGTATGCGTGACCCAAAGCTGCTCCTGCCGCTGCCGGTCTCTGCGCGTGCCCATCCCCATAACTACATTTTAAGGTTGAAATGTTTTCCGGGCCAGGAGTTTTTTGGGAGACTTTAACCACAGTCTGCTAGCAAGACATGCACGGTTGCCGTGCGATTGGCGATAGCCTTCAGGACATCCAACTGATCGGAGAGAGGGAATGCCCGGTAGATTGTAGAAAGTAGCGACTCTCAAACTCCGAGCCTGATAGGCTCAGAGCAATTTTCTTTTGCCGAGAAAAAGGAGAGAGTCGCTATGAAGAAACCATATCAGATTGAAGCGCAGCGAGCTGTGAACCAGCTCGAGGCAATGTCCGCCGAAGGAAATCCGGCGTTGCAGATGATGCTGCCAATGGCCGAGGCGATCGGCTGGCTGAAAAAGGGCGTCGGCGAATTAATTCGTCAAGCCGGCTTGCAG
>DATDGM010000164.1:0-5402 GCA_036522075.1 Candidatus Sulfotelmatobacter sp.
ATCCTTTTGATAACTAATGGGACAGGGTCTACACACAGCAGAGCGCTGAGCGTCATTCGGACAGCGGAGATCGGTGAGTTTTCGGCAAGCGTGCGTGACGACCGCTAACTCGCCCTGTTACGTTCATTGAGCCGCGGACGAGCGGTCGAGGGCGAGCCGGATGAGCAGAGCAGTCATTCCCGAGCCGATCGCGCAGTTACAGCGCCAACTGGATCAGTTTCGTAGCACTCAACCGCGGGGAAGGAGGCTGCCGGACTCGATGTGGCAAGCCGCTGTCGAACTGGCCCGGGAACACGGTGTGTATGCCGTCGCCCACCCGTTACGACTGGACTATACGGGGCTGAAGAAACGGCTCGGCGGAGTTTCGCATCGCCGACGAAAAGCACGCAAGCCGGCATTCGTTGAACTGATCGCGCCGCCTTCAGCGATGCTGCGAGAGTGTTTGATCGAGTTCGAGTCATTGCACGGAGGCAAGGTGCGCATTCAGTGGAAAGCTGCTGCATCGCCCGATTGGGTGAGCCTCCTGCGCGCCTGGCGGGAAGCCGAGAGATGATTCAGATCACGGCGCAGATGCGCGTGCTGGTAGCCATCGAGCCGGTCGATGGAAGAAAAGGGATCGACTCTCTAGCGCAACTGTGCCAGGAGAAACTAGCAGAGGATCCTTTTTCCGGCTGTGTTTTCGTGTTTCGGAGCCGCCGCGGAACCGCGATCCGGCTGCTTAGCTATGACGGCCAGGGATACTGGCTGGCCCAAAAGCGTCTTTCGCGCGGACGATTCGTGTGGTGGCCGGAAGGATCCGGAGCAGCCAAGTCACTGGAAGCCTATGAGGTGCAGTTGCTGATGGCGGCGGGCGATGTGTCGCGCGTGCGCGCAGCGCCGATGTGGCGGCGAGTGAGCGTGCTGAAGTAATCAACCTCACGGACGAAAAAAACACGGGCGCCCCCTTGCGTTCCAAGAAAAACCAGTTCATACTGCGGATCGATGGTCGAGTTCAGCTATCGGGGCCGGAAGATCAGTCAGGAAGACATCCTTTATATACGCGCCCTGATCGAGCAGCACCCGCAGGAAAGCCGCCGCACACTATCGACCAAGCTCTGTGAAGCCTGGCAGTGGCGCCAGGCCAATGGAGCGTTGCGCGACATGGTGTGCCGCGGCCTGTTGCTCATGCTGGACCGTGCCGGCCAGATCGAGTTGCCGCCGGTGAGTTACGTGCGGCATAACCCGCTGGCCAACCGAGCCAGACCGGAGCCGGCGCGGATCGATACCACACCCATCGAAGGCGGCCTGCGCAACCTCCAGCCGCTGGAGTTCGAACTGGTTCGTCGCACCGGGAAAGAGCCGTTGTGGAACAGTTTGCTGGAGGAACATCATTATCTCGGCTACGAGCAGCCGGTGGGAGAACACCTGAAGTACTTGGTGTTGGGGCAAGGGCGACCGGTCGCCTGCCTGGCATGGTCCTCGGCCCCGCGTCATCTGGGCAGTCGCGACCGCTACATCGGCTGGAGTGCTGAAGCGCGCCGTCGCAACGTCCGCTTCCTCGCCTACAACACGCGATTTTTGATCTTGCCCTGGGTAACGGTGGAACACCTGGCGTCGCATATCCTGGGCCGCATGGCGTTGCGGATCTCCGCGGACTGGCAGCGGATCTACGGACATCCGATCTACTTCCTGGAGACGTTTGTGGATCCCGAACGATTCCGCGGAACCTGTTACCGTGCGGCCAACTGGGTGGTGCTGGGCAAGACGACGGGACGTGGTAAACAATGCAATAGCTACGTGCCGAACCGGTCGATCAAAGAGGTTCTGGGATATCCGTTGGCGAAGCAGTTTCGCGAACTGCTCATGGGACGAGGATGAAAACTGCCAGGCGACGTGTCGATGTAAATCTGGACGAACTGGACCGGGTGCTGGACGGAGCACGGCAAGCGCCGTTGAGCGAGGACGATTACGAAAAGCTCAAGGAGGCATTGCATGCCCTGGCGGCGATGCTGGTGCGGCCGCGCAACACGGAGAAAACCAGCGCTGTGTTGGAAAAAATGGAAGGCGCGGAAACTGGTATCGGGACTCAGCCGGAGAGCCACGCTTCTCCCTCGCCCGGACACGGACGCAACGGTGCAGAGGCGTTTGTCAGTTCGCGGAAGATTGTGATTGCGCACCCACAGTTGAAGCACGGGGATCGCTGCCCGGAGTGCGGAAAAGGCAACGTATATGGGCAGAAAGAACCGAAAGTACTGGTGCGGATGGTTGGGCAGGCGCCGCTGGCGGCCACCGTCTATTCGCTCGAACGGTTGCGCTGCGGTGCCTGCGGACAGGTGTTTACCGCACAAGAACCGGAAGGAGTAGGTCCAGAAAAATACGACGAGACCGCGGCCGCGATGATCGCGCAACTCAAGTATGGCAGCGGAACCCCGTTCTACCGGTTGGAACAACTCCAAGCTCAGCTGGGGATTCCGTTACCGGCGGCGACGCAATGGGAGGTGGTCGAAGAGGCGGCCGAGTTACTCAAACCGGCGCGCGACGAGTTGATCCGGCAGGCAGCGCAGGGCGAGGTAGTACACAACGACGACACCAGCATGCGAGTGTTACGTCTGACGCGCGAACCGTCGGACGAACGCACCGGCGTGTTCACCAGCGGCATCGTGTCCACCGGCCAGGGCTGGAAGATTGCACTGTACTTCACCGGACCCCAGCATGCCGGCGAGAACATCGCCGACGTGTTGCAGCATCGTGCCCAGCACGCGCGCCCGCCCATTCAGATGTGTGACGCGCTCTCGCGCAATGTTCCGAAGTTGGCTGCGGGGGTGGAGATTCTGCTGGCGAACTGCCTCGCTCATGGAAGAAGACAGTTCGTGGAAGTAGCGGCGAACTTTCCCGACCAATGTCGCAATGTACTGGAGATGCTGGGCCAGGTGTATGGTCACGAGGCCGAAACGCGAGAGCGTGGTCTGAGGCCGGAAGAGCGCCTGCAGTTTCATCAGGAGCGTAGCGGCCCCGTGATGGAGCAACTCCATCACTGGCTGGAAGCGCAGTTCGCCGAGCGCAAGACGGAGCCGAACTCGGGGCTGGGCAAGGCGATCACCTACTTACTGCGACATTGGCGGCCTTTGACGCTGTTTCTCCGGCAAGCCGGAGCCCCGTTAGATAACAACCTCGTCGAAAGGGCGCTGAAGCGGGCCGTTCTTCACCGGAAGAATGCCTTGTTCTATCGGACACTGAACGGGGCGCAGGTGGGCGACCTGTTCATGAGCTTGATTCACACATGTCAGTTGTGCGACGCCAACTCCTTCGACTACCTGACCGAGTTGCAGCGCCACGCCCAGGAACTGGCGACCAAGCCCGCGGAGTGGATGCCGTGGAACTATCGCGAGACGCTGGAGCGGATCGTCTCCCTCTTAGATTCCGCGTAGAGTTAGGATGAATTACTCATGGCCGGAAACACCAAACGTCCATCAAAATCGCACCCCGCCTGGACCGATGTCAAAGCAAAACTCGCGGATTTTGACCGTGCAGCGTTGCTCGACTTGATCCGCAGTCTCTACAGTGCGCACAAGGACAATCAGGTGTTTCTCCATTCCCGCTTTGGTTTGGGCGGAGACGTGCTGGAACCGTATAAGAAAATCATTGATCGGTGGCTTTGGCCTGACGTGCTCCGGAAGCAGGACACCTCTGTCTCCCAAGCCAAGCAGGCCATCTCTGATTACAAAAAGGCAGTTGGAGATCCCGAGGGAGTGGCCGAGTTGATGGTTTTCTACTGCGAGCAAGCCGCAGGGTTCTGCGACGACATTTGCAGCGATGATGAGGGATACTTCGATGCCCTGGTGCGCATGTTCGAGCAGGCCCTCAAGTTCGCCAACCCACTATCGCCCGACCGCCGGAATCCCCTGGTCTCCAGGCTAGATCGTGTGCGCACCATCAGCCATCACTTCAGCTATGGCGTCGGAGACGACATGGATTTCCTTCTTTCAAAGTACACCCGGAGTTAGCGCTCAATCCTACTTGAATCCTGAATTACTGCTCGCTTTTGTAACAGGGTTCCGCAGGCTTGCCGAAAACACACACTACTCTGTGCACTCCGAAGGGCGCGCCATTTCGCTCTAGGTGAAAAACAATTGCCGGTGCCAACCAAGGCTCGCTCGTAATCAATTCAGGCCAGATCTCGATCCGACCCATGCATCTCTTCGGTCACTCACTGCGAATGGTGGAAGAGTTTAGAAAGGGGCATGCCGGTTGGGCGTGCGACTACGAGAACTCCACTGACAAAGATGATGCCGGTTGCGAGCCGCAGCACGCGCTGTCACCTGCGCTTTGGCGTCAGCCACCCCGCAAGCTCCAGCGTTGTATAGGCAGCCAACAGCGCAAGGAAAATGGAGGCGGCAAGCAGACCGTACTCCTCAATTGAGGGAAATATGATTGAACCAGACGTAAGTCCTCCCCGCAGAGGAATCGGCACAACGCTCCCTTCGCACGAATTGTAGGAAACATCGGCAAGCAGGAGGCCACTCTTCGTTAGAAAGTGCTAATAGGGAGCGTGGCCGGAGAAGAAAAGTTGGGCGGGTTAGGAAATGATGTAGCCCTCTGGCGATGTGATCCTGAGCGACCTTCTTTGGCGCGACGAACCTCCCTCGCTGCGCGGTGCTGCCAGCGAGTTGCAGAGATCCTTCGCCGCAAACCACATGGCTCAGGATGACATAGTTATGGATGACAGCAAAAACAAGAGAGTGCCATGGCAGAAACGAAAAGAGACGCAGCGGAACTGCGTCTCTGTGGAGGAACACCTCTAACTTACGGAGTTGTGCTGACGGTCTTCACGGTGGCCTGATCGGATGGCGTACCGTGACCGGCAACGAAGAAATTGTGGTCGTACATGTTGCGGTACATGCGTCCAGCCATCTCGGCGGCCTTAGGGCCGAAGGTGGGACGCCCGCCTTGCAGGAAGATCACCACGACGACGCGGCCTACGCTGGTGTTGGCGTAGGAAGCGAACCAGCCATAGCGGGTTCCATCGTGGGAACAGGTTCCAGTCTTGCCCAGAATTTCTTCTTCATTGAAATTCACGCGCAGGCTGCGCGCTGTGCCGTAATGGACTGCACCCAACATTCCGTCGGACAGTTCGGGGATGATGGGAGCAATGTCAAGCTGGCGTTTGACGCGCGGCTGGAAACTGGCGACTTCTTCCGGAGTCGTCGGATGCTGCAGGTAGTAGAGGGTTCCACCGTTAGAGATGGCCGAGACCATGGCGCCGAGTTGCAGCGGGGTCATCGAAACGCCTTCGCCGTAGGAACACATCTTGCCTACGCCGCCAAGCTTTTCGGGAATGGCTGCGTCAGGATATTCGCCCATCTGTTCCCCGGGAATGTCATAGCCGGCAAGTTCGCCGAGTCCGTATTCATGGGCATAGTAGG
>DATDGM010000165.1:0-7500 GCA_036522075.1 Candidatus Sulfotelmatobacter sp.
ATTTGGCCAAGGGACAAATCAAGCTGGGCGGCCTTTTTCTGCGTACGCCCGATAAAAACTACGTTCTGATGCGGCTCGACGCAGAGGGCCAGCATCCTTATTCGGTGGTTTATCACGAGTACACACATCTGCTTCTGAGCAAAGCAGATTGGATGCCCTTGTGGCTGAACGAGGGATTGGCGGAGTTTTACCAGAACACAGACATCCACGAAAAGGATGTGTTGCTCGGCCAGCCAAATCCGGAAAACCTGGAACTGTTGCGCCAGAACCGGCTGCTTCCCCTCGCCACTCTGTTCACCGTAGATACCACGTCGCCTTATTACCACGAGGAGAATAAGGGATCGATTTTCTATGCTGAATCGTGGGCCTTGACCTATTACTTATACCATCGGAATTACCGCGATAAGAGCACGAGCCTTTCGGATTACGAACAACTCCTGGCGCAAAAAGTGGATGCTGTAACTGCCGCCAGCCGTGCGTTCGGCGATCTAAAGCAACTGCAATCGACGCTGGAGAGCTTTGTCCGCCACGGCAACTATGAATATTTCAGAATGGCGAGCACCACGGAAGTGGACGACTCGAGCTTTCAAACGCGCGCATTAACTCCTACCGACGCGGAGGCCGTGCGGGCGGATTTTCTGGCCTACAACGGACGCACGGCAGATGCCCGCGTGTTGCTCGACCACGTCTTGCAGGCCGATCCGAACAACGTTAACGCACACGAAACCATGGGCTTTCTGGCCTTCCACGCGGGCCAGATGGAGGAAGCACGCAACTGGTACGCGCAAGCGGTGAAGCTGGATTCCCACAGTTTTCTTGCGCACTACTATTTCGCAGCGATGTCGATGCACGGCGAGGGCGCGCCCGCCGACGACGCTCAAGTGGAAAGCAGCCTGCGCGCCAGCATCAAACTGAATCCGTCGTTCGCACCCAGCTACGACGCTCTGGCCGTGTTTCTTGGAATGCGGCGCCGTAACCTCGAGGATGCCCGCATGATGGCGTTGAACGCGGTTCAACTGGAGCCGGCGAATCTGAACTACCGCCTGAATGTTGCGAATGTATTGTTGCGGATGGGACGCGGAAAAGACGCAGTCGCAGTGCTTCGCAACGCCACGCATTTAGCCAAAACTCCGCTGGAAACGAAAGCAGCGGACGGCCTTCTGCAACAGGCCGAGGAATCTGCGCAGGCGCAGGAAGAACGGCAGGAGGTCAGCAATCAGATGATTGGGGGGACTGCTCAGGTCACGATCACCAGCAGCGTGCCCGAAGCAGTAGTTGCTCCCGGCGCTCCGGTGCCCGAGGTACCCATTCCAGACGGGCCGCACCACTTTGTGGTTGGCCTGCTGAAGAATGTTCACTGTGATTCTCCCGTTATGGATCTGAACGTGGTTTCAGGTGGAAAATCACTGGGCCTGCATGCCGGCAACTATTTCAAGGTTCAATACAGCGTTCTCAACGTCTCGCTGAAAGGGGAGCTCAAACCCTGCGAGGACTTGGAGGGGAAGACAGCGAAAGTTGAATATGTGGAGTCGGCCGCTCACGCCCCAGTGGTGGTGGCCATTGAGATTCGCAAACGGGAGAGCCGCAAATAAGTCCGCAGCGCCGCTGCATCGCTCTGGCTGAGCGCTTCGGTTTCCTGCGATGAGTTCGACGACCTTTGGAACGTCTGCCGGTTTCGACCGCGTTATAATAAAAGGATTCTCCGACGCCGAAATTGGCTTCTGTGGAGCTGGTGGCGAAATCGGTCCCTGCGTTGCTCGGCATGTGCGGGCGAGGGCGTCCCCGCACGGCCTTGCTGCCGACAGGAGCAGTGGCCACAGGCCAAGAGCCAAAAGCTAAAGAGCTTCTTCCCATGGATTTCAAACTCGTATCTGACTACAAGCCGCAAGGCGATCAGGGCCGCGCCATCGAAACGCTGCTACGCGGAATCTACGATCGCGAACAGCACCAGGTGTTGCTTGGAGTCACCGGCTCGGGGAAGACGTTCACCATGGCGAAGGTGATTGAGGCGGTGAACCGTCCCGCGCTGGTGATGGCGCATAACAAAACGCTGGCGGCGCAGCTTTATCACGAGTTCAAGAATTTCTTCCCGCACAACGCGGTCGAATATTTTGTGTCGTATTACGACTATTACCAGCCTGAAGCTTACGTTCCGGCCGCCGATCTCTACATTGAAAAAGAAGCGACGATCAATGATGAACTGGACAAGCTGCGGCTTTCGGCGACGCGGTCTTTATTTGAGCGGCGCGATGCGCTGATCGTTGCCTCGGTGAGCTGCATCTACGGCCTGGGCTCGCCGGAAGCGTATTACGGCATGATGCTGTTTCTGGAAAAAGGCCAGAAGATCAAGCGCGAAGACATCACGCGCAAACTGGTCGATATTCTGTACGAACGCACCAATGGCGAGTTCCGGCGCGGGACGTTCCGCGTGCGCGGCGACGTCATTGAAGTCTTCCCTACCTACGACGACATGGCGTATCGCATCGAGTTGTGGGGCGATGAGATTTCGTCGCTCACGCAAATCGATCCTCTGTTCGGCACCGTCAAGCAGAAATACATGCGGCTGCCGATTTATCCCAAAACACATTATGTGATGAAGGAAGAGACTCGAGCCTCGGCGGTGGATTCGATTAAGAAAGAGTTGGCATGGTGGGAAGTGGAACTGGAAAAACAGGGCCGGCTGGTGGAGGCGCAGCGCATTCATCAGCGCACCATGTTCGATCTGGAAATGATCAAGGCCATGGGCTATTGCCACGGCATCGAGAATTATTCGCGGCATTTTACCGGGCGCATGCCGGGCGAACCTCCGCCCACGCTGCTGGATTATTTCTCGCGCGACTATCTGATGTTTATCGACGAATCGCACCAGACCGTGCCGCAGCTGCGCGGCATGTATGCCGGCGACCGCTCGCGCAAGGAAACGCTGGTGGAATACGGCTTTCGCATGCCCTCGGCGCTGGACAACCGTCCGCTAACCTTTGACGAATTCGACCATCGCACCAACCAGTTGGTTTATGTTTCGGCCACGCCGGGGCCCTATGAATTAACCAAGTCGGCGGGCGTGGTGGTTGAGCAGATCATCCGCCCGACGGGATTGATCGACCCCGAGGTTGAAGTGCGTCCGGTGAAGGGGCAGATTGACGACCTGCTGCACGAAATTCGCGCGCGCGCCGAGAAAGGCGAACGCGTGCTGGTGACGACTTTGACCAAGCGCATGTCGGAAGACCTTGCCGAGTACTACGCCGAAGTCGGCGTGAAGTGCCGCTACATGCATTCGGAAATTGAAACATTAGAGCGTGTGAAGATCCTGCGCGATCTGCGCAAAGGCGAGTTCGATGTATTGATCGGCATCAATCTGCTGCGCGAAGGGCTGGATCTACCGGAAGTATCTCTGGTCGCGATCCTGGATGCGGATAAAGAAGGCTTCCTGCGCTCGGTGGGATCGCTGATTCAAACCATCGGCCGCTGTGCCCGTCATTTAAATGGCCGCGCGATTCTCTACGCCGACCGCATGACCGATTCCATGAAACGTGCCATGGATGAGACCCTGCGCCGTCGCGCGATTCAGACGGCCTACAACGAAGAAAACGGAATCACGCCCGAATCAATCGTGCGCCCGCTGGATATGACGCTGGCGGGGATTGTGGCCGCCGACTATGCCGACATGACGGGAGGCGAGGCGGAAGGCATCCCCGAGTTCACGTCGCAGAAAGAAGTAGATGTGTATGTGGAGAAGCTCGAAAGTGACATGCGCGAAGCGGCGAAGAAATTCGAGTTCGAAAAGGCGGCGAAGCTGCGGGACACGATCAAGGAGCTGAGGACGAAGGAGTTCTTGTTCGCGTAGCGGGTTTTTCAAATGGCGACAGGCCAATTTTCAGACTGCGGAATGCGAGACTTCGAAATACTTGTGTTCGATATACTCCGGCCTGTCAATTGAAAGTTCTGGAATGTCTGGATGCCCGACCTTCGTCCAGTCAAACTTAGTTCGCTCCCGGTCTCGCCGAGTGTTTATTTCTTGTACCCACTTGGTACTGTCATTGGTGTCCCGATTTACGGGCTCCCAGTATGAGTCGAATTCTCTGTATGGAACGATTGCGAGAACCAGCTTTACACGCCCTGTGGGATAGTGCCGGTCCTCGATTATCGGCTCTGGGCACGAACCCTTTGTTTCATTCCACCACCACTCGGGTACCCGAATTCCCAGATCGTAGCCCCGGGTACCAAATCGCATAAAGAGCTCAACCTCGTATTTGCGCGACCTCGAAACCGGCTTATCCCGCTCAAGCTTTATGGGTTCGACCTTCTCTTCAAGGTCCACTCCGCTGACAAATAGCCGACGACTGTTCCAATAGATAAGGGTCCGTTGAAAATCCTCCGATTGCTGCACAGTCGTGAAGAAGAGACCGTCCCTCACGACGCTGTATTCCGCGGGGGCCAGTTTTTCGAGCGACTTTTCTATAACGTCCCAGCCCTCTCGGTTGTCGATCAGCTTAAAGTCCGTCAGGAGCTGAGGCCAATTCGGACGAACCGTCACGTAATATGGGCTGAATCTCTGAGCCGGTTTCCGAGCAAATTGCCCCAACCGTCGGGTGAGGAATGCGATTACGACGGCAAGCACTATGCTTTGACGTGCCGGGAAGTCACCGATGTAGGCGAAAATGAGATAGAGTACTCCGGCGGTGAAAACGTAGTAGCCAACAAGTCTAACCCATCTCACAACCGCGGATTATATCAGCGTTCTAGATAGCTCGATGGCGTCAAAATTGCGATTCCCCGCCACGGATGCATCGCCAGCAAATCCGCATCGCCCGTGATAATCATATCGGCTCTCCCATTCAGCGCCACTTCCAGAAACTTGTCATCCTTGGGGTCGCGGCATTCGCGCACGAATTGAATAATCGAAACGAATTCGGCCATATCGGTCAACTGCTGGATAAACACCTTGCGGTCCGCCAGGCTGATATAGCGATCAAATTTCGGGCGGAGTAAAACTTCCTTCAGTTCGTCCATGGAGTACTCGGAAAATAGCAGGAGGTCGCCCCTTAGCGCTTTGCTCACAGCCCGACGCGGAACGGAGGGCGAAAACACGGCGGCGCTGACGAACACGTTGGTGTCGACGACGCAACGCATCAATCCTTGAGAATGTCGGCGAGAATTTCTTCAGTCATGCCCCGCGCGGCTGCTTGAGCGCCGATTCGGTCCATCGTTCGTTCCAGTTCGGCGATGTTGCTCCGGCGAATCCGTTCGTACTCTTTCGCCGACATGATCACGGCCACATCCCGGTTCTGGCGGCGGATAAGCACGGGCTCGCGCTGCGCGTCGTCGAGGAGGGCGGCAAGCTTCTGCTTGGCCTCCGTAGCGCTGACTGTCTTCATGTTGTCTATAATAGATGAAATAGATAAAATAGACAATTGCTGTGCCACTTGTGCAACTATGCATGATTTGCCATGCGCATCAATGACTTAGCTCGGAAGGCCCTGTGGAAAAAGTGTTCCTGCAGGAACACTTCTCTCATTTTTACCTTCCGTAGGCGGCGCTGGCTGCCAGCGGTTTGCGATGGAAAGTATAGCCGTCGAAGGTTTCGGAACGGAAGTTCAGGTTGGGGGCGCTGAGTTTTTCGGTTTGACTTAGGAAGAGGTAGCCGCCTGGCTCGAGGTAGAGGTGCAGGCGTTCGAGTAACGAAGTGCGCTGCACGCGCGAGAGGTGTGGCATCACGTCCATGCAGAAAATGCAGTCGAAGCGGCCAATGTAGACAGGCTTGGTCAGGTTCATGGTGTTGAAAGTGACCAGGCTACGCACGCGCGGCTTCACCAGCAGGTGCGATCCGTTGCGAGATCCATTCTGCGGCGATCCATTCTGCGACGATCCGTTCTGCAGCGATCCATCATGCGGAGGCGCCGACCCACTCGCACGCGCGCCCGCGTTTCCGTTTGAGGCCTCATCGTTCGCCGATGCTCGGTTTGGCAAGCCGTCGGATGAATTCTTCTGAAGAGCATTCCCACCGTTGGGCGATCCAATCTTCGAGAAGGCAGCGCGAATCGTCGCCGGGGGCAACCCGGCCAGAGCCGATAGCGGATACAGGCCGCGCTCGGCGACTTCGATCGCCGAAGGAAGCAAGTCGCTGCCCACAATGTGAATGGACCAATCTTTACCCGCCGTCGGCATTCCCGACGAAGAAGGGCTCGAGGCAGAAGCCGACGGATCGGCGATGCCACCATTGCGGCTGGCCGCGTTCTTTCCACCGGAACCGTTGGAGCTTCCGTTTCCATTGCTCGGGAAGGCGGCATTCGTGGCGCTACTTGCAGCACCGTTCCCACTAGTGTTCGCGGTGTTGCCGGAAAGCGCGGCGCAGGCGGCCATGGCGATCGAGTAGGCTTCTTCGCCGCTGGCGCACCCCGCGCTCCACATGCGGAGGGTGCCAGGACTGTCGGATGTCTTGCGGGCCAGGAGTTGGGGCAATACCTGGCGGGTGAGGGCGTTCATGGCGCCGGGATGGCGGAAGAACCCAGTATCGGTGTTCACGACGCCATCGAGAAAATGCGGCAGGCAGGCAGGATCCTGATCGGCCGCGCGCAGCCGCTCGAGCACGGCCGCTACGGAGTCGAGTTCCTGTTTTTCGAGATATTCGGCGATGTGCGCCGCCAGCGCGCTGTTGGGACAATCCAGCAGGATTCCAGCCTGGCGCTCGACCAGCAGGCGCAGATCAGAAAGTTCGTGCTCGAGAATCGTGCCGCCGGCCGTGGTTCGGTGCATAAGGTCAGTTGCCAGTTGTCAGTTGCCAGTTTCCAGTTTGTAGTTCTCGGTTCTCAGTTCTCTCGGTCTCTCGGTTCTCAGTTTCCGGTTGCCATTTCCTTCAATGCGTACCCGCAGCAGCGGCGTACGACTTGCCGGAATCTTTTTCGGCTTCGCGGGCGGCTACGTTCATTTCTTTTTCCAGCGATGAAAAGCGCTGCAGAACTTCGTGGATGCGCAGCGTCATGTTGCGAACGGTTTCGAGTTGAGCGCGGGCTTGCGCGGAGAGGCTACCGGGCTCGAGCAGCAACAGATCGGAGTTGCCTAAAACCGAAGTGAGGGCGTTGTTGAGACCGTGGCGCATCTCGAGCATATAGCGGCCGAGCATGGCTTCTCGCTCTAACTGTGCACAGGAGAGCTCTGCAGCCCGGGCGCGGGATTCGGCGCGGGAACGGTGTACGGCCTCGCAGGCCGAAGGCACCAGGATTTCGAGCCAGTGCTCGCCGCGCAGAATGGAGGCTCGCGGCCAGCGCTGGTGCACGATCTGGGCGGTGCCGGAATCCTGGCAAACACAGAAGATGGGCTGCCGGGCGGAATGCAAGGGCTCGAGCACAACCGATAACAACTCCCGGCGCAGTTGGCCGACGATGGCGACATCGAAGGAATCGACCGCAAAGCGCGGCCAGAGATCGCCACTGAGCATGGTAAAAGTCGGCACGCTGCGTTCCATCTGCCAGCGGGCCGTAACCCGGCGAGAGAAATCGACAT
>DATDGM010000166.1:0-37962 GCA_036522075.1 Candidatus Sulfotelmatobacter sp.
ATAGTGGCGGTTCCGGCGGTCGTATCCCATAACTGGCTCCGTACCCGTGTAGACGCGCTCGAAGCCGAAACTCGTCCCAATCGGCTCGGCCTCAGAAGGAGCCGATTTCGGGCGGCCAAAAGGCTTCCACTCGCAGCGCGACTTTCGAAGGTCACATTTGCAGTTATCGCGGCACCCGCTCTAGCTATCTCCGTATTGGCGTTTCTGGCGTTCTCGTCTTTCCAGACCCCGACCGGTTTGCGCGTCCGGCTGCTAAGAACCGGGTTACAGGAGACGCCGCGGTCCCAGATAGCGCCCATTGTGATCGAGATAGTAGGGGTGGCTAGGGGCGTTTCGCCGGCCATATACGTCAGCTCAAAGAAGACGCCGCCGGCCGAAGTCGAGGCCCGGATTCGTGGAGACCTAAAAGTTCTGGGGCAGCGCCCAACCTATGTTCACGCGAGCGACAGCACCTCATGGGGAACTGTGCTGGATATAATCGACATTGCAGAGGGAGTTACGCCCGATGTCGTTCTGCTCACAAGTACGTCCAATATGCCCGTGCCACGCGCGAGTCCGGGGCACAGAGTAGCGCCCGCGGCCATTCGCTGGCGGCCGCTGGTCCGCGCTAGCTCGTTGAAACCGGAAGAGATAAGCAACAAGCTCGAAAACCGGCTCCCGAACCACCCACCCAAAAGTACCGGAAACGGGTTACTGAAGTTTCCGCAAAACTCGCCAAATCGTTGTTTCTAAATATGTTAGCTGATATTACTTGGATTCCGGAGTCTCCGGAGGCCAAACTTTGCTTTCAAGTGTGACGGACAGCGCTACCGGTCTGCCAAGCCGCGCCCATTCGTGGCGAGGCACGCCGGCGCTCGGCAAGCTCTTCATCGGATTGATCGTTGTCGGGGGAACAGCCACTCTGCTCTATGGGGCTATCCACCAGAGCAGCAAGAACATCGCCGAATTCATCTGCTACCTGGGAATCGCGATTCTCGCCTCACGGCTGAAGGTGACTTTGCCCGGCATCACGGGCACGCTGTCGGTGAACTTCCTTTTCATTTTGTTAGGCGTGTTGGAGCTGAGTTTTTCTGAAACGTTGATTCTGGGTGCGGTCTCGATTTTGGCACAGACCCTGTATCCTGAGCGCCCCAACGCGATCCAGGTTACGTTCAACGTATGCGCAGGCGCGATGGCCACCGCCCTCACCTACGTGGTGTATGACTATCCCTGGAGCAGCCTGCTGGTAGGTAGCCGGCCCCTGTTGCTGGGGTTTGCGGCATCGGTCTACTTTTTAGCCAACGCCGGTTCGATCGCCACCATGATTGCGATCACGGAACGGCGGCCGCTCAAGAAACTTCTGGTGGATTGCTATTTCTGGTCGTTCCCTTACTACCTGGTAGGCGCAGGCATCGCTGGCGCCATCGCCTGGCTCGATCGCGTATTCAACTGGGAAAGTTCGCTGTTGATGGTGCCGGTGGTGTATGTCATCTACCGGTCGTACCGCCTCTATCTGAGTAAACTTGAGGATGAAAAAGTCCACGTTGAGGAAATCGCCAACCTGCATCTGCGGACGATTGAGGCCCTGGCGCTGGCCATCGAAGCCAAAGATCAGACGACACATGAGCATCTGCAGCGCGTGCGCGTCTACGCCATAGAAGTGGCGAAGGAAATGGGAGTGACCGGGTCGGAACTGGAAGCGCTGCACGCGGCTTCTCTGCTGCATGATATTGGCAAGCTGGCCGTGCCCGAACACATCATCTCGAAGCCCGGTCGGCTTACGCCGGAAGAATTCGAGAAGATGAAAATTCATACGCTCGTGGGAGCTGAGATTCTGGAACGCGTGCGATTTCCCTATCCCGTGGTGCCCATCGTGCGTGCCCACCACGAAAAGTGGGACGGCTCAGGCTACCCCATGGGATTGAAAGGCGCGGAGATTCCCATTGGAGCTCGCATTCTTTCCGCGGTGGATTATCTCGACGCTCTGGCGTCCGACCGTCAGTACCGCCGCGCCTTGCCTCTGCACGACGTGATGCAGAAACTGGCGGCGGAGTCTGGCAAATCGTTCGACCCCAAGGTGGTCACGGTGCTGCAGAAGCGCTACCAGCATCTGGAAAGACTGGCCGTAGCGAAATCGGCGCGGGACCTGAACGCGCCACTCTCCACCGCGATCAAAATCGAGCGCGGAGAAGCGCCCGCCGCCGGGTTCGAGAATGCCACCGCGCCCGAATACGCCGGAAAAGAAACGACATTCCTTTCCTCCATTGCAGCCGCGCGACAGGAAGCACAGGCGCTGTTCGAACTGAGCCAGGATATGGGAGCGTCGCTCGCACTCGGCGAGACGTTGTCCGTGTTTTCCGTGAAGCTCAAGCCGATGGTGCCTTACGATGCCATCGCGATCTATGTGCAGCGCGAGAATGAACTTGTTCCCGAGTATGTAAACGGCGACAACTATCGCCTGTTCAATTCGCTGCGCATTCCGCTGGGGCAGGGGCTCTCGGGCTGGGTAGCGCAAAATAAAAAGCCAATCGTGAATGGCAATCCGTCCGTCGAGCCGGGATACTTGAACGATCCCAGCAAGTTCAGCACTCTGCGTTCGGCTCTGGCCGTGCCCCTGGAGGGCGTATCCGGCGTAATTGGCGTAATCGCCCTCTATCGCGCCGAGCGCGACGCGTTCACCTCCGACAACTTGCGCATCCTGCTCGCGGTAAGCAGCAAGATGGCGCTGTCGATCGAGAATGCTCTGAAATATCAGCAAGCGGAAAACTCCGCTACCACCGACTATCTCACCGGGTTGCCCAACGCGCGGTCGCTGTTCCTGCAACTGGAACGCGAACTGGCCCGCTGCAAGCGCGATAACTCGTCGCTGACCGTGATGGTTTCTGACATGGACGGCTTCAAGCAGATCAACGACCGCTTCGGCCATCTGGAAGGCAATCGCGTGCTGCGTCTGTTTGCCCAGGCCCTGAAAGACAGCTGCCGCGAATACGACTACGTGGCGCGCATGGGAGGAGACGAATTCGTAGTGATCGCTCCCGGCCTGCCGTCTGACGCCGCTTCCAAGAAGGCGCAACAGCTTCGTGCCTTAGCCAAGCAGGCAGGTTTCGATGTTTGCGGCGAAGAGATTCTCTCGCTCAGCCTGGGGCAAGCCGTTTATCCCGAGGACGGGCAGGATGCCGAAAAGCTTCTCGCCCAGGCCGATCGCCGCATGTACCTGGAAAAGCAGAAGCAGCTTTCTTACAAAGATCGCCGTCTGCATCCGCGGTTGAAGTGCCGGGTGACCATCGAACTGAAGTCGGAAACTGGGGAGACTCCCATGTATGCCAATCTCACCGACGTCAGCATTGGCGGCTGTTTCGTGGAAACCAGCACCATTCTTTCGCCGGGCACCAACCTTACTCTCAGCTTCTCCATGGACAACGGCGCTATGACCGCCGAAGGGGTAGTGGCGCGCATCGATCCCGGCGTGGGGGTTGCGGTGCAGTTCAAGGAAACCAACCGCGAAGGCCGCGAAAAGATGCTCAAGATTCTCGAATACGTGCAGAAGACCACCACGTTCTACAACAACCGCTATTTCGAAGGCCTGCTGAAGCGCTAAACCGCGGCTGACACTTTGGGAACGATCCCATTTCGTCCCCCGCTTGAACCGCGCCTCCCGCACCCTTAAACTTAGTACGTGCACACCCATGTCCACAGCGGCCCCAGCCGGGTGCTGAAGATTTCGCTTGCCGTGACCCTGGCCTACATAGTGCTGCTGGTGGTAGCCGGAATTCGCGCCCACTCGCTGGCTTTGCTTTCCGAGGCCGGACACAATCTCTCGGATTTCCTTGCGCTGGCACTTTCCCTGGTCGCCGTCTACTTACAGTCACGCCCCGCCAGCCCCACCAAGACCTACGGATATCACCGCGCCGGCGTGCTGGCGGCGCTGGTGAATGCGGCTTCGCTGGTGGTGGTTTCGTTTTTCATTTTCTATGAGGCCTTCCGGCGCCTGCAGCACCCGGAGCACGTGCAGGCTTCCGTAATGATGTGGGTTGCGGCTGCGGGCGTGCTAATGAACGGCGTGATCGCGCTGCTGCTATACCGCTCCGGCGGCGACGTCAACATCCGCAGCGCCTTGCTGCATGAAGTTGGCGACACGCTTTCTACTGCAGCGGTGATCGCCGGCGGCTGGATCATTTTAGTGACAGGAAATTATTGGATCGATTCCGCGCTCTCCTTCGGCATCGGAGCGTTGATTCTGTGGTCGGGTTACGGCATTGTCCGCGAGACACTGAACATTTTGCTGGAAGGCACCCCGCGCGGCATGAAACTGGAACGCGTCGAGTTGGCCATCCGCGCCGTCGACGGAGTGAATGACGTACATGACCTTCACGTCTGGAGCATCGGCTCAGAAACCCACGCCCTCTCCTGCCACATTTCCATCGCCGACATTCCGCCATCCGTCAGCGAGCGCATTCTGCGCGACGTGAAAGACCGCCTGCACCACGACTTCCGCATCGACCACACCACCATCCAGTTTGAATGCGTAGACTGCGAAGTGGCCCATGGCTGCGTAATGCCGGTGGCGGAAAGCGAAGAAGAGCACCACCACAGCCACTGAGCGGTTATCTCTGTTGCGTGCTATAGATCTCTCGCGCTCGTTCTATCGTGTCCGCGTCTTCCGCCGCCTTATCCGGCCGCAGCCGCACAATGCGCGGGAAGCGCAAGGCATATCCGCTCTCGTGCCGGTCGGACTGCATCATGTTGTTGAAGGCCACTTCCAGCACAATCTTCGGCTCAACCACGCGGCGGAAGCCCTGGTCTTCAATCGTATGATCGAGAAACCATTTCGTCATCTCGGCAATCTCAACATCGGTTAATCCTGAATAAGCCTTGCCAATGTTCACCAGCCGGTCGCCATCCCACACAGCGAAGGTGTAGTCGCTGAGCACACCAATGCGCTTGCCGTGTCCGTACTCGACTGCTGTGACGACGACATCGAGCGTAGCCAGTTCGCGCTTCATCTTCAACCACGACTTGCCGCGCTTCCCCGGCGTGTAGGGCGAATTCAGGTCTTTGATCATGAGTCCTTCGTTGCCCCGTTCCTGCGCTGCGGCAAACAATTCTTCCAGCTCCTGAGAAGACGCTGCGCGAAACACAGGAGCGCGAATCACCCGAGCCGTCACGGTTGTCTCCCTTTCTTCGAATCCCAACTTGCCTTGCCCGGCTTTCCTCAGCGTCTTAGCGCGAATGATTCTTTCTGCCGCGAGCAACTCATCTAAAATGCGCGCCCGCTCCCGCAGAGGACGATCAATTACCAGTTCGCCTCCGGCATATAAAACATCGAAGGTCAGGAATGCAACCGGAACTTCCCGCAACATTCTCTCACTGACTTTTTTTCTTCCCAGCCGCTGCTGCAATACGCTGAACGGACGCGCTCGGCCCGTGGAATATTCCCAGGCAACAATCTCTCCATCGAGAATGGCATCTTGTGGCAAGCCGGCCAGCGCCTGCGGCAATTCCGGGAACGACTCGGTAATCTCGTCGCGAGTGCGCGAAAACAATCTCACCTCGCCCTCCGAAACATGCGCCTGTGCCCGGATGCCGTCATACTTGTCCTCGACCGCCGCCTCGGCAAAATAGTTGAGCCCCTCCTCGGCCGACTCGATCGGACTTGCCAGCATGAACCCTAGCGGGTGAAACAGCCGCATCTGTGCTTCGCCGAGCCTGCCCTCTGCCGCGAACCGCAAGGCCACGCCAATATCTCCGGTGAGCATGTTGTCGCGTTGCACCTGCGCCAGTGTGCCACCGTAGGCTCTGGCAATCGCCTCTTCCACCAAGTTTTCCTTGAGTCCGATTCGCAAATCCCCCGTCATGATTTTCACCATGTACTTGGCCTCGAGCGGCGTGGCTCGAAGGAGCAAATCACGCACCAGCGCGTTTTTTGCTGTGGGCCCGCGAGCGGCAGCGATCTGCCGGAAACATCCTTGCACGTCTACGACGCTCATTCCCTGTCCGGCATGCTGGGGAAGAATCTCTCCGGCGACCGCTCCTAAGTCACCGTGCTTGCGATAGGCGGCGGTCAGCGCATCCTGATCCTTGCCGCCCAAATCTGCCACAATCAGCCACAGCGACCGTCCACCGACCTGGAGGGTCGTCTCTTCCCAAGCCGGAAACGGTCGCCCAGATAGAAACACCGCCGACACTGCCGCCTCCTCGATCGAGCGCGATTTCAGATACTCCGCAACGATAGCCGTCTTCTGCAGTTTCTTGGTGGTACCGCCAATCGCCTCGCAAGCCGTCGCCAGCAGCTGCATAGTCTCCTTGAACCGCGGTGGCGATAGCCCACCCTTGTCTCTCCGGCGGACGCCCTTAACTCCACCATTCTCTTCCACTTAGCGGTCCCACAACCAATCCTAAACGACCGCTGCCTTGTGTTAACCTAGCAGTGGGCACTTTTGCAAAGCCCGGAGCATCCAATCCCCGTGCGTTCAATTCGAAATTACCTGCGTTTTCTGGCCGCAGTGCAGCTGTTGCCTGCGCTCGAAAGTGGCGAAGACATCCTCGTCGGCGGACAGGCCGTGCTGGAGGGTGTGATGATGCGCTCTCCTCACGCGTGGGCCATCGCCTGCCGCAAGCCGTCCGGCGAAATAGTTACCATGAGCGAGCCGCTCGAACGCGCTTCGGAAAAACATAAGTGGATGGCTTGGCCGATTGTCCGTGGCGTCATGACGCTGGGATACGCCATGGCCCTCGGGTACCGAGCCTTGCGCTTTTCGGCGAATGTGGCGATCGAAGACGTAATGCAGAACGAAGCCGAACAAACAGGAGCCACCACAGACCATGTGGAGACGGCCGCCCCGCCGAAGCGAATTGAGAAGGAATCTTCCCGGTCACGGCTGCCGCAAGCATCCAAGTCCCAGACCCGCGAGAAGGCCGCCGCAATCAGCGGCTGGTTGGCTGGCATCAACATCGTGATTTCGCTTGCCTTTTTCATCTTCATGTACAAGTACGTTCCGCTGGTAGCCGCCACGGAACTCAAAAAGATCGATCCCAGCCTCGGTGGCCAGATCATGTTCAACCTGGTCGATGGTGTGATCCGCCTGCTTCTGTTTCTGCTCTTCATCTGGGGCGTCTCGCTGTGGAGCGACATTCGCCGCGTCTACCAGTATCACGGCGCTGAGCACAAAACAGTATTCGCTTTCGAAAATGGCGACAAGCTCACGACCACTGCGGTGCAAAAGTATTCGACCTTTCATCCCCGGTGCGGCACAAGTTTTCTGATGACGGTGATGCTGATTTCGATTGGCATTTACATGTTGTTCCCGGTCACCACGTTCTGGGCGCGCTTCGCCTTGCGCGTCGCATTGCTGCCGGTGATCGCCGGCGTCTCCTACGAAATCATCCGCTTCGCCGCCAAACACCGCGGCTCGCTCTTCGCACTGATCACCGCGCCTGGACTGTGGTTGCAACGCATTACCACGAAGCCACCGTCCGACGAAATGGCGCAATGCGCTATCACCGCTCTGGATCATGCCATGAGCCTCGAAAAAGAACGCGGCGGCGAATTGGTGATTGCCTAGGGGGCTTCCCCCGCAAATTTCTGCACAATCGGACTGTTTCATATTGCAAAAGCGTCGCTTGTCGTTCGTCGTCGGCCTGCGCTATTCCGGCTTTGGAGAGTGGTAGCCGCGGGGCGTCTTCCGGCACAATAGGGCGCAAGCTAAAACAGCCGGATAAATTCGCTCCATGAGCGCAGGAAACCAACGACCAGGGACTAACGACCAACATGTTTGAACGCCTCGACCAAATCGAAGGCCGCTACAACGAGTTGAATAACGCGCTCGCGTCGCCGGATATCGTCAACGATTCGGCGCGATACCAGAAGACTGCCAAGGCTCACGCCGAAATCGCTCCCATTGCCGAAAAGTATCGCGAATATAAAGACCTGACCAAGGGAATCGCCGAGAGCAAGGCCATGCTGGCAGACGAAAAAGATCCTGAGATGCGCGCTTATGCCCAGGAAGAGCTCGACAAGCTGCAAGCGCGGGTGGGCGGCGTGGAAGAAGAACTCAAAGTTCTGCTACTGCCGAAAGATCCCAACGACGAGAAGAACGTAATTCTCGAAATCCGCGCCGGTACTGGCGGAGATGAAGCCACGCTGTTTGCCGCTGAAGTTTTCCGCATGTACACGCGCTACGCCGAAACACAGGGATGGAAAGTGGAAGTGCTTTCGACTTCGGAATCCTCGGTGGGCGGCCTGAAAGAAGTCATCGCCATTATCGAAGGCAAACGCGTCTTCTCGCAACTCAAGTATGAAAGCGGAGTGCATCGCGTGCAGCGCGTGCCCGCCACCGAGCAGCAGGGGCGCGTCCACACTTCAGCCGTAACCGTGGCCGTGCTGCCCGAAGCCGAAGACGTCGACATTAAGATCGAAGCCAAAGACCTGCGCATCGACACGTTCTGCTCGTCCGGCCCCGGCGGCCAGTCGGTGAACACGACCTATTCGGCGGTCCGCATCACGCACATTCCCACGAACACCGTGGTGAGCTGCCAGGACGAAAAATCGCAGATCAAAAACCGAGAAAAAGGCATGCGCGTGTTGCGCTCGCGCCTCTACGAAATCGAAATGGAAAAGCAGCAACAAGCGCTGGCCAAGGAACGCAAGGCTATGGTCGGCTCCGGCGACCGCAGCGAGAAAATCCGCACCTACAATTTTCCGCAAAATCGGCTAACCGATCACCGCATCGGCTTCACCATCCATCAACTGGAAGCGGTGATGGACGGCAAACTCCAGCCCCTGATCGAGGCTCTCACGACGCATTATCAGGCGGAGAAGCTAAAACGGGAAGGCGCCGGGGCGTAGTTTAGCGAGGCGCCAACCAAAGCAATCCTGGGTCGTCTCTTGATCGAGGAACGAATATGTCAGATTTGCACTCAACTCTCTCTTCCGTTCTCGCCGACCGCTACACCACCAACGCCGCCCGCGTGCACGAACTGGCGACTCCGCTGACCAACACTCAGTTCTGGTTGAAGCCGTTCCTCTTCGGAAACAGCTTCGGCCACCTCGTCCTGCACCTGAGCGGCAATTTGAACTATTACATCGGCGCACAGATCGCCAAGACCGGATACGTCCGCGACCGCCCGCGCGAATTCAACGACCCGAACCCGCCGTCAAAAGAGGAAGCGCTACATCGTTTCGATGACGCGGTCGCTATGGTGCAGCAAACGATTCGCGCGCAGTCGGCGGAAGATTGGTCGGCAGATTATTCAGGCATCGGGGCGACCGCCCGCAACCGTCTCGACATGATCCTGCAGTGCGCCGCGCACATGCAGCACCACATCGGGCAAATGATTTACTTAGGCTACGAGTTGCAGAAACAGGCGAAGAAGTAGGCAACCACCATGAACCCATGGTCGCCCCCGGTCTCCTCGAGTCCTGCTGTCAGATCGGAGCCCCTGATCCTGACGCGACCTCATCTGAGCAATAGGGGAAAGATTGTAGAGTACCCAACAAAATGTTCTGCAGCCCCTAGAACTCAAAGAGAAACCCAAAACGAAGAGCGAACCAATTCAGAATTTCAGAACGCCAAGCGCGCGGCGCGTACCAGCAACTCCCGTTTCTCTTACAGCGTTTTCCTTATTGTTGCCGTCGGGAATTCGCTTCATATTGCGCTGACGGGCGAGTACTCCAGGGGAGGAGGGGCTTGCCAATGGTGGGGAGCGCGAACTGGTGGGGGAACCAGCGTAGGACCAGCGCTCCCCTTTTTTTGATTCGTGGGTCGCAAAATTTGCGCAAGCACGATGAGGAAATGACATCGATGGTGGGAGTGCGGCCTGTAGGCCAATTCGGCAGAATGCGTTGCCAACAGAACGCGACCAATTCATCCTTCTCTGATACTGTCCCCTTGGCTTCGACCAGGGCATGGAGGGTGTCAAAACTCTTTGGGAGTTAGGGGGCCGGCGTGCCCTTCACGGCTTACCAGGTGTCGTCCCGGGTCCAGGATGTAGGGCAGAAAAACTGAAGGTTTCGGCGTTCGAGTCGTTCACTTGTCACCCAGTGGGTGAATTTCCCCGGAATTTAAGGAGTCTTAAGAATTCGGTAAAGACAACCTTCCCGAATGCGGCTAGGGTACAGGAAGTTACTCGCAAGTTTGCCCAAACCATCCGTCACATTGAATTGAAGTGGGGAGATGATTTGGGCGTCGATCCGATCACCAACGAGTTCGCCATGGTCGGGGTCTCATGCGCGAGATTCAAGTCGACACCGCCGGGCATAGCGTTACCGAAACCGGATACTTGACGGCGCTCGCAGTGTGTCGCGAGGGGCGACGGCAGTTCCAGCCCCGCTATTTCAGCTTCACGAATAGCAGAACGAAGATCGCCCAGACTCCGACCGTGACCGGAAACTGCACCAGGGCTGCGTCGCGCAGCCCGCCTCCTCTCGGAAGAGCATACGTGAGGAACATCATCGCCAGAGCCGTCAACACGCCTAAGACCAATTTGCTTTTCCAGTGCATGGGTGGTCCCCTTACTTACCTTTGCCCGGATTCAGCTTCTTGCAGCCGGGCGGAGTATACGCCGCCGAAGCAACCTGAACAAGTAGCCGTCCATAGTTGTGTCGTTCATAGTTGACGTTAGCAAGCCATAGGACCGCATGGTGAGTGAAATGGCGATTGTCGCCAACCGAGAACAAGCTCAAGAACGGTTGCGTCGAACTGCCTTCCATCGTCCGCGTCTGCTGCACACGCGGACAGCGCCATAAAACGCTACCAGAGCCCACAGAAACACTTCCACTACGCGCTCGGTAAAGGTCATATGATAGTGAAGGGCTTGATAAGGGCTTACAGGAAGCCAGCCCAGAACGTTAAACAGAGGAGCGAGTACTCTGCGGCCTAGTGAAGCGGGGGTGTTTTGCGTGCTTGGTGCAAGTCCCTCTGCCCGGCGACCCAGGTTAGCGTACCTCGCGTCGAAACGCTTTGAACAGAGGGTTTGGAACCTGGGAAGTTCATACCCGCAATTCGTTATGACCCATAGTCGTCGAAAGGAAAGCGTAGACCTATGACTGCTCGGCGAAGCGCACTCACGTTGACAGCGTTGATCCTGATTATTTCCGTGAAGATATATTCCGCCACGGCGAATTCTTCTGAGGCAACGGCCCAATCGTTTCTGGGGCGCTGGGATTTGACTCTTAAGACTCCGCTTCGCGAGTATCCCTCGTGGCTGGAAATAACCCAGCAAGACGGGCAGTTCAAGATCAGAATGGTCAGCCGGTGGGGACACGCGCGTCCACTTCCGAAAATTGAGATCGCAAACGACCGCATTATGTTCGTTTCGCCCAAGGAAGAGGAAGAGAGGAAAGATGACATGGTCTTCGAGGGCAAGCTGTCTGGTGAGACGCTGGTCGGGACCACGACCGGGCCTGACGGCGCTCCGTGGCAATGGACGGGCGTGAGAGCTCCGGACCTGAAGAGAAAGAACCCACCAAAATGGGGAAACCCGATGCGGCTGTTCAATGGCAATGACTTGGCCGGATGGACACCGAGCGAGGCAAATGCGACAGCGAGCTGGAAGGTCGAGGACGGAACGCTGGTTAGCCCCGGCCATGGTCCCGAGCTGATTAGCAATGCCAAGTTCGACGATTTCAAGCTCCACGTTGAATTCAATTGCGCGCGCGGATCGAATAGCGGCGTCTACTTGCGCGGACGATACGAGCTCCAGATCGAGGATGATCCGGAACCGGAAGGACCCACCATGCGCACCGGCGGCATCTATGGATTCCTTGCCCCGTCGCCGGAACAGCCGGGCCGCCCGGGAGAGTGGCAGAGCTACGACATCACTCTCGTCGGCCGAGTGGTCACTGTCGTTCAGAATGGGAAGACGATAATCGATAAGCAGGAGATACCTGGCATCACTGGCGGTGCGTTGGATAGCCACGAAGGATCATCCGGACCAATCTACCTTCAAGGTAGCGAGGCAGGGCACGTTGCCTTCCGCAACATTACGATTACGCCGGCGAAATAGCTGACGCATCTACCATCCGGCTGGCGCCAGACCAACTGGTGATGGCCAGCTTGCGCCGTTTGTTCGCCACAAGCCAAGCTCAATGAGCGCTATGGCGATTTATCGCCAGTACATTCGCTCCATCACCGGATGGCGAACCTCATCGCTGATATAACGTGGTCGCGATGAGAGTGTTACTGGCGGCTCTCCAAACCCAATCCCCAGTTGGCTAGACCATCGCGCCACTGTCAGCACCCGGAAAGGCGAAGCAACTGGTGCTCGACGCATGGCAAGGGATCAGCGCGAAGCGTGCTATGCCACACAATAAAAATTGTTTTCATGAGCCAATCCTTCTGGTTCTTCCGAATTGGTAGGTAGAGGCAGGCTTGGGGTCGGTCTCCCGAGCTCATAGCAGGGAATTGGAACCGAAAGAAGGAGGCTTTATGAAATCGCTATTGCTCAAGGTCGGCGGGAAAAGGCAGATCCTGTCGGCACTCGTCTTGTTCCTGGGCTTGTTCTCGTGGACTGAGGCCTACGGGCAAATCACGCCCCTCAGCGACGCCTATACCAACACCGCTACACCGACGACGAACTACGGCACCAAGACACTGCTCGACGTGGATGAGGCCACGCAGACCACCTATATTCAATTCGATCTCTCGTCGGTTCCCGCCGGCACCAGCGTCGACCGGGCCACGCTCAAACTCTATGTAAACTCCATTACCACAGCCGGTAGTTTCACCGTGAACTACGTTGACGGCACCTGGGCCGAGAGCACGATCACCTCCAGTCTCGCTCCGGCCCTCGGGACCACGATTGCGACGAGCCCTGCGCTCACCGCGGCTGACAAGAACCAGTACATCCTGATCAACATCACACCGGCGGTGCAGGCATGGCTGGACGGAAGCCAGGCCAACGACGGCGTCGCCTTGGTGGCAAATGGATCGTTCAACGCGACCTTCGACAGCAAAGAAAACGCGTCAACCAGCCACGCGGCTGAGCTTGACATCGTGTTTGCAGGAGGCAATGGGACGATCACCGGTGTGACAACGGCGAGCAGCAGCGGTCTCGAAGGTGGAGGCACAAGCGGAACGCTAAATCTGGCGCTGAGCAATTGTGCCGCAAATCAGGTTCTGCAATCGAACGGCAGTGCGTGGGGATGCGCGAACGCAGGGACGGGCACCATCAATGGGGTCCTGCCCGGAACCGGGATGAGCGGCGGCGGCACGAACGGTACGGTCACCCTGACCAACACTGGGGTTTTGAGTGTCACCGCGGGCAGCGGAATCGCCTTAGGTGGCACCGGTCAGAATCCGGTCCTCGGCATCAATCCAGCGGTAGTCCCGGGGTTATCGGCGTCGAACACATTCACTGCCAATCAAACGATCAACGGCAATTTGACCGCGACCGGGACCATCTCCGGGCAGTTCGGCATATACTCCGCAAATGCCAACGGATATGCACTGGCGGCGGTAAACGGCGGAAGTGGGGTCGCAGTCGTTGGGAGCTCGACCAGTGCCAGTAACGGTGTCGGAGTGGAGGGTACTTCGACGGCCGGTACCGGGCTGTACGGCATAGGCGGGCTGCGAGGGGTGGAAGGTGACTCTAACGGGGTTGGAGTGCTCGGGTTTGCTACGTCCGCAACCGGACTTAATTATGGCGTATACGGACAAACGCCGAGTCCGAGTGGCTTTGCCGTGGAAGGAAACGCTGTTGCCACATCAGGTAGCCCGATTGGCGTTTTCGGCGCCGCCAGTAGTCCGAGCGGCTACGCTGTCATGGGATATTCGTATGCTTCGGCTGGGCAAAGCTATGGCGTGTCGGGTCAGAACAATAGCGGTCAAGGTTATGGAGTTGCCGGCATGAACTTCGGAGAGGGTGGCACAGGAGTTTGGGCAATCGGCGGCGGTGGCCCTTCGTCGGTCAACGAAGGAACGGGTCTTGTGGCTCAAGGTGGATTTGCGACTGGGCCTTCCGCTATCGGTGGCGCTGGAGTCGTGATCACGGGCGGCGGTGTCAGTAACTCGTCTTCGACGCCCGGAGTTGGCGCCTTCATTGGCGGTGGCACATGCACGAGCTGCTCACCGGGCCAATCAATGGGAGGAACCGGAATCGTGGCGTCGGGCGCCAACGGCAGCGACGCTGACGGAATTGAAGCCTTTGGCAGCAACTGGAGCCAGTCCTTCGCCGGCGACTTTGTGGGTGATATCAATGTCACCGGTGCAATTTTTGCCCACACAAAGGACTTTAAGATTGATCACCCACTCGACCCGGCGAATAAATATCTTTACCACGCCTCGGTCGAGTCCTCGGAGATGATGAACATCTACACGGGAAACGTCACCACCGATGCGCAGGGCGAAGCCATGGTGCAACTGCCGGATTGGTTCGAGGTTCTGAACACCGATTTCCGCTATCAGGTAACGGTTATCGGCCAGTTTGCCCAGGCAATCGTGGCTCGCGAGATCAGCGATCACGCCTTCACAATCCGCACGAATATTCCGAATGTGAAGGTCTCGTGGCAGGTGACTGGCGTGCGTCAGGACGCATATGCCAAGGCGCATCCATTGGTTGTCGAAAAAGAAAAAGAAGACCGGTTGAAGGGCTTCTATCTGGATCCAGAGCTGTATGGCGCGACAGAAGAAAAAGGCATCGAGTGGGCGCGTCATCCGGAGATCATGCGTCGCATTAAGGAGATGCGGGATAAGCAACAGGCTGGGCCCAATGTGGAGGGCCTACCGCGTAGCAGCGCACCGAGCGCTGCGGCACTGCCGGCAGCGGCAGGGTTACCCCAACGCGAGAAAGCCGCTGCGCCTTCCGCGCCCGGAGTTCACTGAGAAGGGTGATGAACTGGACTGGGGGAGGAATGTTCTTTTTAGCTTCCCCCAGACCGGTAAGCGCTCCCCGAGATCTAATTCTGCTGCCTCATTACGCCACCCAGACTCAGAACCGGGTTCAGCCCAGCTTAATGAGTTTCATGAACAGGGATGCCAAGAAAAAAGTTCTGCCTCGACCGGAGGCGAGATTTCTTTCTCGAGATCCAGCGCGCTGTCCGAGTTTCCGATGAGCTCGGAGGGTTGCCGGGTTGGTTTTTCCCAGAGGTTTCATGTTTCTGGGTGGTGACCACACCAATCGATTCTTGAAACTGAGGTGGGGCTGTGTGCTGCGGCACCGAGTCACCCATTACACGCTACGCACCCTCGGCCTGCGAATTTTTCCAGACCTTACATTATGCGCGCCCGGTCCATCTTACCCAGGCTACTGGCCCGTTTGTCCGTTCCTTGAGACTTCGAGAAGGACTGCCTACGACGGAAACCAAATCAAAACGAGTCAGGAGTCCAACCCGGCGGCGGGTTTGGAACGGTAATGTGCTTCGTCGGAGCCGGAGGTGCACCTTTGGGGGGCTTCTGCTCTTCTGGAGGCGGAGGGGGACACGGCCCAATCGCCTTGACAACGCTTGTCGTCGTCTTCACGATCCCTTTCGAGAGACGGTTGGTGCCAGGAATATTCTTGCCGATTTCGTCGTAAATTTTCTCCTGCTCTTTTTCCGCTCCCGGCGCGATCTGATCCTGGGCCGCGCCGACAGCCTTTTTTCCGACGAAGGTCTCCAAGTCTCCATCGGCGATCGCGGATCCCGCCTTCATCGCGGTGTCCGTGCCTTTGTCGATTTGGGTGATCGTTCGACTTGCCTGTGCGGCATCGCTGTTGGGATCGAAGACCTTCAAGGTTCTAGTCTGGTCGCCGTCGGCATCGGTGTAATTGATTGGGTCATTAAAGACGTAGGCGTATAGGTTGCTGTTGCCCCCACCGAACAGAATGGGATCGTTCGCAGTCCAACGGCCCACGGCTGGGTTGTAGTCGCGATCTCCAAAGCGTATTAGTTTCGAGTCCTGGTCATTTAAGCCGCCGGCAAATCCAAAGGGCTGGAATCCCGGATTCGTATCGGTGATTACGTTGCCAAATTCGTCGTAGCTGATCTGTTCGGCGATCTGGCCGGTGGAGGTGTTGACCACTAGCCGCGGGCTTCCCAGTTGGTCCGAGAAAATGCGGTAGGTCACGCCTCCCTGAATCATGAAGCTGGGAGTATTCGATCGGCTGCCGTACACAAACTGGCTCACCAGTGCATTACTGCCATCGAGTTGCGCGACGATTCTGTCGTCATCGTAGAGAAATCCGGTAGTCAGCGCGCCGTTAACCTTTTTTCCAACGCGATGGTTTTCCCCATCGAGGATGTAGGCGATGTTCGTGCCGCTGGGCAAGGTCACGGACGTGAGGTTTCCCATGACGTCATAAGAGTAGGCAGTCTTCTGCGAGCCCACGGTCTGGGTGGCTAATTCGCCATTCGGAGTGTACGTATAAGAGGCGCTGCCGTAAGTCAAGAGTCGGTCATCGGCGTCATAGGTGCCGCTCACCGTTCCGGATGCAGTCGTCGCACTCAGGCGGTTTGAGTTACTGTCATAGGTGTAGCTCGAGGCGGGAGCGCCGTTTTGCGTAACTCCGGTTAGGCGTCCTGAAAGGTCATAGGTGTAGACAAATGCACTCCTCTTGCCGCCGACAGTCTCGGTCCGACCGTTGATCCTTCCGTCGGCATCGCGGGTAAACGCAACTGTGTAAAGCGTGGTGGTTTGATATTTCGCCGTGTATCCGGTCAGTTCGCCAAACGTATTGTACCGACGAAGATCTGTTGCACCTCCCAAGTTGGTTCCGGTGATCAGCCCATCCCGCGGATCGAGCTTCAGGACCAAGGACCCGGCCTGGGTCGTCAGGCCCTCGTTGTCATAAGTGAAATTCACCGTGTTGCCGCCGTTGATGCTTTCCGAGGTAACCCAGAAATTGTTGTTGTAGATGCGGCTTACTGTACCCGCCACGCTCCCGGTTAACGCCGCCGAAGTCGGCAGGGGACCGTCATAGGTGTAGGCCAGCGCTTCTCCTCCCGCGATGGAAGCGCCGCTCATGTTACCCGTGGTCGCATCGTAAGAATAGGTAACGCTTTCGGTAGGAGTGGTGGTTGAGGTGAGCCGGCCGGCGTTGTCGTGTCCGTACTTGATGGTCTCTCCGTCAGGGCGGCTGACTTGAGTAAGTTCGCGGTCGGCGTCGTAGGAGTACGTGGTAGGGCCGGTTCCCGCCGCGGCCGGAGGGGTATAGGACGACATTAAATCGACCGGCGTGTACGAGAAATCGTGAGCCGATTTTCCGGGCGGAGTGACCGACGTGAGGTTGCCGTTGGCGTCATAGGTGTAGCCGATAACGCGCCCGTCCGGCAGGGTTTCGGTCAAGAGTCGCCCATCCGCGTCATGCACGAAGGTGGTGGTTTGAGTAAGCGGATCAGTGGCGCTGGCCAGGAATCCGTTCGCGTCGTAAGTCAGGGTGCTCACCCGCGTACCCTGCGTGATGGTGGAGAGACGCCCTTTGCTGTCATATGCGAACTTGACGGGCAGCAGACTGCCGACTTGTAGGCTGCTGACCCGCTCCAGTGAGTCGAAGATGGTCGTTGCCTTGCGCTTCACCGGAGTCTCGTCGACCAAGGTCTTGGTTAACCCTGTAAACACGGATGTGTATTTCCGGCCGTTGATCATCTCGGTGTCGGTCTGCGTGGTCAAGGTGAAAGGGTTACCAGCGGTGAACTTTGCCGTCCGGGAGCCGGTGACGTTCATAGTTTGGCTCCCTTGGGTTAGGGTTTCGTCAAGCAAGACAGGCGACTGAAGCCCGAAACGCGGATCTGGTCCCTGCGTTACGGCGTTGGAAGTTCCGTCGGGTAAAGCGGAACTTTCCGTAAGCTGACCGCTCGCCAGGCTTTTGCTGGAGGTTGCTACCAGGCCGTCAGGCCATGTGTTCGTATGCTGTTCCGAGAATGGAGCGGTACCATCCTGGAACCATGGCAGATTCAGAGTGTTCTGATAGCTTGCCGTTACACCCAAGCCAGTTGTCTGCGTTACCGTGTATCCGAGTCCTGAGGCAGTGGTGGTGCGGCTGGCCGTAACCGAGCCGCCGACCGGATCGGCGTCCTGGATCAGCCTTCCGACAGTATCGTAGGTGTAGTTGAAGAGGTTTCCATTCGCGTCAGTGCGGGAAGCCAGCAGGCCTGTCATGCCATTCACGAATGTGGCCGAGTGCCCGAGTGGGTCTGTCACCTGGTTCAAGAACCCATTGCTATCGACACTTAGCGTTGTGGCTTGTCCATAGGGCGAAACAATGGCCGTCGCCTGCTCGGCGGCATTCCGCTGGATGGTGGTCACGTTGCCGCTGGCATCCGTCACCGTGATCAGATTCCCGGCGGCGTCATAGCCGAACTGATACACCAGCGCCCCGGTGAACGGTTTGAGCGTCTGCAGGTGTTGCCCCGCTGTGTTGAATACATACACCTCGCCGCCATCTACCGAGGTAAACAGAACGTTGCCGTTATTGATAAGCGGCGTGCCCAGTTGGTAGCCGTTGCGCTGCGTACCGTCGCCGAAGAAAATCGTGTGGGTCCCGAGGTCGTAACTGTGATGAACACTGAGGGTCCAGCCCCCGATCATCGCAGCGTCCGACGTGGCAACGCTGTCACCACTGGCGCCAGGCGCGCGGCCGCTTTCATAGTGAAGATGGAATCCAGTGCCTGCAAGGGGCACGTCTTCGCCCAGGCTTTGGTTCAGGCAGCCGATGCTCGAACTGGCGGGAAATATCCAGCTCCCTTGATCCTTGCACTCATCGTCGGTGGTGTACTGCGGAACAAGCGTGAAGGACATCGTCCACGATACGCTTGAGTTGGTGGTCCCCTGCGCTTGGAAAGGCCAGTTATTCACGCTGAGCGTTTGGGGCGAACTGGGCAGTGCAAAAGTTTGGGGCCAGTTGGAGACGGGATACAGTGCGTAGCCAGGGATCGGGTTCGTGGACTGATTGCCGTTGCAATCGATCGACGTCAGAGTCCCACTCCCAATAGCAGACCCCTCATATGAGAACGTGCCAGTGGAGAGATCGACGGTGAGAGTCGAGCCGGACAAAACGGGAGTCGCTCCCGTAAAAGTGTCCGAGGACTGCCCCGGGTCACAGGGAGTGACCTCGGTATCGTTATAGGAAAGCGAGATATTCGAATCAAGGCCTCCCCACCCCGCCATTACGCACGAGGCGCCACCGGAGTTCGTGCTCACATTAGCGCTGGACGAATGGTTCGTAGTGCAGGATCCCGACGGATTGCCGTTACACGCTGTCCCATTGCCCGTTCCGGTCAAGCTGTAGGTTCCATGCCAGGATGTGATGGGTGAGTAGCAAGTCTGGGCCCGGGCAGCTGCCCCCATTGCCAAGATCAACGTGACAATCGTAACTGCCCTGCAGCTCTTCATATAGAAATGCTCCTCACCCCAGCCCTCAGATACTCGACAGGCAGGCTCAGGATCAAGGTGCCGCAGGTGAGTTTCGCGTGAGTTTCTGGTGAGGGTGCAAGCCGCTGGGATACAAGGAGATAGCGTCAACACCGAGAATCGCTAGCTGTTTGCAGCAGACGGAATGTATAATTTCTGCGCCTGCGTTGCGCTCGTCCTACCTCTCCCGAGGGCTGCATTGCCAACCGATACCAATCGCCGTGGCTTGGTGCGCTTCGACGTCTACGAGCTTGATCTCGAGAACGGCGAGTTGCGCAAACAGGGGCGGCCCGTCCGCCTGCAGCCGCAACCTTTCAAAGTCCTGGCGAAACTTGTGTCCGAGCCCGGCAGGCTGGTGACGCGGGAGGAACTTCAGCACCATGTGTGGGACGACACGTTCGTGGATTTTGAGCGCGGGCTGAATTTCTGTATTCGCCAGATTCGAGCCGTGCTGGCCGACGACGTGGAAACTCCGCGGTTCATCGAAACCGTTCCACGACGCGGCTACCGTTTTATCGCCCCCCTTGAACTAGTAGACCGGGAATTAGAGCCTCGCCTCGCAACTTCCGCCGTCACGACGACCGATCAAGGCAGTCTGGCGCCACTGGATTCGGTAGGGGAATCTGCGGATTTTTCTAGGATCGGTCCGGTTTACTCCGCTACGGTTCGACCGAGAAGGTGGCTCGCGGCGTTGGCGGTGCTCGGCTGCCTGGCGATTACGGGGATTATCGCGGAGTCCAGGCTCCCGTCGGCACCGAAGGTCTTGAATTACCTGCAAATCACGCGAGACGGTGCGATGAAGACTTCCGCTGTCTGCTGCCCCGCCCTCGCCAGTGACGATTCCCGCGTCTACTTCTCAGAAATGAAGAGTGGACGATGGACGCTGGCCCAGGTTTCCGCCCAGGGCGGCGAGGTAGTTCCGCTCTCCACGTCGTTGCATAACGGAGGCATTGGAGATATTTTCCCCGCAGGCAGGGGCCTGCTGGCGACCAGCGCAGAAATGGATGGCCCGCTGTGGGTGGTTCCGTTGCCCGGCGGATCGGCGCAGCGTTTGGCGGATCTGCTGGCGCATGACGCCACGGTTTCCCCCGACGGGAAGAAACTCGTCTATGCCTCCGGCCAGACACTCTACGTGGCCAACGCCGACGGCGGCGACCCACGCCCTCTGGCGAAATTGAAGGGAACAATATTCCGGCCGCGATGGTCGATCGATCAAAAGGTCATACGTTTCACGCTGCATGACCCCGGCGCGGAATTGGATTCGCTCTGGGAAATCTCCAGCACTGGGACCAATCTTCGTCCTCTGTTTTCCGGCCAGCAAAACGATGGAAGTGAGCAATGTTGCGGCGTGTGGACGCCCGACGGGAAATTCTTTGTTTATCAATCCACTTACCAGGGCCAGACCAACATCTGGGCGTTGCCCGAAGATCGTGGGTTGTTTCACTGGCGCTCTTCCAATCCGGTGCAATTGACGGCGGGACCCCTCAATTTTCTCGGCCCCACTCCCAGCCAGAACGGCAAGCGGCTTTTTGCCATCGGCCAACGCAGTCGCGGGGAGCTCATGCGCTACGATCCCGCGGCACGGCAATTCGTGAGCTATCTGGGAGGTATTTCTGCCGAAGGGCTCGATTTTTCCCCAGACGGCCAGTGGGTGGTTTATGTGTCGTATCCCGATGGAAGGCTGTGGCGCAGCCGGGCGGACGGAAAGGAACAGCAGCCGCTTACCCCTCCTGAAATAACGGCCAGCCTGCCGCGCTGGGCGCCCGACGGCCACTCCATTGTTTTCACCGGCTCCAGATCGGGGGGGCCGTGGAAAAGCTTCGTCATTTCCGCACAGGGTGGAATACCAGAGCCGTTGGTGCCGGGCGAGAGTCCGGAATTCGATTCGGTTTGGTCTCCGGATGGAAAGACGCTCGCTTTCGCCGAGTCAGTGTTATCTCCAAGTGCGGGAATTCACCTTATCGATTTCGCGACGCGCCGCGTCTCCCGCCTGAGCGGGTCAGACGATATGTTCTCGCCACGGTGGTCTCCCGATGGCCGATTCCTCGCGGTAGTGACAACGGACTCGCTGAATTTACGGTTGTTCGATTTCTCCTCGCAGAAGTGGCGAACCCTGGTTCGAAACCAGCACGTCTCGTATCCAAGCTGGTCGCGGGATGGAAGCTACGTCTATTTCCGCAGCCTGCTCGAAGACAGCACTCCGTTTTTCAGAGTACGGGTTCGGGATCAGCTGATTGAAAGAGTCGCCGAAGTACCCATCTCGGGAAACACCGCTTTCAGTGTTTCCGGCTCGTGGAGCGGCTTAGCGCCTGACGACTCCCTGCTGTTTCTCCGGGATACCAGTTTTGAGGAGATTTATGCTCTCGAAGTTCGCTGGCCCTAGCGCCCTCTTCGAGAAACTCGAGAATCGTGGCCGCCTTCGCCTCCGAACAATCACAGCCCACGGCAAAACCGGGTGTCTTTTTATATTGCGGGTAATGACGATGTTACGCCAACAAAGGCTCCTGCTTCCGCAAGTGCTTCTCGATCAAATCTTCTTTCCTCGGCAACGTCCGCACCCAGGTTCAGCCAGTCCTCTCGCTTGACAAGCCCTTCAATCGCGATCTGGATTTGAAGAGCGGCCTCGCTTCTAGTACGTCGCTGGCTAAGTTAGAGCTTTATGGGCCGGCCCCGGTCTATCATTCGTGTCTTCAATGCATCCATGGGCTGCACGGCGGCCGCGCGGCGGGCCGGAACCCAGGTCGCCGCCAGCCCGATTAACGCGAGCAGCGCGGCAGATGCCGCCAGCACCACCGGATCATTCGGCCGGATTTCGATACGGTTTCCACCCTTTTCCGACCTGTGCAGCGATTCAAGAAAGGATCTGCGAGGTTTGCGCGGGACCGTCGTGCTTGTCCCGTGCGCGACTTGCAAGTTGACAGCGGGGCCCGGCGGCTGAGGTCACGATGCCGGTCCCGGTGCCGAGGAAGGCTAATTTACCTGCTGCAAAGGAACGCCGCGGAAAGCTTGATCTGTTCAGTCCATAGGGAAACGTTTTGATTGCGGGCTGCACTATTTCGTGACGGCGCTCTAACTGCATGGGGGATGTTATGCCACCGGGGCTCGACAAACTTAAACACATCGTTGTGCTGATGATGGAAAATCGCTCGTTCGATCACATGCTGGGCGCGCTCAAGCAGCAGGACCCGCGCATCAACGGCCTGAGCGGGAACGAAACCAATCCGGATACGAATGGAAACGAGGTGACGGTGCAGGCATTGGCGCAGTTTCAGAGCCAGCTCGATCCGGACCCGGACCACCATTTTCCGGCGGTCGATTTGCAGATTTTTGGCGGGAATAACGCCGCCGGGCGCCTGCCCAACATGCAGGGGTTCGTCAAGAGCTACTTCAACCAGCAGCAAGACCTGGGACACTCGCAGAAAATTATGTATTACTTTACGCCCGACAAGCTGCCCGTGCTGGCCACGCTGGCCACGCAGTTTGCGGTGTTCAATGGATGGTTCGCGTCGATTCCGGGGCCGACGATTTGCAACCGGGCGTTCGCACATTACGGGACTTCGTTTGGTCAGGTCAGCATGGATATTTTTTATGTGAAGGAGCCAATCAAGAGTATTTACGAACGGATGGTGGCGGCCGGCCACTCAGCCAAGATTTATTACTACGACACGACCAGCTCGACCATGGAGATCGTAAACCTGCTGCAGAACGAGCCTAAACTATTTGGCACCTACGATCAGTTTTTGTCGGACTGCCAGAGCGGGAGCCTGCCCAACTACTCGTTTGTGGAGCCGAACTATAACGACCACGATGGGGATAACGGCGCGGAAATTGCGAGCGATCAGCATCCCGATCACAACATACAAGCGGGGGAGCTGTTCATTGCTTCGGTTTACAACGCGATTCGCGGGAATGACGCTTTATGGCAGAGCACGGCTTTGCTGGTGGTGTATGACGAGCATGGCGGAATTTATGATCACGTGCCGCCGCCGGCTTGCAATCCAAATGCGCCGGATGGGCATACGGCTTCGGCCAACGATACGGGAACCGGAATGCCATTTGCCTTTGATCGGCTGGGCGTGCGGGTGCCGGCGATTCTGGTTTCACCGTGGATTCCGAAGGGCACGGTGGTGGATGGGCGGACCTTTGAGCATGCTTCGATTCCGGCGACGGTGACGAAATTCTTTCTGGGGAGTTACCCACAACGGACAGCGCGGGAAGCGGCGGCGGATACATTTGTGGATTTGATTTCGCTGAATGTGATGCGGACGGATTGTCCGGATGGGTTCAGTTCATGAGAAGGGGCGAGAGGTGTGCACGCGATGGGAGGTGTTCGAATGGCAATGATCAAAATACCGAAGCCGCCGAAGAGTTCATATGACCCGGACCGACCAGTTTCTGGGTTGCTGAAGGCGCAGATTCTCCATCTGCAGGAAGTCGAGCAAAGGCTGCCGCAGCGGCATCAGAGCGACATTTATATCAATGCCATCAAGACCGAGGGTGAAGCGGCGGAGTACATCCGCCATGTGACCGAGGCTTTGCATGCGGCGCACGGAGTGCAACCCCAGGGAATCACGCGACGAGGGGCGATTGTGCGCGCCCGCCGGCCGGTTCGCGGTCCAGACATTGCTGCTCAAACGGTGGAGAGACCGAAAGTTAAGCGGAAGAATTCGGTGAAGAAGAAGGCCGGGACGAAGCGAAGGCGGTAGTGGCTCGGGCCGGTGGCGGAAGTTCAGATGACAGGTTTGCGGGGTGAGCATCGGATTTGCTCAGGATGAAAGCGTCTATAGCGTATCCAAGGAGGGGAGATGCGGTGGGGAGTTCTGATTTTGCTTTGGTTCGCCGCCGCTAGCTCGGCTCTAGCTCAGGAGAATGCGCTGCAGGCGGATTTTCGCGGGGAGCGCTCGCGCCTGGATGAGGCTTGCGGGACGCTCAGCTTTAAGGCTGCTGGGGGATGCGCGGAGGAGTTGTTTACCGATCATCCGCTGCACATGACTGTCGGGAGCATTGCGCCGCAGGACGGATTTGGATTTGGGCCGGCATTTGTTGCGCACCTGACTCCGAGTGAGAGCTGGCGGTTGAGCTGGGACTCGGACGCGGTGGTTTCTACCAATGCATCGTGGCGAGCGGGCGGATATATGAAGATTATCCATACGCCGGTGCAGACGATCCATGTAAGCATACCCGCGCCATTGTCGCCGGGCGAGGCTTCTCGGCAAACCCGCAAGCCGGCCAAGAAGGCGCCGGTCAACCTGGTTCATCCTTACACGGTGTTCAATGTTTATGCGCAGGGAATTTCGCTTAACAAGGTGAACTATTTCGGCGAGGGTAACAATTCGACGCTGGGGGGAGCTTCGGTATTTGGCATGACCCAGACCATCGTCGGCGGAAATGCGATCAAGCCGGTTTATGAATGGCCAGCGCTGAGCAAACTCAATCTTGCGTTGCTCGGGGAAATGAATGGGCGATTTGTGAATGTTAAGGGCGAATCGGGGCAGTCGGTGCCTTCGATTCAAACACTCTATGACGAGGCGACGGCGCCGGGATTGGCGTCGCAGCCGGGATTTCTGCAGATGGGCGAGGGCGTGCGCATGAAGCCGGTGCTGTTTGAGGATCACCTGCAATTGAATTATCTGGCGAATTTTGAGGAGTTCTTCGCACCGTCGAATTCTCATTATTCTTTTCTGCGCTGGACGATCGATCTGAATCACACGCTGAATTTCTACAGCCACTCGCCCTCGTACGAACCGAAGGACACGAACGGTCCCGATGAGTGCGCTACCGCGTTGGGCGCGATCACGTGCCCTCCGATTCCTTACACACGCAATCTGAACGGATCTGTGGGAGTGCGGCTGCTGATTTCGGAATCGATCCATTCGGCGAGGAGCGCGGTGCCCTTTTATTTTCAGCAAACGCTGGGAGGATCGGATGTGAACGGAAGCTCGTCACTCGCCAGCTACCAGGACTACCGCTTTCGCGCTCCCAACCTTCTACTGTTACGCGGAAGCTTTGAGCATTCGATCTGGGGGCCGCTCGGTTTTACGCTCACGGCAGAGGAGGGGCGCGTGACGCAGAACCGCGGGGATGTTGCCTTCGCTCATCTGAAGCACAGCTTCGCGACAGGGCTCACGGTGCGCGCTGGCGGCGTCCCCATGGTTTATGTGATGTTTGCCTGGGGCGGGCCTGAGGGCCATCACAACATCTTCAACATGAATACTGCGCTCTTAGGAGGATCGGCACGCCCCTCATTGTATTGAGTTTTCTCATCGTTTCGGGAAGAGTGTTCCGGGGTTCCTGAGGCGTGAGGCTTGCACGTGATGCCTGTAACGAGGTGGGCCATGAAAGGTCAGAAACCGATTCACCAGCCCGCTCGCCGTCTGTTCTGGACTCTGATGCTGGCAGCGGTAGTGCTGTCTGCTTTCGGCCAGGACCGCGATCCGCAGTCACTGCAAAACCGTGGCATAGCCAGGATCGACAAGTGGACCGATTCCGTTCGCCGTACGGGAGACGCCAAGAGTACGGTCTCAGAATTGGCGGCAGCGCAGGTGGATCTGAAAGCCAGCATTGACCTTTTCCGGCAGCAGAAAGACTATGCCCGCGCATCGCTGAGCACGGACAAGCTGGCGACCATCCAGCGGCTGCAGAGTCAATGGCAGCAGGCAGCGCAGATTTACCAGGCGGCGATTGAACTGGCCAAGCGCGCCAATCGCACCGACTATCAAACAACCGCCTTGGCGGACCTGGCATTTTCCGAGTTGCAACTCGGCGACGTGGACGCAGCTGAAGAAGACGCCCGCGAAGCCGTGCGCCTTGGCGTCGATTGCGGCAACAAGAACTTCTATTTCGACGCTCTCGATAGAGCCGCGGAGATTGAGCTCAAGCGCGGCAATCTGGTGGCCGCGGGCGACTCCATGGATCGTGCTTTGGCCATCAGCGAACAGCTCGATGACAAGAGGAGGCTTTATTCCGCCTACCTCGATCGCGGCGACATTTACGCGGAGGTTGCCCGGAAGTGCGACTATCAGCACAACTACGACCTTTGCAACCAATCTCTGGAGCTGGCGCGAATTGACTATCAGAGAGCATTGCGCATAACCCAGGAGGCGGGCTACCTGTATTTCTCGCAACTGGTCCAGGTCTACCTGAGGGGACTGGACGACCGTAAAGCGATGCTCCAGTCGCTGCAGCATGGCGATCAGACCGTTAACGCCACCAAGCTTTTCACCCCGCAGAAACCGAAAGACGTTCTGGTAACGGAGTATTTCACAAACGGTGCCGCCGATCCTGCCACGCTCGCGCCTCTGGAAAGCGCTGTTAAAGATCTCCGGGCCTGGCATGCCGATCTGAAGGGGCGGGGACTGACGGTGCCGATCTTCGACCCCTCAGACCTGTGCCTGGAGGGTCAACTGGCCGAGATGAAAGGTAATAACGACGCCGCTTTGGTGGCATATCTACACGCCGATGCCATGCTGGAAAAAGACCGGCGGAAGCTGGGAGAAGAGCAGGCCCGGGGCGCGTTTCTGGAAGACAAGCTTTCCTGCTATTACCGTCCGGCTCTGTTATTGCTGGGTCGCAAACTCTACGCAGAAGCCTTTGGCGTTTTCGAGCGCTCGCGTTCGCGGGCCATGGCTGACCTGCTCACTAGTCACCAGTTGAGCCTGCGGAGCGATCTGGAGCGAACGTTGTTCTCGCAACAACAACTCCTCAAGGCCACGATTGCGGCAAAGCAGGAAAAGCTCTTCAACCTCAGTGGAAGCCGCGACCGCGACAAGAACATCAACAAGATTGTTGAGCTTCAGGGCGAGACCGCCGACCTGCAAAACCAGTTTGAGCAGCTGCAACATCGCATCGCGAAAGAAGCGCCAAAACTGGAGGAACTGACGGCCGCGCAACCCGCGACCTTGCCTAGTGTGCAGCAAGCGGCGGCAGACGGCAATTACGACGTGCTTTACTACGTCGTGATGGAACACGCCTTGATCGTTTGGCATATTGACGGGGCCACGGTCAACGTGAAGAACGTCTTTCTTCCGCACGTCCAGCTTATACAAAAGGTGGCAGCCCTTCGCGACAGCCTGGTGGCCCCCCGGGACTCCCCTGAGGCCCACTTCGACCTGGACACCTCGCGCCAGCTGTTTCTTTATCTCATCCAGCCAATGCTGGCTTTCGTCAAGAGCCGTCGCCTCGTCCTGGTGCCGCACGAAGAGCTGAACTCGATTCCCTTTCAAGCGCTGCAAGACCCAGCGACCGGCAAGTATCTGGGCGAGTCGTTTGCGATCTCCTACGCGCCCAGTGCGACTGTGTTGGCGAACCTGGAAGACAAATCGAACCCGCAAAGCGGGCGGCTGCTGGCGGTGGCCGATCCATCGATCCACGACGCCAGCGATGAAGTAAGAGCCATCGGCCGGCTGTATCCGGGACGAAGCAAAGTAGTGGCACAAGATGCCGCCAGCAAAGATGACCTGAAGGCTTGGGTAGAAAATTACGACGTGGTGCACCTTTCAGTGCATGGGAGCTTTAATAGCAGCGATCCCCTGCTCTCTTATTTGCAGTTCAAGGAACGGCCATCCGACAATGGGCGGATGACAGCGGCGGAAATGTTCGGCCTGCCTTTGCAGAAAAACAGTCTGGTCGTGCTCAGTGCATGCGAAACCGGTCGCGCCGAGGCAACGCACTCCAATGAAATCCTGGGCATGGTTCGCTCACTGCTCTATGCCGGGGCTGGCAGGCTCGTGCTCTCGTCATGGGAGGTAAACGCCAGATCCACGCGCTTGTGGATGGAAACCTTTTACAAGCAGAGGCAAGCCAACCAGCCCGCGGAGGCGGCACGACTGGCTCTGATTGCGGTGAAGTCGCACCCGGAGTATAGTCATCCCTTCTTCTGGGCGCCTTTTGTCATGACGGGGAAATAAAATGCCCGAGCTCTGGAAGGACTTCACCGAAAAGCTGGGGAACCTCGCTGGAAAATGGACCGCGTACGCCGCACTGGGATCCTTCCTGCTTTACCTGCTTGGCTATCTGACCTTCCGTTTCCAGCTCAGCACCTACGGCGTAGCGACAGACCTCGACCTCTTCGATGAAAAGTACCTGTTCGCCGGGTGCCGGTTTGTGGTGTACCTGGTATCGGCGGTTCCCAACATCTTGATTTTATTTCTGATCCTGGCGGCGATCGCATACTTGCCCTACAAGCTGTTGCCGATGTCTCTGAAGCAGTCCATGAAGCACCGGGCCGCATCCTGGTGCGCAGAGCCTCTTCATCTGCCTCTGCTGGGGGTGGTACTCGCGGTAGCGTTGATCCAATTCGTGCTGCGCAAATGTTTCAGCCTTGGCAATCTGTTACTGCGTGGACAGCTGCCTGACGGTTGGGCCAGTTCCGTACTTCTGGCCAGCGATGGCATACTTTCGGTTTATTTCATGGGCCTGGTAGCAGGCACGCTGCTCACGGGCTTCATCCTGTTCTACGGGTTACAACGGGAGTCGGCCACGACGGCGGCAGCACGCTTCTGGGTGGGTGTTCTGGCTTTCCTTCTTGCCGTAGAGTTTTTGCTGCTCCCAGTCAATTATGGTGTGCTGATCTCGACCCAGCAACTTCCACGCGTTTCAGAACTCAGCACGAATGAAAAGCCTGCAACGGGCCAACGCAATTGGCTGATCTGGGATAGCAAGGATGCGCTGACCTACTTTGTTCGCGATGCCCAGGATCAGCGCATGATCGTCACTGTGCCAAGAAAGGACGCCAAGGTCAGGATCGTCGCTTACGACGATATATTTTGCGTGTTGTTCGGGGGGAATCACGTCGAGACTCGCCCTTGTCCGAGGTAGAAGAATGATGTATCGACCCATTGGGTGCTTGCTCCTGACCTTGCTCGTAAGTACCTCGCCAGGACAAACCCCGAAGAATGCTCCCGCCGCAAAAACGAAACCGCCAGCCAGTTTCACTGAGAGGTTGCTCAAGTTCCTGGGAATTTCTGACAGTCCTGGCACACTCAAAGGCCCCGGTGATGAAGTCCGAAGCGGAGAACTCTGGGTCGCCGACGTGCGAGCCAAGACCACGCATGCCTTGACCCACACGGACGGCTATCGCTCTCCGATTTTTCTGGCAGGAAGCATGGACGTGCTGGCTCTGCGCGGTTCGGAGGTAATACGTATCCCCAGTACAGGCGGAGAAGGCAAGAGCCTCTATTCGGTTGATGGAATCGTGAAGCTCGTGGGAGCCGGTTCCGAAGATGCGGCGAAAGTCCTCATCCTGTTGAGGGGCGAAGCCGGACATTCCCGCGTGGCAGTGCTCACGGTCAGCACGGGAGAGGTTGCAGCCGTCGCCTATGACCCTGCTTCGAGTCAAGACCTGCAAATGGTGGAGGCTCTGGCAGGATGGTCGCGGACATACGGTGACCGGCACATCTATATGCAGAAGCAGAACAAACCGGCACTATCGGGAACGGTCGAATGGCACGATGTTTTTCTTCAAGTCGACCGTCTTCCCCCGGTGGATGTCAGCCGCTGCGACGGAGATAATTGCGGCCAGCCGTCCCTGTCCCCGGATGGGCATTCCCTGGTGTTTGTGAAAACCAGGACAGATTGACACCGCGCCGTTCCTTAGTTTGTGGGTGGCAGCAGCGTCACGAAAACGGGTGCTCCGCGCCGGTTGCGTGCCAGAGATCATCCCACGGGCCATTTCGTTCATTTGACCCGACGATGAGTGTAACCGCGATTTTTCGCCAACTTGGCAGTAACGCTGCTGCATTTACGGCCCCGAACTAGGGGGCGTATCAGCCGCTGGCTCTGAACTTCGCGACGATCGCCGTGATGTCGTCGTGTTGCTCCTGAGAACTGAATCGCTGAACCTCATCCACCAGTACGGTAAGCAGCGCCTGGCACTGCAATTCCCGATGTTGTCGCAGCAATTCAATCAGGCAGCGCTCGCCAAATTCTTCTCCGCGCTCGTTACTGGCTTCGGTGATGCCATCGGTGTAGAGTGCGAGCACATCGCCTGGAGAGAGTTCTTGCTCCTGCATTGCGCAATCCCACTCTCTGAACAGTCCCAACAGCGTGCTGGTCGATTCCAGCTGCTCCACCCTGCCGTCTCTTCTCAACAAAAGGCCCGCCAAATGACCGCAATTGGCATACCGCAAGCGCCGCGTCGCGTCGTCGTAGTCCGCAAACAGAAGAGATGCGTAGGCATTGTCGGTGCTGTTGTCATAGAACAGACGGTTCACGGATTTGAGCAATGCCTCAGGCTGATCGAAGGCCAGGGCCGACTGGCTCCGCAGGCTGGCCTGCAGATTCGCCATGAGCAGAGCAGCGGCGATCCCCTTGCCCGAAACGTCGCCGATGATGAGCCCCAGACGCCGCGGCCCGAGATTCAGGAAATCAAAATAATCCCCTCCCACTTGCCGCGCCTGCAGGCAGATACCTGCGTACTCCACGGTTTCGAACTCCGGTTTAATCTGCGGAAACAACCGGGCCTGCACTTGCTTTGCTATTTCCAGTTCTCGGGCGGCGCGGCGTTCGGATTCGAGTTTCTCGGCGTGCGCCCGCCGACGCATTTCCAGCGTTTGCCTCACTTCATCGAACCCTTCCAGCCCAAACGCATTCCCGTCTGGATCCTCGAAACGCGCATAGGTGCCGCCCCACCCCGGCGTCTCCGGACCGGACAAGAAACGAACGCCGCGTTCGCTCCATTCTTTGTATTTGGCGTGGACATCCTCGGTCATGAAAAGAACCCAGCGATAGCCGCCAATCAGCTGGTATTCCGGCTGGTCGGGCTTTGGTTCAACCAGCGCGAGATTCGCGCTACCGTCGGGAGGCGCCACTTCGATCCAGGGTTCGCCGGTGGGAAGGCGCTGCTCGGCGAGCAGTTCGAAGCCCAACTGTTGCAGGTAGAACCGCTTACTCACTTCCAGATCGCGGACGAAAACCACGATGTCCTGGATGGAAAGGTAGGGAACTTCGCGGCCCGGTCGAAGCACGGTCCGGTTCGCCCACGAGAGAAAGGTATCGCTGGCCATCGGCGTGATTATAAAGGGCAGCCACGCTCCCCGCGTCTATACCCCCGGACGGCGGTCGTTAACAGGCGTGGCCGTTGAAAAACTCGCTTCCGCAAAAGTGATCAAAGAAACTTTGCGGCAGGATGCCCCACAGACGACTGTCGATGAGCCTAATGGATTCGATTACTGCAAACTCCTCCGTAAAAGCAATGGCCAGTCTCCGCGCCATCGCCACCGTGGGCGATCTTCCGCCCTCGCTGCACCGCTAGGTGAAAGTACTTACTGCGCCATCCCGGAGGCTGCGTGCCGTCACCTGGGCCGCTTCCACCACTTGAACGTGTTTAGTCGAGGTCCGGTCGGGGGGCGGGGGCCTTGACGAGGAAAACAGAGGCCACGCAGCCAGATAAAATGTAAGTCGATGAAGGCAGTGGCGATCAAGAAGGGTCAGACGAAAGAGCAGGCACCAGGCTTCACAGAAATGGGGACTCTTCGGTGTGACAGTTGTGGCGAGCAGTTCATCGTCTTTCATGATCCCGCGTTTGTGGACAAGGCAGCTGCTGAGCGACAAGCGCAGTGGCTCGAAAAGGTTCTTGCCGAAGAGCACGAACGGGAACGCAAGCACCCGGATCAAATCCAACTGCCGGATTAGGGTCAATGAACGCAATCGCCAGTGAGTGTCGAAAAAGGAGCGCTGCGAAGCGCTATGTGTCCAAGCACCGAAAGACGATAACTGGTTTCTGCCGCCGCATCTTTGGAATGGTTAGCTTGTTGTGAACCCGCGAAACACCTCGCGTCCGGAGGGATTTCTTTCGCATCAAAGTAAAGAACTCGATCACTAACCATGGTACTTTTGCTTGAGCGGTAGCATGCCAGGTCTGTCGCTCGCCACGGAGGTCACGGTGGAACTCGATCCTGATGTCCATGCAGAAGCCAAGTCCAAAGGTTGGAACTCGAAGCAGTGGGTAGGTTGGATTCCCTACGGCGTCAACCAGGCGCATCCCAACGCGTACCGGGACGTTCTCCGCTGCGTCGTCCAGAACCGCGACAATCTCGGTTACGCCTGGCGCATCCTGCGTGACGGTTGTTGCGACGGCTGCTCGCTCGGCACGAGCGGCATGCGCGACTGGACCATGAAGGGCGTTCACCTCTGCAACGTCCGCCTGGAACTGCTGCGCCTGAATACCATGCCGTCTATGGATTATCGCCTCCTGCAAGATGTGCGCAGTCTGCAAGACAAGAGCGAAAAAGAACTGCGTCAGCTTGGTCGCCTCTCGGTGCCGATGATTCGCCACAAAGGCGACCAAGGCTTCCGCAGGATCCTGTGGGAGGAAATGACCAGCTTCCTCGCTCGAGAGCTCCGTCGCATCGATCCTCGCCGCCTGGCTTGGTACATGACCTCGCGCGGGTTAACCAATGAGGCCTACTACGCACATCAGAAAGTCGCGCGTTTCATCGGAACCAACCACGTCGACACCAGCGCCAGGATTTGCCACGCGCCCTCCACTGCCGGCTTGAGCTCGACCGTCGGTTGCGCCGCGACCACCTGTTCGTATTCCGACTGGGTGGGAGCCGATCTGGTCGTTTTGGTTGGCACCAACCTCGCCAATAACCAGCCCGTCGCCACCAAGTATCTGCACTATGCCAAGAAAGCTGGCACAAAGGTGTTTCTGGTCAATCCCTATTTCGAACCCGGACTGGAGCGCTATTGGGTACCTTCCGTAGTCGAAAGCGCCCTGTTCGGCACTAAGATTGTCGACGATTTCTTCCAGATTTACGCCGGCGGCGATATCCCCTTTTTCTACGGCGCGCTCAAGCATGTGATTGAAAACGGCTGGCTGGATCGCCAGTTCATCAGCGCGCGCACCGTCGGCTGGGAGGAAGTGGAAACCAAGACCCGCAGCTTCTCCTGGGAAATTCTGGAGCGCGGCTCCGGATTGTCGCGTGCCGACATGTACCGTTTTGCGGAAGCTTTCGGCAAGGCGCGTCACGCCATCATTACCTGGAGCATGGGAATCACCCAGCACGCCTACGGCAGCGACAATGTTCGCGCCATTGTGAATCTGCAACTGTCGCGCGGCAACGTCGGTCGGCCCCATACCGGCCTGATGCCCATACGCGGGCACAGCGGAGTCCAGGGTGGTGCGGAGATGGGCGGAACGCCGGGCGCCTACGTGATGGGCTTTGCCGCCGACGAGCAGAACGCCAGGAAGTTTGCCGAACCGGACCTGTGGGGATTTGAACCGCCTGCCTGGAAGGGACTCAGCGCGGCACATATGGTTCTGGCCGCCGAGCGCGGCGACATCGACGCTTTATGGCAGACTGGCGGAAATTTTAAGCACACCCTGCCGGAGCCTGAATTAGTGGAGCGCGCCTTGGGCCGCATAAAGCTGCGCGTGCATCAGGATATCGTCGCCAACCCTACCATGTTCGTCCCTCCCAACGAAACGGTCGTGATCCTTCCATCGCGAACCCGCTACGAACAACGCGGCGGCGGCACCGAAACTTCGACGGAGCGCCGCATCATCTACAGCCCCGAGATTCCCGGTCCACGACCTGCGGAATCCCTCGACGAGTGGGAAATCCCCGTCCTGGTGGCTAGAAAGTTCGATCCTGAGCAGGCCGCAAAATTCTTTCCCTGGAAAGATACCCAGGACATCCGCGAGGAGATCGATCGCGTTTGCCCCACCTATCGCGGCGTTGCTGCGCTCCGCAAGAAAGGCGATAACTTCCAATACGGCGGCCGTCGTCTCCTCACTGACAAATTCCTCACGCCCGACGGCAAAGGCCACTTCACCCCGATCGGCCTTCCCGAAGAGCAGGTTCCCGAAGGACGTTTTATGTTGGCTACGCGGCGCGGAAAACAGTTCAACAGCATCCTGCTGGCCGAGAACGATCCTCTTACCGGCGCATACCGGGAAGATATCATCATGTCCCGGGATGACGCGGACCGGCTCGGCTTCCGCAACGGCGATTCCATTACTCTGCGGAACGATCTGGGCGAGTTGCACGGTCGCGTAAAGATTGACCGCATCAAGCCCGGTTGCCTGCAAGCTCACTGGCCTGAGGCCAACGTGATCATTCCCGCCGGACGCTTGGATCCGAGCGGAGTTCCGGATTACAACGCGGTCGTGGAAGTGGTGGGAGCCCGTTGCTTGCGCGCTGAACTCCAACCCGCTGCTGCGGACTAGGAGATTTCTTGCTGCATTGCTGTGCGCAGCAGTCGACGAGGTTCTTCCCGCGCTGTTTTCCGGAAGCGCGCCCGCTTCTCGGCCGCTGAACGGCTCGATTGGAGAACGAAGGGAGACGATATGGCGTCGAAGCAGCTGCCCAATCGGTGGGGAATCGCAGTTGCCGCAGTCATTATGCAAATCTGCCTGGGTGCCGTGTACGGATGGAGCGTTTTCAAGATTCCGCTGATGCGTACCGAGCATTGGTCCGAAACCCAGGTCCAGCTCAACTTCACCCTGGCCATCTTCTTCCTGGGCATCGGAACCATTGTCGGTGGCTTATGGCAAGACCGCAAAGGGCCGCGCCTCGTGGCCTCGGTCGCGGGACTGGTCTATGGCATCGGTTACATCCTCGCCGGATTGTTTGCCACTAACCACAACCTGCACGGTCTCTACTTTGCTTATGGCGTTCTTACCGGTCTGGGTATGGGCATGGGCTACATCTGCCCCGTCGCCACACTGGTCAAATGGTTCCCCGAGCGCCGCGGCCTTATGACCGGGGTTGCAGTCTGTGGCTATGGCGCCGGTGCCCTGGTGATGAGCCCCATTGCTGCCCGCCTCATCATTGCCCACAGCGTTCCCTACACCTTTGTGGCTTTAGGGATCGTGTACCTGATTCTCGTAATAGCCGCCGCTCAGTTCTATGCGAACCCTCCTCTCGGTTGGAAACCTTCCGGCTGGGTGCCAAGCTCTGCGGTGGCCAAAGCCGCTACCACTTATGACTCTTCGGTGCGGGAAGCCATGGGCACATGGCAATTCTGGCTCCTGTGGGTCATGCTCTTCCTCAACGTTTCGGCGGGGATCATGGTGATCAGTCAGGCCTCGCCGATGGCACAACAGATGGTTGGTATGACCGCCGTCGCCGCCGCCGCGATGGTCGGCTTGATCTCTATCTTCAATGGTCTGGGGCGAGTTTTCTGGGCTTGGGTGTCCGATCACTTGGGGCGAGCCCGGGTCTACTTCCTGCTCTACTTGATCCAGGTGGTGATTTTCTTCGCCTTACCGCGCATTCACAACTTTACCCTGTTCAGCATCGCCTTCGCCATGATCGGGCTATGTTACGGCGGGGGCTTTGGCACCATGCCTTCCTTCACCGCCGATTTCTTCGGCGCAAAGTTCATGGGTGGCATTTACGGAATCATTCTGTTGGCCTGGGGTGCGGCCGCCATTCCGTCGCCCATCATGATCGCCCGCCTTCACCAGGCCACCGGTCGGTTCGACACATCAATCTATGTAATCGCGCTCGCGTTGGCACTCTCGCTGATCCTGCCTTTGGTTGCCCGTCGCCCAAGGCGAAAGGAAGGTGCACCCATGGCGGTTTCGGACGTCGCATAGCGTTTCAGGACTAGATCTGCGCCAGCCTAGCCGTTCTTTTTGCAAAACGAAGCCACCACCTCCAGCAATATCAGACCTCTTACGTTGTCGAGTCGGGCGGAGGCTTCCACTCACTATTGCTGATCGGGGTGGGGGTTCACCTGGACTACTTTCGCAACTGCGAATAAACGTTCCAACCCGCAAAGAACAGCTGCGTGCCGATGACTCCAGTCTCGCCGGAATCCGAACCCCCCGGATTTTTCGATGGCCTATGAATTGGCGGTTGTAAACTTGTTGAGCTGTCGCGGTAGCAGTCCTGAGATTTCTCGATCTTCAAATCGTCAAACCTAGAATTGTCCTCCAGGAAAGGAACAGACTTTGAAAGTCAGCGTTTTCGGATTGGGCTATGTCGGCACGGTGTCGGCGGCGTGTCTGGCCAATGACGGGCACGAGGTCGTGGGTGTGGATCCCATCCAGACGAAGGTGGACCTCATCAACGAAGGCAGGCCTCCCATTATCGAAGCAGAAATTGCCGAAATCGTTGCGGCCAGCGTCAAGTCGGGCAGACTGCGGGCCACAGACGATTCATCCCTGGCGATTCAGAAGACAGATCTATCTTTTGTCTGCGTGGGTACGCCGAGCCAGGCCAATGGGAACCTCGACCTGCGCTATATCCGCCGCATTTGCCAGCAAATCGGCGAGGGCATCAAGGACAAGACCGGGCGGCATACCGTTGTGATTCGGAGCACGGTCTTGCCCGGAACGATGCAAAAAATCGTAATCCCAGTTCTGGAGGAATCATCAGGGAAGGAAGCCGGCAAGGATTTTGGCGTCTGCCATAACCCAGAGTTCCTGCGGGAAGGCTCCGCAGTAAGAGATTTCATGGGGCCTCCAAAAACGGTGATCGGAGAGCTCGACCAACCCAGTGGCTCTCCTCTCGCGCAGCTTTACGAAAAACTGAACGCTCCTCTGATTCGCACAAGTCTGGAAACAGCCGAGATGGTGAAGTACGTCGACAATTGCTGGCATGCGCTCAAAATCGGATTTGCCAACGAGATCGGTAATCTCAGTAAGGTTCTTCAAATTGACGCGCACGAAGTGATGAATATCTTTTGCCAGGATAAAAAACTCAACATCTCTCCCGCGTACCTGCTCCCTGGCTTTGCCTTCGGCGGTTCTTGTTTGCCCAAAGATCTCCGAGCCCTGACGTACGCAGCCAAGGTCAACGATCTGCATTTACCCATTCTCGCCTCGATTTTGCCCAGTAACGAGATGCAGGTGAGCCGCGGCCTGCAACTTATCATGGAGAAGGGAAACAAAAAGGTCGGAATTCTGGGCTTCAGCTTCAAAGCTGGCACTGACGACTTGCGAGAGAGTCCCGTGATCGAAGTGATTGAGCGGCTCCTGGGAAAGGGTTACGATCTGCGCATCTATGACAAGAATGTGAGCCTCGCGAGCTTGGTCGGCGCGAACCGGGACTTTATTCTCAACCGGATTCCGCACATCTCGCGGCTCATGGTAAATCACATCGACGCGGTCCTCGATTACGCTGAGACCATCGTGATCGGCAACAAGGACCCAGATTTTAAGACGGTCCCCGACAAGCTTCGGGACGGTCAATCGATCGTAGATTTCGTACGAATTACAGATCGCAGGAGCGACAGCAGCAAGTACGAGGGCATTTGCTGGTAGGAAGTTGGCGGACCCGCACTGTAATCTGGCTTGGCCTAGCAGTGGACGATTTTTGGGTTCTTGATGCCACGGGTGGCGTTGCGGGTGTCGACCACGAGTTGCGCTTCCTGCACGATTTTGGCGTAGTCGTAATCGGAGTGGTCGGTCACGATGAGGACACAATCGTACTGGCCCAGATTCGTCAGTTCCGCGCGCTTCATCTGCAGATCGTATTTTCTGCCCTTGCCGATGAACGGGAAGTAGGGATCGTGGTAGCTCACCTGCGCGCCGTCTTTCTGCAGCAGTTCGATGATGGTGAGTGCGGGTGATTCGCGCAAATCATCGATGTCTTTCTTGTAGGCCACGCCCAGCACCAGCACGCGCGCGCCGTTCACCGACTTCTTGTGGCGGTTCAGCGCTCCGCCCACCGAAGACAGAACGTGGTAGGGCATGTTGGTGTTGATCTCG
>DATDGM010000167.1:0-36836 GCA_036522075.1 Candidatus Sulfotelmatobacter sp.
AGTTTACTAGCGATTGCGGGGTCGGCGCCGCCACCGCAGGCGATCCGGAGTTCCGGCGCGCTGGAGCGGCGCTGCGAGACCGCTGGAGGACCAGGTGCGAATCAAGACCCTGCTCAGATCATTCTGCGTGCCTATCGCCGCTCTCGCGCTCGCCCCGCTGGCGCCGGCATCCACGGCGCCGGCCTTAGGCCCGGTGACGCCCGCGTGCGGCTGGGAGGGGGGGTTCACTGTGACCAATACCAACCAGAACGCGCTGGACAGTGCGGCGATCTACTGGCTGCTGCCGTTCACGGTGCAAGACGCCCTGCAGATCCGGCTCGACGGGCGCTATCCCGACAGCCGGTACGCCTCGCTGCAGGCCTACTCGTCCGCCACCACCCTGTACTCCGTGAACGGCTCACCTGCGAGAAGGGAAAGTCGTAAGAAGGCGGACCTATGGCAAATTTCAACGAATTGTCGGGATTGAAGCAGTGGGGAGTGGTGCTTGCCGGCGGCGCAGTGGTGACGGCAGCGCTTTTCTTCACGGTGTTCAAGAGCCAGAGCGAAAAGAACACGGCCGCGCAGCATGCCCTGGAAGACAAGATCCGGGAGAACAACGAACTCGAGTCCTACCGCCCGAAACTGAAGCAAATCGAACAGCAGCTGGCGGAACTGAAACAGCAGCTGGAAATCGAGGCGCGCATCGTTCCCAACGAAAAGCAGGTCGATGGCTTCATCACCATGCTGGATGGGGAAGCGCAAAAGGCTGGCGTGGAGCTGCGGCGGTATACGGCCAAGCCGACGAACTCGAAAGAGTACTACACCGAAGTGCCCTTCGACATCGAGCTGGATGGGCCGTATTACTCGATGCTGAACTTCTTCGACCGTGTAGGCAAGCTGGAGCGCATCGTCAACGTAAACGGACTGCTGGTGGCCAGCACCAAGAATCCAACGGGGGCGAAAGCGAAGCATACATACCAATACGCTCCGAATGAGAGCGTCGTGGCCACTTGCACGGCGACCACGTTCTTCAGTCACGATGTGACACCTGCAGCTGCAGGCGCAGGCGCTAAGCCGGGAACGACGCCGGCGGCGGTGAGCAGGTAGGGATGGCTATGAAGCTGACGACAGCATTTCTGGCAACGGCAGTCTTAGCGATGGCGGGCGCGGCCTGGGCACAAACCCCGGCCAGCTCCGCGAGCCCGGTCCTGGTGGCGCAGCAGACGGCGAAGCCGCTGCCGGGCGCTCCGGCCCCGGCCGTGAAACCGGCAGTCATTCCGGATTCAAAACCGGCTGCACCGCCGGCAGCGAAGCCGGCGGCGAAACCTGCCGCCCAACCGGATACCGACTCAGACTCCGGCCAGCCGAGCGAACTCAAGAGCGTGAAGGTGTCGCACAACGGCGACGACATCCAGATTGAGATCAGCGCTCGCGGCGAGATCACGCCTCGGGTCAGCAAGCTGGATTCGCCCGCCCGCGTGCTGGTGGAGCTGCCCGAGACCACATCAGGCACGGCGCAGAGTCACATTTCCGTAGGCAAAGCGGGAGTTAAGGACGTGCGCGTCGGTATGAATGGCAAGACGCCGCCGACCACCAGTGTAGTGGTGGACCTGGAAAAAGCGGTTGCCTATGACTTGACCCAGGGACCTTCCAACAAGCTGGTGCTTATCTTGCACACGCAGGCCGAGGCGGACAACAATCCCGCGACAGCGCCCGTAAAAACCGTGGCAAAGCCGGTGAAAGCCGGGGCGCCTGCGGTTAAGACTCAAACCGTGGCGGCAACGGCACAAGCGGCACCCAAATCTACCGAGGCTCCGAAGATGGCCTCCGCAAAGCCCGCCGCTCCGGCCGCAAAAGCGACAGTAGTCGCGGCCGCGAAAGCCGGGCCGGTGGTGAAGCCGGCAACAGCTTCGGAAATGAAAGACGCCAAGACGGCAACGCCGGATGCGTTCGCCAAACCGGCGCCAGCGGTCGAAGCTCTGAAGGGTTCCGAGCCGCCTAAGCCGGAAGACAAGAAATGGGCGATGACGGGCAAGCGTGATCCGTTCTTCAGCCCGGTAGTTCAGAGTGGTGGCTCAGGCTGCTCGACCGGAAAGAAGTGCCTGGAAATTGGGCAGATCAACCTGCGCGGCGTGGTGAAGTCAGAGAACGGCTTCATCGCGGTCGTGACCAACACGCTGAACAAGGCTTATTTCCTGCGGGAAAACGATCCTGTATTCAACGGCTACGTGGTGAAAATCACCGGCGACTCGGTGGTGTTCCAGGAGACGGTGCAGGACAAGTTGGGCAAGGCGTTCACGCGGGAAGTGGTGAAGAAGATCTTCACGCCAGCGGTTTAGCAAGGGCAAGGCAAACGGCGGCCGGAAAGAACGGGCGCCGGAAAAATCACAGTTTGAAAAGAAGGACACGCGGGCCCGGCTCGCGGGTTGGGGAGAAGCGAAATGCGAAAGCAACTGCTGACAATGTTTGTACCGTCACTGGTCATAATGGTAGCGGCGGCTGCCGCTGCCCAGGCGCCGGCCTCACAGGCGGTGGGCCAGGAGAGCCAACTCGAGCGAGTGAACGTAGTCCGGGGCACGGATAACATCCGGGTCGAAATCAGCTCCCACGGCGCGCTGGCGCCGAAGCTGAGCACGCTGGACTCGCCGGCTCGCGTGATCGTGGACCTGCCGGAGACCATTATGGCCTCAGGGCGGACCCGCATCCCGGTCGCCACTGCGGGAGTCAAAGACGTGCGCATTGGCACCGACGGCCAGAAGCCGCCGACCACTCGCATCGTCGTCGACCTCGACAAGGCTTGCGCCTATGAGCTGACGCCGGGGGCGGCGGGCAAACTCGTCCTGACTCTGCACACCCAGACGGCCAGCATGCAGCCGACGGTGGCGCCTCAAACCGAGGCCGAGGCGAAGGCCGCTGCGGCGGAGAGCAAATCGCTCTCTCCGCTGGCTCCGCACGTTACGGAGGCTAAGGACTCAGGCACCCATTCTCCGAAAGCTGCCTTGGCTTCTAAGGAGGCCAAGCCGGCGGCCACTGCGAACGATTACGTGTTCGTCGAGCCCGCCTACCAATCCAAGACAGAACCGAAGACCGGAGCCAAGAACGATTTGCCTGCCGCCGAGCCGACCGTTCGCGCTCAGGAAGCCGCCGAGCGTTTTGCCGATAAGACTGCGGCTGAACTTTTGCCGGTCAGCATCCACTCGGCGCAGCAAGCCGAAGCCGCCCCATCCATTCAGCCGGCCGTGAATCTCGCGGCTGAGCAGAAGTCGCAGGCGGGGCAGCAATCGGCCTCGGTAGGACCGAAGTATACGGGCGAGCCGATTTCTGTGAACCTGAAAGACGTCGACTTGAAAGACTTCTTCCGCCTGATCCACGAGATCAGCGGCTTGAACGTGGTGCTCGATCCCAACGTGAAAGGCACACTCACCGTGGTTCTGGATGACGTGCCGTGGGATCAGGCGCTCGATATCGTGCTCAAGAACAACGACCTGGCCCGCGAACTGGAAGGCAACGTTCTGCGCATCGCGACGGTGGAAACTCTGCGGAAAGAAGCAGAAGCCCGCCGCGCCCAGATCGATGCCGAAGCCCTGGCCGTGGACAAGGTCTCAGTCACGCGCTTTCTGAGCTACGCCAAAGCCAAGGATGTCATCGTCACGGTAAAGAAGTTCCTCTCGCAGCGTGGCGATGTGGTCGCTGATGACCGCACTAACGCTGTCATCATCAACGACATTCCGAAGGTGATGCCAACCATCGACCGCCTGCTGACGCAGCTTGACCGCAAGACGCAGGAAGTGGAAATCGAAGCGCGGGTCGTGGCGGCTACCCGCCAGTTCGCGCGCGACATCGGTACCCAGCTCGGATTCGGCTGGGGCAACGGCACCAGCGCAATCGGCGGCAACGCCCAGGCCGGCAGCTCTCCGACCACAGTCAACGGGCTGACGCCGGGCTACATCACGACCACGGGCACCAGCGGCGGCTCCTCGGGTGGCGCAACCATTCCGTTGTTCTCGAACCTGGGCGCAACCTCACCGACCAGTGGCTTAACATTGGTCAACGCCAGCAACAACGTGCGGATCGATGCCATCCTTTCGATGGCGGAATCGCGCGGGTTGCTGAAAGTTCTGTCGCGGCCGCGCGTCGTAACCCAGAACAATATTCAAGCCTTCGTCAAACAGGGCGTGCGCGTGCCGATCACGACGCAGGCGCAGTTGGGCGGTCCGCCAACCGTGACTTACGTCGACGCTTTCCTGCGCTTGACGGTGACTCCGCAGATCACTTCCGAGAGCACGATCTTCCTGAACGTCGATGTGGAAAACACCACACCGAACTTCGGCCAGGAAGTGCAGGGCAACCCGGAACTGATCACGCAGCAGGCCACCACGCAAGTCCTGGTGACCGATGGCGGGACGGTGGTGATCGGTGGTGTCATTCAGACCCAGAACTCGATCAACGTCACGCAAGTTCCGCTGCTCGGAAATTTGCCGATCCTGGGCAACCTGTTCAAGCACACGGTCGTGAATACCTCGAACCAGGAATTGATCTTCTTCATCACGCCGCGAATTATTCAGACGTAAAGCAGTACGCGTAAAAGCGTCCGACTTAGCAGCGCAGTTGAAGATTTAAACCGCTGGCTCCCGCGAAGAACCTGTCCCGGAGCCGGCGGTTTTGTTTTTTGCCTAGCCGTCAGCTCTCAACCTTCACTTCGTGCTTTGCAGGCCGGATCCTTGCGAATCGGGGGACCTGGACCGGGAACCTGGGGCCCCAACAAGACTTCAACAGACAGGATGCGCGCCCCCTTGGCTGATAACTGATAGCTGAGAACTGAGAACTGAGAACTGAGAACTGAGAACTGAGAACTGCTAAACTCACTGCTCATGAACTATCTGCTCCGTCAGCGGACTCTACGGGAACGGTTGGCCACTACTCTGTTCGATGGGCTCCTCGTGAGCCATCTTCCCAACATTCGCTACCTGTGTGGGTTTACCGGGAGTGCTGGCCAGTTGCTGGTCGAAGAGGCCGGCAGCGTCTTTTTTACTGACGTTCGCTATGACACGCAAGCCCATGCCGAAGTAAAGGGAGCGAAGGTTGTGGTTGTCGGCAAGGCCCTACTCAGTGCAGTGGCCGAGCGCCTTACCGCTCACCGCGGCCGAAAGAAACGGACGATTGCTGTTGAAGCCGACCACGTCAGTGTGATCGAGCGGAAGCGCCTGAACGATCTGCTCCCGTCCAGGGTGCGCCTTAAGGATGCGTCTGGCCTGGTGGAGCGCCTGCGCTTGGTCAAAGATGACGACGAACTGACGCTCATTCGCGCGGCGGTAAACCAGGGAGCAAAATTGTTCGACCGGGCGCTCGAGGTTATTCGGTCTGGCGTCAAAGAATCCACTGTGGCAGCCGAAATGGAGTATGCGGCCCGCCGGGCCGGGGCTGAGGCGATGTCATTTCCCACAATCATTGCCTCAGGAGCGCGTTCTGCCCTGCCCCACGGCCGGGCCTCGGATCAACTCATTCAACCAGGCGCATTCGTGGTCTGCGACTTCGGTGTTACACTTACAGGTTATTGCTCGGATCAGACCCGTACTGTATGGGTTGGGCCAGTCTTGGAAGAGGCCCGCGCAGCGTATGAAGCTGTACGGGAGGCGCAACTGGCGGCGATCGCAGCCGTGCAGCCTGGAAGAACCGTCGGCGAAGTGGATGCCGCTGCCCGCAAGGTGTTGGGCAAGCGTGGGTTAGCAAAGTATTTCACCCACTCCACTGGGCACGGGGTGGGACTGGAGATCCACGAAGGTCCGCGCGTGGCATCCGGTCAGAAGGATGTGCTGCAGCCCGGTATGGTCATCACCATTGAGCCGGGAGTATACTTCCCCGGCAAATGGGGCGTAAGGATTGAGGATATGGTGGCCGTCACCGCCGGTGGCTGTGACGTATTGACGCCCACCAGCAAGAGTTTTCAGGCCGTTTCGGCACCCTAGAGGCCCACCGCAATCGAATGAATCTAAAAGAGTTGAAGGAACTCATCGAGTTCCTCGAAGAAAAAAACATTGCCGAGTTCGAGTTGGAACGCGGCGACGTGAAGGTGCGAATCAGGCGCGCGGGCGAGCCGACCGCTTCGCATGCACATGGGGAGCCTCGTTTTTACGCGGTGCCGCCCGCCCCTGCTTCCGCCCCGGAGATGGGCGCGGTCCCGGTTGTAGCTGCATCGCCTACGCCCGCGGCGCCCGCGGTCGAAGAAGGACTTCACACGGTGAAGTCGCCGATCGTCGGAACGTTCTATGAAGCGCCGACTCCAGGCGCGCCGCCGTTCGTGAAAGCGGGCGACCAGGTGGAGGTGGGGCAGGTGCTATGCATCGTGGAAGCGATGAAGCTGCTGAATGAGATCGAGTCCGACGTGGCGGGGGAAATTGTGAAGAAGCTCGCGAGCAACGGCCAACCCATTGAGTATGGGCAAGATTTGTTCGTGATAAGGCCGAAGAAGTAAGAACGTTAGAAGTTGGCATTAAGCTGGGGATTGCGGATCGGGCGCGCTCAAGCCGCGCCTTTTTTCGTGGCGACTCTCGCCCGGCGAACGAACGGAAAATCCGGTGGTGCAGTTCGGCTCACGCGCTACACCGGTTAAGCAGGAGATCCTTCGCTACGCCGGAAAAACGGCTACGCTCAGGATGACACCTAATTCAAAAAGCTTGCCAGCACCGAAAAGCTGAGAGGTGACGGCGGATAGCTGAGAGCTGTATTTCATGTTCAAGAAAATCCTGATTGCCAACCGCGGCGAGATAGCCCTGCGCGTGATTTGCGCCTGCAAGGAGCTCGGAATCCGCGCGGTGGCGATTTATAGCGAAGCCGACCGCAACTCGCTGCATGTGCGCTTTGCCGATGAAGCCATCTGCATCGGCCCGCCGCAGCTGGCGCTCAGCTACCTGAATATTCCCGCCGTCATCAGCGCCGCCGAAATCGCCAATGTGGACGCGGTGCATCCCGGTTATGGATTGCTGGCCGAGAACGCCAACTTTGCCGAAGTGTGCGAAACCAGCGGCATCAAGTTCATCGGACCGCGGCCCGAAGTCACCCGGCTGATGGGCGAAAAAGAAAAGGCGCGCGGAGCCATGAAGAAAGCCGGCGTGCCCATTCTGCCCGGCTCGGACGGAATCATCGCTTCCGACGGTGAAGCCATCGAATGGGCGCGCCAGGTTGGCTTTCCCGTGATCGTGAAAGCGTCTGCGGGCGGCGGCGGGCGAGGCATGCGCATTGTGCGCAACGAAGAGGAACTGCCCAACCTGTTTAAAGCAGCCCAGGCCGAAGCTGCTGGAGCTTTCGGCAACGGCGATCTCTACATGGAGAAATATGTGGAGCATCCCCGGCACATTGAATTTCAGGTGCTGGCCGACGAACACGGCAACGTGGTGAGCCTCGGCGAGCGCGAGTGCTCGATCCAGCGGCGGCACCAGAAGTTGCTGGAGGAATCGCCCTCGACCCAGGTGACCCCCGAGTTACGTGACCAGATTGGCAAAGTTCTATGCAAGTCGCTGGCGGAGATCGGATACAGCAATGCGGGCACCATCGAATTCCTGATGGACAAGGACCGGCAGCTGCACTTCATCGAGATGAACACGCGCATTCAGGTCGAACACCCCGTGACGGAAATGGTGACGGACGTTGACCTGGTCAAGAGCCAGATCATGATCGCCGCGGGAGCGGAAATGCGCGACGTTTTGCAGGGCCCGATTGTCCATCGCGGGCATGCCATCGAGTGCCGCATCAACGCCGAGAATCCGGATACCTTTGTCCCCTCCGCCGGCAGGATCACCACGTTTCACGCGCCCGGCGGAACCGGCGTGCGCATCGATACCGCGGCCTATGCCGAGGGCGTGATTCCTCCGTATTACGACTCGCTGATCGCGAAACTGGTGGTGCGCGGCAAGGACCGCAATGAAGCCATCTCCCGCATGTCGCGCGCTCTCGAGATGTTTATCATCGAGGGCGTCTATACGACGATCCCGCTGCACAGGAAGATTCTTGCCGACCCGGACTTTCGGGCGGGGAAGATCGATACGGGATTTATTGAGCGGTTTCTGAAGAAGAACGGGAAGTAACTTGCTGGTGGGACCGAGATTTTACGTCAACCAGATTTACGCGCAGCTTCAGTCTGAATTCCAAATCCGATTCGCCGGCATTGCATCTGGGCTCAGGGTTTTCTCGATTTTTTCAGCTCGACGTAGCGTCCGAGGAAGTAGCCGGCGAGAAACGGCACAACGCCGAACACCATCGCGGTTATGAAGATGATTATTAGCAGGTGGAGCGGTTGAAAGAGTCCTTCCATTTGCGTCTCCAACGCACCCCGGCAAGAATGGCGCGTAATCTGCCTCAAGTCAAGTTGCAAGAGTTCTGCGGCTAGGTGCGTACGAGAAAACCATGACTATGAAAACAGCGGTTACATCCAGGTAGGCTCCTTGCTGATGTGAATTTGGTGTGCAGCCGTTCCCGGACGAAAAACAGATAGACTGAGCGGCACACCATGTTGCTGCCCCTCCTTTATGCCATTCTCGACGCTGCTTGCTTCCCCGTGAAAAGCGACTTACTTGCCGCCGCGGAGGAACTCGTTTCCGCTGGCGTGACCCTGATTCAATATCGCAATAAGTCGGGCAACCCACGCGTCATGCTGGAGCAGGCATGGGAACTGAGGAGGCTTTTCGGGCCCCACCCTTTGGCAAAAGACGCGAAAGCTGGGGACATAGAAACTAAGAATCCCCAGGTATCGCAAAACCAGCGAGACATGGGGCACCCGGCAAAGAACGCGAAGTTAGGATGGACCACGCAATCGCGGGCAGGAGTGCCCGCGCCACACGAGCTAAGGCTCATCATGAATGACCGCGCCGACTTGTGCCTGGCGGCGGAATTCGATGGAGTGCACGTGGGGCAGGAAGACTTGTCGCCGGAGTCGGTACGAGGGATTATTGGCGCCGGCTGCTGGCTTGGTGTCTCGACGCATAATCCAGAGCAGATGCTCGAAGCCGACCGCACCTCGGCGGATTACCTGGCCATTGGGCCGGTATTCGCGACCTCGAGCAAAGAGAAGCCTGATCCTGTCGTGGGGCTCGAAGGGGTGCGCCGGGCGCGGGCTTTGACGCGTAAGCCGCTGGTGGCTATTGGCGGGATCACACGGGCGAACGCCGCTTCCGTTCTCGAGGCCGGGGCCGATTCCGTAGCTGTGATATCCGATCTGTTACGGGAGCCCGGCAAATCAGCAGAGGCATTTTTTCGCGTGTTGAGGTAAAGTTTCGTGACCGCGGTGGTTGGTCGCTGGTCGTTAGTCGTTCGCGGATAGACAGCGAAGCGTTGCGCGGGCGGCTAAGCGCGTGGTCCCTCCACTGCGCTTCCCCTTCCCTTCGGGACCGGGAAGCTCCGGTCGGGATGACAGGGTGTTGAGCGGGCTGCGGCAATTGCGAAATCGGTTCAACGATTAACGACGAACGACCGACGACACCCCTAGGAGGATTTCCTGAGCACACCCGTTACCCCGCCAACAGGCACCAGCGACCGGGACGCACACAGTCGTCAGGATAGCGAACTCGTAAAGGGCCTCGGCCTGACCAGCGCGACGATGCTGGTGATGGGGTCGATGATTGGGTCGGGCATTTTCATTGTTTCGGCCGAGATTGCCCGCGAAGTTGGCTCGCCCGCGCTGCTGATCGCCGCGTGGGGAGTTGCGGGGTTCATGACGATTGTGGCCGCGCTCAGCTACGGTGAGCTCGCCGCGATGATGCCGCGGGCTGGCGGCCAGTATGTTTACCTGCGCGAAGCGCTGGGGCCGCTGTGGGGATTTCTTTACGGCTGGACTCTGTTTCTGGTGATTCAGACCGGCACCATCGCCGCCGTGGGCGTGGCCTTCGGCAAGTTCCTGGGAGTCTTCTTCCCCTCGATTTCTTCTTCCCACTGGATTCTTCATCTCTGGAAAGTTCCGCCGATTCACGTGGGGCCGATGGTGCTGGGCAACATGGATGTCGGGCTGAACACTCAGAATCTGATGGCGGTGCTGCTGGTGGTGGCGCTTTCCATCATCAACATTTTCGGGCTCAAGACCGGAGCGCTGATCCAGAATATTTTCACCTCGGCGAAAGTGGCGGCGCTGTTTGGATTGATGCTGCTGGGCCTGGCCGTCGGGCGCAACGCCTATGCCCTGGCCGCCAATTTCGGAAGAAATTTCTGGTTCAATGCCAAACCGACTTCATTGCACGCCGTGCAAGTGGGAGTGGGCGGACCGATTGCGCTGGTGGGAACTCTAACGATTCTGGCCGTGGCGCAGGTGGGCTCACTGTTTTCCGCCGACGCCTGGAATAATGTGACCTTCACCGCGGGCGAGGTCAAGAATCCCAGCCGCAACCTGCCGTTGTCGCTGGCCCTGGGCACGGGCGTGGTGATCGCCTTCTACATCGCGTGCAACTTTGTTTACCTGATGGTGCTGCCCCTGCAGGGGAGCGCGACGGGCATAACCATTATGGACCGCGGCATTCAATACGCTACGGAAGACCGTGTGGCCACGGCGGTGCTCTCGCAAATTTTCGGGCCCGCTGGTGGTCTGATGATGGCGGCGGCAATCATTGTCTCCAGCATCGGCTGCAACAACGGGCTGATTCTCTCCGGGGCGCGGGTCTATTATGCAATGGCGAAAGACCGCCTCTTCTTCCGCAACGTGGCCAAGCTGCATCCTACGTACAAAACGCCAGCGGTATCGCTGATGGTGCAGATGGTGTGGACGTGCGTGCTGTGCCTCTCCGGCAGCTACAGCCAGCTGCTCGACTACATTATTTTCGCCGTGCTGGTGTTCTATGTGCTGACGATTGTCGGGCTATTCGTGCTGCGCAGGACTCGGCCCAACGCCGAGCGGCCATACCGGGCGATTGGCTACCCGGTTCTGCCCGCGATTTATATTGTGATGGCTTTATTCATTGATGTCGTACTATTGCGCTACAAACCGCAGTTCACTTGGCCGGGGCTGATCGTGGTGCTGCTGGGAGTTCCGGTGTATTACGCCTGGTCGAAGAGTTCGCGGAAGAGCGCAGGTGCTTGAGAATCACTGAGTGAGTGCAGCCGCGTGAGGCAGTGAAGTGGTTAGATCGCGGGCAATAGTGCCCGCGCCACACAGACCGAAGGAGAAACTAACGGATGGCAAATCTGCTGGCAACCAAGTCGCTGGACGTATTGATGGAGGAATCGCGCGAGACGGGCGAACACAGCTTGCGGCGCGCCCTTGGACCGATCAATCTGCTAACGCTTGGCATCGGCGCGATCATCGGAGCAGGTATTTTCGTGATCACGGGACAGGCTGCGGCACAGTTCGCCGGGCCGGCAATTCTGCTTTCGTTTGTGCTGGCCGGCATCGCCTGCGCGTTTGCCGGGCTGTGTTACGCCGAATTTGCCTCCATGATTCCGATCGCCGGCAGCGCTTACACCTACTCCTATGCCACGCTGGGGGAGTTGGTGGCGTGGATTATCGGGTGGGACTTGATCCTGGAATATGCCTTTGGCGCCGCTACGGTGGCCGTGGGCTGGAGCGGCCACCTGCGCGCGTTTCTCTACGATATTGGCATGGCTCTGCCGCCGATACCGCATGTCGATTTCATTCTGTTCGGCAAATCCGTTCATCTGACATTCGACTACGTTGGGTTCCTGGTGATCGCGGTCATCACGACTATCCTCGTCGTTGGCATTAAGGAATCGGCAAATTTCACCACCGCTATCGTCATCCTGAAGGTCGCTGTGGTCTGCATGTTTGTTGTGCTGGTGACCGCGTTTCTGATCTCGCACAAGTGGCAGCCGAACCACTGGCATCCGTTCATTCCGGCGAATGCCGGGGAGTTCGGACACTTCGGATGGTCGGGGATTTTCCGTGGCGCGGGGGTTGTGTTCTTCGCCTATATCGGCTTTGATGCGGTTTCTACGGCCGCGCAGGAGGCGAAGAATCCGAAGAAAGATATGCCCTTTGGCATCCTCGGTTCGCTGGTTATCTGCACGATTCTGTACATCCTGGTTTCTGGGCTGCTGACCCACGTGGTTCCCTACTCGAAGCTCGACGTGCCCGATCCGGTGGTGGTAGGAATTCGCGTGATTGGGCAGCAATGGGCAACATTCCTGGTTGAACTCGGAGCGTTGGCCGGCCTGGCGACGGTGATGCTGGTGATGTTGCTGGGGCAATCGCGCGTGTTCTATTCCATGTCGCGCGATGGCTTGCTGTGGCCGTGGGCCAGCAAAATCCATTCCCGGTTCCGCACGCCTTATATCAGTTCCATTGTCGTTGGCTTTTTTGTAGCCGTGCTGGCGATGATGTTTCCGTTGAGCATGTTGGATCAGATGACGAGCATCGGCACGCTGCTGGCCTTCATGCTGGTGAGCGCCGGAGTGTGGGTGATGCGAAGAACGCATCCCGATCTAGCCAGGCCGTTCAAGACGCCGCTGGTTCCGCTGGTTCCGATACTCGCCATCCTGTTCTCCGGAGCTCTGATCGTAACTTTACCCCTGGCGACCCAACTCCGGCTGGTGGTATGGCTGCTGATAGGGTTCATCATTTACTTCAGCTACAGCCGCAAGCACAGCAAAGTGCAGGGGGGGCAGGCTGGATCGAAAGGCAGCGGACAATGATCTAGTGGCTAATGATCAGTGGCTAGTGGCCAGCAAAATCCACGGGCTCTCCGCAGGGCGCGGAGGGCCTTTGTTGTTTTATAGTCGAGGATGAAGAAAGTGGTCAGTGACCAGTGGCCAGTGGTCAGCAAAAACCGGCGTCGGCGGCTCCTGCTGGATGTTGATTGTTGGACACTTATTGCGGGCCACTGACCACTGACTCACTGCGCATGGCCCCTGCATTTCCATGAAAATCGTCACTGCCGCCGAAATGCGCGCCATCGACCGCGCCACCACAGAGCGTTTCGGGGTTCCCTCGCTCACGCTGATGGAAAACGCCGGCGCGGCCGTGGCCGACTACGTTCTTGCACATTATGGTGCCATGGAGCGCATTGTTGTTTTCTGCGGCAAGGGAAACAATGGCGGTGACGGCTTTGTCGCGGCGCGGCGCCTGCGTGAGCAGGGGAAGATCGTTGAGGTTATCTTGCTGGCCGATCCCGCAGACTTGCGGGGCGACGCCGCGATTATGTTCAGTAAGCTGCCCGCGGCTGCGATCGTGATCCGCTCCAGGGAAGAGTTGAAGAGCGAAAGCGCGCGACTCTCTTTGCCAGCTGATTTGTATCTCGACGCGATTCTCGGCACCGGCTTCAAGCCTCCCGTGAGTGGACTCTATGCCGACGCGATCGCGATCATGAACGCGAGCCATGTTCCCGTGATCGCCGTGGATATTCCCTCCGGGGCGGATGCCGATGGGATAGGCGCGCAGACGAGGACCGTCGCGCGTGCCGATGCCATCGTGACTTTTACCGCACCACGCCCGGCGCACGTATTCAGCTTGCTCACTACCGGGCCGACCATGGTGGCTGAAATCGGTTCGCCGAAAGAAGCGATTGTTTCGGCGCTGCAGCTGAATGTGATCGCGGCTCGAGACATTGCGCGCACCGTGGCGCCTCGACCTGCGGAGTCCAACAAAGGCAACTACGGGCACGTTTTGATCGTCGGTGCTTCCCTGGGAAAAGCAGGAGCCGCGGCGATGGCAGGCATGGCTGCCTTACGCGCCGGGGCTGGGCTTGCGACGGTGGCGACGCCGGAATCCGTATTGCCCACGGTTGCTGGATTCCATCCCGAGCTGATGACTGAGGCGTTGCCGGAAACAGACACCGGATCGATCTCGGCCGGCGCCGCCGGTCAACTTGTTGAACTGGTGAAGAACAAAAGTGTGGTCGCGATCGGGCCAGGAATTTCGCGGCACCCGCAGACCGCGGAACTCGTCCGTAAGCTGGTGGCGAAATGCGAAGTCCTCATGGTGGTGGACGCCGACGGTTTGAATGCGTTTGAGGGTCACGCAGGCGAATTGAACGGGGCTGGCTGGTCACTGGTGATTACGCCGCACCCCGGAGAGATGGCTCGCCTCGTGGGATGTTCCATTGCTGATGTACAGAAAGACCGGCTCGGTGTTGCGCGCAAGTTCGCGCGCGAGCACGAACTGATTGTCGTGCTCAAAGGCCATCGCACTCTCGTCGTGCGGCCGGATGGCGAAGCCTGGGTGAACACGACCGGCAATCCTGGAATGTCGACCGGAGGCACGGGCGACATCCTCACCGGCATGGTCGCGGGGTTGATGGCGCAGAGTCCGCAGGACGTGCTGTTAGCGGTGATGGCTGCCGTTCACTTACATGGTCTCTCCGGCGACGTGATGCGAGAAAAAGTCGGCGAACATTCGCTGGTTGCCACCGATCTTCTGCAGGGCTTGCCGGATGCTTTCGACCATATACGGCGAACGGCAGGCGAGAAGTTCGTGTGCTGGGATGGATAAGCGGCCCCCAGCGGCTAAAGCCGGAAATACTTGTCCCTTCGGTGGCACGACTGAAGTCGTGCCCTTTCCCTTCTCTATTTGGAATCAGGCAACCGAATCGTTTCGCCCGATGTCGCCGACCGCCGCGCCGCGTCCAGAATCTCCGTCACGGTCACGTTGGTTTCGAGCGACGACAGCCCATCCGGCTCCGCGCCATCGAGAACTGCCCGCAGCATGGCCAGCGAATGATCGTAGTTGGCGGGAAGAGGCTTGGCGGTAATCTCGTGCTCCGCGTCTTCTCCGGCGCGGCGAACTAGAAGGTGATCGCGCTTCACTGTGATTGCCAATCCCGTTTTCCCGTACACTTCCATATCCTTGCGATCGAAAGGCCAGTTCCATGACGCCTGCAGAATCGCCTGAGCTTTTGGGTACGTCAGTATGACGGTTGCTTCGTCGTCAACCCGCGGATAAATCTCAGGCTTTATCTGCTGCGTGACTGCCGTTACGGTCAGCGGCCGTTCGCCGTGCATCAGCCATGTCGCCAAGTCGGCGCCGTAACACCCGAAATCGAACAGAGCGCCTGCGCCATCGAGTTTCGGATCGGTGAGCCAGGCGAAAAATTCCGGCTCCACGCCAATTTCTTTCGGGCCGTTGTGGCCGTCGTGCGCCACGATTTTGCGGACTTCGCCCAGGGCATTCTCCTGCACCAGGTCGTAGGCCGCGTGATTGCTGGGATACCACGTGGTCTCGTAATTCACCAGAACGTGAATGTGGGAATCGCGGGCGGCTTTCTGCATGGCCAGCGCGTCTTCCAGGCTGACGGCCAAGGGTTTTTCCATCATGACGTGAACGCCGTGCCGGGCGCAGATCTCGACCACGCGCCGGTGGTCATACGTGTTGGTGTAGACCAGCACGGCCTGAGGATGTGTCTTCTCGAGCATCGTCTCCAGGTCCGCAAACATCTGGCCCGGCTCGAAGCCGTAGCGCGCGGCATTCTTCGCGCGGAGTTGCTCGTCGGGTTCGGCAACGCCAACGATCTCGATCTCCGGGCTGTGCCGCGATTGGTCGAGAAATCCGTGCACATGGCCGTGAACCAGGCCAACAATGCCGACTCGAAGGGGAGTGTGGGATGACGAGGCAGCGGCTTGACCGTAGAACGGCGCTGGAATCAAGAAACAAAGCGCAAAGATCAGAGAAGAAATGCTGCGCATAAAACCCTCCGCACGAATAACACCTGCGATCCAAAAGATCATACTCGGGCCTTGTTGCTGAAACATGACGCGTCGAATCCTGCGCCCGAAGATCAGAACAGATTTGTTCCCCCTTCGGATATACGACTGTCCTGCGGGACATTAACCACATGGTAATCATTCGCTATCTCCTTCGCAGGACACACGTTACATGGCCGCAGATCAGGCTTGCAGAGCGGAATCTGGACAGGAGCTTGCGTAATCTATTACTCAACATGGCTGCGTGAGATAGTTCACTCGGCTTATGACTCACTTCCCCCAACCGCACCCTTCGCGGCGCGCGGCCCGAGTCCAGCTAGGCGATTCTGTCCTGGCTGCGATTCGATTAGAAGATGGCCGCCGCACCAGAGCAAAACTCCAAACCATTTCGGCCACGGGCGGCCTGCTGCGACTGAACCAGTCGTTGTCGCAGGGGGATTTCGTCGAGGTTGCTTTCCAGACGCAATCTGGACCCGTGCACGGCATGGCCGAAATTCTCAGCCCGACGCAGAAAGGCAAGGAATGCGTTCTGCAGGCCTTCCGCTTCGTGGCGCTCGAGGATGACGACAACCATCGCCTGCGCACCTCGCTGGCGCACGTGGTGGACCGGCACTTGCTCGGCCTGAAGTCGAGCGCGTTCTCCAGTATCGGAAACGTGTAGAGCAATCTGAGTCTCGGACGCCGCCGCGAAGGGCGCGTTCTCTCGCTATACTACTGTTCATGTGGCGCGGGCACTCCTGCCCGCGAAATGCCGACAGCTTCGCAACCACTGGTGGGAACCAGCGCCTGTTCGTGGGTTTCCGTCGGGACGGTGCGGCGTTTCTGGCCCGATTATGCGAGAGATGACGCGACAAACCACCCGAGAGATCACCACCCATTCCGCCGAGGAAACCATCGCCTTCGGCCGCACCCTGGCGGAATTGCTGGCCCCGCCTAAGCTGGTGCTGCTGCGCGGCGACTTGGGAGCGGGAAAGACCACGCTGGTCAAGGGCATCGCGGCGGCGTTCGAAGCGGCTGCTGAGGAAGACGTCACCAGTCCAACCTTCACGCTGGTGCACGAATATCGCGGACCACGCGCCAATCTGTACCACATCGATCTCTACCGCGTGGACACGCCTCGAGAGCTGGAGACGCTCGGCCTCGACGATCTGAGGGACGGAAACAGTATCCTGCTCATCGAGTGGGGAGAAAAGTTTCCACGGTTTGTTCGGGAACGGGATGTCGAGATTTCCTTGGAGAGCGAGGGAGAGAACGGGCGCAGGATTAGGATCAGGGTCAGTAGTTAGTCCAATGAGCGCGATCGAATTGCCACCCTCATTCCACGATCTGATGAAGTCGAAAGTGGATCGTTAATAGAGCGTCGATTGCGAGCTTGCCCCAGTGGGCATAATAAAGCAGGCGCCAGTCCCAGATTATCTCCTCCGGTGGGGCTTGGCGCGTTTGGTTGAGGATGAGTCCCCCTTTCAAGTCACGGTAAATGTCAGCAAAATCATCGGCGAGCGTCCCGCAGACCGCTTCCTTGTCGGTTGTAGGATTGAAGGCCTGCCAATGGAGGTCCCAGTCCTCCAGTTTCTCCTTAAGCAGGCTGTAAAGCTGCCCCCATTGTTCGTCGTTCAGACGAATATTTGCAGGCGGTTCGTGTTCATTCGGCCTTTCCGGCGGGTCGTCGTCATCGCTCAGCCTCACCTCGGGGAGGTTGATAGCTTCGCCGATCAACTTGGGAAGTATGCGGTAGATCCGCACGGGTAGTTCGGTTCTGTCGATTCCTGAGGAGGATTCCACGACGGTACAAAACTGCTCTGCGATGAAGGCAAAGCGATCAGCGATCTCCGTGTTGTTTTCCGAAGCATTCATCGCGCAATCCAGCTAGTTTCGACCGGCGTTCTCAAAACCCCATGATGTTAAACCCGCAGTCCACATAAATCACTTCGCCGGTGATGCCGCTGCTGGCATCGGAGGCGAGGAACACTCCGGTTGATCCCACTTCTTCCACTTCCACGCGGCGGCCCAGCGGAGCGCGCTCTTCGTGTCCTTTGAGCATGTCGCCGAAGCCGGCGATGCCGCGCGCGGCCAGGGTTTTGATCGGTCCGGCGGAGATCGCGTTCACTCGAATCTTCTTTTTGCCCAACTCATAGGCGAGATAGCGCACGCTGCATTCGAGTCCTGCTTTGGCGACCGCCATTACGTTATATCGGGGCACGACCTTTTCCGACGCGTAATACGTCATGGTGATCATCGAGCCCCCGTCTTCCATGAGCGGCGCCGCCGCGCGCGCCACTGCGACCAGCGAGTAGACGCTCACGTCCAATGCAACGCGGAAACCATCTCGCGTGGTGTTGATGAAATCTCCCTTCAATTCGTCGGCGGGGGCGTAAGCGACCGAGTGCACAAGCGTGTGCAGCTTGCCGTGACGCTCTTTCAACGTCGCGAAGAGACGGGCAATGTCTTCGTCTTTGGAAACGTCGCACATGTACGCTTCGGCCCCGGGCAGCGAGAGGATCAGGTCTTTCGCTTCCTGCTCCAGGCGCTCATTCTGGTAGGTGATGGCCATCTTCATGCCGGCGGCGTGCAATCCCTGGGCGATGGACCACGCAATCGAGCGCTTGTTGGCTACTCCAAAGACCACGGCATTGCGGCCCTGCAAGTCAGAAGACATGGAAGCTCCTTGGAATGGGAAAGAATAACAGGGCGGAAGTGCGATTTACCACGGAGACACGGAGGCACGGAGAAAAAACAAAAAACCAAAGCTAACCATTAAACGATATTTTTGGTTTTCTCTGAGTCTCTGTGACTCCGTGGTGAATTGTTTTCATTCCGCAATGCTCGTCTCCTCGACGGCGGCGGGCATTCCCACCGGCCAACTCGCCGCCACGAATGCCAAGCCGTAAACGCAACCCAGAATCGCAAACGCAGCGACCAGACTGATGTTGTGCGCGACCGCGCCCACGGCGAGCGCAAGCACGAGTTGCAGAAACGTTCCGGCAAAATAGAACGCATTCTGCACCCGCCCCATCAGGTGCTGCGGCACCATTTCCATCAGACTGGTATTCATGGCCACGCCGCCCACTCCGCGCGCCGAGCCCATCACGAAGTAAATCAGAATCGCCAAAAATAGAAATCGCGAGATGGGCGCGCAGGCCACGCAGGCCGCCAACAAGGCCATCGAGTAAGCCAGGGCACGCCGTCCGGCCAAATATGCGATCACGGCGGGCGCGTACAAGGCGCTGATGAATGCGCCAGCGCCCCATCCCATATTCAGCCACCCATAGCCTTTGGCTCCGGCGTGAAAAACTCGTTCGCTCAGCGAAGGATTGACCACCACGCCAGTGATCATCGCACCCAAGAACAGTGCCCAACTGATTCCCAGCAGCACCACTGGACGGTGGTCGCGCAGAAAATGCAGTCCTTCGCGCATCTCGCGCCAGAAGCGCTCGAGTTGCGATTCCGCAGCCGCAAGATCGGCTTTTATTTCCGCGGGACGCAGCACCACATGCCGCCCCCGGCGCACGGCGAAATAGCAGAAAAACGACACCGCGTAAGTGGAGACATCGATCAGCAGCACTCCGCTCAGGCCAATGTGGTCATACATGAAGCCAACGAGTGCGCCTGCGATCAGCCATCCTCCTTGCACGCCGGCGAGCAAGAACGTGTTCGACTGCACGAACTCGCCCTCGGGCGTGAGTTCCTGAATCAGCGCCGTGATGGTCGGCCAGAACATCCAGAAGCCCGCGGCGACCAGCGTATTCATCAGATAGAGCTGCCAGATCTGCACGCGATGCCGAAACGCAAGAATCGCCACGGTAAGGATAATGGCGGCGCGCAAGGCATCGAGCCACATAACCAGCCGCCGCCGGTCCTCACGATCAATAATCACGCCGGTGAAGGGCAACATCAGCATGGCGGGCAGCGTCTGCAACACAGCGAACTTTCCGAGTGCGATTTCGGAGTGGGTAGCTTGCAGCACATACCAGGCGACCGCGGCCGAGTTCATCCCGCTGCCCAACATGGAGATCACGTTGGCCGCGAATACAAATCGCAGGGGACGTTGGCCGAGGATGGAACGCATCTCTATTACTTTAGCGGAGGCAAAGCGAATTCACCACGGAGACACGAGGAAAACCAAGAGCTTAATGAACCACCGATTGAGGGGCGTCTTGGATTTCTCCGGCCTCCGTGTCTCCGTGGTGAGGATCGCGCTCTCGCTCTTGCGTCTACGCGCGTTCGGCGCTAGGATTCGCCTGCTGCGGAATTGAACGATGTTTTTAAGCGCGATTCTTGCGCGCGACGGAGGCGAAGCATGAAACGCTACGGCAGGTTACTGATGCTGGCGATCGTGTTCTGGGGCTTGCTGGCGAAGCTGCCGTCAGCGGCACAAGTCGATCACATTGTGATCGCCGCAGGCACGCCTGAAGATCACGATCTGCAGGCCATCACCAGCGAGCAGGACGCGCAGAAGAAGCTGGCTATGTACGCCGACTTTGTGCAGAAATACGCATCGAATCCTGCCGCGATGGCCTATGGTAACTGGCAGATTTCGCAGGCCTACCAGGCGAGTGGGGACCTACAAAAGGGCCTCGATTACGGCGACAAGGCGCTCGCCGGATCTCCTCACAACCTCGACATTCTGGTGGGCCAGGCCAGCATGGCGCAGCAAGCGAAGAATAACGCCAAGCTGGTGGATTACTCGATCAAGGGAGGCGAAGTTTGCGCTTCAGTCGGCAAACAGGCCAAACCTGACGGAGTGAGCGATGAGGAGTTCGCACGGCAAGTGGCTGAAGAAAAAACCGCGGTTCAGAGCAGTTGCGAGTTTCTGGAGACCTCCGGGTTCAACGCCATTCCGAACGAGCCTGATCCTCACAACCGCATGTCTTACATCGAGAAGTTCACCGCCTCATTTCCGGAATCGAAGTTTCAGGACCAGGTTGCGAACTTCGCCATGTATACCCTGGGGCCGGGACAGCTTAACGATCAGCCGCGGCTGATCGCGTTTTGTGAAAAGACTCTCGCCGCCAATCCTAACTCTCTGGTGGCGTTGCTGGAGTTGGCAAGTTTCTATTCTGAGGATACAAAACCGGGTAGCGTGGCCAGAGCCGTTACCTATGCACAGAAAGCGTTGGTAGTGGCCAATCCCGACGCTGCGGACGCGGACAAAACCCGCAAGCTCTCCGCCGGAGCGGCGCATTCCACGCTGGGCAACGCCTACCTCAAGCAGGATAAAACTACGACCGCGATTACCGAACTGAAGTCGGCGACCGTCTTGCTCAAAGGGCAAGACGATCTGCAGTACGCGATCGCGCTGTATCGCCTGGGGTTCGCCTACGCCAAGCTGAATAGGACCACCGAGGCTCGGGATGTACTCCTCGAGGCAGTCGCGATTTCCGGCCCCATGCAAAGCATGTCGCAGGATCTGCTGAAAAAAGTGAACGCCGCGCGGGCCAAAGGCAAGTAGGAAAGGCCACCCCAACGGAATCAGGGCGAACGACTACGTCTGCCCTTTCACGAGTTGATCCGCCAGCAGATGCGCCTTCAGAGCCAGATTGTGGGCCAGCTCCAGGTTCCCGGATTCCAGGGCGGTTTTTGATTGGGTTGTGTACTGGTGCACTTGCTTCACGGTCTCCTGCTGGCCAGAATCAAGTTGCATGCCCGAGATCTTCTTCAGTGCTTCCTCGGTCGATCTTAGCAACCGGTCCGTGTTGGCACGCTGCGGAGAGTTTTTCGCGGCGGCGGCGCCACCGGTAAGCCGAACTGCGGCTTCGGTGGTTCCGCCGTTGCGAACCACTACTTTTGCGGGCGCACAAGGAAGATCCGGCGCGGCAGAACTACTGGTTGCAGCGGCGCCATCCTCTGACGTAGTCGTCGCGCTGGCATGGCTGGCCGTGGACAAGGCGTTTGGGTCGGCTGGGGTTTTACAGGGAACCGAATTCTTTGCCGCGCTTGGACGCTTGCGCCTCACGGGCGCAGGTTTCTTCTGCGACGGCTGTGAAGAATCGGAAGGCATTTTCGGTGAGGCTGGCGTGGTCTGCGGAACGACAGTATTGCTCTGGCCCGAGGGCGATGACGAGTCTGTAGAGTTCACAGCTGCCGGAGGCTGCTGGCTCGACTGCGCCCGCGCACCAAGGTCAACGGTCGACGGTCCTGAACAAAACCCTGAACAAAACAAGGATAAGGAGATTATTGCAACCAGAATCATGGCAGGGTCCCGGGCACAGTGGTGCAGAAGGCAGGTTCATTCTACTCCGCGATGTAGCTCCCGGAACGGCAAAAGCAAGCTGCTTTTTTTTGCCTTTCGAGCAACTCACTTCATCCGGCGCCTACCCCGCGGGCTTCGACAGCTCTACTACCGAGCGCGACTGCGACTCGTGTGTCGTGTCGTCGCCGGTGGTGGCAGGAATGAGAAATCTGAAGGTCGTTCCTTTACCTTCTTCCGATTCGAATTCGACCGACCCATGGTGCCATTGCAGAATCTGATACGCATAGGCAAGGCCGATACCGCTGCCGTCTTTCTTGGTGGTGAAGTAGAGCTCAAAAATTTTCTCGTGCAAGTCGTGAGGAATGCCGCAGCCGTGATCACAAACCTCCGCCACCACGGCATCGCCGCTGCGCCGGGAGGAAATGGTCAGCACCCCTCCCTGGGGCATGGCCTGAACCCCGTTCAGCACCACATTCAGTAGAGCTTGCTTCATCAAATCGATGTCTGCGGTGATGGGAAGGGGCTCGTTCGGGGCATTGCGCTCGACGGTCACGCCGTGCGCTTCTGCGTCGGGCGCAGCCAGCAGAGCAACTTCATCCAGCAGCCGCCGCAGGTCGACTTCCTCCAGATGCAGGTCGCGGGGCCGGGTGAAGTCCACCAGGGTTTGCACCGCCCGGTCCAGTCGCCGGATTTCACTGTCGATAATATCCATGTGGCGGCGAGCGTCAGGCTCGGAATGTGCCAGCTTGTTCTGCAGAAGCTGCAAATGAAGCACGATCGCGTTGATGGGATTTTTCACCTCGTGGGCCACGCCGCGGGTGAGGCGTCCGCTGGCGGAAAGGCGGCGCGACATCTCGATTTCGTCTCCCAGGCGTCTCACCGATTCCGAGTCCCGCATAATGAGCAGGGCCCCAATCTGTGTGGTTCGTTCTTCCACAAAATCGAGCGACACCTGAACGCGTCTGCCATCGGCGGCTTCGATCTCGTTCTGTACCAGCGGACGCCTGCGTTCGAAGGCATCCAACACCATCGCGCCCAGAGCGGAATCGCGAGTAAACACCTCAGCGACCGTGTGGCCCAGGAGTTCTCCGCGAGGCCGGCCCAGGAAACGCTCGACCGGGGCGCTGACGAGCACCACCCGCAAATCGCGGGCAATCAGCATCAGGCCGTCCTGCAGCTTGGCCATGAGTTGATCCACGTTGTCTTTCAGGGCCGAAAAGATTTCTTTGGTGTCGCGTACCTGGCGGCCGAGATTGGCAATCTTTAGGGTGACCAGGCCGTATTCATCGTGGCTGGCTTCGTCGCCTTCAAGGGCGGAGTCCGCTCCCACGCTGTCGAGGTTTCGACTGATTGCCTTGAGCGGGCCGAGTGCAAGATTGGAAATTCCTGCCGCCAGAAATAACGACACAAAGATCGAGGCAATCGAAAGATAGGCCGCGTGCAATAGCCTGGGAGTCAGTTCGCTCTGCAGGAAGACGGTCGAAACCCCGATGCGAATCGTGCCGAATGGAGATCCGTTGAGCAAGAGCGGATAACTGACGTCGTAAACGCTGGGGCTGTAGACCAGGCGCGGTTGGTCCAAAAGCCGCGCCTTCAGCACCTGGGCGAAATCGGGGCGCGGGGAAATAATTTTTCCTGTCAGGCTCGCATTGGTGTGGATCAGAGCCTTGCCGTCTTCGCTGACAATCGAAGCGTCGTAAACAAACGGCCAGTTACCAACGGCTGATTCGAGATTGTTGAGCAGATTTACGTCGGTGGGCAAGTAGTCCGTCAAAGCCTTGCGCAAAGCGACTGGATCGCTGGTATCGACCGGGGTGCTGGTCAAGTCCGGTACATCGTTCTCCACCGTGTACGCCAGTTGTTGCGCCAGGCGTGTACTGCTCTCATAGGCGTTGTTCAGGCGCAGGCGGAGAATCTGCGACAGATAAAGCAGGGAAAACGACGTGACCATCAGGGTCACCATGAAGGTGATAGTCAATACGATAATAATCTTCCGTCGCATGATGACTTGGTGGATGGTGGTCAGTGTCCAGTGGTCAGGTCCAGTGATCAGTGTCCAGTGTCCAGTGGTCAGTGGTCAGTGATCAGTGGTCAGCGATCAGTTGTAATCGAACGTGCGCACTTTGCCTTTGACCAATGCCTCACGATTCGTGAAGCGAACTACCTCTTGAAGCTGCGCGGACTTGATGAAAACCACTGGAGTGCTGCAATCGCAGCTACAAACGGCCCCCACTGGCCCTGAGTAACCCCTGCCCACTAGCTGCTGATCTCTTCCTCCCTCCCGGTGGTCGCCTCAGCAGCGGCACTGCCATACTCCTTCAGCTTATTATGCAAGGTTTTCAGACTGATTCCGAGAATCTCAGCGGCCCGCGTTTTGTTGTTGCTGGTGGCCTCAAGGGTTTTCAAGATCAACAGTTTTTCCGCCTCCTCAACCGTTGTACCCACGCCCAGGCGAACCGCGTCCGGATCGTTGGAGCCACTGCGGAGAGGGGCATGCCCGAAGCCAGGAGGCAGATGTTTGGTCTCGATCATCCCTCCGTCACAGACAATCACGGCGCGTTCAATGGTATTGCGCAATTCGCGGACATTGCCTGGCCACGAATAATTGTTGAACAGGTTGAGCACGGCTTCGCTCACTGCCGCCACTTTCCGCGAATGCTTGCTGCTCATTTCCGCGAGCAACAATTGCACCAGGTCCGCAATGTCTTCCTTGTGTTCCCGCAGGGGCGGCATGTGGATGTTGAAGACATTGAGGCGGTAGTAAAGATCGCTGCGCAGCTCGCCCCGAGCTACGGCCTCTTCCGGAACTTTATTGGTTGCGGCCAGCACTCGCACATCCACAGGGGTTTCGACTCGGCTGCCAAGGCGCCGCAGCTTGCGATCTTCTAGTACACGCAACAGCTTGGCCTGCGTGGCCACCGGCATCTCCCCGATTTCGTCGAGAAGCAGCGTTCCTCCCTCCGCCAGCTCAAAGCAGCCGGTACGTCGCTCCATGGCTCCGGTGAAAGCGCCTTTCTCGTGCCCGAAGATTTCGCTTTCGATCAGAGTCTCAGGAATGGCGGCGCAGTTGATGGCGATGAATACCCGCTCCCGCCGCGGACTTAGGTCATGTATGGTGCGCGCCACCAGTTCCTTGCCGGTTCCGCTGGCGCCTGTAATCAGCACCGACGCGGTGCTGGGCGCGACCATCTCGATGAGGCGAAAAATTTCCTGCATCTTGCGCGAGGCGCCGCTCAGCCGCCCCAGCGAGCCTGCGTCGCGCAATTTGCGCCGAGTGGCTTCCAGTTCCGCCCGGGTCCCCAGCAACTCCGACGCGTTGGTGAGCATGGCGCGCAGTCGGTTGGTGTCGATCGGCTTGGTCAGATAATCGTAAGCGCCCATGCGCATGGCCTGCACCGCGCTCTCGATGGTTCCCTGGGCGGTGACCATGACGACGGCGATGGTCTGGGCCTGATCCGCCAGACGCCCCAGCAATTCGATGCCGCCCATGCGTGGCATCTTGAGATCGGTGATCACGATCGAAGGAGACCACTGCGTGGCCTTTTCCAGGCCCTCCGCGCCGTCCTTGGCCGTCTCCACGCGATAGCCCCATGAGCCCACGATCTCGGCCAGACCGGAGCGTTCGTTTTCCTCGTCTTCAACGATCAAAACACGTTCTTGTCGCATTCTTGCCTTTGGCTCGTCTTATGGTCGTTAGTCGTCAATCGTTAGTCGTTAGTTGTTGGACCCCAGGTTGTCGGCCTTGAGTCCTTCATCGGTCGCGGCGTTTAAGCCCACGCTCGCCTGAGCGACAACACGGTGACCGTCTGGCGAGCGACCAACGACAAGCGACCAACGACCATTAACAATCGAAATACCACGATACGCGGCTCGCTTCCAACCCGGCAAGGTCCAGAACGGCCCGACCAAGGTGAAGACCACAGTTTCGGTCCGGGCGAAGCAACGGTAGTAGACACTAAACACCAGATAATTTCACTTTGAGACAGGTCGATTGACCCGCAAGAGGCGATGTTTACTCCTTTGCAAGTCCGGGTTTTGTTTTCGGGGCCGTGGTGAGATACAATCTCTCGTTTCCTAGGGTAGCCAATCTTCTTGGCAAATCAATACTTCTCAGCGGCGCCTGGATTTAACCAGAGCGGGCGCACGAGCATCCATCTGGAGGATGACATGTCACTATGCAATGGGCGCCTAGTCCGCGCGATCGCCGCCGGCCTCGCCTTGTTGTGCGCAGTTTTGATTTCTACTCCTGCGGTCGCGCAGACGGGCGACACTACTCCGAAATGGGACATTTTCGCGGGATATCAGTGGCTTCATCCCGGAACCACGGTCCCTCAGCCCTTTGGCGATCCAAATAATCCCACTCCTTTCCAGATTCCGGACATGAATGGGGGGGTTGGTGCGGCCCTGACCTACAACTTCGATCCGCATTGGGGCTTCGAAGGCGATTTTGGCTATAACTGGGGTAACAGCAACGACGAAACGACAGGTTCCGTCGGCCCCCGCTTTATGTGGCGTACCGAAGACGCCAACTTCTTTCTGCATACGCTGGTCAGCCTGAACCGGCTATCGGTTTCGGGTCTGAACGCCAATAATGGAATCGGCGCGATCCTGGGTGGTGGAATGGACCTGCCGGTTAGTAAGGGTGTGGCTTTCCGCCTTTTTGAAGCGGACTACGTCTGGGGACGTCACAACTATGCGGCCTATGCCGCTCCGGACTTCCCGAATTTGCGGCGTCCGTCGTTGGAAGGCATCCGGCTGCGGACCGGTCTTGTTTTCAGCTGGGGCGGCGCTCCCGCTGTGGCTCCGGCGGCGGCATGCTCCGTGCAGCCTGCGGAAGTAATGGTGGGTGAACCCATAACGGCGACGGTAGCAGCCAGCAATTTCAACCCGAAACACACTGGGCTGACCTATGCCTGGAGCGCCAACGGCGGTGCGGTGACGGGCAAGGACACCACCGCTACTATCGATACCACCAATGTGGCGCCTGGCAGTTATGCAGTCACGGCTCATGTCACTGATTCCAAATCAAAAAACAACAACGTGGCCAGCTGTTCGGCCAACTTTACCGTGAAGCCGCTGCCTCCGAAGAATCCGCCCACCATGAGCTGCTCGGCGAATCCTTCAAGCGTCCAAATTCCGGGTTCGGCTACGATCACCTGCAACTGCACCAGTCCTGATGGCGTTTCCGTTTCCGTCTCGAACTGGAGCGCTTCGAGCGGTTCGCTCTCGGGATCGGGCAACATGGCTACCCTGAGCACGAGCGGAGCATCCGCCGGCACAGTGACCGTCAGCGCAAGCTGCTCGGATACTCGCGGTCTCACCGGCCAGGCTTCGACACAATTGATGGTGGAGAATCCGCCACCGCCGCCACCTAACCCCGAAGTGAAGGCTCTGGAGGCTCGCCTGGCTCTGCACAGCGTTTACTTCCCCACCTCGCAACCCACGGTTGCCAACCCCAAGGGTGGCCTGTTACTGAGCCAGCAGAAGACTTTGATCGCGCTGTCTGCCGACTTCAAGAAGTATCTGGAAAGCAAGCCGGATGCGCACTTGATTCTTGGCGGACACGCGGATAAGCGCGGCTCGGCCGCATTCAACCAGGCGCTCTCTCTGCGTCGTGTTGAGCGTGCCCGGAGCTTCCTGGTAGAGCACGGCGTTCCGGAAGGGAACATCGATGTGAAGGCCTTTGGCGATCAGGAAAATCTCACCGAGGACCAGGTCAAGACATCGGTCGACAACAACCCTGAGCTCACCACCGAGGAACGGGGCAGAGTTCTGCGGAACATCAATGTGATCATCCTCGCAAGCAACCGCCGCGTGGATATCACGTTGAGCACGACCGGCGAGTCGTCGGTTCGTCAGTTCCCGTTCAACGCCGCGGATTCTCTAACTCTGATCGGTGGCCGCGAAGCCGAGAGAAAGCCGGCGCCGAAGAAGCCGGGCGTGAAGAAGCCAGCTCCGAAGAAGTAACCGGAGCAGGGCCTTAGGGCTGAGCTGTTGTTGGACAATCTCGCGGAGAGCGACACATATCGCTCTCCGCGTTTGTTTTTGAGAAACTTCGGTCAGGAGTTAAGGCAGCGCGTCAAGAAATATTCGAAACTTGGATGACGGGATTTACGCTGCAAAATACACAAGGAACCCGCACGCCCTGGCGCCAGGGAGGCCACCGGGTGGCCACCCTGGGCGAGGTGCGTCCTTGTCCCTAATGCGCCAGCGTGACGTGATCGCGCCGGTTCGTTTGCCAGCACTGCTCGTCATCGGCACTGCAGAAAGGCTTCTCCTTACCGTAGCTGATCGTCTGGATCCGGTCGGCACTTACGCCTTGCTGCTCCAGAGACTTCTGCAGAGAATGGGCACGGCTGTCGCCGAGCGCCAGATTATATTCCTCCGATCCCCGGTCGTCGCAGTGTCCCTCGAGCAAGACTTTGATGTCGGGATGCTGCGCGAGAAATTGCGCATCGGTCTGTGCCACTGACACCTCGTCAGGACGGACGGCGGCTTTGTTGAAGTCGAAGAACACATCTTTGACATTCTTAGCGAACAGATCAGCTTCGCTGGGTTGCGGCGTTACAACTTTGGCCTCGGGTTTGGGATTGACGGTGACCCGTGCGCTCGCGTCCTGGCTTCCACCGGGGCCCTTGGCCACCAGGGTGTAAGTCATGGAAGTATTCGGATCAACACTGCGCGAGCCCGACGCGGACAAAGTGCCCAGGCCCGCAATGGAGATGTCGTTGGCATTCGTAGTCTGCCAAGTCAAGGTGGTCCACTGACCCTGCTGCAGCACGTCTGGGCTTGCGGCCAAGGTTGCCGTGGGAGCCGGCGGGGAAGGGGGTGGGGGTGGAGTCGCCTTAGCGACCTTCTTGGAGCAGCCGACTAGCAGCATGACCGATAGGGCTGTGACCAGGGACAGCATTTTGAGTGTTCGGCTTGTCATATCTTTTCTTTTTTCCTCCGATGGAAGTTGAGGCGAACCGGGCTCGACCAGGTTCGCGGGAAAGTTGTCTTGCTACTGTTCGTGATGGCAGCAGCAGGGACGAAGAAACCAGGATTTGTCGGGAATTCGATCTGGCGGCGTGCCAGACGTCGGTGAGCTGGTTAACAGCGCAGGACAGCGATCTGGTCGGGAGGAACTGATCGCGGCGGCAAAATGGTAGACAAAGCGGTGTGCGGTGATGCGAAGTGGTGTGACGGCAGTCGCCCCACAAACAGCAACGCGGCCTGCGCCATCCCCAGCCAAATCTTGAGCCGGACTCGAAGGCTGAGCAAAGCCGTTGCCGGCCCGTGAACCGCAGAATAAGGACCAATTGCTACTGGAAAAAATAGCAAAGCGACCGTGGTGATCACAGTCACGATGGCGATTTCACATTTCCAGTGGCGGGGAAACATCGCTTCGCTGCCCCCGAAATATTTAGAGACTCGTCTTCTTGGGGTCCCAACTGCTTGGATGAACCAGGCCCACCCGGAGTTGGCCAGATCGGAACTACGTAACTATTATATCGTAAGACGATACAACTTACATCCCCGAGCCTGGAATCTATGTAAGGGAAATGTATTCGTGCGGAGGCCGGGGGGTTGACCGGTTGAAAAACCAATCGAGTTGCCTCCTCAATGCGTGCTTGTCGGTAGAGAAGCAACTGTCTGAGCGATCGTCTAACCCGTCTTCCTCCTCCAAGTCCAACATAGTCCCGCCAGGGTCGCTGCATCTGGCCGTCAGCTGGAGAGTATGCACGCTCAGGGGAACGGCAAGCGGCGGGGACCCTGCCAATGGAAGGAGTTGACAATGACAAGTTCGGTGATTCCAATGCCTAACCCTCAAGGAGAAAACATGGCTGGATCGCGCGCCCAACCGGCGGCATTTGCACTGCCGTCTATCCTGGGGATGTATGCCTTGGCCGCTGGTACCTTTATTGTGGCGGCACACATGGCGCACTGGTACGGCACGGCGCAGAGCGCGATCGTGCTGTTTCCGTTAGTCCTGATTCTTGGCGGTTTGGCGCAGTTCTATGCCGGCGCCTGGGCCTTGCGGACGAATAATGCCGTCGCGCTGGCCCTGCACGGCACCTGGGGCTCTTTCTGGACCGCTTACGCGATCCTGGAAATCTTGTACGCCACCGGTCGAATCGCCCGGCCGGCGGGGGCGTTCACGGAATTGGGCTTCTGGTTCGTCGTAGTCGCTGCCATTACCTGGGGTATTACGGCGGCAGCGCGGGAAAATAAGGGAATAACTACAGTGCTGGCATTGCTCGGAGTGGGTTCCACGCTCGAGGCCATCGCTGAACTGGCCGGCATAGATTGGCTCCGAATCGTGGCCGGATACTTCCTGATTGCAGCGGCGTTGGTGGCATGGTATGTGGCCAGCGCTCTGATGATGCGGTTTGGAAAGACGACTAAGTCGCAGCCGAAAATCCCGGCGGCGCCCAGCGAGTCCGAGCGCGTGGCCTAGCCGTATGCCGCGGCGGCTGCGGTTGCGCCGACGCGTCCGGCCCTGTGTTCTTGTGGGTGCGACGGTCTAATTCCTCCCTGACCGCCGGACCCGCAGGCCGCAGGAAAATTGTTTCCACAGAGTTGGAAGCTCGGGTTCTTCCAGAATGAAAAAAAATAAAGAAATGAGAAGAAAAGAAATAAGAAGAGAAGAGATTAAAGGGGGAAACGAAGAAAGGAGATGTCGTGACATGTACAAAGCAACCAGGCTCGTTGTAGCGCTTTTCGCGTTTGTGCTGATGCTGGCGGTTGGGATATCTCTAGCAGCTCCCGTACCTGCATCGAAGGATTCCACTACCAAGAAAACAACCACAATGAAGGCCAAACCCGCGGCCAGCAAGGCTGCAGCCGAATCCATGACGAAGTCCCATGCCAAAAAGACACGGCTTGCATTGGCATCAGCCGAGGATCTCAGCGGAACCATTTCCAGGGTTGATCCCACCGATAAAGAGGTGACTGTGGTTGGTTCCAACGGTGTTCCCTACGACTTCAAGATAACCAACAGGACTTTGGTCGAACTTGCGAACAACAAGATTGGTATGAATGAATTGGCCAGCGAAAGTCAGAAACAGGTCACGGTGCATTTTGTTCCAAGAACGGACGGCAACCTGGCGGAAAACATCAAGATCAGCGCTTCCTGATGCCGATTGTCTCCTAAGTTTGCCAGGCGGAACCGGCGAACTGAGGCGTGCCTCACGCTCCGCTGAGGAGCAGGCGTGGGGCACCCCTTCCTAACCTTGCAGCGCTCGACGAACCACCCTCTCGACAACCGGTCCTCTGCGTGTTCTGCCTTCGTTTTACGCTCCCGACAGTCGGAGCTAGATGGCAAAACCTACACGCCCCACGAAAGTGCTATCCCCAAGTTGTTGATTCGGTGAGAACGTGTGTGGTACTCGGCTTGCCACTCCCTCAGCGGAACAGCGGCAGGAATATGTCTGGAATGTGGAAATTCCGGTGGTTACGAGGGCTTAAGAGGATGCCCCTCCTATTGAGTCTGCTCCTTGTGATCTGCGCGCTGATGTGCGCGGTGGGATGCTCGCGGCCCGGTGGGCTCACCTCCGATGATGCAGCCAATCCAGCCGATCAGAACAAGCTGCCGTTTCAGGACAACGCCGCAAAAGGAACGAGTGGAGCGGGATCAGATTCCGGCGCCGGAAACAGCAGAGACGCGAATGGGGCGCAGAGCGCGAACCGCGACGGGCGGCCGACGGGCAGTGCTCCCTTCCAAACTTTATCGTCTATCCCGGAACTGCCGCCAGGCACGCTGGTTACGGTGCGGCTGGAGAAACAGATTTCCACCGACCGGGCGAGTGCAGAAGCTACATTTACGGCCGTGGTAGATGAGCCGGTCCTCGTGGATGGAAAAATCGCCGTGCCCCGCGGCGCCTTTGTGACCGGCGAAATCGAATCGGCACCGGCGTCCGATGTGGGCCCCGGCCGCGGATATATTCGCTTGACGCTGGACACGATCACGATTGCTGGTAAGAAACTGCCGCTCCGCACTTCCAGCCTCTTCGTCCGCGGAAGTGCTGGAGAAGTATTGAGTTCGGATTCGGCTCAGGACCAGGACGAACCAACCAGCCCAACCGTCAAACACCTGCAGACCGGCCGGCGCCTGACCTTCCGCCTCGCCGCCACGGTCCCGCTGTATCGGCAACAGGCAACATCCAGCGGCCAAAACCGTGTTCCCGGTACTGAACGATAAAAATCCCTCAGGAATAGGCCCTTCGCAGAGTTTTCCACAGACAAATTTACATTTCAGTGACGAGTTGCCTTAGCTGGCTCGACGCCTATCCCTATAGTGGGGTGCGCACGAAGAACAGATAGAGGCGCCATTTTCCCGTTTCGGGAAAACCAAGGTATCGGCACCTCCCATCTGCAGTTCCTTCTGGGAACCGTGCCAGCCAAACTAAGGATATGAGCGCAGCAACTCCATTCCCGTGGCCGATCCATAGTACCGATACGGGTGCTGGGCCAGGTGCGGAAACGGGATTGCTCTTGTTCCAGAACGCACCCTTAGCCATTGCGCAGTGCAACTCCGCAGGAGTGATTACCGCGGCAAATCGGGCGTTCGAGCAACTGCTGGGGATCGACGCGGGCTCCGCAACCGGGGTGCCTCTCCGCGATCTGGTCCCAGGCCAGCACGGTGACGAAATAGATTCCCTTCTTGGTGAAGTGAGTGCGGGCCGACGTGAGAGTTTCCAGTTCGAGAACCAGATTGAACCGAAGGCTCCAAGGACGCCGGCGAATGCCACCTGGGTGCGTTGGACGGTTTGGAGGGTTGCCTCCTCCGAAGGGGGCGCGGTCGGTAAAGTCGCCATGGCCGAGGACACGACGGCGCACCACGCCAGTGACCGCCGCCTGCGCCAGTCCGGGCGGTTGGAAGCGTTGGGGAGGTTGGCAAGCGGTGTGGCGCATGACTTCAACAATCTGCTGACCGGCGTAATTCTGTACAGCGACCTGTTGCTGGCGGGGCTGGAAGCCGAGGAGATGCAAACAAAGGCAGGGAATGAGAGAGGGGCTCGGCAATGTGGCGATCGTTTACGGAAGTACGCGGAGGAGATTCGTACAGCCGGCGTACATGCTACCGGGCTGGTGCAGCAATTGCTGGCCCTGGCCCGCGCGCCAAACGAAGCGCCTCACCTGTTGTCTTTGAATGCCGTGGCCGAGGGCATGCGGCAACTACTGCTGCGGTTGATCGGGGAAAACATTGAACTGGTGTACAAGTTCGACCCAAGCCTGGGCGCGGTGCGGATGGATTTCACCCACGCGCAGCAGATTCTGCTGAATCTGGTGCTCAACGCGCGGGATGCGATGCCCGAAGGCGGCCGCATCACGCTTGAAACTCGCAACTGCAGGCTGCAGATTGTGAGCGGCGGCTTAGTGGAAAAAACCGGCCCGGTCGAACTCCCTTGCGCACTTTTTGCGGTCAGCGACAACGGGCAAGGGATGGACTCCGAAACCCAGCAGCATTGTTTCGAAGCATTTTTTTCCACGAAAAATCCGGGCGAGGGCACAGGCCTGGGATTATCCACGGTCTGCGACATCGTTACCAATAATGGAGGTCTGATCCACGTTGACAGTGAAAAGAAAAAGGGCACGCGCGTCACCGTTCTTCTACCGCTGATTCCGCAGCCCTCGACATCTCTCCCATTGATTTCCCCAGCCGAGCTTCCGAAGGTTTTCCCAGGAGACTCAAAACCGCAAAGCCACGAGGGGGCATTACCTATTTCACAAGAGGAACCTACGCCATGACGTCAGCAGCACTCAGTGTGATTACCAGCGCTCCGCAAATTCAACCCGCCAACTTTCTCAACCTTCTCATCATCGACGACGAACGTTCGATCCGCGAGGCGTGCCGCGAGGTGGCGCAGTCGCTCGGTTTCAACGCCTTTGTCGCGGACTCCGCCGAACACGGTTATCGCCTGCTGGAAATGCAGAGCGTGGACGCTGTGCTGCTCGATTTACGGCTTCCGGGAGCAGGCGGCCTGGAGGCTATGCGCCGCATCAAGGAGCGGCGTCCCGAAGCCATCGTAATTGTGGTCACGGGCTACGGCACGGTGCAAACCGCGGTGCAAGCCATGAAGAACGGCGCCTACGACTACGTGACCAAGCCTTTCAGCGTAGACGAACTGAAGATGCTGCTGGAGCGCGTGGTCAGTCATCTACGGCTGAAATCAGAAAACCGCATTCTGCGCGAGAAGGTGAAATCGAAGCAGGGATTTGGCGGCATCGTGGGACGCTCTCCGGAAATGGAAAAGCTTTATCGCATCATCGCAAAGGCCGCCAACAGCGTGCACCCGGTGCTGATTCTGGGTGAAAGCGGCACGGGCAAGGAAATGGTGGCGCGCTCGATCCACTATGCGGGCCCGTTTCGCGACAAGCCTTTTATTCCCGTCGATTGCGGATCGCTGGTGCCTACGCTGATCGAAAGTGAACTGTTCGGCTATGTGAAAGGCGCCTTCACCGGAGCCAACCAAGCGAAGGACGGCCTGCTGGCGATTGCCGAGGGCGGTACGATTTTTCTCGACGAAGTGGGCGAGCTTCCGGTGGATTTGCAAGCCAAATTGCTGCGCGCGATTCAAGAGCGGGAAATCCGGCCGGTGGGGAGCACGCGCCGGATCACCATCAACGTACGTATTTTGGCGGCCACGAATCGCGATCTCGAACAAGCGGTGATGCAAGGCGCGTTTCGCCGCGATCTATATTTCCGACTCAACGTTCTGAGTCTGCATATCCCTTCGTTGCGCGAGCGGCGACAGGATATTCCTCTGCTGGTGGCGCACTTCCTGGAGCGGCTGGCGCGCAACTCGGGGATCGAGAAATTGCTCAGCGACGAAGCAGTGAAGGCATTGCTGGCCTATGATTGGCCGGGCAATGTGCGCGAGCTCGAGAATTGCCTGGAGCGCGCCTGCGCCTTTACCAGCGGCCCGATGATTCATGTGACCGATTTGCCGCGCGAGATCAGCAACCTGGCCAGTTCGGAAGCGTCCGATGGGAATGGACACGGCCACGGGAAGATCATTCCCATGGCGCAACTCGAAAAAGAGACGATCCTAAGCGCCATTGCCGAACTCAATGGCGACAAGTTGCAGGCGGCGCGACTGCTGGGCATTGGCAAGACCACACTCTATCGTAAGCTGAAGGACTACTCCGCGCACCCGTAAAGCTGACAGCTCGTGGGAAGGTCAGTTTCGGGGGTCCAACTGAGGGCAGTCCAAGAATGAAACGGCCGGTGTTCGGGCTTTCCGCCTGCGGGAAAATGGACGCTGGCCCCTGCGGTTAACCCTGCGTTTGCAATCTGCGCCTGTGGCGACAGGCGTGCTTATGACAACAGCATGATTCTTCTCATCACACCTTCAGTCCGTGGCCAACAGTGCGCCGATGCTTTGCGATCCGCAACGGGCGACGAAACCCACTGGGCCCACATCCTGCAGGAAGCCGCCACCCGCCTGCGCGAACAAACCTACTCTGCCGTGATCGTCGACCAGTTTCTGCTCGAAACCGAACCGGAAGAAAGCGACCGGATGCTGGAGCACTTGGGCACGGCCTTTCCGGTCTATATCAACTTCGCGGTAACCGGTATGGAGCGTCTGGTTCGCGAGGTGCGCTCGGCGCTGCACCGGCGCAAGCGTGAGGAGGCGTGCGCGCGCCGCTCGGTGGAGGAGAAGATGCGAAGCGAAATGCGCGAAACCCTCACCGTGATGCTACTCTCCTGCGAACTGGCCATGGCCGTTCCCGGAGTCCCCGTGCCCGCTGTGGAGAAAATCCGCGCCATCGACAATCTGGCGCGAGAGCTGCGACTACAGCTGAATTCGAATTGAGGTTAGGCTGTTCGCGGAGGTAGCCGCCTCGCCAGCCGTTGTTGCCATGCGGCTTCGTTTTTCTTGAACTTCATGGCTGCCACAATGAGGGCAATGCCGATAAAACTGAGCACAAAAGGGAACGCTACTGAAGTGCGGAAATAGCTATAAGCCTCATCGGCGAGATAGCCGAAAACGCCGAGGGCGCCGAACACCAGGAAAACTTTCCTCTGGAGAACTAGTGAAACCACCACCATAGCGACATGGATAAGGCAGTAAGCCAGTTTGGCTAATTGACTCCCGCTGTCCAACAGCGACAATCCGCCGGTAAAAGTCATGAGTCCGAACAGGTAGCCCCAGAAGGAGTAGTCTAGCTTAGTCCTGTGATCGGCCCAGTAGGAAACGAGCAGCATCACTAACCCAAAAGCCGCGGAAATCTCGCACAGCTGTCTCCACTGCCATTGTTTCCCGAAAAGAAGCGCCGTCAAATCCATGGACATGTACCATAAGGCATAGGCGGCCGGAGCTGTAAGAAACGGGAAGGGGAAATAGCGCAGGGCGATCGCGGAGGCCAGAACCGTCGCACCTTCCATCGCCACCCAGCTGGCGTTGATGTATGGATGGAAGGTGGCATAGCTTCCCGGATCGATAGACGGCCACAATTTAAACTGACGTTCCAACCCGTAGACCGCCAGCGGAACCATGCAGACTGCCATGGTGATGAACAGTCCGGAGGGAATACGAAACTGCGGTCTGGGCCACAGCAACCGCCCCACCAGGACAAAGATGGCTGCATATCCGCTCGCGATAGCGAACACCTCCCAGCCCCTAAACGAATCCCAGCCATTCGTCATGAACCAGCCCATCGCGCCAATCACCAGCAGCGCGCCGAAGTAGTAGCCCACGTGCGCAGCTTCAAAATGGGCTTCAACATCGGAGCGACTGTGAAGCTGCCGCCAGATCGCTTGGGCGTTTTCGGGCAGAAGCCCGGCTTCTATTGCTGCCCTTTCGAGTTGTTCCTGGCTTATCTTCACCACGCCGGTCCGGCTCACGAATAGGCTAACGTCGCATGGCAGTATAGGTCGAGACGGCAACCTTGTACAGGTGCACTCCAAATCACTGTTTTAGCTCCATAATTCTGTCACCCCCTAACGGCAACGTGAAAATGTCACCCTATGAGAGGAAGGACATTCGCGTTGAGTCAGAAGGAACTGCAACGAGTGAGCGTAATTTCTAGCTGCGTTAAGGGAGACATGGCG
>DATDGM010000168.1:0-34202 GCA_036522075.1 Candidatus Sulfotelmatobacter sp.
CGGCAAAGCCCGTCACGCCGACAATCCAATAGCTTATCGGACCCTAATGGACCCTGATTCAAAACAAGGGTTTGGTGTAAGTCTTTTGGAATCTTGGCGTCCCCGACGGGATTTGAACCCGTGTTACCGCCGTGAAAGGGCGATGTCCTAGGCCAGGCTAGACGACGGGGACGTTTGTGAGGAAGGAATCAAGCCGAATTTTGATGGTAGCAGCCGGTCTACTCACTGTCAAAGCAACTCCCGGGGGGGTAGTGGGTCAGTATGATGACCCAAACCCCCGGCGGGGACCGCTACCGCCCAGGAACGGTCCACACTTCTAAAAAAGCATAACCGTACCAGTTGCTTGGCGGAACACGACTCTGGTGACAAACTCCTCGGAAACGAACAGCCGATCCATTGAGTTCGCGCGTCCTCTGACCGCCTCGCATTACAATAGTCGAGAGCGAGTTGCTGGGCGCATCCTATGCCTGATCCGTTATACCTGAGCTTGTGGTTTCCTGATTTTTCTGGCCCGGCGATTCTGCCGCATATCCTCTCCGTGTTGCAGCAGTTTCCTTTTTCCACACAGCGGCCGGGGATCACCTACGCCGCGGTGCAGCCAGTTTCATGGAGCGAAGCCACCGTGCTCGAACGCCGCTTCACGCCCGGCGTCGGGGCCGAGGAAGCTCTCACCGTCGTCGCTGACCTGGTGCATGACGACTACGCCTACATCCTCGACGCGCATTGGGACCTTTGGACGCCTGAAGAATCCGGTAGTGAATGGAAGATGGTGGCCACCCCGGTGAAGTTCATTGCACAAGGCGAAGAATTCGATGAAGGCACTTACGAGCACACGGGCCACATCCAAATCGATTTCGGCCTCGACTCGCCCTTCCTTCAGGAAAACGTCGAACTCACCGACGAGACTCAAACGAAAGTTCGCGCCAACGTCAGCAAGCTGATCGAGTTCGCCATGAAAGCCGAGAAGAATACCCGCGCCACGGCGCGCCTGCTCTGGTCAGAATCACAAGAAAATCTGGCGCAGAAACTGATCGCCCGCCTGCAAAACGTGCAATGATCCGGAGGACATGGAGAAACACAGAATCGATCTCCTCCATGTTCCTCGTGCCCTCTGCGGTTAAACGTTTAGTGGTTTTTATTTCGTCCTTCCGCCCTCGACCTTTAGTGATTCGGTGGCCGCCGCCTGCGCCGCAGCCAAGCGCGCCGTAAGCACGCGGAATGGCGAGCACGAAACATAATTCAGCCCCACCTGATAGCAGAACTCCACCGACGATGGTTCCCCTCCGTGCTCGCCGCAAATTCCCACCTTCAACGCAGGCCGCGTTTTGCGCCCACGTTCGGTCGCCATCTTCACCAGCTGTCCCACTCCTTCACGGTCTAGCGCGGCGAATGGATCCTGTTTCAGGATCCCCTCGGCAAGATATGTCGGCAGCACCTTGTTGACGTCATCGCGCGAGAACCCGAACGTAGTCTGCGTGAGATCGTTGGTGCCGAACGAGAAGAACTCCGCCTCTTTCGCAATCTCGTCCGCCAGCAGAGCCGCGCGCGGCAACTCGATCATGGTGCCCACCATATAATCGATTTTCGTTCCCTTTTCTTTGAAAACTTCCTCGGCCACACGCCGCACAATCGCCGCCTGATTCGACATTTCCTTAAGGGTGGCGACCAGCGGAATCATCACTTCAGGCAGCACCTTCACGCCCTTCTTACTCACCTCGACAGCCGCCTCGAAAATCGCGCGCGCCTGCATCTCTGTAATTTCCGGATAGGTAATGCCCAGGCGGCATCCGCGATGTCCCAGCATGGGGTTGAACTCGTGCAACTGTTCCACGCGGCTCAACAGCGCCGGCAACACTTTCTTCAAATCGCCGGCACCCTTCACTCCATAGTCTTTATATTTCGCGACCATCTCCTTCTTCTGCTTTGCACCAGTGTGCGGAAGGGTCGCGATATCCACCATCAAGTCCTCGCGCCGCGGCAAAAACTCATGCAGCGGCGGATCGAGCGTGCGAATCGTCACGGGCAGCCCATCCATCGCCTTGAACACTCCAGCAAAGTCTTTGCGCTGCATGGGTAGCAACTTCTTCAGGGCGGCCCGACGGTCCTTCTCGTTATCCGCCAGAATCATGGCCCGCATGTGCGGGATTTTTTCTTCGCCGAAGAACATATGTTCGGTGCGGCACAGCCCGATTCCTTCCGCGCCAAACGCCCGCGCCTGAATCGCATCGCGCGGAATATCCGCATTGGCGCGCACTTTCATGGTGCGATGCGGATCTGCCCACTGCATGAACTTCTGCAGCTCGGGGTCATCCGGCGAAGGATCGAGCGTATTCAGCTTCCCCTTGATCACGCGACCCGTCGTACCGTCGAGCGAAATCCAGTCACCTTCTTTGAACGTCTGCCCCTTCACCCGCATCTGGCGCGCCTTTTCGTTCACGTCAATATCGCCCGCGCCCGCCACGCAGCATTTGCCCATGCCGCGCGTCACCACCGCCGCGTGACTGGTCATGCCGCCGCGCGAAGTCAGAATGCCTTTCGCAACTTCCATGCCGTGAATATCTTCCGGAGTAGTTTCGGCGCGCACCAGAATCACGGGACTTTTCTCTGCGCCGTGTCCGGCCATCTTCACCGCTTCGTCCGCGGTGAACACGATCCGTCCCACAGCCGCTCCCGGCGATGCCGGCAATCCCGTCGCCAGCACTTCCACCTTGGTACTCTTCTCGTCCAGTCGCGGCACCAGGAAGTCATAAAGCTGGTTCGGCTCCACGCGGAAGATCGCGTCATTCCTGGTGATCAGCCCTTCCTCCACCATCTGGATCGCGACTCGCACTGCCGCCAGCCCTGTCCGCTTGCCGTTGCGAGTCTGCAGCATGTAGAGCTTGCCGTCCTGAATGGTGAACTCGAAGTCCTGCATGTCTTTGTAATGCTTTTCCAGGCGCGTCGTGATGTCGCGCAACTGGTCATACACCGCAGGCATGATCTTGTGCAGTTCAAGAATTGGCACCGGGGTGCGAACGCCCGAAACCACGTCTTCGCCCTGCGCATTCATCAAAAATTCGCCATAAAATTCTTTCGTGCCGATCGCCGGATTGCGCGTGAAGCCCACGCCCGTCCCGCTGGTGTCGCCGAGATTGCCGTAAACCATGGCCTGCACGTTCACCGCAGTCCCGAGCATGTCGTCAATATTGTTGATGCGACGATAAGTTTTTGCCCTGTCGTTCTGCCACGAGCGAAACACCGCGTCGCGCGCCATCACCAACTGTTCGTGCGGATCCTGGGGAAACTCGCGCTTCGCGTGCTTCTTGACCACCTTCTTATATTCCGCTATCACTTCCTGCAGCGCCTTGGCATCAAGGTCGGTATCGAGCTTCGCCTTCTTCTGTTTTTTCTTGGCGTCAAACACTTCGTCAAATTCCGATTTCTCAATGTCGAGCACCACGTTGCCAAACATCTGGATCAGTCGCCGGTAGGAATCCGCCGCGAACCGCGGATTGTTGCTCCGCTTCGCCAGCGCCTCCACGCTCTGGTCGTTGAGGCCAAGATTCAGAATCGTATCCATCATGCCCGGCATAGAAAATTTCGCGCCCGAGCGCACGCTCACCAGCAACGGATTTTCGCCGGCGCCGAGTTTCTGGCGCTGCAGAGCTTCCAGTTCGGCACGAGCCCCTTCCATCTGCCGGTCCACATCCTTCGACACTTCCCCCATCCGCATGTACTCGCGGCAAGCCTCGGTCTGAATGGTGAATCCCGGAGGCACCGGCAGACCGGCATTCGTCATCTCGGCCAGTCCCGCGCCCTTGCCGCCGAGCGCGTCCTTCATTTTGCCGTCGCCATCAGCCTTGCCGCCGCCGAAAAAATAAACGTACTTGGTTGAAGTCTTCTTTGTTGTTTCTTTCACATCTGTATCGGGGAGAGTCATGGTCGCCATATGATTCCTTTGTCTTGCGAATTTTCTACCGCGACTTTCGTAAACCGTTTCGTGTGACCTACAAACCCTGTCATCCTGAGCGGAGCGTGCCGATGAGTGAAGCGAATCAACATGCGGAGTCGAAGGACCCCCCTGCACCTCCGCGCTGCACAAGCCCGACGCGGAGTTTCTACCAAGCCCGGTGCAGCCTACGCCTTCTTTTCGGTCACGATCTCCGAAAAATCCGCGATCGTGGAAAACTCATTTAACAACGTTTGGAGCAGCGCCAGCCGGTTGGCGCGGAGTTTTTCGTCGTCGACCATCACCATAACCTTGTCGAAGAATGCGTCCAGCGGTTCGCATGCGGTCGACAATAAAGCAAGCGCATCAAAATATTCCTTCTTGCTGCGGTGTGCTTCGACTTGCGCGCCCTTATATTCTAGGTACGCTCGCAACATCTTCTCCTCATGCGCGGAGTCAGCAAGATATTCGAACTGAGCCGCTGGCTTAATGCTCTTTTCATTAGCTTGCCTCAAGATGTTCCGCATCCGTTTACACGCAGCGCCGATAGCCTGAAATTCTGGCATGTGTAACACATTTTTGACGGCCTCCGCGCGTGCCAGCGCATCGACCACATCGTCGGCATCGACAGCCAGAACGGCCTTGAGGACGTCATAAGCGTACCCGCGCACGTCTTTTAAATAAAATTCCAAGCGCTCGCGGAACAACGTCCGCACCGACGCGTCGAACTGCGACTCATCGACAAACTTCTTCTCGGCGTCCGACTTGGCGTAGCCCGTCCGTGCATCGCGCATCATCTCCGTCAAACGCAGCGGCAGCTTCTTCTCGGCAATCACTTTCACGATCGCGTTCGCCCGCCGCCGCAGCGCAAATGGATCTTTCGACCCGCTCGGCACCAGGCCCAGCGCAAACATGCCGGCAATGGTGTCGGCCTTGTCGCCGATGGAAAGCACCGCGCCTTCCAGCGATCGAGGGATGTCATCGTCGGTTGACTCCGGCTTGTACTGATCGTAAATCGCGTCCGCGATGGCGAACCGCGTGGCCTCCGGCAAACTCGGATCAAGCACCTGCGCCCGCGCATAGAGTCCGCCGATAATGCCTTGCAGCTCGGTGAACTCTTTCACCAGTTCCGTAGTCAGGTCAGTCTTCGCCAGGCACGCGGCTTTGTGAACCACTCCCGGCCGCACCACCGTTCCGCGCTGCTTGAGCGTCTCGTTCAGCCAGCTGCACAGCCTCTGCACGCGCTGCGTCTTCTCGTAATAGCTGCCCAGATCTTTCTGAAACGTGACGTGCTTGAGCAATTCCAGCCGCTCCAGCAGCGACCGTTTCTGATCTGTTTCCCAGAAGAACCGCGCGTCGTTGAAGCGCGCCCGCAACACGCGCTCATTACCGTGCCGGATTAGCCCCTGCGGATCGCTGTCAGTATTGAGCACGGCAAGAAAATGCGGCAGAAGTTTATGATCGGCGTCTTCGACCGCAAAATATTTCTGGTGATCGCGCATCACCGTCACCAGGACCTCTTCCGGCAAGGCCAGAAACAGCGGATCGAAGCTGCCCAGAATCACCGATGGAAATTCCGTCAGGTTCACGACCGCATCGAGTAGCGCCTTATCTTCACGCCAGCGCGCACCCGGAACCGTGCGCGTAGCCGCGTCGAGCGCTTTGCGAATCTGCTGTTCGCGCTCCGCGCGCCCGAGAACTTTTGCCGCCCGCAGAGAATCCACATAAGAAGATCCAGCGCGCGCAATCGTCACCGCACTATCGGAAAGGATTCTGTGCCCACGCGAAATCCTGCCCGCGCGGATGCCATCGAACTCAAGCGGGATCGTCTCCCCATCGAGCAGCGCCACCAGCCAGCGCACCGGACGCACGAACCGCTCGTTCGGCTTACGCCAGTACATATTCTTGGGCCAGTAGATGGTCGAAATTTCTTTCGGAAGATTCTCCGCGAGAATCTCTGCGGCGGTGCGTCCTTGCTTCGTGACCTTGGCGGCGAGATATTCGCCCTTGGCAGTGGAAACCTTTTCGAGCTGCGACACGTCCACGCCGGCCTTTTTGGCGAAGGCATGCGCCGCCGGGGTAGGCTGACCATCCTTATATGCCACGCTGACGGACGGTCCGGTAACCTGCTCCGTGACGTCAGCCTGCGCCGCGGGAATGCCAGACGCGAGCACGGCCAGCCGCCGCGGCGTATCGAAGCCCGTCACCTCGCTGACCGCTAGCCGCTCGCGGTGCAGCAGGGCTGCCACGCGCTCGCGCAACTCGGCCGAGGCCGCGTCAATCATCCGCGCCGGAATTTCTTCGCACCCGATTTCAAGTAGAAAATCTGCCATGCTCTAAACTCTCTGTCATCTTGAACGGAGTCAGCTACCCAACTGGAGACAGAGTCTCTCTCCTCGGCTTCTTGTCACGCGCAGGCTCAGGGTCGTCAGATTTTTTCGGTGACGCCGCCAGTTCACTCTTCTGCTGATCCACCCAGGCCTTTGCGATCCCGACCGCCAGCGCGCGCACGCGCGCGATCACACCCACACGCTCGGTCACCGAAATCGCTCCGCGCGCATCGAGAATGTTGAACAGGTGCGAGCACTTTAGACACAGATCGTATGCACCGAGCACACTAACGGGGCTCGGGACAGGCTCAAGGAAATCGGCGGCGCTACCAAATGAGGTGGCGACACCAAGCGGTCTCTTAGACAGTATGAGCTGGCCTGATTGCGCCTTGGGCCTTCCCTCTTCGAATTTAACTTCACGAGTAGCCCCGTCGAGGACCGGCGTGACTTCAAATATTTTCCCGGAGTGAAGCCCTCCGATTCTTCTGGTGCCTCCGACGATGCTCACGCAACGCTGCGAGGAAGTGCCAACACTGAAACTCGACCAAGAGCAGTCGATGGTAGAGTCGTCGATCGTGCTGAAGCTGAACTTGATGTAGAGCAGGCTCTTGCACTCTGCCTCGCACAGTTCGAAATGCTTCCAGGTTTTCTCCACATCTGCCGCCTCGAAATTGTAGACGGAGAATTGCAACTCGTCGGCCAGGCGCACGTCGCCATATTTCACCACGCTGCCTGTTTCCGGGTCGCGCGCCCACACGATGTCGTAAATCGAATCCACGTCCTGCAGGAAGGCGCAGATGCGCTCGAGACCATAAGTGAGCTCGGCGGAAATGGGAAACAGATCGACGCCGCCACACTGCTGGAAGTAAGTGAACTGCGTGATCTCGAGGCCGTCGAGCATCACCTGCCAGCCCACTCCCCAGGCACTGAGCGTGGGGGCTTCCCAGTTGTCTTCTTCGAACTTGATGTCGTGCTGGCGCAGGTCGATGCCGATCGCCGCGAGCGATTCCAGGTACAACTCCTGCACATTTTCTGGCGGAGGCTTCAGGATGACCTGGAGCTGCATGTGCTTGAACAACCGATTGGGATTCTCTCCGTAGCGCCCATCGGCGGGACGGCGCGAAGGCTGCACATATGCGACCCTGTAAGGCTTCGGCCCGAGCACGCGCAGAAAAGTTTCCGGGGCCATGGTGCCCGCGCCTACTTCGACGTCATAGGGCTGTTGCAGCACGCATCCGTGGTCAGCCCAGAACGTTTGCAGGCGCAGGATGAGCTGCTGGAACGTGGGCGGGTTGGCGGTGGGCGGATGCATGGGAGCTTCTAGCTTCTAGCTTCTAGCTCCTAAGCTTCTAGCTCACCGAAACCTTTCTAAAGGCTGGGCTTGAGGCTGGAAGCTGAGTACACGGCGCAATCGGAGCCAGTGGATTAACCAATGATTGTAACGGAAGCGGCGGGGAGTCGTCAGCTAGGGTGGGGCGCCTTTGGGGCGTCTTTACAAAACGGTGGCGGGCACCTACCTTATTCGCCAGAGCTGTACTCCCCATGAAACTCCTGCTCTCGGACGAAACAGTATCTCTAAAACCCGCCTTTTTCGAGCATGCCGGCGGTGGTCAGCTTTTTCTCGATGTGGCGTTGCAAGGATTGGATCAGGAATTTGCGGAGGTCGGCGCAGCGCGACTTGGGCCATGCTTCTCCGCTGTCGGCGAAACTTTCTACGGGGGCGCGGAACATTTGGGCGGCTTGCGTCCTTGATTCACTGGAAATTTCTGAGGAGGCGAGGCGCTTGTCTTCGGGGCACATCAGGCCGTCGGCCAGGGCGTGGAAGTAGGCGCGGCTGCCGTTCAGCGTGCGGCCGCAGGCGATGCACTCGGACAATTCGGGGAGGAAGCCGACTAAGCGCGTGAGCCACAGATCGAAATAGGTGACGGGGAGCCAGATATCCGATTCGCCTTTATTCGAGTCGGTCGCATCCCGCTGCAAGGCGTGAAGCACCGACAGAGTGAGGCGAAAGATGGCGTCGTTGGCCTCACGGTCGGGGAGCAGTTCGTCGAGAAGCTCGGCGACGTGGGCGAGAGCGACGGCGCGGGCATAGCTAACTTCGGTGGCCATGGGAGACTCGATGACTTCGCAGGCATCGAGGCGGGCGAGTTCCTGGCGCTCGCGAACGTCGTAGAATGCGCGCACGTAGGTCATGGGCTCGAGCGCGCCGCCGAATCGGCGCTTGGATTTTTTTGCCGACCGCGCCACGCCGCGGACTTTGCCTTCGGCGCGGGTGAACAAAGTGACCAGCAGATCGGCCTCTCGGAGAGGGTAGGTGCGGAGGACGATTGCTTCGGACTCGATTAGGGACATGAGAACTCTTGGGTGATTGTAAATGGGACCGTCGGGCTATCAGCTATCAGCCGTCAGTTAAGAGCCTCCGCGTTCGGCTTCCGTGGTTCCCACCCTTTCGTACAGAACGAGAAAGGATGGGGCACGCTGCGCGTTTTATCGGCCGCAGAAAAACCATCTTCTCGCAAAATTGTGCGAGAAATGGGTACGTGATCCGTGATTATTTTCTGTTTGCCTTTTGGCGCGGGACTTCGTAGTGCAGGTGCACGACTCCGTCGGGGAATTTCTTTATAGATCGCAGTTTCAGGGGAATGGAACGGTGACGGGGTTGAATCAGAGGAATACCTTCGCCGATCAGGACGGGGATGACGTGAATGCTGAATTCGTCGATTTCTCCTTCGTCGAGGAACGAGGCGATGATCTCACCGCCGCCCATCATCCAGATGTTTTTCCCAGCTTGCTTGCGCAGTTGCCGGGCAAAGGGCTTGATGGGGTCTTTCACGAACTGGAATTCAGGCAGTAACGACTTCTGCGGATTCCGCGAGAAGACGTAGTTCTTGATGCCTCGCCCGAAGTCTGACGCCTTCATCCCCATCTCGATGCCTTTGGCATAGGTTTTACGGCCCCACAGGATGGTGTCGATGGTTTTGAAAAACGCACCCATTCCGTAATTGCCTTTGACGCGCGGACGGTCGAGCCAGGCCACATCGCCGTCGGGGCGGGCGATGTAGCCGTCGGCGCTGGTGGCGATGTAGACGATGATTTTTCTGGGCTTCATGATGCTTTCTCGGGGCGGGACTCGGGCATGGGCTGTCAGCCATCAGCTTTCAGCTGAGAGCTCAGGGGTCCGGCTGTCGTGGTTCCCAACCTTCGCAAAAAGCGCGAAGGATGGGGCACCCGCTCATATCTACGCTGCAACCAAAAGCGCGGATCCGCTGGTGGACGCGCGCCCTCTCTATTTCACAACTGCAACGCCGCCGGATTCTCAGGAGCACACACCGAGAGCTGAGGGCTGAGAGCTGACGGCTGAGAGCTGACGGCTGCTTTACCGGCCGTAATAGGCGGCGTTTTTCGCGGTGAATTCGTTCCACTTTTCCGGCAGGTCGTCGAGCGCGAAAATGGCGGACACGGGACAGACGGGCACGCAGGCGCCGCAATCGATGCATTCCACCGGGTCGATATACAGCAGCTCCGCGGTGGCGTAGGCGGGCTCGTCCTTTTTGGGATGAATGCAATCCACCGGACACGCATCGACGCAGGCGGTGTCTTTGGTGTTGATGCACGGCTCGGCAATCACATAGGCCATAAGGGTTTCAATCTCCTGAGATCTATACGAATATCTTACTACGGGGCGGGAGTTTTCCCGACCCTTTTAGAACCGCACATTCTAGCAAGAAGGCGGGCTGCGGGTACAGGGCGGTCGGCTGGGAGACCGCCGCCAAGTGCAGCAGTCGAGCTTTGCTCGACTGGACAGCCGGGGGGCTGTCCATGAGCAGTTGAGATGACAGCACCGTGATCGATTGCAAGAAAAGAGACGGCCGGCAAGGGGTGCTTGCCGGCCGTTTTCGTGATCACGCTCGCTGCTTATGATTTAAGAACGGAGTCTGGCATCTGTTTAGCGGTGTCCGCCGCCGCCGTGCCCGCCGCCGCCGTGGAAACCTCCGCCACCGCCGCCGTGGAAGCCTCCGCCACCGCCATGGGAGCCGCCACTAAAGCCACGCGCGCCGCCATGGAAGCCTCCGGCTGGGCCGTGTCCCGCGAAACCATGGCCCGCGAAACCGTGTCCCGCGAAACCATGGCCCGCGAAGCCGCGGTTGCCGGCAAACCCGCGACCGGCGAAGCCGCGTTCGTGACCCCAGCCACCGCGGCCATAAAAGCCATGACCCCAGCCCCAGCCGCCGCGGCCCCAGTATCCGCGATACCACGGGCCGGCGCCGATGAACACCCCACCGGCAAACCAGTCAGGCCCGTAATACCCGTACGGAGCGCAGGCGTAAGGATAGTAGCTGTAGTAACCCCATTGGCAGACCGGCGCTGGTCCGTAGTAGCCGGGGCCGACATCGACGCCGACTGCAACTTGTGCCTGAGAGTAGGCCATGGGAATCATTAGAACGACCGCGAGCAACGCCACATACTTTAGATATCTCATTTGTTGTTACCCCCTGCCCTCAGACTCACCTTCGATCTGAAGCGCCTAACTATTGGAACGCAGAAGCGGGAAAAAAGTTGCTAATTTCCGAGTGGTTGAATTCAACCATCTTAGCTGAAATCAACCACTTACAGGATGTGGGCCGTCCTGCCGAGTCGGCCCCAGACCTTAAGGGCGGTAAATCCAAGTCTGCCCGGTGGCTTGGTCGCTATTGGGATAGCCGCCAGCCAGCAGTACGCTGCCGTCTTTGAGCCGGGTCTCGCTCATGTAGTGGCGGGAATCGCTCATTTGGCCCGCCACCACCAGGAACTTGCCGCTGGCCGGGTCGTAGACCTCCACATCTTTGCTGCCGCCCGCAATCAGCAATTTTCCTGACGGCAGCTGCACCGCTTCGTCCGGCAGCTTGAAGCGGCTGTCGTTCATCAGGGATGCGGGCGCGAACTTGCCGTTCGCAGGATCGTAGATTTCGGCGCTGTTGAGGTTGCCGTTCCAGCCGCGGGAATCGGATCCGCCGGCGACCAGTACTTTTCCATCTGGCAACAGGCCGGCGGTGTGCTTGCTGCGAGCCGTGCCCAGGCTGCCGGTTTCGGTGAAGCTGGCCTTCGCCGGATCGTAGAGCTCTGCGCTCGAGATTACGTTATCGGTATAGCCGCCGGCGATCAGCACGCGTCCGTCATTGAGCAGGGTGGCGGTGTGGGCGATGCGGGCGTGATGCATGGAAGAGACGGGCTGGAATGATAGGGTCTTGGCGTGAAAAATCTCGGCGGTCGCCACCGGCTCGTTGTCGCGGATTTCTCCGCCGGCGATCAGGACATCGCCATCCGCGAGCAGGGTTGCGCTGGGCCTGCCGCGGGGCATGGTCATTTTCGAGATCATCGTGAAACTTCCGGTGGCGGAGTCATACAACTCGGCAGAATCGGTTCCTCCCGTGCCCACCCAGCCTCCGGCAATCAGAACTTTTCCCGAGCGCAGCAACACGGCGATCTGGCCGACTCTGCGCTCATGCATCTCGCCTGTGGGCTGGAACTTGCCGGTCGCTGAATCGAAGAGTTCGGCGGACTTGTAGAAATCCTGATTGCGGCGCATGCCGCCGGCGATCAGAACCTTGCCGTCGGGTAATAAAGTCGCTGTGTGCCCGGACCGCGGCTCGATCATTTGGCCGGCGGCGGCGACGGAGCCGGCAGGAGCGGGGGTGGGTTGCGAGACTCGATCCGCAGTTCCGGCGAAGGCGAAGGTGACAGTGATGCAGGCGACGAGCAACAAGCGAGAGCGGTTCACGGCGTTCTCCTGAGGAGGTCTGACGTGGCTGAGGCTGCAAGGTTAGCCGCAATCCGGGCGGGCGCGCAAGGCTGTCCCAAGCAACCGTTTCGCTGTCGGAGTCTCGCGTCACCCGAGACGCGAGGTTCGAGGTCGAGACTTCGATTTCCTTACGCCGGCTCCAGCTCGCGAGTGCTGCTCGGCTCATACTCCACGATGTAGCCCGCGACTGCGCTGGCGGCCACCGTTAGCGGCGAGGCAAGATACATTTGGCCGGGGCCGCTTCTGCCGGGGAAGTTGCGGTTCTGGGCGCTGATGACGACCTGGTCGGGACGGGTGGAAACGCCCGGGCCGGCATTGATGCAAGCGCCGCAGCTCGGTTCGATGACGTGGGCGCCGGCTTTCTGGAAGACTTCTAAGTATCTCTTGCGTACGCAGTAATCGCGCGTTTCCTGCGAGCCGAACTGGATGTAAAACTTCACAGAGCCGGCGATGCGCTTGCCCTGCTTGAGGGCGTCGGCAAGGACGGCGGCGTACATATCCATGTCTTCATTCTTGCCGGCCGTGCAGGTGCCGCCGTAGGCGATTTCGATGGGCACGGGGGTGTGCAGGTCGCGAATATATTTGCCGTTGCCGGGGTCGCCCGGGGTGGCCACCATGGGCGTGATCTCGGCTGCATCGAGTTCGATCACGTGGGCATATTGGGCGCCTTTGTCGCTGTATAAGCCTGCGATCATGGTCTCGGCTTTTTGGCGGTCCATGCCGCGGCGCTCGACCAGGAAGTCGACGGCTTTCTTGTCAGGGGCGACGATGCCGGTGAAGCCGCCAATTTCGGCGGCCATGTTGGTCATGGTGGCGCGTTCGTCGACGCTGAGATCTGCAATGGCATCGCCCGCGTATTCCATCACTTTGGCGAGGGCCTTGCCGCTGCGCACGTAGTCGAGGCTGAGGATTTTAAGAATGAAATCTTTGGCGGCGACATTCGCGTGCTTCTTGCCCCGAATGATAACCTTCACCGACTCCGGAACTCTCACACGTACGTCTTTGGTGATCCAGGAATTGAAAACGTCGGTGGTCCCGATGCCGAAGGCTACGCAGCCGATCGCGCCCACATGCGGCGTGTGCGAATCGGAGCCGATATTCAACTGGCCGGGGAGCGCGTAGCTTTCGAGCACGATGGAATGGCAAATGCCTTCCGAACCTTTGCGGTCGGTGAGTTCGCCGTGCAACTTGATTCCCTGCTTCGCGGCGAACTCCTGCTGTTTGAGTTTGAGCTGGGTTGCGAGGTCAAGCAGGCCGAGTTTCTTTTTCTCTTCAGAAATCACCTCGTCGAGAAAGGTGAGGTGGTCGCGGAAGAAAATGATGCTCGCGGGGTCGTTGACCTTAGCCTCTTTTCCCACGTAGCGCTCGAAGAAGATCGCCGCCATGGGCGTCACGTATTCGTGGCTGAAGCGGAGATCGGCGCGAGCGAAGCCGGTGTCACCGGGCTGGACGGCTGCAACTCCGACCTCGTTGTTCTCGTTGATCATGTGCCGCGCGAAGATTTTCTCGGCTAAGGTCATTGAACGCTGAGCGGCTTTAATCGAGGGCAGAAACACTTTCCCCTGCATCCTGGCGACATTGAAGGGGAATAACCCGCCGTATTCGATTACCTGGCGCGTGATTTCATCCTCACCAGCGGTGAATTCGCTCAGAGCGATTTCTTCTCCAGCGCGAATGCGGTCGATCAGCGAAAAGTTCGTGGACGTGAGCAGGCCCAGGTTCTGGCAATTCTGTTTGTAGATGCGTTCGATGTTCTCGGCAATCACCACGCGGATGCCGGCGCACATTTCGGCATAGGGCGACTGCTCGCGGCTGGAGCCCTTGCCGCGGCGCTTTCCGCTCACGGCGCAGACGAATCCTCCGCGCTTCACATCGCCGCGGGCGATCGGCGTTACGGCGCCGCATTTCAGGCCTAGATAGGGAATCTCCCCCAGGGTCTCGTCAAAATAAAAACAGTAGTGCGCGGGGGTGATTTCGTCGGTCGAGATATCGTCGCGCAGTTTGGGGTTTGCCGCCGGATTCTTCGTGTCCCAAGCGAGGTCTTCGCCGGCGAGCTGCTTTTTGATGAGTTCCGGGTCTTCGGTGAGAAAGAGTATGCGTCCCCGCAAGCGGACTTTGTCGGGGCGCTTTGCAATTTTGCGGTCGAGGAGTGAATCGATCACGTTTTGGCCTGCCTTCCGCCATTGTAACGCTGGGATGTTAAGAAAAAACCTTTTGCCCCAGAGGGCACTGAGGGACACGGAGGTTTACTTATTGTAGGCGCGGGGATCGGGCAACGGATCAAGACCACGGCCGGCGAAGATTTCTTCGAACTCTTGTACCAGCGCCGCGTGTACCTGGCCGTTTGATGCGAGCGTCTCGCGGCTGTCGATCTCAAATTTACTGCCATCGAAACGAGTCACCTTGCCGCCGGCTGCCTCCACGATTAAGACGCCCGCGGCAGTGTCCCAGGGATTCAGATTGAATTCCCAGAAACCGTCGAATCGTCCGGAGGCCACGTTACATAGATCGAGGGCCGCCGACCCTGCGCGGCGCACCCCGTGGGTGCGTAGCGTGATCTGGTGATAAAAATAAATGTTCGGATTCTTGTGGCGCTTGTGGCTGGGAAATCCAGTGGCCACCAGGCATTCTTTCAACTGCGCCGCCTGGGAAACTTGAATTGGCTTGCCATTGAGCAAGGCGCCTTTGCCCCGCTCGGCAGAAAATAATTCGTCGCGCGTGGGATCGTACACTACGCCGGCAACGCGCGCGGCTGACGTTGGCGTGCGGTGCTCGAGCGCCATGGAAACACAAAAGACGGGATATCCGTGGGCGAAGTTGGTAGTGCCGTCGAGTGGGTCGACGTACCAGCGGTAGTCGCTGCCCTGGTCGTTCAATCCCTGCTCTTCGCCGAGCACGTCGTGGCCAGGGAACTTCTGCTGAATGCGTTCGCGAATCAAGGTTTCGGAAGCGCGGTCGGCAGCGGTAACCAGATCGGCGTCGCCTTTGTATTCGATCTTCAGATGCTGATGAAAATAATGCATCAGCAAGCCACCCGCCTCGCGGGCAATGGCCGACATGGCGGGGAGGAAGCTTTCGATGTGGGTGGAATCTGATGACATTTGATTATCGGCACCCGGCTGCCGGCTCTCGGCTTCCGGACTAGGGTGATCATCGGTTATCGCAATCACTAAACAGTTACTTAGTCAAAAGAAGCGAAGAAAAACATCGCCCTGGATTTTCCGGAAGCCAAAGGCCGGAAGCCGGAAGCCCGATCTACTTTCGCTTGCCGCCGTCTTCGGCTATGTACATGATTTCGTGTTTGAAGATGAACAGGTTGGGAGCGCCCTCGCGGGTGAGGCGCACCATGTTCTTGTCGTAGTACTCGATCCACCCGCGAAATGTCTGGCCGTCCAGCAGTTTGACTGACACCGACTTCTGCTTCTCCCCCAAAACTTTGAGGAACGCGGCTTCTTCGAAGGTATCTTCGGGAGGCGGAGTGCGTCCGCGGTTGGAGTTGGGATTGCCCGGTCGGTGGAAAGGCATAATCCACATTGTACACAAGCAGGAAGAGCGCCCACTCGCGTGCTGAAGCGCGCGCTTCGTTCCACGCGTCCACGAATTGAAACTGAAACTCTAAGTGCCTGACGAAGGTGAGCCAGTCAGACGATCAGACTATATTTATGTAGCCAAATGGACTTATGTAACCAAATGGTTTCGCATAATACGGAACCGTATGGTTACGCATAATGCGAAACTGTATGGTTACGCAACACAGGCAAAGCTCCGGCCCGGGCATGGCGGAACCCGGACGCTAGAACCTGAACTTCAGAGAGAACTCCAGCACCCGCGGAGTACCCAGAGCGTAAACTCCAGAGCCCGGGCTGAGGCGATTGCTGGGAGGCTGCGGCACCGTGGTGCCGTTGACCGATCCCGAGGAACCGTTCAACGCGCCGCTCAGCGGGTTGCCGGGGCCATCAAAATTGGCGAAGTTCGCCACATTGAAGACCGAAACTCCCGGCTCCACAAGGAAGCGGTCCTTGAATTTGTAGACCCAGCTGACACTGGCATCGAAAGTGCGGAGCCAGCCCATACCGGCCTCGTCGAAGGGAGCGGGCTGAATGGGTTGTTGCACGCCCTGTAGGGCCTGCAGATTGGCCAGGCTCTGTTGCGGACTGGCTCCGAACAACCCGCTGTTGATCAGCACCTGACCGGCCGGGGTCGGCTGGTGAGCGTCATTGTGGTTGTAGTTGTTGGTGGCGGTATTGAGGGTGTTTTGGTCTACCGAATGACCGAAGGAGCCGACGTTGGTTCCGGGCAAAATGTCGCCCAGCCCGCCGTTGGACGCAAAGCTGCCGTCGCCGGTGCCATCGCCCGTCACGTCGGTCACGAAGATTCCGCCCGGGTTTCCCGTCGGATTCAAGGTAAGCGTCACGGGCAGCGCGCTGTAGAAATGCCCGATCATGCTCACGTGGAAATGGAAGGGTACCTCCATGCTGCCGCCGAAAGAAATTTGATTGGTACGGTCGAGCCCATTCGGCCCGAGATAATGCTGCGGGTTGTTGAAGTCGGTGGCAATGTTGATGAAATCGTTGTCTTGCGCGGAAGCGAGATAGCGCTGCCATTGATACGACACTTGCAGGTCAAAATTTGTAATTCCTGGGAACGGATTCTTCAGGTGCTGCTTCAGTGAAAGTTGCACGGCTGTATTTTTCGCGAAGCCGACGGGAAACAACATCTGGTTAGCACCTAAGTTCTGGTTAATGCCGGGGAACGCGGCGTTAGGGCAGGGCCCTCCGCTGCAGAACGAGTAGCCGGAATCGAGGCCGTTGGAGGCGAAGTCGGCGATTGTGCCGGCGAAGGGATCGATTCCGCCGCCGGCAGCCGCCGAATAGTTGCCGTTGAAATGCGCCATGTAGCACTGGACCATAGCTGGACCTGCGGGCAAGGCAGGACAGCCGGCGTTCGCCGAACCCTGGTTATTGGCTACCGTGGCCTGCATGGCCGCGGTGACGGCTCCGATGAAGTTGATGTTCGGGAAGCGGTAGTCGCCGACGTGGTTGGTATCAATGGCGAGCAGGCTATGGGTCTCAATGTTGCGGAGAAAGTCCACCGTGAGAACCACTCCCGGATGGAGCTCGCGCTGGATACCGAGGTTCATCTGCAGGGAGCGCGGACTGATGTAGGTGGGCGCCAGAAGATCGGTGCCGGTCGCATCCTGCCCGTCGGACAATGCGTTGCCGATAAACGAAGGGTTGACGGCGGGTCCGGCCGACAACGTGGCGGCCTGATACTGCGCCTGGAGAGCGGTGATCTTGCCGACTACGCTTCCAATCGGCTGGCCGCAAAACGAAAGATCTGGGGCGGTCCCATCGGGCAGGGTAAAACCTGGGCTGGGCTGACCGTTGGTGCATACCGTAGGATTTGCCAGGAACAAGCCCTTTTGCAAGCGAGCGGGGCGGTCGAACTGAATATTGTTCCAGATGGAGTTTTCGTAGAAAAGGCCGATGCCGCCGCGAAACACCGTTTTCCCCTTGCCACTTGGATCAAAGGCAATGCCCAGCTGCGGGGCAAAGTTGAGATTGGGTTGATTGACGCGCGCTCCCAGACTTGAAAAAAATTGATTGTTGAATTGATTGAGGGCCGGAATGGGCGCCAGGTCGCTGTCGGATCGACCCGAGTCCCGCACATAACGGAGTCCGTAGGTTACCGTGAGGTTGGGTTTGACCTTCCAGGAGTCCCCGAAGTAAGCCGAGATGCGGTTATCGGGACCGCTGCCTCCGGCGGGAAATCCGAATGCGGGTATTTCCGAGGCAAAGCCCTGTCCGTTGCCCAGTTGGACCGTGTTGGCTGGATAGTCGAGCGGGTTAATCGCTCCACCCAGCGTCATACAGGTCACATTACAGTCCGACAGTCCTGCAGAGACCGCCGGCCCAAGCGCCAGGAAACTGGCAAAGCCTCCGCCTAAAATGTGGTTCCATCCCCCGCCGTAGCGGAGTATATGCGCGCCCAGGGCCCGGCTGCCGTCGTACTTGAACTGATGGTTAGACTGGTAGGTCTGTTGCGGTGCCAGAAAACTTGGCCCGGAACAGAAAGAGTCCGCTCCAGGCGTGAGGCAATCGGGATCGCTGCCGATAGCAAGTTCAATGCCAGGGGCGGGATTAAAGATACTCGACCCGGCTACCGCATCCACAATTCCGTTGCGGAACTTGGTGTACCCGAAACGAATGCTGTGAGTGTAGGGTCCGGTGCTGAAATCGAGACCCATGGCGTGGACCGGAGTGTGATTTACATTGCCGAAGGGCTGGAAGCTGTTGGGAATGATCGCTAACACACTATGGTTTTGATCGTAGGAGAAGCGATAGAAGAACTTGAAATTGTTATTGATCTGCCAGTCGAGACGACCGAGGCCTTCCACTTCCCGGAAGGGCGAGGAGTAGCTGCCGATGAGTGTGGAAAAAGCTCCGCCTGGCAGAACCGGGTTGAGCAGATCCTGCTTGGTGCGCTCGACGTCCAGAAAGAAAAACAGCTTGTCTTTCAGGATGGCCCCGCCAACGTTACCGCCAAATTGATTGCGCTGAAAAGGATTGTCGATGCCGCCGGGCAGATTGGCGTCGAGCGATTGGTCGCGGAAAAAGTAGTAGCCCTCTCCATGATAGGCGTTGGTGCCCGGTTTGGTGGTGACGCTGACCGACCCCGAAGAAGTGAGCTCGGTGGAAAGATCGAGAGCGGACTGCTGGATTCCGAATTCCTGAATGGCCCCCTCGGGCACGTTCTGCGTTGTGGTGCCAACGGTTTCATCGCTGATGTCGAGACCATCAACTTCGATACGGGCGGTGCGCCCGAAGCGTCCGCCGAACGAAATGGACGAAAAACCATTCTTGGTGGGGTCAAAGTTTCCCCCGTCCTGGATCTGCACTCCCGGCTCCAACTGGGCAAGATCGAGAAAGTTTCTTCCGTTGATGGGCAGGTTTTCGATCTGGTCGGCGGTTAGAACTCCCTGAACCGTGGCCTGTTCGGTGTTGACCGCAACTTCGTTACTTTGTACATCCAGCACTTGCGCGGCCTTCCCTACAACCAATTTGATGTTTCCGGTGGAAGTGACGCCGACCTGCACCGTGAGGGCAAGCTGCGCGGTGCTGAATCCCGGCGCTTCTGCTCGCAGCGTGTAATTCCCGGGGGTCAACGCGCCCGATGCGTAGGCCCCGGCCGAGGTGGTTGTAGTTGTGATTACGCGTCCCGTGGCTTTGTTGCTGATGGAAATCTTCGCCCCGTCTACCACCGCGCCCGTTGGATCCATGACCACGCCCTGGATGCTTCCCGTGGAAATCGTGGTCTGGGCCAGCAGCAGCGCCGAGCAGGCCAGCACGCACAGCACCAGAGAGGCAGTCCTCATGGGCAACGTTCTCAGGTTCAGCGGCGCCTGGGCGCGGCGAGATTCAGCGTCAAGCAACATGTTCTACCTTTCCTTTTCAGAACTCCGACTTGCCTATGTCTTCGGGAAATTTCGTGAAGCGGGTGTCAATAATCGTCGAACTGAAGATCGTCAGGCGAAACATCATTCACGCCGGCCCGGCGAAAATCTCAACTTAAGAACTCGCACCCCGCAACCGCAAACTCAAAATTGAATCTTCCCGCAATCCCGGAATGATAAGTTTGGGCAGGAACAGCAACGCGCCAGCCAAGTTCTGTCTCGTAAGCCGAATATGCCAATATATCTGCAAATCTGCCCATCTCGCAATGAATGCCGAACCTCCGTGGTGCATCAGTATGGCTTACTCGCCGGGCCGGCTAAGCGGGAGATCCTTCACTCCGCCTGAAAAACGGCTCCACTCAAGATGACGCTCGTCAGGTAAAGAAAACGAAACTAACCGCTACCCAAACCACGATTCCCAGGAATAATCCCCTTCAGAAGTCCGATTTCACAGTGTAGTAACCGGCGCGATGGCGGACGTGATAGGCGGAAGCGTCGGTCCGGCCCAGCACATTGACCTGGATGCGGCGGAAATCGGAAAAAGATGTACGGCGCAGGGGGTAATAGGCCAGCAGATATTGGGTGCGCAGCTCGTCGCTGATTTTCTGGAACGCGTCGTCGAGCTGCGCCATCGAGGTCGCGTAGTAATGCTTGCCGCCGGTATCCGCGGAAAGCTGAATAAGGGCATGCTCGCCTCCGGTTTCGCGACCGGCGCTGTTCTCGATGGGCACCACAATAATGCTGTAAACAATGGCTTCCGCCTCCTGCGCTGCACGCACCGCTTCTTTGTAGTCGATCTTGCTGATAGTATCTCCGCCGTCGGTGATCAGGACAATCACCTTGCGGCCCTGGCGGCGATCGAGCGCTCGCGAAACCAGATAGATGGCGTCGTAAAGCGCGGTCGCGGCCCCGAGGCGGATGTGATCGATGCCCTCGTCGATGCGCTTCAAGTCTGCGGTAAAGCCGGTGGATTCGCGCACATATTCACTAAACCCATACACCGACAGGGCATCGACGGGACGCAGGATGGTGTGGGCAAAGCGCTTGGCGGAAGCCTGCTCGAGGGGCAGGTCGTGGCGCGTGCTCAGACTCGTGTCCACGGCCAGGGCAATCGACAGCGGCACTGCTGATTGCTTCTCAAAGATGGAAATGGTTTGTTCCTGGCCATCCTCCAGAAGTCGGAAATTGTCTTTTGTCAGGCCGCCGACCGGAGCGTTTTCAGCGTCAGTCACGGTAACGAACACGTTGACCAGTTTGACATCGACTTTTAGCGTTTCGGCAGGCTCGGGATGAGCGGGCGCCTGCTGCGCCAGCCCGGCACCAGTTAAGAACAGCACGCCCAGAATCAGTTGAGCCAGGAAGCCGGATTTTCTCATGCAGTGACGGAAACTAGAGTGACGGAAATTTGGGTAACGATAATTCGAGTGACCGAAATTATACCTTGGCCCAATCTGCCCCACGGCAGCCCCTGGGCAATCACTTAGATGCGAGCCGCCTGACAGGGCTGCCTAGCCGGAGCGGTTTGCGCGTGGGATTTCCGCAGGAAAGGGCTCACCGTCGGCCCATACCGCGCCATCTTCGAAAAATTCCTTTTTCCAGATGGGGACGGTGCGCTTGAGGGTATCGATGAGCCAGCGGCAGGCGTCAAAAGCCGCTGCGCGGTGAGCCGACGCGACCACGACAAGAACGCTGGTTTCGCCGATCTCGAGCCGCCCCAGGCGATGCACCAGCGCCACGTCGCGAATCTGGAATTGCTTCAGGGACTGCTCGGCCAGAACTTCCATCTGCTGCAGAGCCATTTCTTCGTAGGCTTGGTAGTCGAGATAGAGCGTTTTGCGGCCGCGAGTCTGGTTGCGCACCACGCCTTCAAAAACTACGGCCGCGCCATCTTCTCCGCGCTTTAGGCCGGCAAGGACCTGCTCGGTATCAATTTTCGAGTGGACAATTTTCGAGTGGACAATCTTCGAACGGACAGTCGGGACGCCATGGCCGCGCTGCGACTCTGCCTCACTACGCTCGGAATCGCTGGATCCTTTTCCAGATCCTCCGCTCACTGGCGGCAACAAGGCGACTTCGTCATCCTGCTGTAGTTTCGCCTGGGGGGCGGCGTATTGCTGATTCACAGCCACGGCCAGCGAGGGGAGTGAGTCTTTGAAGCGAGGCGTCCGCGAAGCATAGTACGCCAGCACATCCGCGACCGAGGCGGAATCGGGTAAATCCAGTAAATCACTGGACTTGCCAGCCAGATCTTTCAGCATGCCGAAGAAAAGAACGCGTATGCGCATAGGGACAGTCGTCAGTTTATCGCGGCTGGCACTGTACTCAATGAAATCTGGGTCGGCATGCAACGAAAGCCTGCTCAACGTCACTATGCTTTCGTGAGCTTTTGAGGAGGTACCTATGCCGGTCTCCGCGGACCGCGCTCTGACCGTAGGCGGGCCTTGGGCAACTTCATCCTACATCGTGTGGGTGCCGCTGCTCGGCGGCCTATGGGTGGGTGTCAACGTTTTGCTGGTCTACGTGGGATTGCATGTCGCCTATTCGCTGCCATGCTGCCTGCTGGCGGGAATCCTGAACGGCACGCTTTTTTCTGTGATCGCGGTCGCCAAGGCCAGCGCCAGATTTCAAGCGGGAGCGACCGGACTGCTGAGCGGCCTCAGTTTAAGCGGCCTGCGTAGTGATGGGAGCCTGGTGTGGAAAGCGGCCCAGGGCCTGCACGCGTTTGTCGATCAAGCGCTGCATGCAGTGGATTTCGACTTCGCCGAACCAGTTCACCGGCAGATCGAGCAGCAGACCCTCTACATCATTTGGACCACGGTCCTGGTGGTCCTGGCGTCGCTGGTCGCCGAATGGGTGCGAACGTCCCGGGCGGAAGGCTAGGTGACGGTCCTCGCTCTTGCCCTTTCGCAACCGTTTTCACAACGACGCCGGGTCACTGCGGCTGACTAGAAACTATATCCGAAACCCACCGAAATGATCGGGTACGCTTTGAAAAACGACATGCTGTTATTCAACTTGTTCTGCTCGGAGAGAATGTGACTCTGCACTGTCGCGTCGGACGCCACGCTGCGGCAGTTGATTCCCGGAGAATCGCAGACGTTGCCCGCCAGGTTCAGACTGGCCTTGGGCGACCCCTGGAAAGCCACGCCCAACTCGACTGGAACGCTGAAATGTCCGTGGTTGCGCGGAACCAGGTTTCCCCAGCCAAACGTGGCCATGGGCGCGGCACGGTTGAAATCGATCTTGCCACTTCCGCTGACCGGTGTGCCGGTGTCGCTATAGTAGGTTGTGCCACCGAGCGAAAAGCTCTGCCCGCCTGGTACCGCGGCGGTGGCGGTCACGGGATCGCCGATGTAGGCCAGCACTCCGGGACTCACACGAAATTTTCCCGCGAAAGGAAAAATGTCGTAGTGGGCTTCCACCGTCTTAAAGTTCAACTGGCCGTTGTAGGCAATGCTGTCCTTGTGAAAATCTCGGCTGTAGTTAAACACGTTGAAGCCAGCCCGCAAATTGGTGCGGTGGGTTACGCGGGCCGCAACTTCTACGCCTCCGCCAAGCAGCGACCCCTTCACTCCAATGCCGACGGTTGGCCCGGAGGATGAGGCACTGGCGTTCGATGCCGAGGCAGACGCGGGCCGACCCGCGGGCTGACCAGAAAAAGCGGCTTGTCCGTAAACGAAGGAAGCGAGCGCTATTAACAGGGTGGCAACGGTAACGTGACGCAACAACTGTCCCATGGTTGGATAGTCTCCTTGGAATTGGTTTTTTGATTTGGTCTTTCTGCAACAAGCACACATCGGCCCTGAGGCCGGGACTTGCAAAACCACATTTAACGGGGGAGAGTTGTAGCTGGTGGAAAGCTGCTCGTAGACTAGAGTCGCCTTCCGGCGAAGTCAATCACTACGTGGTAACGAAGGTGCCATAAAAGACAACGGCCGGCCCCTTTTGGGAACGGCCATTTTGTGGTTTTGGTTGCGCGCGCCTTCTGGTTGCGCGACTTCACGCCGACTCAGCGACAGTTCAGGCATGCGTTCCGGCGTGAACCGGCTGGGGTTCGTCCACCGGACGAACCGTCTGCCCAGCCGCCTTCGCGCCTTCCGCTACGGAGTGGGTCTCCGCCGCGGCTTCTTCGATCGGAATCAGGACATGCAGGGCTTCGTCGATGGTTTTTACGTAATGGAAGGTGACGCCCTCGGTCTGCTCGGGGGTTAGATCTTCCTCCACGTTCATCTTGTTTTCTGTGGGCAGAATCACATCGCGAACCCCCGCCCGCTTTGCGGCCAGAACTTTCTCCTTGATGCCGCCCACCGGAAGAACGTTTCCGCTGAGCGTGATTTCGCCAGTCATCGCGGTCAATGAACGGACGCGGCGTCCGGAGAGCAATGACACCAGCGCGGTCACAATCGTGACCCCGGCCGACGGACCGTCCTTCGGAATCGCGCCCGCGGGCACGTGGATGTGAATGTCGTGGCTGGCGAAAAATTCTTCGTCCAGCCCTAAGCGCAAGGCATTCGAACGCACCCAGCTGTGCGCGGCCTGCATCGATTCGCGCATTACGTCCTGAATCTGGCCCGTGATGGTGAAACCGCCCTTGCCGCGCATGCGGCTGGCTTCCACGAAGAGCACATCTCCGCCTGACGGAGTCCAGGCCAGTCCCACGGCCACGCCCGGCCGCTGTGTGCGTTCTTCCAGTTCCCCTTCGGTACGAATCTTGATGCCGCCGAGAAATTCCTGAATGACCTCTTTCGTGACCACCAGCTTCTCGTGCTTGCCTTCAGCCAAACGGCGAGCCTGTTTCCGGCAGATGGTTCCGAGAGTGCGTTCCAGATTGCGCACGCCCGCTTCCCGGGTATAGTGGCGGATGACGTAGCGCACCGCCTCGTCGGGAAACTCGATCTGCTCGGCCGTAATCCCGTTTTCATCGATCTGGCGCGGAACCAGATAGCGGAACGCGATGTGCAACTTTTCTTCTTCGCTATAGCCTTGCAGTTCTATGATTTCCATGCGGTCGCGCAGCGGCTCGGCAATGGGATCGAGCATGTTCGCGGTGGTGATGAACAGCACCTTCGACAAGTCGAACGTTACGTCGAGATAGTTGTCGCGGAAGCTGGCATTCTGTTCGGGATCGAGCGCTTCGAGCAGGGCTGACGCGGGATCGCCGCGGAAATCGCGGCCTACTTTGTCGATTTCGTCGAGCATGAAAACCGGATCTTTGGTCTCGGCACGGCGAATTCCTTGAATAATCTGCCCCGGCAACGCGCCGATGTACGTGCGGCGATGGCCGCGGATTTCGGCTTCATCGTGCACACCGCCGAGCGAAAGCCGCACGAATTTGCGTCCCAGTGAGCGCGCGATCGATTTGCCAAGCGAAGTCTTGCCCACGCCCGGAGGTCCGACAAAGCACAGGATCGGCCCCTTCATGTTTGGCTTCAGGCGGCGGACAGAAAGATAGTCGAGAATGCGGTCTTTCACTTTCTCCAGGTCGTAGTGGTCGGCGTCGAGAATCTCCTTGGCTTTGGGAATTTCGATTTCGCCCCCCGAAGTCTTGGCCCAGGGCAGAACCGCCAGCCATTCGATGTAGTTGCGCGTCAGAGAGTAGTCGGCCGCCATCGGCGACATGCGGGAAAGCCGGCCTAATTCCTTGAGGGCTTCCTTTTTTACTTCATCAGGCATGCCGGCTTCTTCGATTTTCTTTTTTAAGTCTTCAACGTCGCGCTGGCCTTCATCCTGCTCGCCCAATTCTTTTTGAATGGCCTTCATCTGCTCGCGCAGGTAATACTCGCGCTGGGTCTGCTGCACGCGGTCCTGCACTTCGCTCTGAATTTTGTTGCGCAGTTGCTGGACTTCCAGTTCTTTGGCAAGGTGCTGGTTGATTTTTTCGAGACGCACACGCAGATCGATGGTCTCGAGCGTGTCCTGCTTATCGGGCGTCGAAAGCGATGGCAGAGACGAGGCGATGAAATCCACCAGGCGGCCGGGCTCGTCGATGTTCATGGCCACGGTGGAAAGCTCGTCAGAAAGCGTGGGCGAACCCGCAACGATCTGCTGGAACAGCGTAAGCACGTTGCGTTGCAGAGCCTCGGTCTCTGAGGTTTCAGTGGGCGCGGGTGGTTCCGGCACGGGCGAAACCTTGGCGCGCATAAACGGCTGCAGTTGCGTGAACTCGCCAAGCTTCACGCGTTCCAGGCCTTCGGCAAACACGAACAGGCTCTGGTTGGGCATCTTCACGACTTTGTGCACCACCGCCGAGGTGCCAATCGTGTAGAGGTCGGCGGGTTGAGGCGCGTCTACGCGGGCCTCGCGCTGCGCGACGACGATGATGGTCTTATCTTCTCCCAGCGAATTAATCAGCTGGACCGAGCTTTCGCGCCCTACCGTAAGCGGCAAAACCGCGTGGGGAAACAGGACCGTGTCCCGCACGGGCAGCACTGGCAGTGCTCGTGAGTCTTGCATTTCCTTGGTTTCCTTGGACTTAGGAGCGCGCTCGGATGGCGACTGCTGGCTCATATGTCTCCTTGAGTGTAACTCGCTCAAGTTTAGATGATACTCTCTCGGAAAGGTTGCAACCCCGCTTCCGGCAAGTGCCTGTCAAGTCTGGCCAATTGTAGTCCGGCGAGGAGCGGACGCCACATCTCCGAGGTGCAGAGGCTAACGCGGATAATGGGTTCTTGCCAAGAGAAATCGACTCGCGCCCGGAATGGGAAGTCCGCTGAGCACCCGAAACAGGCTGAGAGCACAGGTCACGCTCCCGGGTAAATCCCCAGCACTTTCACAAAATCTGCGACCTCGCCTAGATGGCGCAGCGCGTTGCGGGCGGGTTCGTCGTCGCCGCGGAGAAAGTCAACGTAGAACACGTACTCCCAGGGACGTCCGCGCATGGGCCGCGATTCGATCTTGCTCAGGTCGATGTCGCGCAGGGCAAACACGCTGAGCGATTTGAACAGCGCTCCAGGGACGTTCTTTACTTTGAATGCGATCGAAGTTTTGTTGGCGCGCTGCGGAACCGGTTCTGCGAAATGCATGCCTGATTCAGCACTGCGTTTGGCGCGGTTCCCGCCGCTCGATTTTCGAATCAAGAAAAAGCGGGTGAAATTATTTTTGTCGTCCTCGATGCCGGCCTGCAGAATTCTGCCTGCGTATTCGTGAGCGGCATGGCGGCTGGCGATTCCGGCCGCGTCTTTCATTCTTCCAGCGATCACATGCTTCACGCTGCCCGCGGTGTCGTAGAAAGGGACCGATTCAATCTGCCGATTCTTGCGAAAGAAATCGCGGCACTGGTCGAGAGCTACGGGATGCGACAACACTCGCTTTATCGCCGAAAACTTCACGCCCGGAGCGGCGATCACGTTGTGCACGATGCGCAGCCGGCATTCGCCCTGGATAAACACATTTCGCGCCACCAATAAGTCGGCGTGTTCGGCCACCGTGCCGGCCAGCGTGTTCTCGATGGGGATTACCGCGCACGCGGCAGTTCCCCGCTCGACTCGGTCGAACACTTCCGCCGAGCGGGCGCAGGCAACCACGGCGCAGCCTGGCAGCATCCGCTCCGCCGCCTCGTGGCTGAACGAGCCGCGTTCGCCCTGAATGGCAACCTTCATCCTAAGAAAATTTCCAGAGACTTTCCCTGCGCACCTTTCGAGCAGTTCGTCCAGATTCCTCAGTGCACGTTCACGGTCACCGGAGAAGAAGCTATTCCGTTGGCCACCACCACCAAATCGCTCAACCCGGTTTCGGCCTTCGCGGGAACGTCGAAATTAGTCGAGGCAATTCCGGTGTAGGCAATGGCCATGGTGCTGTGATCGTGCGTGCGCGCGTAGTAGACGTTGCCGGTTTCGCGGTTAGTGAAACGCACCAGCGGATAGTTGGTGGCAGCCTGAGCGTCGTCGCCGTAGGCCGCGCCCTGGGAGAATCCGTTGAAATTGGATCCCGCGATGACATAGGTTTTTCCGCGGGTAATGTCTGAGGGCACGAAGCTGATCTGCGGCTTCCACTCCGGGTTTGGATTGCCGCCGTGCTGGTAAACCCAGACGTCGCCGAAGTCGGTCCATAAAATCTGGCCGGTGGGCAGGACCAGCATATTGCCGATGTAGGAAGGAATGTTCGGCGCATCCGTGTTCCCGGCGGTGACGTTGGTCAAAGTGCTTCCATCCCACACGAAGAACTTGGAGCCGATTCCGAAAATCCCCGGACTGGTCTGCACCAGCACTTTGCCGTCGGGCAGCAAGGCAGCGGGGCCGTCGGCGACGTCCAGATCGTCGGGAAAATTGGGGCCCACGGTCCAGGTCTGGCTCTTGGTGTCGTAAATCGCAGTGTGTCCGTTGCCATTTCCGGGCGCGCCATTCGCTCCCGTCGCGAATACGGTTCCATCCGGCCGCAAAACCATCGGACCGACCTCGTCGGAAGCCAGCTGCGCGTCGGGATAGGAATCCCAGAGCTGCACCATCGTTCCGCTGGCTGGTCCGCTTTTCCAGTTCTTCGTTGCCGGGTTGTAGATTTCGTAATTCATGCCATTGGCTTCGTACTTGAACACGTAAGCGTCCACGGTCAGTACCGTTCCATCGGGCAGCAGCGTCCAACCTTCTTCGTCGTTAACGTCGAACTTATCCCTTCCGGTGAGCGTCCAGGTCAGCGTCGTGGCATCCAGCAAGGCCGATTGTTTGGTGCAGCAGTTGGCCTGCATATAGGTCCCATTTGCAAGGACCACGCTCTGTGCGTCCCCAATGGTGGACCAACCGGGGGGCGGAGTCATGGCGGTCCACGTGTTCGTCTTGGGATCGTAGATGGCGCCCTTATTAGTCCACACGGCGCGGCACCTGCCCGGCTTGCTCGAGTTGTATTCGCCGCCCTCCATAATCACTCGTCCATCGGGCAATACCGCGGAGCCAAAGTAGAGAGGCGCATATCCTGCAGGCAATGACGCGATTCGCTTCCAGGTTCCGTTGACGTAGTCCCCGAATTGATCGGGAGTCAGCCGCCACCACGTCGATCCGCACGCTTCATGCATGATGACGGTGCCATCGGTGAGTAAGAGTGGATTGCCCAGCCCAAGGTTGGGATTGGGCTGATTCACCAGCGGCACCCACGCCTGAGCACCGGCTGAAATAGCGACTATGATCCATACAACCAGGCTAGCTGCGACTCGTAGAATTTGCATGGAAAACTTCTCCTCCGAACGGAATCGTTAATCTCAGCCGCGTGAGAGGTCAGCCCGAGGGACAGGCTTTCTTTGAACTCCGCAGGCAGCGGCATTGTACAACGGAGAAAGAAGTAGCGTCGCCGGCAGCCATATGGGGATGCCGATTTTCGGTTGCCCAGCTATGGCGCCGGAGCCAGGTCTTTTTTCAGCCGCAATGCATCCACGCCGTTCGAGTAATAGCGCGGCACGGTCTCGATCACGCTGTAACCGTGCCGTTTGTAGAACACCAGCGCGGCAAGATTGTCGACGGCGGTCTCGAGGCCGACGGCAGTACTCCCCTCCTCCCGAAGACGATCTTCCGCAGCCTGTAGCAATTGCGATCCCACGCCCAATCGCCGCGCGGAAGTGGCTACGTCGATCGTAATAATGTGGCCCGCGCGGCCGGTCTGAGTGACGAGGAAACCCGCGACCCGGGCGTTGGCATCCCCCGCGCCAGTTTTCTCTACCCGTTTTGCCGCGCCCTGTTCGCCCGCTTGTTCCGGAGCTAGCTCCGCCACGAGGGTGAACGATCGCCGCCTGCGGATGAAAAACTTGAGCTCCGGACGGGAATAGGAAATGCCCGGGGCGAAACATTCCTGGTCCATGCGCCAGAGGATTTCGAAATCCTCGGGGCGGAAGTCGCGAATCACGAAGGGCACGCCGACAATTGTAGCGGTTGCAGCGGATCCCCTGGCACCGTATATGTTGAGAAATAGTCGAGTTACGCTCGACTGGACAGCCGGAGGCGGCTGTCCCCACATGAGCCTTGCTGCTGTCAGCCCCGTTTCCACAGAAAAAGCGGAAATAGCACGATTGGCCCTCTTGCAGTGGCCGCAACCTTGGTCGTACCATCAGCATCAGAGGAACGTTGTGGGGCGCCTTCTGCTTATTGACGTTACCGGCGCAGTCGCCGTTCTGGGGCTCTGGTACCTGGTGTTTGCCCTTTACAACCGCCGCAAAGGCATGGCGGCGTTGTGCTGGGTGCAAGCGGCATGCGTCGGAAAAGGCAACGTCCTTAAGTCCCAATGGCTCGGTCTGGGCAGCTCGCGCCTTCATGCCCGTCTGCAGTTTCCTTCGCGTGGATTTGAAGACGCGCATGTCACCCTGCGATTCCGGCCGCGGCCTTCGCCTGTGCACTGGATCATAAGCTGCTGGCGCAAGCAGAAAGAAACGCTCACTTTTGAAGCCGACCTGGGCGGTTCGCCCAGCTTCCATTTAGAGGTCGTGCGCCATCGCTGGTCGGCGCGCAGCCGCGGCGTGGGCGCGCGCCAGCGCAGCGAGCGCGAATGGGATCTTTACCATCCTGGCCCATTTATTCTTACGACCCGCACGCACTGGAAAGAAGATCCCAGCTCCGAGCTCAACGCCCTGATGACCGTGCGCCAGCAGGACGTGCTGCAAGTCCGCTTCTGCCCCGAATCCCCGCAGTTTTCCGTCACTGTAACGCTCGATGCGCTTTCCAACCCCGCCAACGCCGCCGGTTTCCTTAGTACTCTGCGCGAGCTCGCGGCAGGAGCCTCGGCCCACCGGCAGGGGTAAAAACTGCTTCCTGCGAAGACTTCTGATCCAGAGATGGGCGCCCCATTTCTCGCATCTTTTGCGAAAAGTGGGCCGCGACGCTCTCGATAACTCGTGGGTGCGAGCTTGGAAAAGATCGGGACCCTAACCCTTCGGATTCGCCAAAAGCAGCTTTTGCCGCAAAGAATGCGCCAAGGATGTCGCTCTGCTTCCGGTTACTCCCGAATAAGAATATGAAGTAGACTGCCCACATGCCGAGCCACAAAGGGTCGATACGCCTTTTTCGCTTCGCCGGAATTGATTTGTTCCTGCATTGGTCATGGTTTGTGGTGGCAGTGTATGAAATCCAGAGCCGCAGGGGTAGCTATTCTTCTGTTACCTGGAATGTGCTGGAGTATCTGGCGCTGTTTTTGATTGTGATGCTTCATGAGTTCGGGCACGCCTTAGCTTGCCGGCAAGTGGGGGGAAGGGCGAACCAGATTGTGTTGTGGCCCCTCGGCGGGGTCGCCTACGTAGACCCGCCGCCCCGGCCTGGGGCTACGCTGTGGAGCATCGCGGCGGGACCGCTGGTGAACGTGGCGCTCCTGCCGATCTTGTACCTGCTCGTCATTTTGGGCCGATCCGCGGGATGGGCAGAGACGTCCCCAGACGTCTTTGCGCTGGTACACGCGGTTCTGTACATAAACGTAGGCCTCCTGATTTTCAACATTCTCCCCATCTATCCTTTGGATGGCGGGCAGATTCTTCGCTCGCTGTTGTGGTTTGTGCTGGGACGCGGCCGCAGCTTGATGGTCGCCACAATTCTTGGCTTGATCGGCGTCGCGGGGTTCATTGGTCTTGCTCTCTGGATGGGCTCAATCTGGTACGGAGCGCTCGCCGTTTTCATGCTGATGAACTGCTGGGGCGGCCTGCAACATGCGCGTGCGCTGTTACGTTTCGCCAAAGTGCCGCGGCGGCAGGAGTTTGCCTGCGCCACCTGTAAGACATCGCCGCCAATCGGAGAATATTGGAAATGCGGACGTTGCGGCCAGCCATTCGACACGTTCCAGACCCGGGCCGCCTGCCCAAATTGCAAGACCCAATATTCACAAACCAAGTGCCTGGATTGCGGCTCGCTGCATCCCATGCATGAATGGACTGTTTCCGTGTTGGCTCCGGTTCAGACGTGACAGCGCTTGCGGGGGAGCCCAAAGTTTCGCTAGCCGTCGCGAATAAATCTCTTTTATCCCTCCCATCAGCTTTTTCGATTGGCAGGGGCCATGCCCTGCGATTATTCTTCCGTGTTGGTTGCTGGCCCGCGCAACTCCCTGTAATCGCCACACATTCATCGGTTCATTAATTAGGAGATTAAGACGACATCCATGCCCAACGAACTTCGCGATTTCCTGGCCCTCACCTATGACGAACTCGAAGACCTCAACCTGAAGGCAAAAGAGCAGCGCAAGAACCGCATTGCGGCGCACAAGGTTCAGGAAGACCGACTCAAGTACTTGAGCGACGAGAAGCGCATCAAGGCACTGACGGTGCTCTTTAGCGATCTCGAAGGCCGCTTGCACATGCTCGACTACGACAAGAAGTTCCTGCTGAAGAGTTATGACAATCTCACCTTCGATGGATCGTCCATCCGCGGCTTCACGGCGCAGCGCGAAAGCGATCTTAGGCTGGGCATTGACTGGGCTGCGTTCTATTGGGGGCCCGCGGACGTGTTCGGGCCCGGCAAAGTGCTGGCGTTCGGCGAGGTGATCGACAAGAACGGCGAACCTTATAGCGCTGATATCCGCAGCGTGCTCAAATTGTTCGCCACCGAGCAGCATAAGAAAAAGGGCTACACCCTGAACGCTGCCAATGAGATTGAGGGCTTCCTCTTCCAGGGCGCGGAGGCCGAACGCGAGTATCACAACACCGGCAAATTCGAGTACGTCAATACCGGGGGCTACTATCACTCGCTGCCGGGCGATCCATTGCGCAGTTTCATTGACACCACTGCCGAAGTGCAGCGCTCCATGGGCTTCCAGAACGAAAAGGATCATCCCGAAGTCGCGCCTTCGCAGTTTGAAATCAATTACGGCTACGGCGAAGTAGTCGCCGCCGCAGACCAAATCCAACTCTACAAACTGATCTGCCGCCAGGTGGCCCGCAACATGGGTCTCACCGCATCGTTCCTGCCGAAGCCTGTGGTGGGCGTGAATGGCAGTGGCATGCACACCAACGTTTCCATCAGCGAAGACGGCAAGAACTTGTTTTGGGATCCCAAGGGCGAAGAGAAGCTCAGCAAGCTGGGCTATGAATTTCTCGATCGCCTGCTCACCCACGGCAACGATCTTTGTTTAGCCTTCAATTCCAGCGTGAACGCGTATCGGCGTCTCGACCCGCACTTTGAGGCCCCCAATCAGCTGAAGGCATCGGCGGTGGACCGCGGCGCCATGATTCGCATTCCGATCGGCAACGAACGCAGCATGCGAACGGAAGTGCGTGCCGTCGCGCCCGACGCCAACCCCTACTTGGTGTTGCTCGCGATCTTCAAGACCGGACTGGAAGGCAGCACGGCTAAGATCAAGAACCTGCGCCAGGCCGAGCGCTACTTACCCGACAACATCTACACGGCGATCGAGGACTTCCGCAAAGCCGAGTGGACAACTAAACTGCTGGGCGAGGATGTGAAGACCCGTTACGCCGATCTGAAACAGGCATCCGCCGACCGTTGCCCGCGCCTGCTGGGCACGGTGGTGAAGCCCGCCGAAGTGCAATTCCACCACGAGGTCTACAACCAGTTCCTGTGGAACATGTTCTAGGTTGTGGTTTTGATCAAAGCAACGCCCCGGCGAAAGCCGGGGCGTTTTCAATTGGACTGGCCTACAATCGCTTGATGGAACGCAAGATCTTCTGGATGGTGTTCATGCTGCTCGGTCTGTTGGCGGACTTTTTGCTTCCGTTGTGGTGGGGCATCGCGGCGACCATTCCGATCTTGTTTATCGCGTGGTGGGTCGCGTATCGCAGCGAGTGGTTCTAGCCCGGGGGCTGGAAACACAAGCTCAGATTGATTCCCTGGAGGAAAGTTCACCGCACAATGCTCACTGCAGCTCCAGCTACCGTTGAGAAGCACTGGTTCTCATGCCGAAGTTGCGCCGACTAGGTGATCGTACAGGTCGTACCGTTGGGGCACATAGTGAACGTCCCGCCGGGTGACGCACCGGAACCAGTGCAGTTGGAATTTCCCGTTAGGGTCCAGGTGCCAGTAACCGCACTCCAGTTTGTCACGTCGGTAACAGTATTGGTGCTTCCGGTCGCCGTGCCTGTTAGGGTCAGCAGGTTGCCTCCACCCTGTACCGTGTAAGTCACGTTTGCCGTCGCGATCGGGTCGCTGGGCGCCGAGGTCACACTCCACTTTCCAGCCACTCTGTCTCCCACCCCACTTACTGCGAAACATGGACCGGTGGTTAGAAAATTCACGTTGGTGACAATCAAGGCTCCGCTGCCGCTTACCGTAAACGTGGTCTCGAAATTAAACAGCGTCTCATTGACGGGCGGGTTTCCGGCGGCAAAAATGACTTCCCAGTGCCCACCCGCTTCCGTCGTGGGGGTGCGGGTCGTGCCACAGCCTCCCAGGAAAAATCCCAGCGCCAGCAGCCCCACGATTGCAAACTTCTTCATGAATGGTCCTTTGAAACGATGAGATTTTGCAGTCCTTCGGTATGAACCACTCAACTGAAACTCACGTATGCAGCACCCACGCTTCGAGAAACTGAGCGTCGGAACCGACCACTTAGTATTGGAGAGATGCCGCCCGCCGGTCAAGGGATGTAAGCGCCCCAGATCAGGCCTCGACCAAGGAAATATTCTAGCATCCGTGGAGCTGTTGGAGCTTCTCAGTTCTCACGACTGTTTTAGCTCCATAATTCTGTCACCCCCTAACGGCAACGTGAAAATGTCACCCTATGAGAGGAAGGACATTCGCGTTGAGTCAGAAGGAACTGCAACGAGTGAGCGTAATTTCTAGCTGCGTTAAGGGAGACATGGCG